>JBEBGD010000102.1:0-19645 GCA_040081625.1 Chthoniobacteraceae bacterium
CGCTGGAAGGCGGCGCTTCCCCGCCACGCGAGCAGGAAGAGCCAGCCGACGACGGTGAGCGCGGCGGGCAGCGGGACTTGCGTGAGGCCGATCGCGAGCAACATCCACGCGGCGGTGTGCAGCGGCGAACGCGCGACGCGCCCGAGCGCAAGCGCGGCGAGCAGCGAGCAGATGAGGATGCCCCAGAATCGCACGGCGGGGCCGCGACGCGGACCATCGGCCCACAAGACCCAGCGGGCGCCGGGCATATTGATCTCGGTGCTGATGTTCGCGCTCTCGACGGGCAGGCGCACCGCTTCCGCCTCGGCGCGGAAGGCGAGGTCGGAATTGATTTTCCAACCGATGCTCACGGTCTGCTCGCCGGGGCGCAGCGGGATGATGAGTTTACTGCCGTCCTTGCGCACGGGGATGGCTTTGCCGTTGTGGGTGAGCGCGGTGATCTCGGCGTCGGCGGGCAGCTCGACGAGGAAGTCTTCGCCGAGACTGCAACGCAGCGAGAGGTCGAGCTTCGAGACGCGCTGCCGTTTGCCGAGCGTGATTTCGTGCGTGCCGCGGCTGACGGTGACGGTCGCGCCGGCGATCGCTTCGGGACGGCTGATCGTGAGATCGACGCTCTCGCCCGGCCACGGCTGCCACGTCGGGATGAGATCGCCACCGGCCGCGATGATGGTGCGATTCATGGTGCTCGGCTGTTGCGCCTCCGCTTCGAAAACGGGCGCGAGTCCGGCGAGCGAGACATTCCACACGGGCGACGCGACGAGGTGCCAGCGCTCGACCCACGCATCGCCGGGGCGCGTGGCGAGCTTCAGCTCGGGCACGACGGCGAGGCCGCTCTCCCACGTGAAGGTCTGCTGCTGCGCGCCGAGCCTCACCTCGATGAAGCCGTCCTTCACGACGGCGTTGGAAGACAGCACGTTCTCGCCGGGCAGCAGCGGCACGCGCAGCGCGACGGCTTTGCCGACGGGTGAGAGGCGCGCGACGGTCGTGCGCACCTGCCAGATGAGGCCGAGCTCGAGGCTGCGATCGATCGTGGCGATCGTCTGCACTTCCTGCCGGTCGTAGGTCGCGGCGCCCGCGGCGGCTTTTTGTTTGAGCGCGAAGAAGACCTGCGCCTCGGGCACGCCGTCGGGCTTCACACCGCTGATCGTCCAGCCCGGCGCGTCGATCTTCACCTGCCGCGGTTTGAGCAGATAGGTCCACTCCCACTCGGTCACGTTCGCGAGCATGCCCTCGGCGCGCACGCGGTGCACGCCGGGCTCGAGCACGACCCAGAGGTAGCCGTCCTCGCGGCGCAGCGCGACTTGCGGCTTGTCATCGACGAGCACGGTGAGCGGCGACCACGCGGGGAGCTTGCCGGGCAGCGGCACGGCGGTGCGAATCGCGGCGTGGATCTCGGCGTCGATGACGAGGATGCGGTCGGTGAGCGTGAGCGAGACGGACGGGATGTCGGCGGCGTTCGGGTAGGCGTCGGAGACTTCGAGAAGGCGGTCGCGCAGCGTGTCGAGCATCTGCTTGTCGGGAAGTTGCGCGTGCGCCGGCGCCGCGAGCAGGAGCAGCAGCGCCGCGGCTATTCCGCTTCCGTGGAAGACCGCGCCGCCGAGCCTTCGCGCGCCGAGCAGGACACCAGCGAGCGCGAGCAGCAGGACGACGCGGAGAACGGTGAGCGCGCGCTCGATCGCGAGCGGGATGAGCACGGGCTTGACCTGCTGCGTCGCGGAGACGGGGCCGTTCCAGCCGAAGCTGACCTCGCGCCATTTCCACTCCGGCACGCCGGGGCCGGTCTGGATGCGGGCTTTCGCGTCGTAGCTGAGGTTGCCTTCGAGCGCGGCTTTCTTCGGAGAGCGCGAGGCGAACACCCCCAGCGAGGAGTATTCATCGGCCTTTCGCTCGGCGCGCGCTTCCACCGGCGGCGACGCCGGCGCCCGCTGCAGGTCGTCTTCCACCATTTGCACTCCGATCTCGGGCACATTGAAGCGGAGCGCCCCATACGGGCTCACGCGCTCGAGTTGCGGATACAGCGCCTGCTGCACCTGCCGCGCGACGAAGGGCACGAGCGCGAGGATGAAGCAGCCGACGGCGAGCCATTTTCCGACGGCGAGAAAGCGCCGGCCCCAGCCTTCCGGCACGACGCGCTGGAGCGCGAGCGGGACGAGCAGGACGAGCCAGAGGTAACGCGGCGCACCGGGTTCGTGATACGCGAGGCCGAAGGCGAGGAACGCGAGAATGCCCGCGCCGAATCCCCACAGCCGGAAGACGGCGAGCGAGAAGATGAGCAGGAGGAAAAGATCGAGCAGCGTCCATGCGGTGAGCCAGTCGCCGCGGACCCAGTCGGCGCCGAAGAGCGCGAAGAGCCGCCAGCCGGGCGGGAGGTTGAGAGTGACGCGGAGTGCGTCGGCGTCGGAGCGCCAGCCGGTCGCGGGGAGTTCGCGCGCGCGCGCCATACGGCCGGTGGCTTCGAGGTTGAGATTGCGCGTGCGGATTTCCACGCCGGGCGCGGAGTTCTGCGGGTTGAGGGTGATGAGCTGGCCCTGGCCGCCGCTGCGCACGGAGCCGAGGTCCTGGCCTTCCGCGGCGTCGAGCCGCCAGATCTGCTGCATCGCGCCGGCGATCTGGTCGCGGAAGGTGAGCGCGCGCCCGTCTTCATCGAGCCACAGCTCACGCGCGATGGTGAGGCCGGCGGGCTTTTGATCGCCCATGCCGCGCATCCGCTCCTCGATGGCGAGCGCCGCCGCGGTGTCCCAGCGATAGACGGGCAGCTCGCGCCACTTCGCGGGGAAGGTCGTCTGCGACACGTCGATCGACGGCGCGCCGGTGATCTCGACGATGCGGAAATCGGGCCGCGCGCGGAAGGCGACGAGTTGCTCGGCGACCGCCGGCTTCGCGCCCTGCGCGTAGCGGAAGTCCTTCGGGTTATCGAAGCGGAACGCGTCGGCGTGCAGCGTCCACTTGCCCGCACGCACCTGCGCTTTCATCCGCCCGGCGTCGTCGATCGCGACGGGGATCGCGCTCTCGACCGACGCGAGCTTCCAGCCTTCGGGCAGGATCGTGCCGAGATCTTCCTCGCGACTTTTGCCGGAGACGGTCAGCTCGATCTCGGTGCGCAGCCACAGCGGGATGCCGTCCTCGATCGCGGAGTAGAGTTTCGCGGCGAGGAAATTTTTGTCCGCCTCCTCGGCTGCGCCGTCGCGTTTTAGCCACAGAAACCCCTGCGCGTCCCACGCGGGCGACTCCACGGCCGCGCCGTCGATGATGAGCGCGAGGATGCCGATCTCGCGCGGGATGGGGAGGCGCTGCGGGATGTCGTTCCAGCGAAACGCGCCCTCGAGATGAACGGTGCCCGCGCCGAGCCGCACCGCCGGACCGCCGTTGTGCTCGACCACGGTGATGAGCGTGCCGTCCGCGAGCATATCGACGGGCCACACGTCGCGACTCCCGGGCAGCGGCACCCACGTCTCGGAAAAGACGGTGACCGCGAGATCGAACTTCCCACCGGTCTTCGTGACCTGCATGCCCATGCGCGACGGCCAGAAGCACAGCGGCTTTTTTGCGTCGGAATACGGCGTCGGGCACCAGCGATGTTTCGCGTCCCAAGTCGCCCATTCCTCCCACGGCTTGAGCGCGTCGGGGATGGGCGGCGCGGCGTGCGCGGCGAAGTGGGCGAGCAGCGCGAGGGCGAGGATGAGTGGGCGTTTCATGGCGGGATTCACGGCGCCATTGAACCGCGCGCGGACGCGGAGCGCGAGAGGTTTGCGCTGGCGGATGGGGGGGGATTCGAACCCCCGTGGGCTTTTAAGGCCCTACACGCTTTCCAGGCGAGCCCGTTAAACCGCTCCGGCACCCATCCGTTTTCAGCACGCGTATGGTGGCCGCGTTTCGACCGCGCGCAAGCGCGCTCTAACGCAACTGCACGTGCCCGTCCGCGTAGAGCACGTTCATGCGCTTGCGCATGCCGACGTCGCTGGCGGCGTGGACGAGATCCCAGTCCTGGCAGAGGCGCACGCGGCTGAGCTTGGCGGGGAAGGCGCCGCGCGGCGTGAAGATGGTGATGCTGTTGGTCGGCTCGTCTTCGGCGAAGGGCTGCCACATGTAGCTGGTCTTCTTTTTCTCATACCAGTTCGGGCCGATGACGTCGGTCGGGCACTGGAGGCTTTTCTCCGTGCAGCCGTAACGCTGGAGCGTCTCGAAGATCGGCTTCGCAAGCGGGTCGTCGCCGAAGGCGGGGTTGTCCGGGTCGATCTCGATCTTCGGGAAGCGGTTGTCGTTATCGTCGGCAGCGCTGCTGGTGAAGATGAAGATGTTCTTGAGATTCTGCATGCACTTCACCTCGCGACCTTTCTCGATGAAGCCGGACATCGCAGGGATGGCCATGCTCGCGAGCAGGCCGATGATGGCCATGACGCAGAGCAGTTCGATGAGCGTGAATGCGGCGTTCCGGAGTTTCATTTCGCGTCGGTTTGATTGCGGGCGGCTTCTTTTTTCTGGATGTAGCCCTTCGCGCGATCGACGCGCTGGTCGGGCGACATCCTCGCCATGTGTTCGCTCATGCGCTGCTCCATGCGCTCCTGCATTCCGGGGTCGCTCATGCGTTCCTCCATTTTCGCGCGGCGCTCCTCGGGCGGAAGATCGCGCATGCTCTCGAAGAACTGGCGCTGTTTGTCGAACTCGGCCTGCGCGGCGGCGCGCTTGTCGCCGGACAACTTGTCGATCTCGGCCTGCGCGCGCTGCATGAAGCTCGAGCGCATCCGCTCGCGGTCGGCATCGCTCGGCGCGGGGCGCGGCTGCCCGTCATTATTGCCGCCCCGATCGCCACCGCGGCGTCCGAAGTCGAAGCGCGGCCCGCCTTCACCACCGGGCGGCGGTCCGCCACCGCCCTCGCCGGGCGGCCCGCCGGCGAGTTCGCGGCTGCGCCTTTCGAGCATGAAGACTTCGAGCACGCGTCCACCCGCGGCTTTCGCGAGCGCATTCGCGGACTTGTGGATCGGGCCGCTGTCGGGCGCTTTCTTCACGGGCGGATTCCACGTCTCGGGAAACGCGAACGCGGCATTCACCGAGCGCGCGGCTTGTTCGGCGTAGGCCTGAAACTCCGCCTTCTCTGCGGGTTTCACATTCCACGGATCGGCGCGGGGGTCGGGCGCGGCGCCGGGTTCCTCGGTGACCGGGATCATGAGCGGATAGAACATCTGCTTCCAGCCTTCGGGCCGCTGCCCGGCGAGGAAGCCCGCGACCGCGGCGTGCGCGTCGGGCAGCGTCGCGGCGAAAACGTAAGCGAGCCTCCAGCGCGCCTCGGCGACAGTGCCGAAGGTCTCGAGCGCCTCGGCGAGCGGCACCTTGTCCACGTGCATGCGGATCTTCACGTCGTCGGGCAGATTCGTCTTCAAGACGATGCCGCTCTGCCGCTCGATCTCTCTCGCGACCTTCGACGCCGGCCAGTCTTCGCAGTGGATGGTGACGAGTCCGCGCCCGTTCCACCAGTGGTAGGCTCCGGTGGTGACGGCGAAGAGGAGGACGGTGATGAGCAGCCAGTGCTGACGAGTCATGATGATAATGGGCGCGGAGCGCGTTGCTTCAAACGACAGGCGGCGTCGAAAGTTGCGCATCCGTTTCGCGCCGCGCTAGAGTGCGCCGATGCCGATCTACGAATACGAGTTGTGCGAGGGCGACTGCAAAGTCTGCGGCGGACGTTTCCAGCTCAGCCGCCCGGCGAGCCGGCCGCCGCTCGAGAATTGCCCGCTCTGCCGCAAGCCGGTGCGCAAGATCGTCTCGAGCTTCAACACGCCGAAGGTCAGCAAGCCGCTCCCCACGAGCGACGCCAAGGCCGCGGGCTTCACAGTCTTTAAGAAGGTCGGCAAAGGCGAATACGAGCGCCAGTGACCGGGGAATGCGGGCAAAAAAATTGCGGGGCCGCCCGCCGAATGGCGGAACGACCCCGCTGTTCCCCCCAGAACGATGAGTAAGACCGCTAGGGCGGGGGTTCGTTAGCGCAAAGTTCAAAAATCTTACACGTCGTTGATTATCTAGGGGTATCACCCCACAGCTCTCAGAGTTTCAGCCGTTCGTCCCCGGCCAGCAGTTCCTCGAGGGATGACCAGCCGCCGGTGTCATCGAGCGCCTGAAAGGCGTGCAAATAGGCCGCGACGAGCCCCGGATCATGTTTCGCCATCGTCTCATCGATCGCCTTGCCAAGCGTCGCCTTGTCGGGCGCGGGTGGGAGTTCTTCTATCGTGCCTTTCTCGTCGTGCTTGATACCGAGAGCGTCGAGGAAATCGCACAACAACTCCGCGTGTCCGCCGACAAACCAGATCTGCAGCAGGTGCGCGCTGATCGCGTTGTTCTGCGCGCGCCCGAGCATGTCGTTCATCAGCGCATGGCGCTTCGGCATCGGCATTCGCTCGATGAAGACCGGGCGGAAATTCCGCTGCTTGGCCAGCGTGTCGATCGTGGCGCGGTAGAGCTTGCGCTCCTGCGCTTGGAGGAAGGCGAAGAACTGCTCCGCGAGCGCGGGTGAAAGACGGGCGACGATCTCGTGCGGCTGATACATGGAAAGGCGCGCAGAGTATGGACGCGACGCGAGCTTGCAAGCGGGCAACCGGCATCGACTTTGCCCGATGCCCGAAACCCGCACGCCCATCAAGTCGCTCACGCTCGACGACCTCGGCGCGCGCTTCGACGCGATCGGGCAGAAGGCGTATCGCGCGAAGCAGGTGATCGAGTGGATCTACCGCAAACGCGTGAAGGACTTCGCAGCGATGTCGAACCTGCCCGCCGAGTTGCGCGCGCAGCTCGACGCGGAGTTTTCCTTCGATGCGCTCGAAGTCGTCCGCGTGCTCGGCTCCGAGGACACGACGCGCAAATTCCTCCTCCGCCTGGCCGACGGCGCACTCATCGAGTCGGTGCTCATCCCCGCGTCGCCCGCGCTCTACGGCGAAGCGAGCGACCGCCGGACGCTCTGCGTCTCGACGCAGGTCGGCTGCGCGTATGGCTGCAAATTCTGCGCGAGCGGGCTCGACGGCTTCAGCCGCAACCTGCACGCGGGCGAGATCGTCGAGCAGGTGCTGAAGGTCGAGGAAGTCAGCGGCGAGAAGGTGAACAACCTCGTCTTCATGGGAATGGGCGAGCCGCTCGCGAACTTCGCCAACGTCATGCGCTCGATCGAGATCATCAACGCGCACTGGGGCATCGGCATCGGCGCGCGGCACATCACGCTCTCGACCAGCGGCCTCGCGCCGCAGATCCGCCAGCTCGCCGACGTGCCGCTCCAAGTCCGGCTCGCCATTTCGCTCCACGGCGCGACCGACGAAGTGCGCGAGAAGATCATGCCCGTGAACCGCAAGTATCCGCTCCACGTCCTGCTCGACGCGTGCGAGGAATACTCGGAGCGCAAACGGCAGCCGATCTTCTTCGAATACATCCTCATCGAAAACGTGAACGACCGGCCCGAGGACGCGGAGGCATTTGTCCGCATCGCACATCGGATTCCATCGAAGGTGAACTGCATCCCTTACAACACCGTCGAGGGCCTGGAGTGGACGCGGCCGAGCGAAGCGCGGCAGGACGCCTTCATGGCCGTGCTGCGCCGGGCCGGCGTCCGCGCCACGATCCGCCGCGAGAAAGGCCACGACATCGCCGCCGCCTGCGGGCAGCTCCGCCGGCAGACGATGGCGTAGCTACGGCACCGTGCTGTTGAAGGAAATCACGATCCGCAGCGCCTCCGGCTCGTCGCACTGAAACGGCTCGACCCAGTGATTCAGCCACGAGGGAAAGATGAGAATCTCGTCCTCGACCGGCTGCACGTTGATCGTGGGGCTCATCCACGGCGGCTTAACCTTTAGCCGGCGCATCCCCTCCGTCTCGTGCGCGTTGAGATTCAGCCGCGGGTCCTGGAAGACGATCGCGCCGCCCGTCATCCCCGCAGGCACGCAGAGGTAAAGCGCGCCGCTGAGCAGATTCGCGGCGTGATTGTGCGGCACGTTGTAGTCGCCCGCGCGATTGATCACCGACCAGCCGGTGAGGGCGAGCTGGATTTCGCCGCGATAGCCGAAGATCTCCGCGATGTAAGCGAAGAGCGCCTTGGTGATCGCATCGCGCATCTCGGGAAACTGCCGTTGATCCGTCGCGAAAAGATTTCCGCCTGAATGCCAGCCCCCGCGATTGCTCTTCGCCTCGCCCGGTGCCGCCGCGCGCTGCGCGAGCAGATGCTCGCGAATCTCCGCGCGCAGCTCCGGCGAGAGCCCGGCAGAGTCCCGCAGCACCGGGGTGGTGAAGACGTGGTTGAGCATCGCTACACGCGGATCACGATCTTCCCGAAGTGCGCCCGGCTCTCCATCAGCGCGAACGCATCCCGCGCGCAGCCGAACTCGTAGATGCTGTCGATCACCGGCGCGAACCGGTGCTGCTCGATCGTCCGATTCATCGAATCGAACATCTCGCGATTGCCCACGTAGTAGCCCTGCACGCGCAGCGACTTCACGATGATCTGCCACGGATTGATCTTCCCCTCGAAGCCCGTGAGCACGCCGATGAGATGCACCTTCCCGCCATAGCCGACCGACTCGAACGACTTCTCGAGCGTGCCCCATCCGCCGACTTCCACGACGTGATCCGCACCGCGCCGGCCCGTGAGCTCGTGGACGCGCACCTGCCAGTCCGGGAACTCGCGGTAATTGATCGTCTCGTCCGCGCCGAGCGCGCGCGCCTTCGCGAGCTTCGTGTCGCTCGATGAAGTGATGATCACCCGCGCGCCATGCAGCTTCGCGAATTGCAGCGCAAAGATCGACACGCCGCCCGTGCCGAGCAGCAGCACCGTCTCATCCGCACTCACGCCACCCTCCTCGACCAGCGCGTGCCACGCCGTGAGCGCCGCGCACGGCAGCGTGCAGGCCTGCTCGAAGCTCATGTGCGACGGCATCGCCACCACGTCGCGCAGCGCCACCTTCTCCGCGAGCACGCCATGGAGCGGCCCGCCGAGATCGCTGCGCATCACCTCCCGCCGGATCCGCCCGGCTTCCCACGCCTGAAAAAAGCAGCCGATCACGCGGTCACCCGGCTTCCATGCCGTCACATTCGCGCCGACCGCGATGACCTCACCCGCGCCGTCCGAGCACGGGATGAGTGGCGTGAGATTGTTCGGCCGTTCGATGCGCGTCGCGATGAGGTCGCGGAAATTGAGCGCCACCGCGCGGATGCGCACGAGCACCTCATCCGGCGCCGGCACCGGGTCCGGCAGCTCGACCTGCATGAGCCCGTCGAGCGACCCGCGATGTTGGATTTGCCAGGCCTTCACGCCTTCCCTCCGAAGCTCACGTAATCGTCGAGATCGAGCACATCCGCCCACGTTGCGATGTCCTCGCGGAGTGGCCCCGCCGCCTTGTGGAGGCTGTTGAAATAGTCGCGCCCCTCGACATCGGTCGGCACCGCCTGATCGCGCAGCGCGGTCCACTGCGCGATCTCCATCGCCGAGCGTTTGTGCGCCGTGTTCGCCTCGATCCACGCGAGCGCCTCGCCGTCGCCGATCCCCTTCGCCACCTCCGCCTTGAGCTTCTCCGCGTCGATGCCGACAAAGCTCAGCAGCCGCTGATCGAGCGGGCAGTTGTAGTGGTAGTCGCCGTTCTTGCCGGCGAGTTCCGCGCGACATTTGTCGAGCATGCGCGGCAACAGCGCATAGCCGCCAAGCCGGCACCGCGCGCTGCGAGGCGGCTGTTTGGTCAGGTCAGGTGCATTCATCGGGCGCGCTTTTCGCGTGCTTTTCGTGCGCCGTCGAGCGCGCTATTTCTCCGCGCTCGTCGCGAGCCGCCGCGCGATGAACTCCTGCACCTGCGGGATCTTCGTCTTCGCGAGCATCTCGGCGGCGGCGGCCGGGTCGGCTCCGACGATCGGCTCGACGGCATACCACAGCATGAGCGGAAGATTATGGTCGGTCGCGAGGTCGGCGCGCGCGAGCAGCGGCGGGAGGATTTCCGCGGCCTGCGCGGGAAGGCGCTGCGCGGCACTGGCGAGGTAGAGTTGCACGACGCGCGATCCGTCGGACTGCGCGAGGCGCGAAAGTTCCCCAGCGATCGCGGCGCTCACCTTGCGGGGCTCGGCGGCGAACTGAATCGCCCACGCGCGCACATATTCGTCGGACGATTTCATCGCAGCACCGAGCGCCGCGTCGTCGAGCGCGCCGATCGCGTGCGCGAGCCAGAGCGCGCGGAGGCTGCCGTCGAGCGCGAAGGACTTCGACTTGCGCTCCTGCAGCAACCGGCGCGCGGTGGTGCGCAACCACGCGTCGTCGCCGAGCGCGAGCGCGGTGAGTTCGGCGTCGGTCTGCTTCGCGAGGTTGGCGGGCTGCTTTCCGCCGGTGCGCGCGACTTTGTAGATGCGGCCCGACTTGTAGTCGTGCGCCTCGCGCTGCGGGCGGTGGCATTGGTTGAGGTCATACCAGTCGATCATGTAGATCGCGCCGCCGGGGCCCTGGCGGATGTCCACGACCTGGCTCGCGCGGTCGTTGAAGTTTATGAAGTCCGCGCCATGCCTGCCGACGAAGCCGCTGCCCGCGCGCACCGGCACGTCGGCATTGATGCGCTGGCCGTGGATGTTTCCCATCAGCGAGCGGCCCTCCCATTCGCCGAAGCCGCCCTGCGGGATGCACAGGCCCGCGTGCGCGTGTCCGCCGCCGGCCGCGTCGCTCTTGCTATTTCCCGCGTGCGGCTTGTCGCCGAGGTAGTGGCGGTGATCGGCGATGGTCTTGATGTCGTCGTAAGTGTGCGCGTTGAAGTGCTGCCCGGCCTGCCGGTGATAGCGCGCGCCTTGCACGACGTGGAAGAGGTGCGGGATCACGCACGCCTCGGCGAAGAGCTGGCCGCGCGCGTCGAAGTCGATGCCCCACGGGTTGCTCGTGCCTTCCGCGAACACCTCGAACTCGTGCCGCTGCGGATGATAGCGCCAGTAGCCCGCGTTGATCTTCACGCGCCCGCCGTCGGGCGTGCCGGGCTTGCCGACCGCGCTGTGCGTGAAGACGCCGTGACAGCCGTAGAGCCAGCCGTCCGGGCCCCAGCGGAACGTGTTCAGCGTCTCGTGCGTGTCCTGGAAACCCCAGCCATCGAGCAGCACGCGCGGCTCGCCTGCGGGCTTCGGCGTGTCGCCATCGGCGATCGGGATGAACATCAAATACGGCGCCGCGCCGACCCACACGCCGCCGAAGCCGATCTCGATCCCGCTCACGAGATTCAGCTTGTCCATGAAGACCGTGCGCTTGTCCGAGCGCCCATCGCCGTCGGTGTCCTCGAAGACAATGATCCGATCGCGTCCCTCGCCCTCCGCCGCGCGCTTCGGATACGTGATGCCTTCCACGACCCACAGCCGGCCCCGCTCGTCGATGCAGAACGCGATCGGGTTCACGATGTCCGGCTCGGCGGCGAACATCTTCATCTCAAAACCGGGCGGCAGCGTCGCGGCCTTCACCGCGTCCGCTGGCGCGAGTCCGGCGTGCAGCACCTCGTCGGGCTTCAGATTGGAAGTGGCCGCGTTCGCGATCTTCGGTGCCTCGGCGTGGAAGACGAAGTCGTCGAAGTTCACGTGGCCCCAGCCGACGCGCTCATCATCGACGATGCGGATGAAGATCTCGCGCCCGCCGAATTTCCGCAGGTCCACGACCGAGCGCGCCATGGTCTCGCGGTTCGCTCCGCGCGCGGTGTGGATGACCTTGCCGTCGTCCTTCGTCGCGATCTCCACGCGCGTGCCCGGCAGCGAACCGCCGCCGATGAGGAAGCTCGCCCACGGCTGCGTGACCTTGAACGGCGCGGACGTGAGCGTGCCGGTCGGCTCGTCGCGCAGCAGCTCGTAACCGCCGATCCAGAACTCGCCCGCGTGATTGGAAATCTTGCCTTCACCGAACGGGCGCTTCGGATCGATCGGGCCCTTGACCGGCTGGCCCTTGAACGCCGCGCCTTCCGCCGTCCAGCCGGCGAGCGTGCCGGACTCGAAGCCGAGGTTCGGAGCGTCGGCGGCGAAGACGGAGGTGGCGGCGAGGAGGAGAGCGGGGAGGCGGGGACTCATGCGCGCGATTCACCCGCAACCGCACACCGATTGCAACCGCCGAGGCGCGCAGTGATCGCGCAAGCAAAGCCCGCTTGTCTTGCGCGCACGCGTCACGTAGTGGGCACGCCCGGTGATTCTCCTACCTGCAATCGATCTCATGTCCGGCGAAGTCGTCCGACTTCGCCAGGGCAAAGCTGACCAAAAGACCGTCTATTCACGCGACCCCGCGGCCTTCGCGCGGCGCTGGGAAAGCGAGGGCGGCGACTACCTTCACCTCGTCGATCTCGACGCCGCGTTTTCCGGCGAGCAGCGCAATCTCGAGAGCGTGCGCGCGATTTGCGAGGCGGTGCGCATTCCCGTGGAACTCGGTGGCGGCATCCGCAGCGAGGAGGCGGTCCGGCGCGCGTTCGACGCGGGCGTGTCGCGGGTGATCATCGGCACGCGCGCGGCGGAGTCGCTCGACTTTGTGCGCGACATGGCGCGCGAGTTTGGGAGCGCGCGCATCGCGGTGGGCATCGATGCGAAGAACGGGATCGTCGCCGTGAAAGGCTGGACGGAAGCGACCAACGTCGCCGCGCTCGACCTCGCGCGACACGTCGAGGACGCGGGCGCGGGCACGATCATCTACACGGACATCGCGACCGACGGGATGCTGCAAGGGCCGAACTTCGCCGAGACGCAGCGCGTGCTCGAGGCGGTGCGCTGCCAGCTCATCGCCAGCGGCGGCGTGACCAGCGCCTCCGACGTGCACCGACTCGCGGAGATGCCCGGACTCTACGGTTGCATCATCGGCAAGGCACTCTACGACGGGATGCTCAGCCTCACGGAACTCCGCACTTTGAATCGATGAAAGCCCTCTACCTCGACTGCATCTCTGGCATCAGCGGCGACATGACTGTCGGCGCGCTGATCGACCTCGGCGTGAAACCTTCGACCCTCGAATGGGAGCTCTCGAAGCTCGGCCTCGGCGATTTCCATATGCACTACGACCGCGCGAAGCGGAAGGAGATCGAGGGCGTGAAGTTCGGCATCCACGAAGGCGCGACGCATACGCACGACCAGGATGAGCCTGAAGAACACAAACACGAACACGAGGACGCTCACGAACACCACGAGCACGAGCACGCGGACCATCACGAACACGATCACGCCGAGCACGAGGGACACGACCACGGCCACGCCGACGATCCCGAGCACAAGCACGAGTGCTGCGGCCACGAGCATGGACATGAGCATGGACACCATCACGAGCACGACGAGCACGAGCACGGGCGCACCCACGCGCAGATCCGCGAGCTGATCGAGCACAGCCAGCTCTCGGATTTCGTGAAGAAGCGGGCGCTCTCGATCTTCCAGCGCATCGCGGTCGCCGAGGGGAAGATTCACGGCGTTCCGCCCGCGGACGTTCACTTCCACGAGGTCGGCGCATTCGATTCCATCGCGGACATCGTCCTCGCCTGCGTCGGCATCGAGGCGCTCGGCGTGGAGAAGATCTTCGCCTCCACGCTGCACGACGGCCACGGCACGGTGAAGTGCGCGCACGGCACATTCCCGGTTCCCGCGCCGGCGACGCTCGAGATCCTGCGCGGCATTCCGCTCGGGCAGATCGACGTGCCGCACGAGCTGATCACGCCGACCGGCGCCGCGATCGTCGCGGAGTTTTCAGAGCGCTTCGGGCTGATGCCTGCGATGAAGATCGATCGCATCGGCTACGGACTCGGCTCGCGCGACCTGGCCACGCGGCCGAACGCGCTGCGCGCCGTGCTGGGCGAACTCACCGAGGGCTGAACGATGGCCGGCGGATTCGAGATCGACGAAGTCTATCAGCTCGAGACCAACCTCGACGACTGCGCCGCCGAGGTGCTCGGGCTCACGATGGAGCATCTGCTCGCGGCGGGCGCGCTCGACGTGTGGTTCACGCCCGTCTTCATGAAGAAGAGCCGGCCGGGCGTGCTGCTCGGCGTGCTCTGCGAGGAAGGCGTGCGCGACGTGCTCGCCGACATCATTCTCACCGAGACGACCGCCTTCGGCCTGCGGGTGGAAAAGGTGCACCGGCTCAAGCTCGCGCGCCGCATCAAGGTCGTGCAGACGCCGTTCGGCGAAGTGCAGATCAAGCTCGGCCTCAAGGGCGGGCGCGTGGTGCAGGTCGCGCCGGAGTTCGACAGCGTGCGCGCGGCCAGCGAGTCCGCCGGCGTGCCGCTGCGCGTGGTGCATGAAGCCGCCGTCGCTGCGTGGCGCGAGCGCGAGCAGGCCGAGGGCTCAGCCGCGGACGAACTGGCCTGACGGTTCGTTTTCCTCGGGCGCGAAAGTGAGCCGGCCGCGATGCTCGGCGACGTGCTCGATGCTTGGCGGAACCTCACCGAGGAATCGCGCCGCGTGCCGGGCGAAGCGCGCGGCGTCCCCGCTCGCGAGCACGCGCAGGCGGCCATCGCCCGACGGCGCGAACTCCGGATGCCGCGCGAGCCAGTCGGCGAAGCGCTGCGCCACGAAAGCCGCCGGGTCGAGCACCTGCACGCCCGCCGGGACGCACTCCGAAAACACGCCCGCCAGCAACGGGTAGTGCGTGCAGCCGAGCACGAGCGTGTCGATCTCCGCGAGCGGTGCGACGTATCGCTGCACGGCGAGCCGCGCGATGTCGCTCTGCTCCCAGCCTTCCTCGACGATCGGCGCGAGCAGCGGCGCGGCGACTTCGCTCACGCGGACGGATGGCGCGAGCTTGTGGACCTCGGTGCTGAAGGTTCGCGACGCCACGGTGCGCGCGGTGCCGATGAAACCGATGTGTCCGCGGGTCTGCTTCACCGCCGTCTCCGCGGCGGGGATGGTGACGCCGAGCACGCGCCGTTCAGCCGAGCCGTAGCGCGCCTGCAAGTGCCGCAGCGCCACGCACGAGACGGTGTGGCATCCGACGACCACGACGCGGCAGCCTTCGGCGAAAAGTCGCTCGACGCATTGCTCCGCGAAATCGAGCACTGTATCCAGGTCGCGGCCTCCATACGGTGCGCGGCCGCTGTCGCCGAGATACGTGAAGTCGGTCCGCGGCAATGCGCGGCGCAGTTCCCGCAGGACGCTCAGGCCACCGACGCCGCTATCGAAGACGCCGACGGGCGCACTCACGCCGTCAGTTCCGCGAGCTGGCGTTGGGGACGCTGGACTCGCTGCGCGGTCCGACGGCGTCCGAATTGATCCTCACCCGGGGCTGCCCGCCCACGTCCTGCGCGACGGCCTGCGTCTGGCCGATGGCGCGGCGGTAATTGCCCACCGCGGTGACGAGCGCTCCGGCCAGTTGCTGGCGATACTCGGGCGTGGCGATGATCTTCGCGTCGAAGCTGTGCGAGAGGAACCCGCCCTCGACCAGCACGGCGGGGATTTTCGTCTCGCGGATGACGACGAACCGCGCGCGCTTGATCCCGCGATCGTAAAGCCGCGAACGCACGACCATCGCGGCGTGCATCGCCGTGGTAAGCGCCATGTTTTGAGCGTCGTTGATGTTGCCATCCTGCATCACCAGGTCGCTCACCGACGGGCCGTCGGCCATCATCGAGGGCACGCCGCGCGGGGCGAGCGAGTAGGTCTCGATGCCGGTGCCGGCGCCGCCGGAGTTGAAATGGACGGAGATGAAGACGGCGTTCTTCTGCCGGTTGGCGATCGACGCGCGGTCGTAGAGCGGCACGAAGATGTCCGAGGAACGCGTGAGCACGACGCGGTAGCCCTGAGACTCGAAAAGCTTCTTCGCCCGCTGCACCACGTCGAGGGAGAAGGTCTTCTCGTAGCCGTAGGGACTCCACGCGCCCTTGTCGTGCCCGCCGTGGCCGGCATCGAGCACGATCGTGTTCACCTCGTCGGCTCCCTTGATCTTCGCGGGGCGCATCACGGGCTCGAGCAGCTTGGTGAGGTCCATTCGCGAGAGGCACAGGTTGCCGTCGGCTTCCCGGATCTCGTAGCTGAGGATGAATTTGATGGTGTTGATGAAGAACTCCTTCGAGTTCAGTTCCCCGCGCAGCGAACGTCCGCCGCCACGCACCTCGAACGTCTTGTCCCCGGTCCGGGCGAAGTCGCTCATCCCGTAAAACTCCGCCACGTTCTGCATCGTCACGTAGTCGCGCCCGTCGATCTTGTAGAGGGTCCAGTCGCCGTCCTGCTTCGCTCCGAAGGCCGGCGCGAGCAGGCACAGGAAAAGCGCCGCGACTGTGAAAATGTGCCTGAGCATGGAGGGCGGACGCTACCCAACAAGGGGAGAGTGTCGAGGGACGATTCCCCCGGCCCCTTCGTGATGACGCGGCTAATTTCCAGCCCGCGCCGGGCTTTTTAATGGCCATGAAGATCTCCCGCCGATCCGCCCTCCAACGCACCGCCGTCCTCACTGCCGGCGCCGCCTTCTCCTCCGTGGCCAGCCTCCGCGCCGCGAATGCCGCCGGCCGCAAGCTGCGCGTCGCCGTGGTCGCGCTCGGCCGGGGCTACGCCCACATGAGCGCGTTGCTGGCGCTGCCGGATGTCGAGATCGCCTACCTGGCCGAGGTCGAACCGAAGCGGCTCGACCGGGGCCTGGCTGCGGTCGCTGCGAAACAGAAGGAGACCTGCGTGGGCACGACCGACTTCCGCACCTTCCTCGCGGACAAGACGCTCGACGCCGTCTTCATCGCCACGCCGAACTTCTGGCACACCCCCGCCGCACTGCTCGCCATGCAGGCCGGCAAGCACGTCTATGTCGAGAAGCCCGGCAGTCAGAACCCGCACGAGGCAGAGATGATCGTGGCCGCTTCAAAAAAATACGGGCGGCTCGTCCAGATGGGCAATCAACGCCGGACGTGGATGAAGGACGCGATCGACGCCCTCCACGGCGGCGCCATCGGCAAGGTGAACTTCGCGCGCTCCTACTACTACGCCGGACGCGGCGCCATCGGCCAGGGCTCGAACAAAGCCACCGGGGAAATCAACTGGGACATCTGGCAGGGCCCGGTGCCCGACGAGCGCGACATGAAGCCCTACGTCCACTACGACTGGCACTGGCTCTGGCACTGGGGCAATGGCGAGATGGGCAACAACGCCATCCACACCCTCGACATCCTGCGCTGGGGGCTGAAGGTCGAGTTTCCCCAACGGATCACCTACACCGGCGGCCGCTACTGGCACGACGACAAGCAGGAGACGCCCGACACCGGCACCGCGGTCTTCGACTTCGGCAAAGTCGGCATGGAATGGGTCCAAAGCAGCTCCCACCCGCGCGCAGCCGAGAAGCCGCCCGCCGAATGCGTCTTCTACGGCGAAGGCGGCACCTTCGCCGCGAGCAGCAACAACTGGACGGTCTATGACGGCAAAGGCACCAAGGTCAGCGAAGGTAAAGGCAAAGGCGGCGGCGACGCCGCGCACATGGGCAACTTCCTCGACGGCATCCGCGGCACCGCGAAGCTCAACAGCCCGATCGAGGAAGGCCAGAAGAGCACCATGCTCTGCCACCTGGCTAACATCGCCTACCGCACGAATACCGTCGTGAATTGCGACCCGAAGACCGGCAAACTGATAGACAACCCCGCCGGCGAGAAGCTCTGGAAGCGCGAGTATCGCAAGGGCTGGGAACCGAAGGTGTGACGCGCCCCTGCGGTTCAGCGCTGCGAGTGAACCGCGAATGACGGCGGGATCACCAGCCGCAGTGCGATCGAGTCGGCGAAGTGGCCGCTGATCTTTTCTGCGGGATTGCTCCGTGCCGCGGCGATGCTTACGAGAAGATAATCCGCGCCCGCCGGGACCTCGAAGCGCACTTCATCCCGCTCCCACGTCGCCGGGTCCTCGTCGGTCGTGATCGTGTCCTGCGAATACGCGAGCGCCAGCTCGGGCCGATGCCCCCACCACTGCGTTTTCACGTCCTCGGGGCTGCCTTTATACGCCGCGAGCACGACCACGAATTGATCCGCCTCGAGCTCGCCGCCGACGCGGTTGAAGAATGCGGATAGCTCGGCGGTGACGCCGTTCGCTATCGCTTCCTTGTAGGGCGCGAGGTCCACGAACTGCCACTGCTCGGAAGCGGTCCAGACATCGGTCTCCGTGCGATCCACGGCGCCTTCGCCCGTCTGCAGGAAAGCGAGCATCCGGCTGCCATCGCGCGGCCGGACTCCGAGGTGCGGCCCGATGATGCTGCACGAATCGCCGCTCCACACCGCCGGCACGATCGGCATCCCGTCGGTGCCCACAGTCGCCAGTTTCTCAAACCCGCCCTCGACCAGCGGCTCCGCGACGATCTTGCCGGGCTGCGGGAACTCGCGCACTTCGCTCGTGACCGGCGCGAGCGCGGCGGTCTGCGGATCGAGCCGCACGGCCATGTCCCGCTTGAGCGGCTTCATCGCGCTGCGGAACCGCGCCTCGGGCGTCACGTCCACGAGGCCCTCGAAAACGTGCGTCTCGACGACTCCCGCCGGCGACGCCTTCACACCGAACCGCGTCCCGCGATCGAC
Organism: Chthoniobacteraceae bacterium; assembly: GCA_040081625.1. Lineage (GTDB taxonomy): Bacteria > Verrucomicrobiota > Verrucomicrobiia > Chthoniobacterales > Chthoniobacteraceae > VFJQ01. The sequence continues at coordinate 18,462 of JBEBGD010000102.1, forward strand.
GATCCTGCCCGCCGTCGTATCGATCGTGAACCCGATCGCGCTCGCCGGCACATGCGCGGAGACCTTCCCGCGGTGCAGGATGACATGCCCCGCGTCGGCGAGGTCGATTCGGGCCGGACCCTCCGCGACCAGTGTCGTGCCATTGCTGAATGCGAGTTCGACGACGCCCGAATCGAGCACGAGTGACTCGCGATGCAGTTCGTCGCCCCACCGCAACGGCCGCTGCCGGGCACCCCAGCGCGCGCCGTAATCGTCGCGGACTTTCGCCACGACGATGTCGGGTTGCGTCGTCGTGACGACCGTCGGCTGGCGATTCAGCCACGCAGGTCCATACACGATCACGAGCACGATCGCCGCGACCGCCGCGCCGACGGAACTCAGCGCCTGCGCGGTCGTCCACCACGAGCCGCGCGGCTTCTTCATCACCTGCACCGCCGGGGTCGCCCGCACCGCCTGCTGCCGGCGCACCGGCTCCGGCGTCTTCTTGAAGAGCGGCTTCTGCACCGTCTCCGCGAGCACTTGATCGACTGCCTCGGCAGCGGAAAGCCCGCGCACACTCGCGAGGATCGCCGCTTCCACTCCCTCGCTGCCCTTGAGCAGCGAACCCAGCGCGAGGTCCATCTGCCGCTGGCTCACGACCTCCGCCGCGCCCTCGGGCTCTGAGAGGATGCGCTCCTCAAAAGCGGCAAGCTCCGCACCCGACATCACTCCCCCGAGATAGTCTGAGATCTCCTGCTCAGACGGCATGGGCGCTGGCGGTTAGTTTGGTTTCGATGCAATCGCGCAGTTGCTTGCGGATGCGGAAGAGCGTGACCCGGACCCATTCGGGGCTGCGATCGAAGCTCGCGGCGAGTTCATCGTTCGAGCGCCCGCAACGATAGCGTTCGTCCACGAGCCGCCGGATATTCTCGGGCAACTGCCCGAGGCATTCCTCGAGGAAGATCGCCTCGTCACGATCCGCGGTCCGCTCCGCGCGCTGCGTAAACGCGGTCAGTTGCGCCTGCTCAAAGCGAGAGAGGTTCACCTGCTCCCGCGCAAACCGGAGCAACTCCTTGCGCACGAGATTCCACGCGATCGCGCGGAGCCACGGGCGAAGCGGCTGCGTCGCGTCGAAGCGCGCGATCTCGCGGAACGCGAAGACGAACGTCTCGTGCGTGATCTCATCGATCAGGTGCGCCACCGGC
>JBEBGD010000103.1:0-19628 GCA_040081625.1 Chthoniobacteraceae bacterium
GAACAAGATCGACGCGGTCCTCTCTGATCCGGTCATGTTCCGAGAGCTCAAGTTTCTAAAAGAGTCCGGCAAGATCGGCGATCCGCTGGTCGCTCGGCAGATTGACGTGATTTTTCTGAGTTATTTGGAGAAGCAGGTCGATCCGCTGCTGCTCCGCGGCGGGCATGCGGCCGAATAGCCCGATCACTTCGATGCCCGAGCCGAGGCTGCCTTCGAGCAGTTCGCGCGTTTCGCGGATGTCGCGCTCGGTCGGCATGAAGACGAGCACGTCACCCGCGTCGGATTCGATCAGCGCGTCCTCGGTCGCGCGGACGGCGGCTTCGATGTGGTCGATGTCGTCCGCGTCGTCGGACGGCGCGTAGCGGACCTCCACCGGCCAGAGCCGCCCGGAGACTTCGATGATCGGCGCGCCGCCGAACGCTTGCGAGAACGCCTCCGTGTCGATCGTCGCTGACGTGATGATGAGCTTCAGCTCAGGCCGTTTGCGCAGCAGCCCCGGCAGATAGCCGAGGAGGAAGTCGATGTTCAGCGAACGCTCGTGCGCTTCATCGAGGATGAGCGCGGAGTAGGCGCGCAGCATCGGGTCCGACTGGATCTCGGCGAGCAGGATGCCGTCGGTCATGAACTTCACCTGCGTGTCGCGCCCGGTGTCGTCGTTGAAGCGCATCTTGCAGCCGACCTCGCGGCCCCACGTCACGCCGAGTTCCTCCGCGACGCGCTTCGAGACGCTCAACGCCGCCACGCGCCGCGGCTGCGTGCAGCCGATCTTCCCGCGCTCCGCGAGCCCGGCATCGAGGCACATCTTCGGAAGCTGCGTGGTCTTCCCCGAGCCCGTCTCCCCCGCGACTACAACGACCTGACTCCCGCGAATCGCCGCGACGATCTCCTCGCGCCGCGCGCAGATCGGCAGGTCTTCGGGGTAACGGATCGTGGTCATGCCACCACGCGCCCGGCGATCAGGCTTGCTGCTTCGGCGCCGTGAGCCTCATCGCCAGGAAATAGAGCGCGCAGATGGCCACGATGCCGCCGACCAGTGGCAGCGACTCGTGCTTGATGAGATGCACCATCGCATCCGGGTCGGCGACGAGGTCCACGCTGGGATTTTTTTCAAAGACGTGGAGGCTGAACTTCGCGAGCACCCAACACCACACGAACGCGCCGACGGTCGTCATGAGGCTGAAGGTGGCGAAGTTCATCTTGATGATGCCCGCCGGGATCGAAATGAGATGCCGCACCACCGGCAGCAGACGCGCGAAGAAAATGCCGCCTGCTTCGTAGCGATGCACGAAGCGCTCGGCGCGGTCGATTTTCTCCGGCGTGATGTGGACCCACTTCCCGAAGCGCAGGATGAACACGCGCCCGAGCTTGAGCGCGACCCAGTAGGTGATCGCCGAGCCGATCCACGAGCCGACCGTGCCCGCGATGACGACGCCCCAGAACGTGATCTTCCACCCCGTGATCGGATCGACCGTGCCCTTCGCCGCCCAATACGCGCCGGGCGGGATGACGACCTCGCTCGGCACGGGGAAGATCGAGCTCTCCATCGCCATGAGGACGACGATGCCGAGATAGCCCCAGTCATTGAGCAGTTTGAACCAAAATGCGATGAGTGCGTGCATCATAAAGGCGCGGGCTGTAGCCGAGGTGCGGGCGCGGGGCAACGCCTGCGCGATCTTATTCTTACTCTTACTCGTAGTCTTACTCGGCGCCGTTCAACTCGGATTAAGAGTGGGAGTAGGAATAAGAGTCAGCCGCGTTGCGCTGCTATTGCCCCGGCAGCGAGATGCCGCGCACCTTCTTGTAAAGCGACACCGCGTAGCTGTCGGTCATGCCGCTCACGAAATCGGTCATTCGCAGCAGCCGCTCGTAGGGCGAGCCTTCCGGTGCGAGGAACTGCGCGGGCACGAGGCTGAGCAGCTTCTCGCTTTTGCGCGCGGCTTTCGGCCCGTTGCGCGCGACGTCGTCGGCCGCGCCGTGGAAAATGTCGAGCAACCCGCCGAGCACTTCGTAGCCCGCGGCCTCGATCTCCACGCCACGCTGCGTGGCGTAAATCGTCGCGCGGCTGCGTCGCTTGATGTGATCGAGCGGATCGCGGGCGGGGATGTCCAGGCCGAGCAACTCTTCGTCGAACTCGCCCGCGAGCATCGCCGGCTCGTTCGCTAGGAAGGCGTCGGCGACCTGCCGGATCGACACGCCGATCGCCTGCGCGCGGAGAAAGGCGATCTGATCCTTCGGGTCTGCGTTGCGCGCCGCGCGCTCGCGGTCTTTCAAGTCGCCGGTCACCGCGAGGAAGGCTTCGCTCACTTCCTCGAACGACAAAAACTTCAGCCGGTAGCCGTCCTCGAAATCGACGAGCCGGTAGCAGATGTCGTCCGCCGCTTCGACGAGGAAGGCGAGAGGATGGCGGCACCACCACGTCACGCCTTCGCCACGCGGGATCAGCCCGGTGGCTTCGGCGACCTTCACGAAGAACGATCCCTCCGCGTTGAAGAAGCCGAACTTCTTCGCGCTGATGCCGCTTGTCGGACCACGCAGCAAGGCGGTGCGCGGATACTTCGTGAACGCGCCGAGAGCCGCGCACGTCAGCCGCAGGCCCGGGTTGTCCGGCATTTGCAGCCGCGTGACGATGCGGAAGCCCTGCGCGTTTCCCTCGAAGCACGCGAAGTCCGCGTGCTCGTCCTCCGACAGCTCCCCGCGCGTCTCCGCGGCGACCGGCGAAGTCTTGAACCAATGCCGGATCGCGTCCTCGCCGGAGTGACCGAAGGGCGGATTGCCAAGGTCGTGCGCGAGCGCGGCGGCGGAGACGATCGCGCCGAAGTCCGACGCGTGAAAATCCGGCGCGAGCCCGTGGCGCTGCACGATCTCCGCGCCGACTCGCGCACCGAGCGAACGCGCGACGCTGGCGACTTCGAGCGAGTGCGTGAGCCGCGTGCGCACGTAGTCGTTGTCCGCGAGCGGGAAGACCTGCGTCTTGTCCTGCAACCGGCGGAACGCGGACGAGAAGACGACGCGATCGGAATCGACGACGAACGGCGAGCGCAGCGGATCGAGCACCGTAGGCCGGTCGGAACCAAGGCGGTCGGCACTGAGAAGCTGCGGCCAGTTCATGCGGGCGTTTCTTCCGACTGCGCGCCGAGCTTCTCCCACTCCGCGGTCGTCCGCTCGAGGTCCTCGGTCACCACGGTCAGCTCGCGGTTCAGCTCCATCACCGGGCCACCGGGCGCATAGACTTCCGGCTTCTCGAGCTCCGTGGCGATCTCGCGCTGCCGGCCTTCGAGATGCGCGATGCGCATCTCCAGGTGCTCGATCTTTTTGCGCCGCTCGCGCTCGGCGCGCTCGATGGCCTTGCGGCTTTCCTTCTGCTCGCGCAGCCCCGGCGCCCTTGTCCCCGCCGTCCGCACCGCGACCTCGGCTGGCTGCGCATTCGTGAGCCTGCCTTCGCTCGTCAACGCCACGCGCGCATTCGTCGCGCCGGATTTCTCCAGGTAGTAATCGTAGTCGCCCGCGTATGGCGTGAGCACCCCGGCGTTGATGTGCAGCACCGTCTTCGCGATCGCGCGGATGAAATGAACGTCGTGGCTGATGAAGACGAGCGTGCCTTCGTATTGCTGGAGCGCGCCGATGAGCGAGTCGATCGAGCCGATGTCGAGATGCGTCGTCGGCTCGTCCATGAGCAGCAGATTCGGCGGATCGAGCAGCAGCTTCACGAGCGCGAGCCGCGACTTCTCGCCACCGCTGAGCACCGAGACGGGCTTGAAGACATCGTCGCCGCGGAAAAGAAACGAGCCGAGGACCGTGCGCGCGGTCTGCTCGCCGACGGGGTTCGGCGAATCGAGCGCGCTCTGGAGCACGGTGTGCCGGGGGTGGAGCTGCTCGATGCGATACTGCGCGAAGTAGCCGACCTTCACGTTGTGCCCGGGGTCGCGTTCGCCGCGCTGCACCGGCAACACGCCGCCGAGCAGCTTGAGCAGCGTGGATTTGCCGGCGCCATTCGGCCCCACGAGCACCGTGCGCTGCCCGCGCTCGGCTTCGAAGTTCAACGACTCATAGACGACCAATGCGTCGTAGGCGTGCCGCACGTCCTTGAGCGTGATCACGCGCGAGCCCGAGCGCTGCGGCTGCGGAAAGCTAAACTTCGCGACGCCCTTTTCCGCCGCGAGCGGCGCCTCGATCCTCTCCATACGCTCGATCTGCTTGAGCTTGCTCTGCGCCTGCGTGGCTTTGCTGGCCTTGGCCCGGAAGCGGTTCACGAAGTCCTGCAAGTGCGCGATCTCGCGCTGCTGGTTCGCGTAGGCGGCCGCGTGCTGCTCGTCGCGCGCGATCTTCTCGCGCACGAAGTCGTCGTAATTCCCCACGTAGCGCACGAGCCGCGAGCGGCAGATCTCCACGACTGAATTCACGAGCTGGTTGAGGAATTCGCGGTCGTGCGAGATCACGAGGATCGCCCCGCGATAGTTGCACAAGTGGCGCTGAAACCACTGGAGCGATTCGAGGTCGAGATGGTTTGTCGGCTCGTCGAGCAGCAGCAGGTCGGGCTCCTGCACGAGCAGTCGCGCGAGGTGCGCGCGCATGACCCAGCCACCGCTGAGCGTGCGCGCCGGCTTCGCGTAGTCGGCCTCGCGAAACGCGAGCCCCGCGAGGATGCGCTTGGCCTTCGGCTCGACTTCCCACGCGTCGTCCTCGCTCGCGTGGGCGGTGGCGATTTGAAGCACGGTCTCGTCGTCGAAGGGCTTCGACTCCTGCGGCAGGAAACCGATGCTGACCCCGCGCTCGGTGCGGATCGATCCGGCGTCGGGCGTGTCTTCGCCGAGGATGAGCGAGAAGAGCGTGGACTTGCCTGCGCCGTTCGGCCCGACGAGGCCGAGGCGCTCGCCGGGGCGGACCAGGAGCGACGCATCTTGAAAGAGGGTGCGCCCGCCGAAGGATTTGGAGACTTGAGAAACCGTGAGCATGGAAAAAAAGAAACCGGCAACCGCCGGGCGGCGACAGTTGCGGCGCACCGGCCCGCGCGCAAGCCCCTCGCGTGGCACGGCGTCCGCTTTCTCAAACAGGGCACATGGCCCAGATCGACTCCTACTTTAAGTTCATGAAGGAGCAGAACGCGTCGGATTTGCACCTCTCGACGGGCAATCCGCCAATGCTCCGCATCCACGGCGAACTCGTCCGCATCGACATGCCGTCGCTCGAGAACGACCAGCTCAAATCGCTGGTCTATGAGATCGCGCCGGAAAATAAGATCAAGCAATACGAGGAAACGGGGGACGTGGACTTCGGCTACGAGTTCCCCGGCTTCGCCCGCTATCGCGCGAACTTCTTCAACCAGCGCACCGGGATCGCGGCGGTCTTCCGACTCATCCCGAGCAAGGTGCTCACCTTCGAGGACCTGAACCTCCCGCCGGTGCTCAAGCGCTTCACGGCGCTAAAGAAAGGTATCGTGCTCGTGACGGGGCCGACCGGCTCCGGTAAATCGACGACGCTCGCGGCGATGCTCGATCACGCGAACCTGCACCGGAAGGATCACATCATCACGATCGAGGACCCGATCGAGTTCGTGCATCGCTCGCAGCAGTCGCTCGTGAATCATCGCGAAGTCGGCCTGCACACGAAGTCCTTCGCGGCGGCGCTGCGCGGCGCGCTGCGCGAGGATCCGGACATCATCCTCGTCGGCGAAATGCGCGACCTCGAGACGATCGACCTCGCGCTCACCGCGGCGGCGACCGGCCATCTCGTCTTCGGCACGCTGCACACGCCGAGCGCGCCGAAGACCATCGATCGCGTGATCGACGTCTTCCCCGCCAACCAGCAGAACCAGATCCGCGCGTCGCTCTCCGAGTCGCTCAAGGGAGTGGTCGCACAGACGCTGATGAAGCGCATCGACAAGCCCGGCCGGTGCGCGGCGATCGAGGTGCTTGTGTGCGACACGCCGATCGCGAACCTCATCCGCGAGAACAAGACCCACCAGATTCCCGGCATGATGCAGGTGGGAAAAAAGAAGGGTAACCAGACGCTCGACGACGCGATCATGGATCACCTCAGGGCCAACCGGATCTCCGCCGAGGAGGCCTACGACAAGGCGAACGACAAAAAGAAATTCCGCGTCTTCCTCAAGACGCCGCCGGACGACTGGGAGGACTGACCACCGCATATGCGCCGCGCTGAACTCGACCAACTCCTCGCTTCGATGCTGTCCACTCATCCGGACATCAGCGATCTGCTTTTCACCGTCGGCCGGCCCTACCAGGTCGAGAGCTTCGGCGTGTTGCACCCGGCGAAAGTGGAGCCGCACATCACCTCGCTCACACGCTTCCAGACTGAGCGCATCGCCTTGAACATCATCGGCTCGGATCGGCGGCTCTTGCGCGAACTGGTCGCGCGCGGCGCGTGCGATTGCGGCTACCAGCTCGGCGAATACGCGCGCTTCCGCGTGAACATCTTCCGCCAGCGCGGCAATCTATCGATCATCATGCGCAAGATGCAGGATGCGATGCCGTCGCTCGAGTCGCTCGGGCTCCAGCCCATCTTTGAAGACATGTGCCGTGAGCGGACGGGGCTGATCCTGGTGACGGGCGCGACGGGCAGCGGCAAGACGACCACGCTCTCGGCGATGCTCAGCGAGATCAACGCGAAGCAGGCCGTGCATGTGGTCACCCTCGAGGATCCGATCGAGTTCATCCACACGCACCGCAAGGCGACCTTCAACCAGCGCGAACTCGGCACCGACTTCGAGAGCTATCCGATCGGCCTGCGCTCCGCTTTGCGGCAGGCGCCGAAGGTCATCCTCGTCGGCGAGATGCGCGACCGCGCCACGCTCGATATCGCGCTCACTGCGGCTGAGACGGGCCACCTCGTGCTCTCGACCATCCACACGATCAACGCCGGCCAGGCCATCAATCGCATCCTCGGCATGTTCGACTCTGGCGAAGAAACCCAGCTTCGCCTGCGGCTCGCCGAGCTGCTGCGCTGGGTGGTCAGCCAGCGACTCGCGCCGAAGGTCGGCGGCGGACGCGTGCTGATCAACGAGATCATGGGCTCGAACCTCCGGACGCGCGAAGCGATCATCCATGGTGAAGACGAAGGCCGCAGCTTTTACGAGATCATCGAGGCGCAGGCGACCTTCGGGTGGACGACTTTCGATCAATCGCTGCGGCAGTCATTCGAGGCTGGCACGATCACCGAGGAGACCGCTGAGCTTTACTCCACCAACAAGGCGCGCATGACCCGATTCATCGACGACGTGAACAAGCAGCGCGGCCTCACCGACGACAAACCCACGGGGATGCGACTCGACATCGAAGCGTCGGCGCGCCCCGCGCGGCCGCCTGAACTGCCCGTGGCGGGCATGCGCATCAAATGAACAACTCGCAGCCCACTTCGCCTCAATTCGACGTGTGTGATCCCGGGGACAAGACCGCGCTGGTCTGCATGGATGTGCCGGAGATGGAGAGGCTCGTTGTCGAGCAACTCGGCGGCCTCGGTTACAAGACCCACACGGGATTCTCCATCGAGGACATCCACTTCAAGATGCGCGCGCATCCTTACGACATCCTCGTCATCGCGGAAAACTTCGGCGCGTCAGACGCTTCGACCAATTTGTTGCTGGCTGAGACGATCTCCTCGCCTCCTTCGCAACGACATCATCAGCTCGTCGTGCTAGTGGGCGCCGGCATGTGCACCTCGGACGAAACCCAGGCGTTCGCGCACAGCGTGGACGTGGTCGTCAGCCTCGCCGACATCAACAATCTGCGCCCGGTCCTCCGCCGCGCTGCGCTGCGCCAGCAGGAGTTTTACGCCCCTTACCTCGAGGCACTCGCCGGCCCCAGGCTCGCGTAGCTACGCCGCACGGCGCACCCACTGGATGGTGCGGATCGAACTGGTCGTGTGCGTCATGCGCACGCCTTCGATCAGGAAGTTGAACTCGAGATTTCCGCCGCAGAAAAGCCGGTCCGGGCTGATCGTCGAGGACAAGCCGAACGTGCAGCCCATGATCTTGACGCGTCCCGACGGGCGATCCGGGCGGTTGGTCGTCAGCTCCGCGACGCGCTCCGCATCGACGAGCGTCAGCGAGTAGAGCGTGTTTTTCGTGACCACGCGCAGCAGATCCCCGGGCGCGACGCCGGCGAGATCGAGGTCGGCGTGGTCCGATTCAGCGTGCTGCTTGAGGCGTGCGAGCCAGTCGATGAGAACGCGCATGGTCTTGCCCCAAGTGAACCGAGCCTTGCCGCGTTGACAAGCGAAGCGTTGTTTCGGCGAGGGCGCGCGCCCGGATGACATGAAAAGTTTTTCCGCGGATTTGATTCCGACTTTGCGGGGCGTATGATTGATGCCGTTGGGTGTTTGTGTGTTGGGTTGCAACGAACCGTGCGGGCTGCCTCCCGCACGGTTCCACTTTTTCAGGCCGCGTTGTCAGCTCTCCGCGCCGTGCTATCCGGGTGGCAAATCCCGACTTCCTTTACTTTATGGCTTTTCCCGCGATCGCTCTTTTCATCGGCACGATGCTCATCTCGCTCTGGGCGACCTGGCGGGTGAAGAGCGTGTATTCCCGCTGGAGCCAGGTGCCCACTTCTTCGGGCGTCAGCGGTGCCGAGGTGGCCGCGGCGATCCTCGACCGCGCCGGCATCCGCGATGTCGAAATCGTCGCGCACGATGAGATGCTCGGCGATCACTACGACCCGACGAACAAGCGACTCGTGCTCAGCCAGCAGAACTATCATGGACACAGCGTCGCCGCGCTCGGCGTCGCCGCGCACGAGTGCGGGCACGCCATCCAGCACGCCACGGCCTACGGGCCGCTGCACCTGCGCATGGGCGCGGTCGGAGTGACGCAGTTCGCCAGCCAGATCGTGCTTTGGCTGCCGCTCATCGGGCTGTTCACGGGATTGATGTCCACGCACACGGCGCTGTGGATCATGGCCGCCGCGTGGGGTGTGATCATGGTGTTCAATCTCGTCACGCTCCCGGTGGAATTCGACGCTTCAGCCCGCGCGAAGCTCGTCCTTCGCGAAATGGGCTTCATCGGCACGCCCGAGGAAATCAACGGCGTGCGCCAGACCCTCGACGCCGCCGGCTGGACCTACGTCGCCGCCTTCATCACCTCGCTCGCCTACTTTCTGTGGCACCTCCTGCCGCTGCTGACCGGTGGACGGCGCGATGACTGAGCGCTCTTGCCGCGGACGCGTGTCCGGCTAATTCTCGCGCCATGCAACCAGGTCAAGGTTCCGCCGGAAACGTCATCGCCGCCGTGTGCAGCTTCTTCATCCCCGGACTCGGGCAACTCGTCCAGGGCCGCCTGCTCGCGGCGTTCATTCAGTTCGTGTTCGCGGGCGTGCTGTGGATTTTTCTCCTCGGCTGGCTCGTGCATCTCTGGTCGATCATCGACGCCGCGCGCTGGAAGGGGCCGCGGTAGCTACTCCTCCTGCACCACCACGACGTCGCTCGGGTGCAGCGAGCACCAGACGCGGTCGCCTTTTCTAAAGCACTCCTCGTGGGCGCTCTCGTTTGCCGCGATGACGGTGAGTTCCAGCCCGCTCTCGTGCCGCAGCGTCAGTTCGTCGGTCGCGCCCTTGAAAACCTCCTCCGCGATCACGGCCTCGAAGACATTGAATTCGCCGGACGGACGCTGCCGCGCGATGCGGACTTTCTCCGGCCGGATCGAGACGAGCAGACGGTCCGCAGCAGCGGAGATGTCCGTGTCGGGGATCACAAGGTCGAGCTTGCCCTCGAGCCGCACATGCACGCGCTCGTCGCCGCGACTGCTCACGACCGCGGGCAGGATGTTTGCCTCGCCGATGAACTTCGCGACGAAGCTCGTGCGCGGGCGGTGATAGACCTCGTCCACGCTGGCGAGTTGCTCGATGCGGCCCTTGTTCATCACCGCGATGCGGTCGCTCATCGTGAGCGCCTCCTCCTGGTCGTGCGTGACGAAGATGAAAGTGATGCCGAGCCGCTGCTGGAGCCGCTTGAGTTCGAGCTGCATCTGGTGGCGCAGCTTCGCGTCGAGCGCGGAGAGCGGTTCGTCGAGCAGCAGAACCTTCGGCTCGCACACCACAGCTCGCGCGAGCGCCACACGCTGCCGCTGGCCGCCGGAAAGCTCCGCCGGTTTTCGCCCCGCCAGTCCGCCGAGGGACACCAGCTCGACGACGCGCTCGACGCGCGCCGCGATGTCCGCAGCCGGCAGCTTTTTCATCCGCAGGCCGAACGCGATGTTGTCCGCGACGTTCAGGTGCGGAAAGAGCGCGTAGCTCTGGAAGACCTGGTTCACATCGCGGCGGTAAGGCGGTTCGCTGGTCACGTCCCGTCCATCGAGCAGCACCGCGCCTTCGCTCGGCGTCTCGAAGCCGCTGATCATTCGGAGCGCCGTCGTCTTCCCGCAGCCACTCGGCCCGAGGAGCGTGAGGAACTCGCCGGCGTGAACGATGAGGTTCAAGTCCGCGACCGCCGTGAATCCGCCGAAGCGCTTCGTGACGCTGCGCAGTTCGACCATCGGAGAGGCGGATTCGTTGCTCATGAAAGTGCGTGCGTTCTTTGCGGGAATGCGCCGCGTCCCGCAAGCGTAAGCTCTCGCATGGGAAGCCGGTTTAGCTCGCGCTCTTGAACCATCCCAGCTTCGCGGGCTGAAGCGTGATGTTGATCTGCTTGGTCTCGAGATACTCGTCGAGGCCGAAGGTTCCGAGTTCGCGGCCCCAGCCGCTCTGCTTGTAGCCGCCCCACGGCGCTTCGTTGAAGGTGGGATGGTAGTTGTTCAGCCATGTGATGCCGGCCCGCAGGCGCTTGAGCACGCGCAGGCCCTTGCCCGTGTCGCGCGTGAAGACGCCGCCGGCGAGACCGTAGGGCGTGTCGTTGGCGAGCCGCACGGCTTCGTCTTCGGCATCGAAGAGCTGCACCGCGAGCACGGGGCCGAAGATTTCCTCGCGCACGATTTTCATGTCGGGCCGGGTGTTCGCGAAGATCGTCGGCGCGACGAAGTTTCCCTTCCCGCGCGCGGCATCCGTGATGCGATGACCGCCGCACAGCAGCTCGGCGCCTTCGGCCTTGCCGGCCTCGATGTAGCCGAGCACGCGCTCCGTGTGCGTGGGCGTGATGAGCGGCCCCATCTCCGTGTCGGGTGCGAGGCCATCGCCGACGACGATGCGGCTCGATGCGTCCGCGAGGCGCGGGAGGAAAACGGCGGCGAGTTTGCGATCGAGGATGAGCCGCGAGCCGGCGCTGCACACCTCGCCCTGGCCGGCGAAGATCGCGAACATCGCGAACTCGAGCGCGATGTCCGGATCGGCATCGGCGAAGACGATGCACGGCGACTTGCCACCGAGCTCGAGCGTGACCTTTTTGATGTTCCCCTCCGCGGCGCGCATGATCCTGCGACCAGTCGCGGTGCCGCCGGTGAAGGCGACCTTGTCCACAAGCGGCGATGCGGCGAGCGCTTCCCCGACGATCGCGCCAGCGCCCATGACCAGTTGCGCGACGCCGGGCGGAAAGCCCGCCTCGGCGATCAACTCGAAGAGGCGGATCGCGGTGAGCGGCGTCGCCTCGGCGACTTTGAGGATACAGCAATTCCCCGCGCCGAGCCCGGGCGCGAGTTTCCACGCGGCCATGAGCAGCGGGTAATTCCACGGGATGATCTGCGCGCACACGCCGATCGGCTCGCGCACGACGAGGCACTGGATGTTCGGGTCCGGCACCTCGAAGGTCTGCCCGAGCGGCTTGCTGATCAGCCCGGCGTAGTAGCGAAAGCAATTCGCCGCGTCGCCCACGTCGAACTTCGCCTCGCGCAGAGGCTTTCCGTTATTGCGCGTCTCGAGCGTCGCGAGTTCGTCCGCATTCTTGTCGATCAAGTCGGCGAGCCGGAGCAGGTAGCCGGCGCGTTCCTGTGCGCGCATCTGCGGCCACGGACCTTCGTCGAAAGCCTTGCGCGCGCGCCGCACGGCGGCGTCCGCGTCTTCGTCGGTTCCATCCGCGACGACGGCGATGATCTCGTTGCTGGCCGGGTTGAGAATTTCCCGCGTGCCTCCGCGGGCGGCGTCAACCCAATCGCCTCCGATGAACATTCGACCGGTTTTCATGCCTCAAAGGTCCGCCCGCGGGAGGAAAATGCCAGCGGGTTCGCGGCTTGGATCGGGACAAAAAAAGTGCGGCGCCCCGGCACCGAATGGTAACCGGAGCGCCGCTGTTCCCCCCAGAACAAGGCGGATTATGGCGAGCGCTAATTGATACGCAAGCGTCATTTCGAGCTTTTTTACAGAGGGCCGGCGTTTACGGGGAAAGCCTGACAACACTCCTGCGAAGCGCCCATCGTCGGCTCTCGCTTGTGGTCCCGGCGAGGCGACCGCTCCTTGCCGTTCCGCGTCCGTCTGCCAACGTCGCGGCCCTTACTTTCCAAAAAATCATGTGCGGCATCATCGGCTACATCGGCTCCAAACCTGCGGTCCCCATCCTTCTCGAAGGCCTGCGCCGGCTCGAGTATCGCGGCTACGACAGCGCCGGGGTGGCGACTATCGCCGACGGAAAAATCGAGATCCGCAAACGGATCGGGCGCATCGCGAACCTCGCCGAGCTGATCAAGCAAGCGCCGCCCGCTGGGACGATCGGCATCTCGCACACGCGCTGGGCGACGCACGGTGGCGTGAGCGACGAGAACGCACACCCGCATTTCGACCAGAGCGGCAAGCTCGTGATCTGCCACAACGGCGTGATCGAAAACTACGCGACGCTGCGCGAGCAACTCGAGCGCGACGGGCACATATTCAAGTCGCAGACCGACACCGAAGTGCTCGCGCATCTCATCGGCAATGCCTACGACGCCGCGCGCGGTGAGCACACGAAGGCCCGGCTCGTCGAGGCGGTGCGCGTTGCCTTGAAACAAGTCGTCGGCACCTACGGCATCGTCGTGCTGCACCTCGATCTGCCGGACGTGATCGTCGGTGCGCGGCGCGGCAGCCCGCTCGTGCTCGGCGTCGGCACCGGAGAGAATTTCTTCGCCAGCGACGTGAGCGCGATCGTCGCTCACACCCGCGAGGCCGTTTACCTCAAGGACTTCGACATCGCCGCGGTGGAGAGCGACCGCTTCGAGATCACCAGCCTGCTCGGCGGTGCGAGCGGCTACGAAGTGAGCAAGGTCGAGTTCAGCGAGGAGGACGTGAGCAAGGGCGACTTCCCGCACTACATGCTCAAGGAAATCTTCGAGCAGCCGGCGACGATCCAGGACGCCATGCGCGGACGCCTTTCGCGCGAGGAGGCGACCGCCAAGCTCGGCGGACTGAACATGACGCCTGCCGATCTGCGCGGTGTCGATCGCATCATCCTCACCGGTTGCGGCACGGCGAGCCATGCGGCCATGTGCGGCGAATACATCATCGAGGCGCTCGCGCACGTGCCGGTGGAAGTCGAGTTCGCGAGCGAGTTCCGCTACCGCAACCTGCCGCTGCCGAAGAACACGCTCGTCTTTTGCATCAGCCAGAGCGGCGAGACCGCCGACACGCTCGCCGCGATGCGCGAGAGCCAGCGCAAGGGCCTGCGGACCCTCGGCATTTGCAACAACGTCGGCTCGACGATCGCGCGCGAAGATGACGGCGGCGTCTATATGCACGCGGGCCCGGAGATCGGCGTCGCGGCCACGAAGTCGTTCACCTCGCAAGTCACGATCCTCACGCTCATCGCGCTGCTCATCGGCCGCATTCGTCACATGGGTCCGATGGAGGGCACGCGCATCATCGACGAACTCGAGGCGCTGCCCGACAAGGTCCGCCGCATCCTCGCGCTGAACGATCACATCAAGGCCGTCGCGCAAAAATACGCGCACTCGACGGCGATGATGTTCCTCGGCCGGCAGTTCAACTATCCCATCGCGCTCGAAGGCGCGTTGAAGATGAAAGAGATCAGCTACATCCACGCGAGCGGCCACCCGAGCGCGGAGCTAAAGCACGGCGTCATCGCGCTCATCACGCCGGAGCTGCCGAGCGTCTTCATCGCGCCCGACGACAGCGTGCTGGAAAAGAACATCTCGAACATCGAGGAAGTGCGCGCGCGCAAAGGCCCGATCATCGCCGTCGGCACCGAGGGCTGCACGAAGCTCGAGAAAGTCGCCGACGACTTCATCGGCATCCCCGCGTGCCCCGACTACCTCAGCCCGATCCTCACGAGCATCCCGCTCCAGCTTCTCGCCTACCACACCTCGGTCGCGCTCGGCTGCGACGTGGACAAGCCGCGCAACCTCGCGAAGTCGGTGACTGTCGAGTAGCGATCAGCGCTGCGCGACATACACCGTGCTGGCGGAGTCTGTGCCGAGCAGCGGGTTGGAAAACTTCACGACGTGTGCTTTCGCCGCGGAGAAGACGGAGCCGAGCGCAGCTTGGAACTCGTCATCCGGCGGATCGTCCGACCACAGCGCGAAGACGCCGCCGGGGTGCAGATGCGCGGCGAGCGCGCGAAGTCCGGCGGGCTCGTAGAAGGCGGCGTTGCGGGGATCGAGGAGATTTCGTGGCGAGTGATCGATGTCCAAAAGCACCGCGTGAAACCTTCGGCCCGCGTCGAAGCCCGGCTTCGACGCGGCGAGCGCGAAGAAGTCGCCGAGCATCAACCGGCAACGCGGATCGCCGCACAGCTTCACGCCGAGGGGCACGAGGCCGCGCTGGTGCCAGTCGATCACCGCATCGAGCGCATCCACCACCACGAGCGAGCGGACCGACGCGTGCGCGAGTGCGGCGACGGCGGTGTAGCCGAGCCCGAGGCCGCCCACGACGACATCCCATTCGCCGGCATCGAGCGCCCCGAGCCCGAGATCCGCGAGCGCGACTTCCACCTCGTGAAACATGCTCGACATGAGGAACGCGTCGCCAAGCTTCACCTCATAGACTTCGAGCCCGTCGAGCGCATGCACGCGGCGACGGCGCAGCGTCAGCTCGCCCAGCGGCGTCTTCCGGTAATCCAGCTCTGCAAAATCTTTGCTCATCGTGCGAGACTACGCAGCGATGGCGGCGCCGCACCGTGGAACTGGCTATGTGGGCAGTTATCCTCGCGAGCGCACGTGACACGCTCCACACTTTCACAGCCATGAAGTTCACACGCGTTCTCTTCCTCCTCCTCATCTTGTCGATCCACGCCTTCGCCGCCGAGCGGCCGAATATTCTCTTCATCATCTTCGACGACTGGAATGGCAGCACGCACGCGGGCGCTTACGGCTGCGATTGGGTGAAGACGCCGAACTTCGACCGCATCGCGCGCGAGGGCGTGCTTTTCAAAAGCGCGTTCACTTCCAACCCGAAGTGCAGCCCATGCCGCGCGAGCATCCTGACCGGACGCAACACCTGGCAGCTCGAGGAGGCGGTGAGTCACGGCGGCCACTTCCCGGCGAAGTTCGCGGTGTATCCCGATCTACTCGAAGCGGCGGGCTACGTCGTCGGGCTCACGGGCAAGGGCTGGGGGCCGGGCGATTTCAAAGTCATGGCGAAGCGCACGCGCAACCCCGCGGGGCCGAGCTTCGACAATGCGAAGATGGCCGAGGTGCCGGCGAGCGGGATCGGCAAAAACGACTACGCGAAAAACTTCGAGGGTTTCCTCGCGCAGCGCGACAAGGCGAAGCCGTTTTGCTTTTGGATGGGATTCAGCGAACCGCACCGCGCCTACGAAGCGGGCTCCGGCGTGCGGCTCGGGAAGAAGCTCGCGGACATCAAGGTGCCCGCCTATTTCCCCGACGTGGAGATCGTGCGCAGCGATCTCGCCGACTACGCGATCGAGGTGGAATACGCGGACGCGCACATCGGCCGCGCGCTCGCCGCACTCGAAGCCGCGGGGCAGCTCGAGAACACGCTCATCATCGTCACATCGGATCACGGAATGCCGTTTCCGTTCGTGAAGGGACAGATCCACGAGGACGGATTCCGCCTGCCGCTCGCGATGCGATGGGGGAAGGGCATCAAGCCGGGCCGTGTAGTCGAGGACTTCGTGAACGTGCGCGACTTCGCGCCCACCTTCCTCGAACTCGGCGGCGTGAAGCCCCACGAACAGATCACCGGCAAGAGCCTCGCGGGCATCCTGCGCTCGCCGAAATCCGGCTGGGTCGAGAATCGCGACGTGATGCTCGCGGGCAAGGAGCGCCACGACATCGGCCGCCCGAACGATCTCGGCTTCCCCGTGCGTGCGATTCGCACGAAGGAGTTTCTCTACGTTCACAATTTTTTTCCCGATCGCTGGCCCGTGGGCAATCCTGAGACGGACTTCGGCAACTGCGACCCGAGCCCGACGAAGGAAGTTCTCAAGGCGCTCGGCGGGCATTTCTACGACCTGAGTTTCGGCAAGCGGCCGGCCGACGAGTTGTTTCGGATCACCGACGATCCCGAGTGCGTGCGCAATCTCGCGAACGATCTCGCCTTCAAGGACACGATGGAAGACCTGCGCTACCGGATGATGAAGCTGCTGCGTGAGGAAGGCGACCCGCGCGCGCTCGGCAACGGCGCGATCTTCGACACCTACAAATATCTCGGCGGGCGCACGAAGGGTTACGACACCTGGCTCAAGGCGCAGGAGGCGACGCTCGCCGAGTCGGTGTCGAACGCCGTCGATGCGGCGAAGGTGAATAAGAAGAAGGGCAAGGCGAACGAGTAACCCGAGGGGGCCTGTAGGAGACTCGGAGGGTGCCACTGATCACCCTCGCGGTTGCCCCTCGACGGCTGCATCGAGTAGCTAAAGCGACCCATGCCGACCGTCACGATTCAGCAGGCATTCGAGATCGCCGTCACGCATCATCAGGCCGGACGGCTTGCCGAGGCGGAGGCGATCTATCGGCAGATCCTCGCGCAGCAGCCGCAGCACGTCGATGCGCTGCACCTGCTCGGCCTCCTCGCTCATCAGGTGGGGAATGGCGAGGTGGCGGTCGGATTGATCCGGCAGGCCATCGCGATCGCGCCGCGCAGCCCCGCCTTCCATTCCAATCTCGGCCTGGCGCTTGGAAAACTCGGTCGCGCCGACGAAGCCATCGCTGCTTTCGAGCGGGCGCTCGAACTCGATCCGGGCTTGGGTGCGGCCTACGGCAATCTCGGCAATGCGTTCAAAGCCAGTGGCCGGATGCACGAAGCCGCGACCGCGTGTCGTCGGGCGGTGGAGTTGTGCCCGGACTCGGCTGACGCGCACAACAATCTCGGCAGCGTGTTGCGCGAGCTCGGTCGCGGGGACGAAGCGATCGCAGCCTATCGCCGCGCAGTCGCGCTTCGGTCCGACTTTGCGATGGCGCATCAGAACCTCGGCATCGCGCTCAGCGATGCGGGAGCATTCGATGAAGCCACGGGAGCATTTCGCGTCGCGCTCCGGCTCCAGCCCGACAATGCGGAGACGCACAACCAACTCGGCAACGCGCTGCGGGAACTTGGACGACCGGAGGAAGCCGGCGCGGCGTTTCGCAAGGCGATCGAACTTCAGCCAAACGACCCGATCGCCCACAACAACCTCGGGAACGCGCTCACGGATCTCGGTCGCTTGGACGAAGCGATCGTTTCCTATCGCAGGGCGCTCGAGCTTCGGCCCGACTACGCGATCGCGTGCAACAACATCAGCAACGCGCTGAGGGACACCGGGCGGATCGAGGAAGCGATCGCCGCGAGCCGCCGGGCGGTCGAACTCCAGCCCGATTATGCGGCGGCGCACAACAACCTCGGAAATACGCTGCGCGATCGCGGGCAGATCGATGAAGCCCTCGCAGCCTATCGCCGGTCGCTCAAGATCGATCCGCGTCAGCCCGAGGTTCACAGCAATCTACTGCTCGCACTTCACTATCTGCCGGATTGGGATGCCGACGCTGTCTTCCGCGAACACTGCCGCTGGCATGAACTCCATGCGCAGCCGCTCGACAGCTTTCTCGCGCCGCATACGAATGATCCCGATCCTTCCCGCCGCCTGCGCGTCGGCTACGTCTCGCCCGATTTTCGGGAGCACGCGGTCGCGTGCTTCATGGAGGATCTCCTCGCCTGCCACGACCCCGCGCAGGTCGAGACGTTCTGCTACTCCTGCGTGCCGCGCGCGGATGCCGTCACTGCGCGCCTTCAGGCTCGCGCTACACATTGGCGCGAGATCGCATGGCTGACGGATGCGCAGGCGACCGACATCATCCGCCGGGACGGGATCGATATCCTCGTGGATCTGGCCGGTCACACGGCCTTTCACCGACTCCTCGTCTTTGCGCGCAAGCCCGCGCCGGTGCAGGTCACGTATCTCGGCTACTGCGACACCACCGGGCTCGAGGCGATGGACTACCGGCTCACCGATTCCCATGCGGATCCGCCGGGCACCACCGAGCGCTTTCACACCGAGAGGCTCGTGCGACTGCCGGATTGCGCATGGAATTTCAGGCCATCGAACGCGGCGCCGCCGGTCGGCACTTCGCACGCGTCGCGCGACGGTTGCATCACGTTCGGCTGCTTCAGCATCCTGCCGAAGCTCAACGGAGCCACCTTCGCGCTCTGGTCGCGAATCCTCGAGCGCGTGCCGGGCTCGCGCCTGCTCTTGAAGAACCTGGCCTTCAAGGATTCTGGCGCGCGGTCACGCATCCTCGGCGCATTGGAAATGGCCGGCATTTCCGCTGATCGTGTCGAATTGCTCGGGCCGACGTCGAGCGTGGCGGAGCATCTTGCCACTTACTCCCGCGTGGACATTGCGCTCGATACGTTTCCCTACCACGGCACGACGACCACGTGCGAGGCCCTGTGGATGGGCGTGCCGGTCATCTCGCTCGCCGGGTCGGTGCATGGGAGTCGGGTGGGCGTGAGCATTCTGAGGAACGTAGGCCTGCCGGAACTGATCGCGCAGGATGGGGACGATTACGTCCGAATCGCAGCGGAGGTCGCGACGAATGCGGAGTGGTTGGCGGAGTTGCGGTCCACGCTTCGGGAACGAATGACGGGCGCGCCGCTGATGGATGCGACGGGCTTCGCGCGAAAGGTGGAAGCCGCCTATCGCGAGATGTGGCGCAACTGGTGCGTGACTGGAGCGACGCCCGCGACGCCGTAGCCGGGGCCGACGAGTAGCCACCGCTTGCGCGTGCGGGATGGCTCGGCATCCTCGCGCGATGTCTCCCGCGCGCCGTCGGCGCTTTTTGATCAAGCTGTCGCTGCTCGCGTTCGGACTCGTTGTCGGGCTGGTGCTTGCCGAGGTGGCGCTGCGGATCGTGGTGCCGCGATCGCGCATCGATCTTTTCCGGTATTCGGCGGAGACGCAGCGCTTCAAGACGATGACGCGGAACTGCGACGGGACTGTGTATGGCGTGCCGCTGCGAACGAATGAACTCGGCTTTCGCGATGCAGAGAACGGCCCGGTCGCGCCAAAGCAACCGGGCGAATATCGCGTCGTGGTGCTCGGCGATTCGTTCACGGTGGGCGCGGGCGTGCCGTTCGAGGCGCTCGCGACGACGCTGCTCGAGGCGAAATTGCGCGAGCGTTCGGTGCGGGTGCTCAACCTCGGCACCGCGGGATACAGCCTCATCGAACACGCGCTCGTGCTCGATGAAGTCGCGCCCGCATTGCAACCGGACGCGGTCATCGTGGCGAACTACGTGCCGAACGACTACGAGCTGAAGACGTGGCGAAACAATCGCGAGATCGCGCTCGGGAACATCACGCCGGGGCGTGAGAGCTTCCGCGATTCGCTCCTGC
>JBEBGD010000104.1:0-19524 GCA_040081625.1 Chthoniobacteraceae bacterium
GCCCGCGGTGCGCGAGACTTTCGCGTCGAAGTTTTGCCCCGCCAGCGCCTCGACGCTGACCTTCACCGGCTGGCCCTTAGCGGCGAGCACGGCGTCGAGCTCGGGCATCGCGACGTGCGCGCGCAGCGTGGTCGTTTCCATGATCGTGAAGAGCGCCGCATTCTCCGCCGCGCTGCCGCTGGTCGCGGCGGGGACGAAGGCGCCGCTGTCCACGAGGCGCTGCGTGATGATGCCGGAAAACGGTGCGGTGATCTTTGCGAAATTGAGCAGCGTCTGCGTGCGCTGCAGGTTCGCGTTCGCCACGTCGTAGGCGCCGCGCGCCTTGTCGAGCATCTGCGGCACGACGAGGTCAGCGGCCTTCTTCTGCGCGTCGCGCAGGCGCGAAAGCTCAATCTCGGCGACCTTCGCGTCGGCCTCGAACTTCATGATGTCCGCTGAGAGCTCGGGCACCTCGATCGTCGCGAGCACCTGGTCGGTTTTCACGAGGTCGCCGATGTCGATGGAGACGTTGGTGAGGTAACCCGCGACCTTCGCGTAAAGCGTCGCCTGCTGGTTCGCCTTGAGCGTGCCGGGGAGCGTGACGTAGCGCACCACGTCGGCGCGCGCGACTTTCGCGGCTTTCACCTTCGCCGGCTCGGCGGCGAATGCGGACGACGTGAGGCAGGCGAGGAGCAGGATGGATCGTCGAATCATGGCTGGTGGTGAGGGCTGGCGGGATCGTCGGGATCGAGGGATGGGGAAGCAGATGCGCGCCGCGCGAGCAGCGCGAAGACGGCGGGAAGAACGAAGAGCGTCGCGAGCGTGGCGGCGGCGAGACCGCCGACGACGGCGCGGCCGAGCGGCGCGGTCTGGTCGCCGCCTTCGCCGAGGCCGAGCGCGAGCGGCGTCATGCCGGCGATCATCGCGAAGCTCGTCATCAGGATCGGGCGCAGGCGCGTGCGCGCGCCTTCTATCGCCGCGGCGAGCGGATCGCTACCGGCGACGCGCGCCTTTTCCGCGAAGGTCACGAGCAGGATCGCGTTCGCCACGGCCACGCCGACGGCCATGATCGCGCCCATCGCGGACTGGATGTTTAAGGTCGTGCGCGTCAGCCAGAGCATGAGCGCCACGCCGGCGAGCACGGCGGGCACGGTCGAGACGACCACGAGCGCGAGGCGCACGGATTGGAAGTTCGCCATGAGCAGCAGAAAGATCACGACGATGGTGATGGCGAGGCCGGCGCGGAACCCGTCCATGAGTTGCTCGAGCGGCACGACCTGGCCGCGCACGTTGACCTTCGTTTTGCCGTCGGCCTCGAGGTTGACCTCGGCGAGCACCTTGCGGATTTCACGCGTCGCGGTGCCGAGATCGGAGCCGTGGATGTTTGCGGTGATGCTCACGATGCGCGCGAGATTGTAGCGCTCGTAAGTGCCAACCGCGGTGCCGGGCGCGATGGCGGCGAGGTTGCGCAGCGGCACGGTCTTCCCGCCTTCCGCGCTGACCGGCACGTTCTTCAGATCCTCGATCGTCTGCGTGCGCTCCTCGGGGATTTGCACCTGCAAGTTGTAGCTGATGCCAGTGTTCGGATCGGCCCAGAAATTCGCCACCGTGAACCGGCTCGATGTCGTCGCGGCGACGAGCGAGCGCGTGATGTCCTCGACCTTCACGCCGAGCAGGCCCGCGCGTTCGCGGTTGATGTTCACGTTCACCGTCGGGAAATCGAGCGTCTGCGCGATCTGCGCGTCGCGGAGAAACGGGAGCTGGTTGAGCCGCGCGAGCAGCCTCTCGCCATAGTCCTTGCCCGTGGCGAGCGTCGGCGCGCTGATGGCGATCTCGATCGGCGTCGGCGAGCCGAAGCTCATCACGCGCGTGACGATGTCCTGCGGCTCGAACGACAGGCGCACGTCGGGCAACTCCTTCGCGAAGACGCCGCGCAGATGCTCCTTGAACGCCTCGATCTTCATGCGCGCGCCGCGCTTGAGTTGCACGGCGAGCCAGCCTTCCTCGGGGCCGCCATTCCACAGATGGACGAGGTTCACGGGGAAGCTCGCGTTGTGAACGCCGACCATGCCGATCGTCACCTCGACCTTCTCCTGCCCGCCCGCCTCGCGCGCGATCGTCGCGAGGATTTGCTGCGCGATCTTCTCGGTGATGCCGACCTGCGTGCCGCTCGGCGCGCGGAAGCGCAGCGCGAACTGCCCGCTGTCAGCCTTCGGAAAAATCTCCACGCCGAGCAGGCTGCCGATGCCCCACGCGATGCCGGCAGCGACGACGAGATAGATCGCCGCGAGCGGCCAGCGCATCGCGACTACGCCGCGCAGCGTCGCGGCGTAAGTCTTCTGCAAGCCGTCGATGAAGCCGGGATCGTGGACCGCGCCGCCGGTGCGCCGCAGAAACCACACGCTCAGGATCGGCACGAGCGTGCTCGACAACACGAACGACGCGATCATCGCGAAGCCGACCGCGAGCGCGAGCGGCACGAAGAGCGCCTGCGCCGCGCCTTCCATGAAAAACGCCGGGATGAACACGGCGAGGATGCACAGCATCGCGAGCAACCGCGGCAGCGCCGTTTCGCGCGTGCCCTCGAGCGCGGCGCGGGCTAGCGAACTGCCGCGCGCGAGGTGCGCGTGGATGTTCTCGACCGCGACGGTTGCTTCATCCACGAGGATGCCCACCGACAGCGCCATGCCGCCGAGCGTCATCAGGTGGATGTTTTCGCCGCTCAGCCACAGCGCGAACGTCGCGGCAAAAAGTGCGAGCGGGATGTTGATGACGACGATGAACGCGCTGCGCCAGTCGCGCAGAAAGAGCAGCACCATCAGCCCCGTGAGGATCGCGCCGAGGCCGCCTTCCTTGAGCAGGTCATTGATCGAGCGATGCACGACGGGCGACTGGTCGAAGGCGTAGCTCACCTTGATCCCCTCCGGCAGCAGCTTCTGAAACTCGGGGATGCTCTTCTTCACGAGGTCCACCACCGCGAGCGTCGAGGCTTCGGCGCGCTTGGTCACGGGCAGATAGACCGACCGTTTTCCATCCGCGAGCGCGTAGGCGGTCGTCACGTCCGCGCCGTCGGAAACCTTCGCGACATCGCGCAGGAAAACGGTGCCGTTCGCGCCGTGCTTGACCGGCAGCGCCTCGAGATCCTTCACGCTGGCGACGATCGCGTTCGTCGGCACGATCGGATACTTCCCGTCGAGGTTCATGTTGCCGGACGGGCTCACGACGTTGCCCTGCGCTAGCACCTTCACGATGTCGTCGGGCGAAAGGCCGAGCGCCTTCATCCGGTCGGGGTTCACGTTCACGATCACGCCGCGCGAACTTCCGCCGAACGGCGGCGGCGCCGACACACCGGGCAGCGTCGCGAAGGCCGGTCGCACACGGTTGAGCGCCTGGTCCTGCATCTGGTTGAGCGTGATGTTCGGATCCTCCGTCGAGAAGACGAGGTAGCCGACCGCGACGCTCCCCGCATCGAAGCGCATGATGAACGGCGCGACCGTGCCCGGCGGCATGAAGGCGCGCGAGCGGTTCACCTGCGCGACCGTCTCCGACATCGCCTGCGACATGTCGGTGCCGGGATGAAACTGAAGCTTCATGATCGAAGCGCCCTGGATCGACTTCGACTCCACGTGCTCGATCCCGCTGATGTAGAGGAAGTGATACTCGTAGCGGTAGGTGAGGTAGCCCTCCATCTGCAGCGGGTCCATGCCGCCATACGGCTGCGCGACGTAGATCGTCGGCACGTTCAGCGCGGGGAAGACATCGCGCGACATGCGCTTGAGCGCGAGCCATCCCCCGAGGCACATCGCCAGCACGAGCACCACGACGGTGAGCGGGCGGCGGAGGGATGCGGAGACGAGATTCATCGGGAGAGCGGGCGCGTTGCTAATGGACGCGAGTCTTTAACGCAACGACGGCTGCAAGCGCCACCGGCACCACCACCCGAGCGCGAGGCCAAAGGCGAGATGAGCGGACGCGGTGAGGAAGAGAAAGCGGCCATCAAGCGCGAGGCCGAAGAATTTCGTGTAAGGCGTGAGCAGCAGCATCGCCTCGATGAAAAGCGCCCACGCGACCGCGCCCCAGAAAAGCACGCGCGGCGACGCCTTCGTGACCATCGCGAGGAACATGATGCCGAGCGCGGCGCCATTCGAGAAGTGGTAGGTCCAGCCCAGCGTCTGCACGAGCCACGATGGTTCATTCGCGCCGAGGAGGAGCTGGCCGAAACGCGGGAACACCTTGAAGAGCGGCGCGCCGCCGAGCACGAACGGCAGCCGATACAGATCGTAAACCGCCGCCGCCACGACCCCGCCGAGCGCGCCCTGCACGATCCACGTGTGAGCGCTGTTTATGCCGCTCTCGCGACGAGCGCGCCACGCGATGAAGGCGAGCAGCGCCGTCGCCGGCGGCAGCACCCAGCAGCCGAAAACGCGCATCGACCAAAAGCCGAAGAACTGGCCGAGCAGGCAGGCGAAGGAGAGAAAGGCGAGAGCGAAGACGAGCGCGCGCAGTGGCATCGGCGCAGGCGAACACAAATACCGGCGATGCGCAGCATCCTTTAGTTCGCGATCCGCATTCGCTCGTGGCGCGCGGGCGCTGTGCGTGCAAATCTG
The DNA here is from genome assembly GCA_040081625.1 of Chthoniobacteraceae bacterium. Lineage (GTDB taxonomy): Bacteria > Verrucomicrobiota > Verrucomicrobiia > Chthoniobacterales > Chthoniobacteraceae > VFJQ01. The sequence goes on from JBEBGD010000104.1 coordinate 4,587, forward strand.
CGCGCCTGAAAACCGAATCATCCCCGGCCGCATCGCGCAGCGGCGCCACGGGTATCGCCGCGTTTGTTCTCCTCGCGGGGCTGGCAGCGCCTTTTATCCTGGCGCTGGCGATGACCGAGGGCGTGAGCCACGATGAGCATCAGCACATCGCCGCCGGGATGCTGTGGGGGCGCGACGGGTTGCTGCCCTACCGGGATTTTCCGCTCTTCCACACGCCGTATCTGACGTTCGTGTATGGCTGGCTGTTCCGGCTCACGGATTATCCGCTGCTCGCGGCGCGACTCTTTTCCGCAGGATGCGCGACGGCGATGGTGGCGCTGATCGGTGCCGTCGCATTTCGCGCGTTCCGCGATCGCGGGACGAAAGTTGCGTGGCGCGTGGCGATGGCGGTGACGGGGCTTTGCGTGGTTTCGTCGCTTTTCACGGGCACGACGGGACGCGCGTGGAATCAGGAGCCATCGACGCTGCTGGCGGTCGGCGCGTTCGTGCTGCTCGGGCACGGGCTGGACTCGGCACGGCGCGGCTGGCTGCTCGCGAGCGGAGCCTTGCTCGGGCTGGCGATCGGGATGCGGATCACCTACGCGCCGCTGATCGCACCACTCGGGCTGGCGACGCTGCTCGGCGCGCAGGCGTGGGGCGTGCGACTGCGGGCGGCGATGACTTTCAGCGCGGGATTGCTCGCGGCGCTCGCGGGCGTCTTCGTGCTCTACGCGAAGGCTCCGGAGGCGTTCATCTTCGGGAACTTCGAGTTTGCGCAGGCGAGCATCGACTACCGCATGGCCACCGGCGAACCGCGCACGATGACGCTCGGGAAGAAGATTCGCTTCCTCTGGAAGGAAATCGTCCGCGGCGACGCCGGCTTCATGCTCGCGACGCTGCTGCCGGTGCTGACGACGCTCTGGCTGGCGTGGAAGAAACGCGTGACGGTGCCCGCGCCGCTGCGGCGGTTCGCGCTGGCTCTGCCATTCGTGCTCTGGGGCTCGATGGCGCCATCGCCCGTGTTCGATCAGTATTTCTATCCGCTCGTGCCCTTCCTCGCGCTGGCCGGGATTTATTCGCTGGCGGCGCTGCCCGTCGGTTCGCGGGCGTGGCTGTGGAACTGGCGCGCGGGCCTCGCCGGGCTGGTGCTGGCGGTGGGGTCAGCGGTGCGCACGGAAACTTTCGACGGGCTCGACCATCTGTTCCAGCCGCACAAATGGGCCACCTTCGAGGCCCATCGCGAGGGCATCGCGCTGCGCGAGCATCTGCCGTCGGGCCGCGTGCTGACGCTCGCGCCACTGCTGCCGCTCGAGGCTGGATTGCGCATCGATCCGGCTTTCGCTCCCGGGCCATTCGCGTGGCGCGTGGCGGACTATATCGATCCGGCCAAGGCGCGGCGCCTCGGCATCGTCACGCCCGCCACGCTCGCCGAACATCTCGCCGCGGTGCCGCCCGATGGCGTGCTGACCGGCGCGGAGGAAACGGGCGAAGCGGCGCTCGTCGATTATGCGCGCGCACGCGGCTTCATCGCCCATCCACTCGAGGAAGAGCAGCGCATCTGGGCGCCGCCACGCTGATTTCCGCTGGCCACGCGGGCCGGCTTGGGTTTATCGGGAAGCCGATGCTTTCACCCGAGGCACAGCTCGAACAACTCCGTCGCGGCGCCGCGCAGATCATCTCCGAACAGGAGCTGCTCGCGAAGCTGCGCCTTGGCCGCCCGCTGAATATCAAGCTCGGCGTCGATCCGACCGCGCCGGATATTCATCTCGGCTTCAGCGTCGCGCTCACGAAGCTGCGGCAATTTCAGGACCTCGGGCACCAGGCCATCCTCATCATCGGCGACTTCACGGCGATGATCGGCGACCCGAGCGGCCGCTCGAAGACGCGCCCGCCGCTCACGCACGACCAGGTGATGAGCAATGCGTCGTCGTTCAAGTGCCAGGCTTTCAAAATCCTCGATCCCGACAAGACGCGCGTGGTCTTCAACGGCGAGTGGTTCGAGATGATGAGCTTCGAGCAAGTCATGCGGCTAAACGCGCGCGTGACGCTCCAGCAGATGCTCCAGCGCGAGGATTTCCGGAAGCGCTACGACAGCGGCGAGCCCGTTCACCTTCACGAGATCCAATACCCGATCATGCAGGGCTGGGACTCGGTGATGATCAAGGCGGATGTGGAACTGGGCGGCACCGATCAGCTTTTCAACATCCTCGTCGGGCGCGAACTCCAGCGCGCCGAGGGCCAGCCTGAGCAGGTCGTCTTTCTCAACACGCTGCTCGTCGGGCTTGATGGCGTGCAGAAGATGTCGAAGAGCTACGGCAACTATGTGGGCGTGAGCGAGGACGCGAAGACGCAGTTCGGAAAGTTGATGAGCATCAGCGACGAGACGATGACAACCTACTACTCGCTGCTGCTCGGCGAGGACGTGCCCGCCGGGCACCCGATGGATGCGAAGAAGCAACTCGCGCGGCGCATCGTCGAGCGTTACCACGACGCGGCCGCCGGCGCCGAGGCGCTCGAGGATTTCAACACGCGCTTCAGCAAACGCGACCTCGCGCACGCGGACCTGCCGATCGTAAATCTCGCCGGCGTGAATCCCGACATCGTCTCGCTCGTCGTCGCCGCCTACGCGCAGGCCTACGACATCACGCGCAGCCGCGGCGACGCGCGCCGGCTCGTCGAGCAGGGCAGCGTCACGCTCGGCGACGAAAAGGTGACCGATCCGAAAGCCACGCCCGCGCCTGCTTCCGGCGCGGTGCTCAAGCTCGACAAGACGCGCGCGGTGCGCGTCGCGTAGGCTCAGTTCGCCTTCCCTGTCGCGAACGTCTCGAACAGCGGGACGAGATCGATCGCCTCATTCGCCGCATCGCGCAGCGCGCCGCCGAGGTTCGGCGCAGCGGCGGCGACTTCCACGCGGATGCCGCGCCGGCGCAGATGCAGCGCGAGCGGCGCGAAGTCGGAGTCGCCCGTGACGAGCACGACCACGTCGGGCGCCATGTCGCGCGAGAGCTCGACGGCATCGAGCGCCATGAGCACATCGACGTTCGCCTTGTAGCGGCCGTCTTCGGATGGCGCGCCGTCCTTCGCGACAACGAGGAACCCATGCGCGCGCAGCCAGTGGAGGAACTTGTTCTTCTTGTCGCGCTCGGTCTGCCAGTCGGGCATCACGGGCGGCAGGCCGACATAGACGACCATCTCGATCAGCGACCGGCCTTGATCGGCGCGCGTTAGGAATTCCCGCAGCTTGCTCCAGTCGAGGTTGCGATTCGTCGCCCGCACGGAGCTGACGATGTTGGATTCATCGACGAGCACCAGGACGCGCGACACGGCAGCGTCCTCCGGGGCTTTCGCCCGCTTCATTCAGCGTCCGGCGGAGACGCGGGAGTCTGCTCCGTCCCATCGGACGGCTCTGCTGGCTTGGGTTCCAGTTTGCGCAGCCGCTTCTCTTCCTTCTTGGCTTTCTTGGCCATATCACGGCGTCGCTTCTCGAATGAGTAATTTGGTTTTGGCACGAGCGCAGGCTGGCGCAGCGCGGTGGAAAAACAACGAACTTTGTCGTCGCTCAGCGGACAAGACCCGGCGGCCTCGGCAAGGCCGGCGTCGCGAGCCGGCGCGCGATGACCGCGGCAGCCAGCGAGCCGACCATGTAGAGCAGCCCGACGCCGATCGCCCACGGCATGTAGCGGGTGAAGGCGGCGTCGCGCGAATACGCGAGGCCTTTCACGCGCGGCGGATCCTCCGGCACGTAGGCGACCTGCACTTCCGCGCCGATCTCGCCCGGCGGGATGTAGAACTCACCTTGCGCGAGCGTGACGCCCTGCGATCGACCGCTCGGATCGATGAACCTGACCCGGTAATGATCGCGCCACGGCTTCGCTGTCGCCCTCTCGATCACGACGACCTTGCCGGTGAGGATGATCGCCTTATGCCACCGCTGCATTTCCAGCCACGCCTGCCAGCCGATCAAGCCGAGCGCGATGACGAGCGCGAGGTTGAGGATGCGCTGCAGAGGGTTTGAGCGCGGGGCGGGCCGGTTCGGGACCCGCTCCCCGACATACTCGTCGCGCAAGAATTTCTCGCGATCGGGGCGCGCGGTGATCTGCCGCTGCGCCTCGGTCACCGGGCCGATCAAGTCGCGCGGCACATCCTCCGCACGGCGCCAGATGATCTCGTTCACCTCGCCGCCGCACATGACCAGGCCGAGCCCGCGCGAACGAATCCACACCGTCGCCTCGCTCAGCAGCCGTGCGTCCGAGAAGGGCCCGGGGCCGGGCGGCTCGAGATCGGCGAAGGCTTCGTCGGTCGCGTCCTCGGGTCGCCAGCCCGCGCCCCGCGCGGCATCGCCGAGCACTGCGAGCGCCTCGTGCAGCGGCAGGCCCGGGAGCGGCCGGCCGGCCCAATGGCAGCCTTCGTCGTCGAGCGCGATCTGCCGCAGCGGCTGGTCGCCGCCCTCGGCGAAGCGCAACTCTACGCCCCATTTTTCGCCGACGGCGAGCAGCCAGCCGGGATCGGTTTCGTCCTCGTTGGAAATCTCCGCACCCGCAGCCTCGATCGCGCGCAACGCATCCGCGCGCGTCATGCCGGGCTTCAAGCCGCGCCAGTTCGTTGCCGTCGCGAGGTCGGGATGGGAATCGTCGGTCATGGATAGTCGATCGCGACGATCTCCAGCTCTTCCTCGCCGGATGGAAAGCGGAAACGCACGCGCCCGCCGGAGCGCGCGCCGAGCAGCGCCTTCGCGATCGGCGAGAGCCAGCTCACCCAGCCGCGATCGGGGTCGGTTTCGTCCACGCCGACGATGCGATAACTCGCCTCGCCGCCGTCGCGCCGGACCGCGACGACCGCGCCGAAGCGCACCACGCCGCGATCCGCCGGCGACGGCGTGACGACGGCGGTGCGCAGCGTCTCCTCGATCTGGCGGCGGCGTTTCGGCGCGCAACCCGGCGCGTCGAGTTCTTCGCGCAGCCGCTCGGCGCCGTCGGGAGTCAGCAGATTTTTCGTGCCCGGCGGAAGTGCGGCGGATGGCCGCGGCGCCAGCGGCTCGTCGTGCTCGTCGTCGGACTCGCGCGTGAAGGCCTTGCTCATGCCGAAGCGGAATGCGGGTTCATCGAATTGCGCGGGAGCTTTGGCGCACACTTGTTTGTGTCAATGCTCGACAGAATCGCCGACACCCCTACGGTCCGCGCTCCATGAGCACTCCCGAGAACTTCGACCCCACGCCGATCAGCGGCGGCCCGACGGACGTTTCGCCGCTCGGACGCGGCGGCGAGAAGCCCGCCCACGAACGCACGGCCTCCGAAGACGGGGATCCGTATGATTGGTCCGCCATCGCCGCGCATCCCGAGTTCGCCGCGCTCAAGCGCGCGAAGCTGCGCTTCATCATCCCCGGCACGATCTTCTTCCTTCTCTTCTACATGTCGCTGCCGGTGCTCGTCGGATTCTTCCCCGCGCTGATGAAAACCGCGGTCTGGGGAAAGGTGAACATCGCCTACATCTTCGCGCTCTCGCAGTTCGTGATGACGTGGGTCGTCTGCGCCCTCTACGTGCGCGCCGCCAAGCGCTGGGACCGCATGAACGCGGAGCTGCTCGCCAAGTTCCCCCGCCGCTAATTTTTCCATGCTCGCCTTCGCCATCACTCCCGCTCTCGGCATGTTCATCGCCTTCGTGGCGATCACGCTGGTCATCACCTACTTCAGCGCGCGCAAAGCCACCGGCTCCGCGGCTTACTTCGCCGCCGGGCGCTCGATCAAAGGCTGGCAGAACGGCCTCGCCGTCGCGGGCGACTACATGAGCGCCGCGAGCTTCCTCGGCATCTCGGGCATCATCTGCCTCAAGGGCTACGATGGCTTCATGTATTCGGTCGGCTTCCTCGTGGCCTACCTCACCGTGCTGCTGCTCGTGGCGGAGCCGCTGCGCAATGCCGGCAAATACACGATGGCCGACCTGCTCGCCTACCGGCTCAAGCAGCGGCCCGTGCGCGCGATGGCGTCGCTCAGCACGCTCACCGTCTCCACCTTCTACATGATCGCGCAGATGGTCGGCGCCGGCGGCATCATCGAGCAACTCATCGGCGTGCCCTTCGCTCCCGCGGTGATCGGCGTGGGCGTGCTCATGCTCGTGTATGTCGTCTTCGGCGGCATGCTCGCGACGACGTGGGTGCAGATCATCAAGGCCATCCTGCTCATGGCCGGCGCGTTCGCACTGAGCTGGATGGTGCTCGCCCGGCACGACTACAGCCTCACCGCGTTTTTCAACAACGTCGCCGTCGCCGACTACGCCGGCACCAAACCGCCCGTGAACCTGCTCGATCCCGGCATGGCCTACGGTGCGAGCGCCGCGAATCCTTACGGCGCGCTCGACTTCATCTCGCTGGCGCTCGGCCTCGTGCTCGGCACCGCGGGCCTGCCGCACATCCTCGTCCGCTTTTACACCGTGCCCGACGCGAAGACCGCGCGCATCAGCGTCGTGTGGGCCACGGCGATCATCGGCGTCTTCTACGTGCTCACCACGTTCTTCGGATTCGGCGCCGCGACGCTGCTGAAGATGAGCGACATCCCGCTCGACGCGAAGGGCCTCCCGAATGGCAACATGGTCGCCCCGGTGCTCGCCCACGTGCTCGGCGGCGAGTTCTTCTTCGCCTTCATCAGCGCCGTCGCCTTCGCGACCATCCTCGCCGTCGTCGCCGGCCTCACGATGAGCGCGAGCACCAGCTTCGCGCACGACTTCTGGACCAACGTGATCCACCACGGCCGCGAGCATCGTCCCGGCGAGGAAGTGTTCGTCGCGCGCATCACCGCGTTCTTCGTCGGCGCCGCCAGCATCGCGATTGCGATCAAGCTCGGATCGAGCGTGAACGCCGCGATGCTCGTCGGCCTCGCCTTCGCCGTCGCCGCATCGGCGAACCTGCCCGTCATCCTCTTCTCGATCTTTTGGAAGCGCTTCAACACCACCGGCGCCGTGTGCGGCCTCGCCGCCGGTCTCGTCTCGTCGATCGTGCTGATCCTGCTCAGCAAGAACGGACTCTACGACGCGAAGACCGCGCCCTTCCCGCTCGCCAACCCCGGCATCGTCAGCATCCCGCTCGGCTTCCTCGGCGCGTATCTCGGCACCATCCTCACCGCGCGCGACATGGAGGCGGAGTCGAAGTTCGACGAACTCAGCGTGCGCTCGCAGACCGGCCTCGGGGCGGAAGGTGCGACCGCGCATTGATCGACCACGACGCCGCGAAGAGAAGCGCCTCGGCTGCCACTCTCCGTGGTCTTCGTGACCTTTGTGGTTAAACTGACAGCGCCGTGTCCGCGATCCGTCATCTCTACTTCCACATCCCCTTCTGCCCGAAGCTCTGTCCGTATTGCTGCTTCTACGTCGAGGTCGGATCGAAGAACAAGACGCCTGCATTCCTCGACGCGCTGCTGCGCGAGGTCGATGCCGCCGCGCAGCGCTACGACCTGCGGCCGCGCACGATCTACTTCGGCGGCGGCACGCCCAGCGCGCTGCTCACGCCGCAACTCGAATACCTCCTCGCCGGACTTCGTGCGCGGATCGATTTCTCGCGACTCGATGAAGTCTCGCTCGAGGCGAATCCCGCGACGATCCGCTCGGACAAGGCGCGCGTGCTGCGCGAAGGCGGCGTCACGCGGGTGAGCCTCGGCGTGCAGTCGTGGGACGACGCGCTTCTCACGACGCTCGGCCGCGTCCACAACGCCGCGCAAGCGGAGAAAACTTTCGGCGTCCTGCGCGAGGCCGGCTTCCAGAATCTGAACATCGACCTGATGTTCGCCGTGCCCGGCCAGACCGAGGCGCAGTGGCGCGCGACCCTCGAGAAGACGCTCGCGCTCCAGCCCGAGCACGTCTCCGCGTATTGCCTCACCTACGAGCAGGACACGGAGTATTTCCGCAAGCTCACCGGCGGGCAGTTCAAGCAGGACGACGAGCGCGACGCGTGCATGTTCGAGGCGACGATCGAGACGCTCGGCGGCGCCGGTTTCGAGCACTACGAGATCAGCAACTACGCGCGCCCCGGCCGCGAATCGCAGCACAACAAGGCCTACTGGCTCGGCTCCGACTTCCTCGGCTTCGGCCCGAGCGCGTTCTCGAACGTCGGCTTCGACCGCTGGGAAAACGTGCGCGACACCGCGGAATACACGCGCCGCAGTCTCGCGGGCGAAAGCGCCGTCGGGTTCACCGAGCAACTCACCCCCGAAAAACGGCGCGGCGAGATCGCGGCATTCGCGATGCGCACGTCCGACGGCATGACCTCCGCGGAACTTGCGCCGTGGAGTGATCGCGTCGCACACTTCTTCGAGATCGGTCTGCTCGTGGAGCAAGCCGGGCGCGTGCGACTCACACCGCGCGGCAAGCTGCTCGCCGACGCCGTGGCCGAGGCCTTCGTCTAGTGCCTACTTTTTCCCGGGGAAAAACTTCGGCGCGTCCTCGTGCACCGCGGCGGGTGCATGCCCGGGCTTCTTCTCGTCGTGCTTCGCAGCAGCGGCATGAGGAGCGGCGGCGTGGCTGTCACCGGGGCCATCGGCGCCGTGCGTATGCGTTATCGCCGTCTCGCCGGGCAGCGGATGGCGTTCGCACGCGGAAAAGGCGAACGCGAGGACGGCAGCGGAAAGAGCGGCAAATCGGATCATAAAGCGCGCGGACGCTACCGCGCGAAGGCGGGCTGCCAATGAAAAATTCCTGCTCACTCGCCCCGGTAGCTGCAGCGCGCAGTCGGCGTCTCGTGGATCACGATCTCCGCGAGCCCCGGCAACTGCGGCGCAAGCGCGCTCCAAAACCACGCGGCCATGTTCTCGATCGTCGGGTTCTCCAGCCCCGGCACTTCGTTCAGGTAGCCGTGGTCGAGTTGCTCGACGAGCGGCCGCATCGCACGGCTGATGTCCGCGTGGTCGAAGAACCAGCCGGTCTTCGGGTCGGACTCGCCCTCGACGCTGATCTCGACCTTGAAGCTGTGGCCATGCATCTGCCGGCATTTGTGACCCTCCGGCGCACATGGCAGCGTCTGGGCCGCTTCGAAGGTGAAGTCTTTGGTAAGGCGAACTTTCATCGGTGGAAGTTAAACGCCACGCGCCCGCGGTTCCCAAATGAATTTGTGCATCTGGAGTTGGAAACGGACGGGCAGCTTATCCTCGAGCACCCACTCGACGATCTGCCGCGGCTCGATGCGGCCGAAGATCGGCGAGAAGAGCACGCAACCCACTCGCGCGGCGAGATCATGCTCGCGCACCTGCGCCCGGCTCCACTCGTAGTCCTCGCGGCTGCCGATCACGAACTTCACCTCGTCGCGCTTTGTGAGGTGCGGGATGTTTGCGAAAAGATTCCGCGCGCACTCGCCGCTGCCGGGCGTCTTCAAGTCCATGATCCGATGCACGCGCGGGTCAATGCCGCCGATGTCGTGCGCGCCACTCGTCTCGACGAGCACGGTCTTCCCCGCGTCGCACAGCGCGGCCATGAGCGGCAGCACGTTCTTCTGCAGCAGTGGCTCGCCGCCGGTGATCTCAACCTGCGGGCAATCGAACGCGAGCACCTCGGCGATCACTTCATCGAGCGGGCGCCGCTTGCCCTCGTAGAAGGCATACTCGGTGTCGCAGTAATTGCAGCGCAGGTCGCACGCGGTCGTCCGCACGAAGACGCACGGCCAGCCCGCCCAGGAGCTCTCGCCCTGGATGGACTGGTAGATTTCGTTCACGACGAGCGACGGTGTGGACATGGACGGATGCACTGATGCACTAATGCGCCCGCACATCCACATGCCGAATCGCATCGACCAAAAATTCGCCGAGCTGCGCGCCGCCGGGCGCAAGGCCCTCATCACCTACATTTGCGCGGGCGACCCGACCCTCGCCCAGACGCGCGCTCTCTGCCTCAGCTTCGAGCGCGCGGGTGTGGACATCCTCGAGCTCGGGGTCCCCTTCTCCGACCCGCTCGCCGACGGCGTGGTGAATCAGATGGCCGCCACTCGCGCGCTCGAAGCCCGCACGACCGTGCGCGGCGTGCTCGACATGATCCGCGACCTGCGCCGCGAATCGCAGATCCCGATCGTGCTCTACACCTACCTGAACCCGATCTATCGCTACGGCTTCGCGGACTTTCACCGCGACGCGGAAGCCGCTGGCGTGGATGGGCTGCTGATCCTCGACCTGCCGCCGGATGAAGACGCCGCGACGACGGACTTCGAGGAGCACAGCGGCCTCAAGCGCATCCGCCTCATCGCGCCGACCACACCCGACGCCCGCATCGCGCAGCTCACGCGCGGCGCGGGCGGCTTCATCTATTACGTCTCGCGGGAAGGCGTGACCGGCGAGCGCAGCGAAGTCGCTGCATCCATCGACGAACGCGTCGCCGCCATCCGCGCGACCACGCCGCTGCCGATCGCCGTCGGCTTCGGCATCTCCACGCCCGAGCACGTGCGCGCCGTGGCGAAAGTCGCAGACGGCATCGTCGTCGGCAGCGCGATCGTGCGGCAGATCGGCGACATCGGAGACCGGCCGGAGCTCGTCGAAAAGCTCGCGACATTCGTAAAGCCGCTCGCCGATGCGGCACACGGCTAGACGCGGAACAAGGCACCCATCTTCTTCCCGAGGATCCGGCTCGCGGTGAAGATCGTCAGCCCAAGGAAGGCCATCGCCCACACGCCGAGCGCGCTGGCGACGAAGCGGCCTTCGCCGAGGAGCTGGTAGAGTTCGTAGATCGCCTTGGTGATCGGGTAGTGCTGCTGCTTCTGCGCGAGGATGAGCGAGTCGCTGACCTCGAGCATCGCGAAGCTGAAGGCGAGCAGCGCGCCGGCGATGACGTTCGCCATGATCAGCGGGAGCGTGATGCGGCGCAGCGTGCGCAGCGGCGGGCAGCCGAGATTGTGCGCGGCTTCCTCGAGCGTGACGCTCGTCTGCTGCAGGCCGGCGACGGCACTGCGGACGATGTAGGGCAGGCGGCGGACGGAATACGCGACGATGAGCAGGAGCGTGGGATCCTTGCCGGGATTGAAGGCGGCGAAGGGTTTGCCGTCCTGCGTCATCGAGAGATAGCCGAAGGCGAGCACGAGGCCGGGCACGGCGAGCGGGAGCATGGCCATCGCGTCGAGCAGCGCGCGGCCGGGCAGCGTCGTGCGGACCACGACGTAGGCGATCGCGAGACCGAGGAAGATGTCGATGAGCGTCGCGGCACTGGCGTATTTGAGGGAGTTTAGAATCGAGGGGACGGTGAGGTAATGGCCGAGCGCATTGTCGTAGTGCTCGACCGTCCACTGCGCTGGCAGCACGGTGCGATACCACTCGCCGGAAAAGCTCACGCACACGACGCCGAGGTGCGGGAGCAACGCGAGGAAGATGACGGCGACGAAGCCCGCGGTGCATAGCCAGCCGGAGAATCCATGCAGCGTGCGCGAGCCCCCGGCGGTCGTGGCTTTCGACATCATCGCCTGATCGCCGCGACCGAAGAGCAGCTTGCTCGTGAGATACGCGAGCACCGTCAGCACGAGCATCACGACGACGAGCGCAAAGGGGAACGGGTTGCCGGCGATCTCCTTCAAGCCGTAGAAAATCTGCACGCTCGTGACGCGCGTGTAGTCGAAGATGAGCGGCACGCCCAGCTCGGTGAACGAGAAGATGAAGACGATCGTGCCGCCCGCGAACAGCCCCGGCATGATGAGCGGCAGCGTGATGCGGCGGAACTTGCGCAGCCCGGTGCAGCCGAGGTTTTCCGCGGCCTCGCCCATCGCGGGGTCCACGTTCGCGAGCGCGGCGGTCACATTGAGATAGAGGATCGGGTAAAGGTGCAGCGCGTTGATGGCGACGATGCCCCAGAACTGCCCGTGCCCGAGCCAGTCGATGACTTCGTTTTCGCCGAGCAGGCCGAGCTTCTGCAGCGCGGAATTGACCGCGCCGTAACCGCCGAGCAGCGCGCGAATGCCGATGGCGCCGACGAATGGCGGCAGGATCATCGGCACGAGCAGCAGCGCGCCGAGGATTTTCTTTCCGGGGAAATCGAAGCGGTCGGTGAGGAAAGCCAGCGGCAGCGCGATGGCGGTGGTCGCGATCGTGGAGAAGACGGCGAGGAAGAACGCGTTCCTCAGACCCTCGACATAGACTTCGTTGCGGAAGACCTCGGCGATGTAGTCGAGCGTGAAGTGGCCGTCCGCATCGAAGAGCGCGCCGCCGAGCGCCTGCGAGATCGGGTAGAGAAAGAACGCCGCGAAGAACGCGATGGTAAGCGCGTAGATGAGTGCGGCGAAGGTCTTCGACATTGCGGGCGAGTTAGCGGATTCGCCCCGGCTACGTCGATCAACTTCGAGCGATGACGCCGGTAACGGCACTGGCGCGGCCCGCGTCTGCTGCGATGATCCGCTCCGCCTTCGTCATGACTGCCCTCGAACGCTTCCTCCTCACCACGCTCGGTATCACCATCGAGACGGGCCTGCGCTACGCTTTCTTCGCCGGGATCGCGTGGCTTCTCTGCTACGTCCTTTTCAAGCGCCGCTGGTGGCACCGGAAGGTCGTGCAGCGCGAGCCGCTCGCCGCGGACGTGCGGCGCGAGATGCGCTACTCGCTGATGACGCTCGTCGTCTTTGGCGCGGTCGGCGCGCTGACGGTGGCCGCGGTGAAGGCTGGCTGGACGCAGATGTATTGGCGCATCGGCAGCTTCGGCTGGGGCTGGTTCGTCGCGAGCGTGGCGGTCGCGATCTTCGTCCACGACGCGTGGTTCTACTGGACGCACCGGCTCATGCACCACCGGCGGCTCTTCCGCTGGTTCCATCGCGGGCATCATCTCTCGACGAATCCGTCGCCGTGGGCGGCCTATGCGTTCGATCCGCTCGAGGCGGTCGTGCAGGCGCTCATCTTCCCGATCGCGATCACGATCATGCCGATGCACCCGCTCGCCTTCCTCGCGTTCATGACGTGGCAGATCATCTTCAACGTGGCCGGCCACACCGGCTACGAGCTCTGGCCGCGCTGGATGATGGATTCGTGGCTCGGAAAGTTTATGAACACGCCGACCAACCATGCGATGCACCATGAGTTCATCCGCGGAAACTACGGCCTCTATTTTAACTTCTGGGACCGGCTCATGGGGACGAATCAGGCGGGCTACGAAGATCGCTTCCGCGAAGTCACGTCGCGCGAGCGTGCGGAGGCGACGGTCCGCGGAAGCCGGTAATCAAAGCGTCGCGGCAGAATCCGCTTGCGCGAGTCGCAGACGGACGGCAAAGACGCGCGCTCTTGAGCCCGGCGACCACTTCCCGCATCCCTTGCATTGATCTTCGCCGGCAATTCGTGCCGCTATTCCTCGCTGCCTGCGCGGTGCTCGCCAGCCCGCTCGGCGCCGCGGAGCGCAAGGTGCCGCTCAAGCTGGAAGAATATCTGCGCATCGTGGTGGCGGGGAATGAGACGCTCCAGGCGCAGCTTTTCGGGACGGAGGCGAGCCGGCAGCGCGCGCTGGCCGAGCGCGGCGCCTTCGAGCCCGAGTGGGTGAGTTCCGCCGCTCGCGAGGCGAACAAACGCCCCAACTCCGTCGAGCAGCAGCGCAGCCTCGGCGGCATCCCGATCCTCGACGAGCGCAACAACCGCTTCGACTCGGCGATCGAGTCGAACACGCCGACCGGCGCGAAGATCCGCCTCGGATACACGCTCAACAACTTCAACAACAACCTGACCCCGCTCAGCGCCGGCACCCCGCTCACGCGGACCGACGAGTGGCAGAGCTTCGCGGGCGTCACGCTCACGCAGCCGCTCTTGAAGAACGGCGGCACCGCCGCCGCGCTCGCGGCGCTGCGCATCGCGGCGATCAACTCCGAGTCGGCGTTCCAGGAATACCGCCGGCAGCTCATGGTCACGCTCTCTCAAGCCGAGGCGGCCTACTGGAGCGTCTATTTCGCGCAGGAGCAGATTCGTTTTCTCGACGAGTCGGTCGCGGTCGCCGAGTCGATCCTCGCGGACAGTCGGGAGAAGGTGAAAGCTGGAAAAGCCGCGGAGATCGAAGTGCTCGAGGCCGAGGCCGGTGTCGCGCTGCGGCACACCAAGCGCAACGAAGCGCTCCAGCGCTACAACGAGACGATGGGTCAGCTCTTCGTCCTCGCCGGCCAGTCGCCGCGCGAGCAGAAGTCCAGCTACCTCATTACCGAGGAACCCGGCGTCGTGCTGCCGGATGTCGCCTACGAGGCGAGCTGGCGCAGCGCGGTCGATCTGAATCCCGACCTCATCATCCAGCGCAGGAAACTCGACGAGGCCTATGTCCGGCTCGGCTTCGCGCGCAACCAGCGCCTGCCCGAGCTCAATCTCAAGGCTTCCGCCGGCCTCAACGGACTCGGCTCCTCGCCCGGAGAATCGTGGGACGAAGTGACCACCGGCGACTTCCGCTCGTGGTCGCTCGGTGCGGAATTCCGCCTGCCGCTCGGCGGTGGAGTCCGCGGGCGGCACGAACTCGCGGCGATGGATGCGACGGTGCGCCAGACGCAGCTCCAGCTTCGCGGCATCGAGACGCAGCTCGCGAACGCGCTCTTTACTTCGTTGAAAAAGCTCCGCCACACGCGCGCGACGATCGACGACTACGACACGATGGTCCGATTCAACGAGCGGCTGCTCAAGAGCGAGCGCGAGCGGCTCGGGGTCGGGAAAATCGAAGCCCGCCACGTGCTCGAGGTTGAAGCGGGGCTGTTCGAGGTCCGGCAGGGCATGGCCGACGCGCGGGTGCAGTTCAAGCGCGCCACGATCGAGCTCTTCCTCGCCGAGGGCTCCACGCTCAAGCGCCGCGGCATCGACTTTACCCCCAACGATCTGCGCGCGCAGACGCAGCGGCTGCTCGCGACGAAGCCGCCGCGCAAGGCCCCGCCACCCGCCGCCTACGTGCCGGCAAAGGTGCCCCCGCGCGAGAAGCCGCCGCGGCGCTGAAGCAAATCTGCGGCGGGACCGCCGTCTGTCACAAAATCGGGGCGCGAGCACTATAAGGCTCTGATGAACCCGCGCAC
>JBEBGD010000105.1:0-19362 GCA_040081625.1 Chthoniobacteraceae bacterium
CTCGAAGCAGAGCTTGGAAACCGGCCGGCCGAGGATCGTGTCCGCCGAGGCGAAGACTTCACGCGCGGCGGCGTCGCGGATGAGCTGGCCGGTGCCGAAGGTGTGTGCGCGCAGCGGCGCGCGCTCTTCGGGCTTGAGCCGCCAAAGACCGGAAGCCTCGGCCATCTCGATGATCGCGAGCTTCTCCCGCCCGACCCACGCGTAGCGGCACGGCATGTCGCGCTCGAGCGGGTCCTTCGCCGTGCAGTCGATCCATTCGCCGCCGAGCGCGAGGCACATCGCCTCGGCGAAGCCCTCGCCGCCATCGGCGATCGGCGCGAGCTCGCACTCGGCGTCCGGGAGCGCTTCGCGTAAACCGTCCGCGATCGCCGTCGCGGCGTCGGCGGATGAGATGGAGCCTTTGAATTTGTCCGGGGCGACGAGGAACCTCATCGATGCGCCGTTCCGGCGATCCATTTGCCCTGCCGCTTGATGTCGCCGATGCGAAGTCCCGCCTTGCGAAAAGCGGCGACGACTTCGCGCTCCTGGTCGCGCATGACGCCGGAGAAGATCAGCGTGCCGCCGGGCGCGAGGGCGCGGGCGAGCTTCGGAGCGATCTGGATGAGGATGGTCGAGTAAAGGTTCGCGGTGATCGCGGGCCATGTGCGCGCCGGCTTCCAGTCGAAGACATCCATCTTCCGCACGGCGACGCCGCGCAATTTGTTCAGCCGCACGTTCTGTTTCGCGGTGCGCACGCAGTCGGGGTCGAAGTCGCCGGCCTCGACCTTCGTCGCGCCGAGTGCGCGCGCGGCGAGCGCGAGGATGCCGCTGCCACAGCCGACATCGAGCAACTCCCATCGCGCGGTCTGCGCCGCCGCGAAGTCCGCGACGAAGCGCAGGCAGTTCAGCGTGGTCGCGTGCTCGCCGGTGCCGAACGCCATCCCGGCTGGCACGATCAGCGCGGCCTTGCCCACCGGGCGTTCCGCTTCGCTAGTCACGATGTAAAGCCGCCCTCGCACATTGATCGGCGCGCGAGGTGCCGCCGGCGCCTTGAGCCAGTCGCGCGTTTGTTTCGACACGGTGCCGCCGAATTCCTTCGCGAGACGCGTCGCGTCGCGCCGGTCGAGCGCGAAGACTTCCAGCCGGCTCGTCTTGCTGCCGGCGAGCGCGGTGATCGCGAGGCGATCGACGAATTCCGCGAGCCGCTCCGGCCACACGTCGTCCCATTTCGCCGGGCTGAGCTTCCGCCAGACGAAGCTCACTTCGCTGGCTTCCGAAAGACGATGATGTGCTGCCACGGGAGGATGCCGATCGTCTGCTCGTGCGTGAGCGAGTGGAGGCTCATCTCCTTCTTCACCTGCGACTCGGTCATCTTGTGGACGGTCTTGATCGGCACGTTCGGATCTTCGCCGCGGAATTCGACGAAGACGATCCGGCCGCCCGGCTTGAGCGCCTTCACCATCGCCTCGATCATCTCGAACGGGTGATCGAACTCGTGATACACATCGACCATGATCATCGTGTCGCACGACTCCGGCGGCAGCTTCGGGTCGATGATTTCGCCGAGCACGCCCTTCACGTTGGTGATGCGAAACATCGCCATGCGTTTCGCGAGCACGCCGAGCATTTCGGGCTGAATATCGACGCCGTAGATCAAGCCGGTCGCCCCGACGCGCGGCGAAATCTTCCGCGCGATGTAGCCACTGCCGACGCCGATATCGGCGACGACTTCGCCCTCTCGAAACTTCAGCGCCTCGATCATCGCCTCGGTCTTCTCCTCCTCCTCGCGCTCCGGACGCTCGAGCCAGTCCGCGGCCTGATGCCCCATCACGCGCGCGATCTGCCGGCCCATGAACCACTTCTCGATCCCGTTCCGGTCGCCGCCCTCGCGCGTCTCGTAGAGCGGGTCGGGCTTCGGCGCGGTCTGTGCAAACGCGGCAGCCGCGCAGAAAATGAGAATGAAGCGCATGGCGGGGCGCCTACTCGGGCTTGGCGATGACGCGGCGGGCTGGATCGGTCGCGCCGGGCGTCTTGTAAATGCTCGCCGGGGCGACCGAGATCAGCTCGTAGCTTTTCAGCACGAACTCCGGGTAGAAGCCATTGCTCGCCGGCTCATAGACGGTCTGTTCGGAGAACTGGCCGATCAGCTTGTATTCGTAATTGTTATCCGAGCCGATCGTGTTCTGCGCGCGATCGGGCGCGAGTTTCTCCTGTTCGTTGAGCATCACGAGCTGCGCCGTGCCCCACGGCTGTTGCGGACGGCGGACCCAGCCCCAGAACTTGTAGTCCTTCTTGTAGTAGCGCCGGCCGACGAAGTAATCGCCAGGCGCCTCCGCGGCGATCGAAGCGCGCAACCGCTCGCGCGCCTCGGCCTTGGTGCGCATTTGCACAGTTTCACATCCGCTGAATGCCAGCGGCAGCACGGTGGACAGGATCAGTAAGCGGCGATGCATCATGCTCCTTTCCTCATGCTTGGCGGCGCCGCGCAAGGCGAGATTATTTCCCGCTCGTGAGTTGCTCGCGGATGCGAGCGACCAGGGCCGGCTGCCGCGCGAGCTGCGAGGTGAGCGCCTCGATCGCCCGCAGCGTCGGCGCGCTGATGTGATGCTCCATGCCCTCGACGTCGTGGAAGATCACGTCTTCATCGAGCCCGAAGAGCCGCAGGAAATCGGAGAGGAGCTGATGCCGCCGGGTGATGTTCTTTGCGAGCGCCTCGCCCGAGGCGGTGAGCACGAGGCCGCGATACTTTTCGTATTTGAGCAGTCCCTCGGCATCGAGCCTCTGCACCATGTTCGTCACGCTCGCCTGCGAGATCCCGAGGCTCTGCGCGATATCGACGACACGCGCATAGCCCTTGGTGTTGATGAGTTCGAGGATGCGCTCGAGGTAATCCTCGACCGCGGTCGAGGAGTGGCGCTCGGGTGATTTCGCAGGCATGGCGGGAGCGATAGCGGCGGGGACGGCGGCGGGTCAAGGGAAGCGGCGGAAATTCTTCGCTGCACCCCATAAAGTTAGCCGTGACTAAGTTTCTTGTTGCGTGTTGACTTTGTTTTCCTGAAATAGCGCCCTGATGCACCGCCTGTCGTCACCCGTATGTCCATGATGTTGCGCCTGGTCCTCCTCATCCTGCTCGTGCTGCTCCAGCCCGCATTCGCGGCGAAGAAGCGCGTCGTCACCACGTTCACAATCATCGCCGACATGGCGCAGAACGTCGCCGGCGACATGGCGACCGTCGAATCGATCACCAAGCCGGGCGCGGAGATTCACGGCTATGAGCCGACGCCGGGCGACATCGTGAAGGCGCAGCGCGCGGACCTCGTGCTCTGGAACGGCATGAACCTCGAACGCTGGTTCGAGAGGTTCTTCGCGAACCTGCGCAACGTGCCGGGCGCCGTGGTGACCGAAGGCATCGAGCCGATCGGCATCGAAGAAGGCCCCTACACCGGCAAGCCAAACCCGCACGCGTGGATGTCGCTGACCAATGCGAAGATCTACGTCGAAAACATCCGCAATGCGCTCGTGAAGATCGACCCGGCAAACGCGACGGCCTACACGGCGAATGCGGCCGCTTACACCGCGAAGTTTCAGGCCATCGACGAGCGTGTGCGCGGGCAACTCGACCGCATCCCGACGGGGCAGCGCTGGCTGGTCACGAGCGAGGGCGCTTTCCCCTACCTCGCGCGCAACTTCGGGATGAAGGAACTCTTCCTCTGGGCCGTGAACGCTGACCAGCAGGGCACTCCGCAGCAGGTGCGCAAGGTCATCGATGGCGTGCGCGCAAGCAGGATCCCGGTCCTGTTCAGCGAGAGCACCATCAGCGACAAGCCCGCGCGCCAGGTCGCGAAGGAAACCGGCGCGCGCTACGGCGGCGTGCTCTACGTCGATTCGCTGACCGATGCGAAAGGCCCTGCACCGACCTACCTGCGGCTGCTCGAACACAACGCAGAGACGATCGTGAAGGGCTTCCTGAATCCGTGACCGTTCCGCTTTCCATCGACGTGCGCGACGTGACCGTCACGTATCCGAACGGCAACGTGGCGCTGCGCGACGCGACGCTCCAGCTCGGCCCCGGCACGATCTGCGCGCTCGTCGGCGTCAATGGCAGCGGCAAGTCCACGCTCTTCAAGACGATCATGGGTTTCCTGCGTCCCGGAAAAGGCGCCGTGCAGATCAACGGCCGGCCCGTGCGCGAAGCGCAGCGCGACAATCTCGTGGCCTACGTGCCGCAGGGCGAGGAGGTCGATTGGACCTTCCCAGTGAGCGTCTGGGACGTGGTGATGATGGGTCGCTACGGCTACATGAATTTCCTGCGCATCGCCCGCGCGGAGGATCGCCGTGTCGCCGCGGAAAGCCTCGCGCGCGTCGGCATGGAAGAGTTCCGCGACCGGCAGATCGGCGAGCTTTCCGGCGGGCAAAGAAAGCGCGTCTTCCTCGCGCGCGCCCTCGCCCAGCGCGCGCGCGTGATCCTGCTCGACGAGCCATTCACCGGCGTGGACGTGCAGACCGAGGCCGCGATCATCGACCTGCTCCGCGAGCTGCGCGCCGCCGGGAACATCATGCTCGTCTCCACGCACAACCTCGGCTCGGTGCCCGAGTTCTGCGACCACGTCGCGCTCGTCAACCGCACGGTGCTCGCCTACGGACCGATCGACGAAGTCTTCACCGAGGAGAATCTCTCGCGCGCATTCGGCGGCGTGCTGCGCCACTTCCGCTTCGACGAATCGACCATCCAGAAGCACGACGAACGCGCCGTGACGCTGCTCACCGACGACGAGCGTCCGCTGGTTTTCGGAAAAGGCGGGCACCTCGAATACAGCCGCCGTCAGGGACGGGAAAAGATCGTGGAGGAGCGCGCGGAGAAGGAGGACGACCGTTGATCGACGCGCTGCTCACGCCGCTCCAATACGAATACATGGTGAAGGCCATCCTCGTGAGCGGCCTCATCGGCGGCGTGTGCGCGTTTCTTTCGTGCTTCATCACGCTGCGCGGCTGGTCGCTCATGGGCGACGCGCTCTCGCACGCCGTCGTGCCGGGCGTCGCCGTCGCCTACATCGCGGGGCTGCCGTTCGCTGCCGGCGCATTTCTCACCGGACTGCTCGCGGCGCTCGGCATGGGCTTCGTGAAGGCCAAGACCGCGCTGCGCGAGGACGCGGTGATCGGCGTCGTGTTCACGTCGTTCTTCGCGCTCGGGCTGGTGCTCATCTCGCTCTACCCTTCCAGCGTCGATCTCCGCACGATCGTGCTGGGCAACATCCTCGGCATCTCCGACGCGGACATCTGGCAGATCGCCATCGTGTCCGCTGTCACCCTCACCGTGCTTGGGCTGAAGTGGCGCGATCTGCTCCTGTTCTGCTTCGACCCGAACCAGGCCCGCGCGCTCGGCCTCAACGTGCGCGCGCTCCACTTCACCCTGCTCACGCTGCTCGCCGCGACCGCCGTCGCCGCGCTGCAAACCGTTGGCGCATGCCTCGTCGTCGCGGTGCTCGTCACGCCGGGCGCGACCGCCTACCTGCTCACTGATCGCTTTGGCCACATGATCGCGATAGCGACAACCATGGGCACCGGCACATCGCTCGTCGGCGCGTATGCGAGCTACTATTTCGACGGCTCGACCGGCGGCTGCATCGTCACGCTCCAGACCGCGATCTTCGTGCTCGCATTCATCTTCGCGCCCAAGCACGGCCTCCTCGCCGCGCGCGCCCGGCGCGAGGCCGCCGTATGATCGAGACGCTGCTCGAACCGTTTGAGTTCGCCTTCATGCGGAACGCGATGCTCGCCGGCGCCATCGTCGGCGCCGTGTGCGCGGTGCTCTCATGCTACCTCGTGCTCAAGGGCTGGTCGCTCATGGGCGACGCGATCTCGCACGCGGTGCTGCCGGGCATCGTCATCGCCTACGCGCTCGGCGCGCCGCTCGCGCTTGGCGCGTTTGGCTCCGGGCTGCTCTGCGCGGTGCTCACCGGCTACATCAAGGCCAACTCGCGCGTGAAGGAGGACACCGTCATGGGCGTCGTCTTCACCGGTCTCTTCGCGTTCGGGCTCGTCATCTTCACGAAAATCAGAACCGACCTGCACCTCGATCACATCCTCTTTGGAAACATCCTCGGCATCGACCGGAGCGACCTCATCGAGACGCTCCTCGTCGGCGGGGTCACGCTCATCGTCGTGCTCGCGCTGCGTCGCGACCTCCTGCTGTTTTGCTTCGATGCCGGACACGCGCGCAGCATCGGTCTGCGCACCGGCCTGCTTTACTACCTGCTCCTCTCGCTGCTCGCCGCCACGGTGGTCGCTTCGCTCAAGGCGGTCGGCATCATCCTCGTCGTGGCCATGCTCGTGACGCCCGGCTGCATCGGCTTCCTGCTCGCGGATCGCTTCGGGCCGATGCTCGCGCTCGCGTCTGGCAGCGCTGTCTTTTCCACGCTCAGCGGCGCGTATGTGAGCTTCTTCACCGACGCTTCGCCCGCCGGCTGCATCGTGCTGATCCAGACGCTGCTCTTCGCGATCGCACTGGTCTTCGCACCGAAACGCGGCCTGCTCGCCGGTCGATTCAATCGAGCGCAATCAACGCCGCCGCAGCCTGCTGGTTGAAGCCGGGAACTGGCACCAGCGCGGATCTCACGTCGCCGCGTCGAAGGGCGAGCGCCGCGTAGATCACCTGCCAGAGCGCACTCGCGCCCGGCGCGTCCCCGAGTTGTCCTGACTGACTCCCGATCGTGACCTCCGCTGACGCACCGCCGATCGCCGCTCTCAACGCCGCCTCCGCATCGGCACGTCGGAGAAACGGAACGCCTGTTGTGGTCGTGATCGTCAGCGGCCCCTCGCGCGCCAGCAGCACCGCGCCGGCACCCTCGGACAGCGGCTCGCGATCGAGCCGCCAATCGTGGAACGCTTGGCAGACGATCCAGTCGAGCTCCTCGCATCCGACGACGAGCACGCGGTCGCACTCGCCGAGCGCGAGCAGTTGCGCGCCGAAGTGCAGCGCGGCGAGACCGATCGAGTGGTCGCCCACGAGCGTGTAGGCCGCGCCATCGATGCCGAGCACGGCCGCGAGATGGCTGGCCGGCGCATTATAGACCGTCTCCGGGAAGAGCAGCGGGCTCGCCGCGTTCGCGCCCTGCCGCACGACCTGCTCGTAAAAGCGCCGCGTGTAGATGACGCCGCCATTGCTCACGGCAAAGACCAGCGCTGTCCGTGAATCGGCGGCGAGCCCTGCGTCCGCGAGCGCCGCCTGCGCGGCGGCGACGGCGAAGTAGCTGATGTTGCTCGACCGCCGAAGCCGCGGATTTCGCGCGAGATGCTCGATGAGCCGCGCCGGCACCGGCCGTGTCGGCAGCTCGCGTCCGCTCTCGGGATTCCGCAGCGACGTCGTCTCCGCGACCGCGCCTTCGCGCAGCGCGGTGAAGACGGCGTCGAGTTCCGAGCCGAGGGGCGTCACCCATCCGAGGCCGGCGATTCCTGCTTTCATGCGGCTTCGAGCACGATGCTCGCGTTGGTGCCGCCGAAGCCGAAAGAGTTTGAGAGAACGCGGCGCGGCCGGGCGTCGCGTGCTTCGTTCGCGACGATATCGAGCGCGAAGGCGGGATCCGCCTCCGCGTAGTTGATGTTCGGCGGAATGAAACCCTCGCGGATCGCGAGCAGCGAGAAGACCGCCTCGATCGCGCCAGCCGCGCCGAGCGCGTGGCCCATCATCGATTTCGTCGAGCTCACTGCCACGCGCGACCCGAAGAGCTGCGCGATCGCGAGTCCCTCGGTCGCGTCGTTGAACGGCGTCGCCGTTCCGTGCGCGTTGATGTAGTCGATCCCGCCCGCCTCGCGCCGCGCGTCGGCGAGCGCGCGCTCCATCGCCATTCGCGGTCCGACGCCGCTCGGGTGCGGCTGCGTGAGGTGGTGGTTGTCCGTCGCGATGCCGTAGCCGGTGACCTCGCCGAGGATCGCCGCGCCGCGCCTCCGCGCGGACTCGAGACTCTCGAGCGCGAGCATCGCCGCGCCTTCGCCGAGCACGAGGCCGGTGCGGTTCCGATCAAAGGGCCGCACTTTCTCCGGCGTCGCCGCCTGGAGCGAATCGAAGCCGACAAAGACCAGTTCGGAGATTGCGTCGTATCCGCCGCACACGACCGAGCGGTGCAGGCCGGCGCGCACGAGTTGAAACGCGTGCCCGATCGCGTTGCTCCCCGAGGCGCACGCGTTCGCGATGATTTGCATCGGCGCCATCCACTCACACGCGCCGAGCGCATCGAGCACGGCTTTCTGCGGCATGTAGTTCGCGAGCCACTGCGCGCGCTGTCGCGGACGCTGCTGCGCGATTTGCGCGCGCTGATACTTCTCCCCGAAGCTCATCCCTCCGCTCGTCGTGCCGATCACCGCCAACTCCGGCGCGAAGCCCGGATCACCCGCATGCACTTCGCGCATCGCTGCAGCGGTAAAGTGACTCGCGCGATGCCAGCGCCGATCCGCGCCCGCGAAAGTCCACCCCGCATCCACCTGCCCCGCCGTCTTCGCCCGGCACAGCGACACATCGAAGGCACTCGCCGCCGTCACCGCATCGCGCCCGGCGCGCAGGCCCGCGAGATTCTCCGCCACACCCACACCGAGCGGGCTCACGACGCCGATCGCCGTGACGGCGACGCGTTGGGCAGTCATCTGATTGCTTTACTCATTACCGGATAACTCATTACTGATTGAGCGATGAACGTCACATCCATCGCCACTGAATTCAAAGCCTTCATCCTCAAGGGCAACGTCGTCGATCTCGCGGTCGGCGTCGTCATCGGGGCGGCCTTCGGAAAGGTCGTCGAGTCGGTCGTCAAAGATCTCATCACTCCCATCATCGGCATGTTTGGCGGCCAGCCGAATTTCTCCACGGTGCATCTCGGCCCGCTGGGCATCGGCAACTTCATCAACGCGCTTCTCGCCTTCGTCATTCTCGCCGCTGTCGTCTTCTTCCTCGTGATCAAGCCGATGAATCTGTTGATGTCTCTTGCGAAAAAGCAGGCGGAGCAGAAACCCGCCGAGCCGCCGCCGATGCCTGAGGACGTGAAGTTGCTGACGGAAATCCGCGACCTGCTCAAGAGCCGGGCGTCGTAGTCGCGGCTACAGCTTCACCGCGAAGTCGTCGTCGTCCGCGACCGACTCGACGAAGCCCGCGAGCAGCGCGATCACCTTTTCCACATCGTCGAGATCGGCCATCTCGACGACCGAGTGCATGTAGCGCAACGGCAGCGAGACGAGCGCGCTCGGAATTCCTTCGCGCACGTCGAAGATCACGTCGGTATCCGTGCCGCTGTAACGGCTGCTGCTCTCGTGCTGGATCGGGATCTTCGCGTTTTTTGCGACCGCGAGCAGGCGCTCGATTACCTTCGGGTGATTGCATGTGCCGTGGGTGATCGACGGGCCGCCGCCGAGCTTCACTTCGCCGTGCATGGATGGGTTGATGCCGGGCGTGTCGGTCGCGTGCGTCACGTCGAGCACGATGCACACGTCAGGCATCAAGCGGTGCGCCACCATCTTCGCACCATGCCCGCCGATCTCCTCCTGCACTGCATTCACGGCGAAGAGGGTGGAGTTCAGCTTTTTGCGCTGCCGGCTCAGCCGGGCCACGACCTGCGCGATGATGAAACCGCCGACGCGGTTATCGAGCGCGCGACCGACGATGCGGTTCTTTCCGAATTCCTCCGCGCCGTCCGCATACACCGCCGGATGCCCGACGCGCAGGCCGAGCGCGGCGACGTCCGCTGCGCTCGAGGCTCCGACATCGACGTAAAGCTCGTGGATCTTCGGCACCTTTTCATCCTTCTCGTCCTTGCGAAGGTGGATCGCGGTGTTGCCGATGATGCCGGTGACCACGCGCTTGTCGGCGAGGATATTCAATCGCCGTCCGCGTGCCGTGGCGGTGTCGCTGCCGCCGACGCGATCGAGCCGGAGGTAGCCTTCCTTGGTCACCTGCTTGATGATGAAGCCGATCTCATCGGCGTGCGCCTCGAGCATGATGCGGCGGCGGCGCTTTGCGGTGCCTTCGATCGTGGCCCACGCGGTGCCGTAGGCGTCGTTCTCGACTTGGTCAGCGTATTTTCGCATGTAGCCGGCCCACACACGCTGGCCGGCGCTTTCCCAGCCGGTCGGACTGGGCGTGTTGAGGAGTTCGAAGAGGAAGGCTTTGGTTTTCGCGTCCATGTGCGCGCATCGTGCACGACGCACGCGCTAACGCAATCGCGCTGCGCCGACGAGCCGGCGAAGCTGCGGCACGTCAAACGACTCGAGCAGACCGAAGCAGAACAGCTCCGGCTTTTGATCGACGGACCAGTTCTCGCGGATCACATCGTGCAGGCTGCCGAGCGGATCAGTCTGCTTCAGCGAACCGATGCGCGGCTCCAGCGCGGTGGCGATGAGCGTGAAGACGCTGCTGCGCGGGCCGATCGACTCGAGAGCGGCGGGCGACTTGAATTCCTCCGCGGCCCAGCGCGCGACGGCGGCGACCTGGCTCGCCTGGATGCCGAGCGGACGATCGCCGACGGCGGCGACGAGCAGCGCGTAGAGCATGTCGCGCTGCGCGATCTTCGATTCGCCGAAGTAGAACGGATCGACCGCGAGCACGCGCTGACCGGCGGCGAGCAACGCTTCGATTTGCGCGGCCGCGCTCTTCCGTCCGCCATCGGCGACGACGATCGTCGTGCCTTTCGCGTCGCCGCGAACGAGTTCGACGACCGGCACGGTCCATGTTTCGCCGACGCGCAGCTTCCAAAACACCGCTTTCACCTCGCCGCGCGTTTCCTCGCCGGCGCGCTGCGCGACGATTGCGTGCTCCTTGTATTTCACGATGTCCACGAGCGTCTCGCGCGGCGCCGCCCAGCGCGGGAGATCCTTGCTCGCGCCGACGGCGAACTGGTGAAGGTCGAGATTGTCCGCAGGCAGCCGCACCTCGAGGTCCGCTTCCGGCTTCACCTCGGCATCGAATGGTGTCTCGGTCGCGACAAATCTCGCGTCGCCGGGGAAGAAGATGTCGCCGACCATGCGGTAGAACACCTGCCTGTTATCGACATCGTAGTTGTGCGTGCCGGGGTCGAAGTTGTTGTGCGAGCGCAGGCGCTCAGGTTGGCCGTAGAGCTTGAAGATCGGCTCCGCGGCGTCGAGCAGAGGCTGGAGCGCGTGGTCGGTGGCGAAGCAGCAGTTGTCCTTCGCGTTGAACGTGAGCAGCGCCGCGCGGCCCGCGAGCATCGCAGTCAGGTGCGTGTAGTCGGCGACGGTCGCGAGATCGTTCGGAGTCTGCTCGGAATCGCCGAGGTCGGACGGAAACCGCGCACGCGTCTTGAAACTCGAATAGCCGGCGACCGGATTGCAAAGCGTCACGCGCGGATCGAGCGCGCTGATCGTGATCGTTTGCCAGCCGCCGCCGGAGAGACCGCTCACCGCCACGCGCTTCGGATCGGCGTAAGGCAGCGCGAGCAGCAGATCGATGCCGCGCGACATCGCGAGGTAAAATGGCGCGAGGCCGCTCACGCCGCAGAGGTCGAGCTGGTTGAGTCGGTAGTGCGAAAAGCCGTCGGCGTGGAGCTGTCGCATGTTGATCCACTCGACGTTGAGCGACGCGACGCCGCGCTTCGCGAGGTTGATGCAGCGGAGCTGCTGGCCGGGCCCGGCGTTGCCGTGCTCGTAGTCGTGCCCGTTCAGCGCGAGGTGCACCGGAATTTTTCCCGTGATACCGTCGGGTTGATAGAGCAGCGCCGGAATCCACAGCCCCGGCAGCGCTTCGTAGCGCACCTTCTTGATATGGTAGCCCGGCCCGCCCTTGATCGTGTCGATCCATTCGACCTTCGTCTTCGCCTCGCGCCAGTAGCGTGCGAGCGCGCCGCGGAAATAGACTTTGTCGAACGCATCGCGCCGCGCCTCCTGCGCGAGCTTCTCCCACTCCGCGAGCGTCTTCACCGCCGGCATCGCCGGCACCTTCGCTTCGCAATACGCACGCACTTCCTCGAGCGGCAGGTTCGCGTCGATGATGCGGTGATCGAGCAGCGCGGCGACGTCGGGCGACTGCGCGCGCGCGGCGGTGATGACGGCCAGGGCGAGGACGAGTGCGGACTTCACAGCTCGCGGATGAACAAATTCGCGAACTCCACGTCGTCGCCGTGGTATTGCAGCGCGATCGGTCCCTCGGGCGGGATGCCGGGGAGCTGCGCGTTGTCGATCACAGTCTGGTCGTTGAGCACCACGGTCACGCGGTCGCCTTTGAGCGTGATGAAGAAGCGGTTCCATTTTCCGAACGGCGCGTCGGCCCGCACTTTCGGCAGCATCGCGCGGCGCAGCTCGGCGGGGACCTTCGCGTCCTTGTGGATCTCCTGGATGTCGCCCGAGCCCATCGGCTGGCTCCAGATGTTCACCTGGTAGTTGGGGTTGCCGCGCAGGTGGATGCCGCTGTCGCCCGCGTCCGGGATTTCCTTGCGCACGATCTCGCCGCCGGCGTCGCGCACGAAGAGGCCGTCCTCGGTGAAGGTCGGCAGCGCCTTCGGCACGGGCTTTTTCGTGAGCCGCCAGTCCACGCACATCGTGAAATCGCGATAGCTCTTCTCGGTCCACAGATTCAGGTCGCGGCCCTTCACGCCGGCTTTGCTCAGGAAGTGCGAGCCTTTGACCTGCCACGCGCTGAGGACTGCATCGTTCACATTCCATCCGCCGAAATCCTTGCCGCTGAAGATCGGCTTGAATCCCTCGAACGCGTTCGCGGTCTGCTCCGGCGGCGTATTCGTTGTCGGCAGTTCCTTGATCCGCAGGTTGCGGAAATGCGCCTCGCTGCCTTCGGCCTCGAGGCTCAGGTAGCCTTTTCGCGGCACGCAATCCTTGCCGACGGTGACTTCCTTGCCGTTGACCGAGAGCCGCAGTTCGCCGGCATTCGCGACGACGCGGTAGTGGTTCCATTCGGGTGATGGTTTCGTGCGGTCTTCGGTCGGAAAACTGCGCTGGCCGTTCGACGAGATGCGGCCGGTCGGCGTCATCGTCGCGCCGCGCACGGGGAAGAGGTCGCCGTGCGTGGTGAACCATT
Organism: Chthoniobacteraceae bacterium; assembly: GCA_040081625.1. Taxonomy (GTDB): domain Bacteria; phylum Verrucomicrobiota; class Verrucomicrobiia; order Chthoniobacterales; family Chthoniobacteraceae; genus VFJQ01. Next base: position 13,007 of record JBEBGD010000105.1, read on the forward strand.
CGTTGTGGCCCTTGTTCTGCACGCCGTAGCCGGGATCGAGCACCTGCACTTCGATGCCGCGCGGGAAGGGCCCGCCGACCTGCGGCAGTCCGTCGCTCCACGCGAAGCAGCCGCTGTTGCCGCCTGATTTCAAATGCCGCCACTCGAACTCGAGGATGAAGTTTTCATACATCCGCGCCGAACGCATCACGCCGATCGGCAGGCCGGTGTCGATGATCATTCCGTCGCGCGCGGTGAAGGTGTCTTCCGCGCCATTGACCCGCACCCAGCCGGTCATGTCGCGGCCATTGAAGAGCGGCGTTAAGCCGTCGGCGTCCTGCGCGGCAAGCGGTGTGGCGAGGGCGAGCAGCGTGAGGGGAAGGAGGGCGCGGAGGGACATAGGTGCTCAATCAATCCACCCGTCCGGTGCTTCTTGGAAAAGTCCGCCCGGCCAAATTGCGTGCGGGATTCGGCCATTTCGATGCCAAGGCGCGGCGCAGGTTCGGATTCTCCACGGTTGTGACTCCCTTCCGGACCCTCGCTGCATTGCTCATCATCGTCTCGGCGCCCGACGCGCGAGCGCAGGATGCTGCCGCGGCGATGCGCGCGCTGAAGTCGAACTGCTTCTCCTGCCACAACGAGCAGAAGCACAAGGGCGGGCTCGTGATGACTTCGCGCGAGGCGCTGCTCAAGGGTGGCGAAAGCGGCGATCCCGCGCTCGTCGAAGGCGCGCCGGAAAAAAGCGGCATCATCACCGCACTCGCGGCGGAGGCCGATCCGCACATGCCGCCGAAGAAGCAGCTCACGCCCGCGCAGATCGACTTGCTGAGCCGATGGGTGAAGGATGGCGCGAAGTGGGATGCGGCGGCGCTCGTCCCTCCGCCGTCGAAGCCGCGCGCGGTCACGCTCGGCACGCTGCCGGCATCGTATCGCCCCGCGCTCGCGCTCGCGCTTTCGCCGGATGGAAAAAGGCTCGCGGCCGGCTGCGGAAACGAAGTCGTGATGCTCGACGCCGCGGCGAAGGAGCTGAGCGTGATCACGCGCCTGGCCGCGCATCCCGACACGGTGCAATCGATCGCATGGAGCGCGGATGGGAAGCGGTTCGCGACGGGGGCGTTTCGGCGCGTGGTGGTGTGGAATGCGGAGCCGCTCGCGGTCGAGCGGGAGATCACGGACGAACTGACCGACCGCATCGCGGCGCTTCGTTTCACGCCAGATGGACAGCAACTCGTGATCGCCGACGGACGCATCACGGAGAGCGGCATCGTGCGGGTCGCGGATGTGGAAACCGGAAAGCTCGCTGCGTCGTGGACGGCGCACGCGGACACGATCTTCGACCTGGCATTGAGCGCCGACGGCAAGCTGCTCGCGACCGCGGGCGGCGACCGAGTAGTGAAGGTCTGGGACTTCGCGACGCGAAAGGAACTGGCGAAGCTCGAAGGCCACACGGCGCAGGTGCTCACGCTCGCGTTCGATCAAAAGGCCGGACTGCTCGTGAGCGGCGGCGCGGACCAGTCGCTGAAGGCGTGGGACGTGAAGACGAAGGAACGCATCGCCATACTCGGCAAGCACACCGCGGCGATCAGCGGGGCGGTCTGGAGCTCGGCGATCTTCGTGGCGACAGATGCTGGCGGGCTCGTGCGCTACTCGGAGCTGCAATCGCACACCGGCGGGCAGCGCTCAGAGTCCGCGAAGGAGAAGCGCTTCGACTCTGCCGACATCGCTCTGCACTGCGTCGCCGCGAGTGCGGATGGCGAGCGCGTCTTTGCCGGCTCGCAGGACGGTCGGGTCTTCGCCTGGAACAAGGACGGCAAGCTCACTGGCAATCTCGCGCTGACCGACGCGCCGCCGAAGCCCGGGCATCCGAGCTTCCTGCGCGACGTGCTGCCGGTGCTGAGCAAGGCCGGCTGCAACGCGGGCGCCTGCCACGCGAAGCCCGATGGACAGAACGGATTTCGCCTCTCCGTTTTCTCGTTCGACCCGCAGTCCGATCATCGCGAGATCACGCAGGAGGCGCGCGGGCGCCGCGTCTTGCCCGCCGCGCCGGAGGAGAGCCTGATCCTGCTCAAGGCGACCGAGACGATCCCGCACGAGGGCGGCGAGCGCTTCGCGAAAAACTCCGAGGCGTATCGCACCGTCGAGAGCTGGATTCGCGGCGGCATGAGCTATCGCGCCGAGGGCGAGCCGACGCTCGAGCGGCTCGTCGTGACGCCCGCAGATCAGACCTACGCGAAGGGCGCGAAGCAGGCGATGCGCGTCGAGGCGATCTACTCCGACGCGTCGAGGCGCGACGTCACAGCGCTCGCGAGCTTCGAGTCGAACGACAAGGAGATCGCGCGCGTGACCGATGCCGGCGCGGTGACGGTCGGCAAGCTGAGCGGGCAGGCGGTGATCGTCGCGCGGTTCATGGGGCTTGTCGTCGATTCGCGCATCAACGTGCCCGCCGACCGGCTGCTACCGGCGGAGAAATACGCGGCGCTGCCGAGGCGCAACTTCATCGACGAACTCGCCTACGCGCAGTTCGCGCGGCTCGGGTTTTTTCCATCGGAGCCGTGCAGTGATTCGGAGTTCCTGCGGCGCGCGCCGCTCGACACGATCGGTGCGCTGCCGACACCGGAGGAAGCGCGCGACTTTCTCGCCAATCCGGATCGCGACAGGCTCATCGACCGCCTGCTCGAGCATCCGTTTTACGCCGACTACTGGGCGAACAAATGGGCCGACTTGCTGCGCCCGCCGCCCGATCGCGCGGGCATCAAGAGCGTGTATGTCCTCGACCAGTGGCTGCGCGGAAGCTTCCGCGAAAACAAGCCCTACGACCGCTTCGTGCGAGAGATCGTGACGGCGGAAGGCAACACCCATCGCTTCGGCCCCGCCGTGATCTATCGCGACAAGCGCGACCCCGCCGATATCACGACGCTTTTCAGCCAGCTCTTCCTCGGCGTGCGGCTCGACTGCGCGAAGTGCCATCATCACCCGAACGAAAAATGGGGGCAGGACGATTTTTACCAGTTCGCCGCGTTCTTCGGTCCGTTGAAACAGAAAGGCGCCGGCATCTCCGCGCCGATCTCCGCGGGCAACGAGACGTTCTATTTCGCCGGCGGCAAATCGGTGAAGCATCCCGTGACGGGCGAACTGCTCGACCCGAAGGCGCCCGATGGTCCGCTGATGAAAACCGACGACGATCCGCGCCGCGCGCTCGCCGACTGGATGACCGATGCGAAGAACCCGTTCTTCGCGCAAGCCGCGGCGAATCGCGTCTGGGGCGCGTTCTTCGGCCGCGGTATCGTCGAGCCGGTGGATGACTTCCGTATCTCGAACCCGCCCGCGAACCCCGCGCTGCTCGACGCGCTCGCGCAGGAGCTCGTGCGGCAGAAGTTCGACCTCAAGGAACTCATGCGCGTGATCCTGCGCTCGCAGCTCTACCAGCTCAGCGCCGTGCCGAATGAGTTCAACGCAGCCGACACGCGCAACTTCTCGCGCTCATATCGCCGCCGTCTTCCCGCCGAGGTTCTTGCCGACGCCGTCGCCGACGTGACCGGCGTGCCGAACGCTTACGCCGGTATGCCGCCCGGCAGCCGCGCGATGCAGGCTTGGAGCTACAAGATCGCGTCGGAGACGATGGACGCCTTCGGCCGACCGAACCCAAGCAGCGACACGCCGTGCGAGCGCGACCCGCGCCCGAGCATCGTGCAGGCGCTGCACCTCATGAACTCGCGCCTGCTCCAGGAAAAGCTCGCGAACAAAGACGCCGCCGCCCGCGTGCAGCGTCTCGCCGCGAGCGAGCGCACGCCGGAGGAAATCGTGACCGAGCTTTACCTCACCACCTACGCGCGCAAGCCGACCGACGACGAACTCAAGACCGCCACCGCCGCCTTCACCGTCGAGGGCGCGGACCGCCGCGTCGCGACCGAGGACGTGCTTTGGGCACTAATGAACTCCGCCGAGTTCGTATTTAACCACTGATGTCTACCCTTCATCACAACTGCGCTGGCACTTCCCGTCGCGACTTCCTGCAAGTCGGCCTCGGCGGCACGCTCGGGCTCGGGCTCACCGACCTGCTGCGGCTGCGCGCGTCGGCGGCGATCGGGCCGGCGAGCGCCGCGCCGGCGAAGAAGAACGTCAATTGCATCATGATCTGGATGGATGGCGGGCCGTCGCATTACGAGACGTTCGACCCGAAGCCGGACGCGCCGGAGGAAGTCCGCGGCACTTTCAAGAGCATCCCGACCTGCGTGCCGGGCGTGCATTTCAGCGAGCCGGTGCCGGAGCTGGCGAAGAACTTCGACAAGTTCACCGTCATCCGCTCGATCGCGCACAAGGATCCGAACCACGGCGGCGGCAATCATTACATGATGACAGGTTCGCCCACGCCCGTGCCGGTCGGCTGCGGTGCGTTCGTCACGTTTCATCCGTCCTTCGGTTCGATGGTCTCCTACGATCGCGGCGTGCGCAGCGGGCTGCCGGCCTACATGGCGATGCCGAGCAACACGCGCAGCGGCGGCCCGAATTTCCTCGGCGGCCAGCACGCGCCGTTCGTCATCGGCGGCGATCCGAATGCGAAGGGCTTCCAGGTGCGCGACGTGGTGGTGCCGGCGGACATCGCCGAGGGCCGCGCGAAGACCCGGCGCGGCTTGCGCGAGTCGCTCGACCGGATGGTGCGCTTCAACGACAAGCTGGTCGATGATCCGGCGGTCGTGTTCGACAAGTTTTACCAGCAGGGCTTTGACCTCGTCTCGTCGTCGAAGGCGCAGGCTGCCTTCGACATCAGCGGCGAGGACGAGAAGGTGCGCGACCGCTACGGGCGCAACGATGTCGGCCAGCGGATGCTGCTCGCGCGGCGGCTCGTCGAGGTCGGCGTGTCGTGGGTCACGGTCCACTACGGCGGTTGGGACGATCACCGGAAACTCTTCGAGACCTACAAGGGCAATCGCCTGAAAAACTTTGACCAGGGCCTCTCCGCGCTGCTCGGCGATTTGCAGGAGCGCGGGCTCATGGACAACACGCTCGTCATCGCGACGGGCGAGTTTGGCCGCACGCCGAAGATCAACAAGGACGCCGGCCGCGACCACTGGCCGCACGCGATGTCCGTGCTCATGGCCGGCGCGGGAATCCCCGGCGGACAGATCGTCGGCGCGACCGATGCGAAGGGCTACAACGCGTCGGAGAATGTGTATCGGCCCGAGGATTTCGCGGCGTCGCTTTACACGAAGATGGGGATCGATCCGCACACGCTGCTGCGCACGGCGAGCGGGCGGCCGGCTCATCTGGTGAATGATGGGCGGCTGATCAAAGAGCTGTTCGTTTGAGAGGGCGCATCGTGAAGACGGTGCGGCCCTGCGGGCGGCTCAACGCCAAACGCCAAACGTCAAACGCCAAACTCTCAACGGCATGTGCTGGCGCGAATCGTTTGGTGTTTGGTGTTTGGCGTTTGGCGTTTGGCGTTAAGCGCCGCAGGCACCATTCATTCCTGCTCGCAGCGTTCCTCCTCGTCGCGCGCCTCCCCGCCGCCGAGCCCTCGCTCCGGCACCTCTTCCCGCCTGCCGGCGCGCAGGGAAAGACCGTCGCCATCACCGCGAGCGGGAAGTTCGACCCGTGGCCGGTGAACGCGTGGGTCGATGCGCCGGGCATCGTCTTCAAGCCGGGCAGCAAGGCCGGGAAGTTCGACGTGGAGATCGCCGCCGATGCCGCGCCCGGCCCGCACCTCGTCCGTTTCTTCAACAAGGATGGCGCCACGATCCCGCGCTTCTTCTTCGTCTCGCCCGGGCCGGACCTCGCCGACACCGAGCCGAACGACGCCTTCGCCTCCCCGCAGAAAATCGCGACCCTGCCCGCGACCATCGGCGGCAAACTCGACAAGGCCGGCGATGTGGACTCCTTCGCCGTCGCGCTGAAAAAAGGGCAGACACTCACCGCATCGGTCGAGGCCTACGTGCTCGCGTCCACGTTCGACGGCGTGCTGCGCATCGTGGACGAACGCGGCACGCAGCTCGGCTTCAACCACGACGGCCGCACGCTCGATCCCTGGCTCGCGTGGACCGCGCCGCGCGACGGAACCTTTATCGTGCAGATCATGGGCTTCATCCTGCCGGCTCGCGCCGACGTGTCGCTCACCGGAGGCGAAAGCTGCATCTACCGGCTGCACCTCACGACCGAGCCGGTGCCGCGCATCGCGTTCGAGCCGGCGGAAGCCGAAGTCGCCGAGCAGGAATCCGACGCCGCGCAGACTGTCACGCTCCCCGTCGCGATTGCAGGCGCCATCGGGAAAGCCGGCGACGAAGACCGCTTCGCTTTCACCGCGGCGAAGGGACGCGCTTACGAACTGAAGCTCGTCGGCGCGCGCGCGGGCTCGCGGCTCGCTGCGTGGAGGCGGATCGAGG
>JBEBGD010000183.1:0-5422 GCA_040081625.1 Chthoniobacteraceae bacterium
GCCAGATACAGCGCAAACAGTTTCGCCGTGCCTCCGGCGGGGAAGACGACACGCAGGGAGAGATTTTTCTTCAGAGGCAGAGGCGAGCGCCAGTTCACCGCGACGCGTGTGCCACTTTGCGTGATGGCAGCGGAGGCGTCCTGTGAGAAGCCGGGAATCGGTTGGGCGCGTTCATCGAGCAGTTCCATTTCGAGCGGAGCATCGGCACTGACACCATCCACATTCACGAAGAGCTTTGTGCGTGCGCTGACATCGAACGTCGCCGTCTCGCACATCGCAGGCGCATCTGCCTTGTGGTTCGTCAGGAAGCCGAAGCCGTCGCGCCGCAGGGTGGCGAGGCCGATTTCCATGTTCTTGAGTTTGCCACCGGTGTCCCAGTGTGAATACCAGATCATGGTCTTGTCGCCCTCGTTCACGAAGGCGTGGCCTTGCAGGATAGCGATGTCGTCCCACTCGCCTTCCTTGCCGCGCGGGATGATCTTGAAGCCCGGCACAGGCTCGCGGAAGTGGACGCCGTCATTGCTGACGAGCAGGCCCAGATCAATGCGCACCCCGAGATTCCAGCTCTCGCCCTTCGGCGGAGGCTGTTCCGCGTCCTGCCACATGCCGTGCAGCCCGACGAGGACGTTGCCGCGATTCCAGATGCCCGCGCCCATGTGCATCTGCTGGCCTTTCACGGGCGGGTTCGCGAGCTGGCCGGGCCGCGCGAATGAGAACGCCTTCGCCTTCGACCACGTCGCGAAATCCGGCGACCGATACGCGAGCATCACGCGCCCCGCATCGCTGCCATCGGCGCGCCAGGACCACGGGCTGATGAGCTGGCCGGCGCTGTAGTAGAAATCGCCGAAGCGATAGAGACTGCTGACTTCAAACCGCTCGCCGCCTGCATTCGCCGGACGATCGCCTGCGACCTTCCACTTCAACCCATCCGCGCTCGTCGCGCAGATGGTGGCGCCCCAGCGGCGCTCGTTTGGCCCGATCTTGCTGCGGCCGCCCTTCACCTCGTCGAAGGGCACGTGCGCGATGTAGGCGCACTTGTAGCGGCGCGCGGGATCGGGGTCTTCCGGCTCGTGGAGCACGGAGAGGAAATCGTTCACGCGCGTGAGCGAATGCGGTTCGCCCTCGATGAGGCAGATGTTGTTCTTCGTGCTGCCGTTGAACTCCACGAGGCCCAGTTCCGGCCTGGTCCAGTTCACGCCGTCCATGCTCTCCGCGTAGCACATCGGCCGCCACCAGCCGGGCGCCTGGCCTTTCGCGTTCTCCGTCTCGTGCATGCCGAGATACCACATGCGGAAGGTGTCGCCCTGCTTGATGACCGTGCCGTAAAGGATGGCGTGGCCGTGATCCGGCGCGCCTTTCGGTCCGCGCCGCAGCACGGGGTTGCCGGGGTGCTTCGTCACAGGCACGAGAGTGAGCTTCATGTTGTGCTGCCATGGGATGCTGTAGTCGTCGAAGGCGAAGAAGACGCGCTCTTCCGCGAAGAGCGAAGTGGCGAGCCAAAGGCAGGCGAGCAGGGAGGTGGTGGCTGATTTCATAGAGGGTGGGCTTTGATCATCGCTGCGTCCGGTCCGCGCCGCTCACGCAGTCGGCGAAGCCGTATTTGGCGACGAGTGCCTGCACGTGCGCGCGCTTTTCGGCGGGCGTCTTGTCGGTGCGGCGGAGAAACATGTGGGCTTCGTGCTCGAAGGCGCGATTGCGCACGGCACTCGTGGCGAGATTGCCAAGGCAGCCGGGCGGAATGCGGATGACGCCGTCGGCGCTCGCGTGCATCACGTCGCCGGGATGGATCGTGACACCGCCGATCTCGACGGGTTGGTTGATCGACCGAAAGCGCATCGGCACGTGATGCACCGCGCGCCCGCGGCAATACGCGGCGAATGGCGTCGTGATGAGCCCCGCGATGTCGCGCACGCGGCTGTCGCTAACGAGGCCGACGCAGCCGACGGAGAAGAGCGTCTTCGCCATGCCATCGCCGATCATGCACTCGTGCTCTGGGCGAGAGCCGACCGCTTTCACGACCCACACACTCGGCAGCGCGGACTTCGCCATCGCATCGAGTTGCTCCCAGAAGAGATCGGTGTCCGCCACGTTACCCGGCGTGCTGCTGTCGAGTTCCGCGGTGAAGGCGATGCCGACGGTTGGGCCGAGCGGCGGCGTGACTGATTGGATTTCGCCGCTGAGGTAGAACTCGTGCGCAGGCGTCGGGTCGATGAAGTTGATCGTGTTCGCGAGCAGCGGCGTGTCGAAGTCGCGGAGTTCGTGGAGCAGGTCGGCGGTGATCATGGCACGATGCAGGAGTTGACTTCGTTCTTCGCGGCTCGGGCTGGCGAAGGGGTGTGATCGCCGCACAGCTCTGCGCGCCGTTGCTTGAGCGCACGCGAGGCGTGCGCGACGTCCGCGCCGTCGAGAATCCAGTTCATGCCGAGATTCAGAAATTGCTGCGTCTGTGCAGCGTCGAAAACGGCCGCGTTCAAATGGAGGCCCACGCCGATACGTGCGGCGCGGCAGCGGCGGATCACATCCTCGATCAAGGCGATGAGCGCGGGATTCTCCCACTGCTCGGGCGCCTCCAGCGAGACGCTCAAGTCGTGCGGTCCCATGAACACGCCATCCACGCCGGGCACGGCGATGAGCGCGTCGAGGTTCTCATACGCGGCCACGCTCTCGATTCCGATGATAGCGTATTGGCGGCGGTTGAAGCGTTCCAGAAATGCGCGGGTCGCTTGGTTTGGCGGACGCGAGCCATCGAGGATGCCGCGCAGTTGCCGGCCTTTGATCGGGCGGTAATGCACGGAGCCGATGAGGTCGCGCACTTCGTCCACGGTTTCGACATATGGCGCGACGATGCCTTCCGCGCCCGCGTCCAGCGCCATCGCGGCATGTCGGGCGCAAGGATACGGAATCCGCACGATGGGCGAGATGCCCATCGCGCCAAATTGCTGGCACAGCGCGGAGGTGGCCGCGCGATCCACAGGCATGTGTTCATTGCACACGAAGACGAAATCGAGGGAGGCGTTCGCCAGCATGGCTGTGACCACGGGATTGCCCGCGGTGGCGATGTGAGTGCCATAGACGCGCGCGCCGGAATGAAGATGAGCGCGGAGTTGTTCGCCGTTCATCGCGCGCCCTCCCCGATTTGCACGAAGGTTCCGAGAATCCGGTTCCGCGCGTTGCGGTCGCTGAAGGGGATCGGGTGCCAGCCGTAGGGCACGCTGTCATAGACCACGAGCAGCCGACCCGGCTCGACTTCCACGGTGTCGCAGTAGCGCGTGCTCTTGCCGGTGAAGATCGTCACCGGCTTGGACCACTTCGCACCGTGGCCATCCGAGTTGAGCCGCAATTCCACCGGCCCGGGCCGGCCCGTGGCCAGCGCTAGCGCGCCGCTGCTCAGACGACGGAGACGCGGGGCCACGCCGTGAAAGCCGATGGATGCCGGCGCGGTCCACGTCTTCCCGCCATCAGACGACCAGCCGTGACCGATCATGCCGTCGAGTCCGCCACTGCGATAGACGGCATACAATCGACGATCGGGCAGCAGGCTGAGCGTGCCTTCGTTGAAGCCCTCGCTGCCGATCCACGGGAGCCGCGCGCCTTCCGGCACGGCGGCGATCACGCCCCGCTCCGCCCATGACTTACCGCCGTCATCCGAGCGTAGCAGGACGATGCGATTGAAACCTTTTGGTGCCTCGGCGTCTGGCTTTATCTCTTCGTCTTTCGGCGCATGGGCGGCGGCACTCGAGCGTTTGGCGTCTTGCAGCGTCGTGAAGTATGCCGTGCAGAGCAGTTCGCCATCCGCACCCCGAATGATATTTCCCCACACGCGCCCGCCAAACTGGCCGGTGATCCGCGTGTCCGGCACCTTCTCTTTGCCATAGGCGTGCAGATACGTCTGCGCTTCGCGCGAAGGCTCGCGCAGCGTGATCGGGACGTCGCGATCCTGCGACGAAGCGCGCCCGCCGCGGAAGAACTTGGTGAGCGTGCCGCGGAGCCGCGTGCTGTCGCCCAGCAATTCCGGGTAGGAGCCAAACTGCCAAAGACTATCCTCCGCGTCAGGCACTTCGCTCCACGCCCCATCGTGACTCGCACCCTGTCCGACGGTGTGCCGCGGACTCCAAGTCCGGCCGCCGTCCTTCGAGATGCAGTAACCCGAGTTGGTCGATTCGGCGTTGAGTTGATCGGGGCACAGGACCATGCCGACCATGAGTTCGCCGGAGCGAAAGCGGTGGATCGTCGGGAACCAGCACCACGAGTGCGAGCGCGTGATCTCGATCGTCTCACCGATCTTCATCTCACCCGCCGTGGATTGCTTCACACCCGCGATCGGGATGAGGAGAGCGGCAAGCAGCGCGTGGCTGGAAGTGCGGAGCAGATTGGCGGCGGTCATGGTTTCCAGTCGTCGGTTCGGAATGGCGACGCGGGCAAGCCTGCGCCGTTGGTGAGATTGCAAATGGGATCGGCTTCCCACGCGTAGCGGACGGCGATGGGGCGCGGCACGTTTGGCGCGGAGACGATCACGGTGTCGCCTTCGATGCGTGCGCTCGCGGGCGTCCACGCGCGGTTTTCGCCGGCGACGATGAAGCCGGTGAGCGGGCCGTCCTTTGCGACCAGCCCGCCGTCGGTGTGGCGAAAGCGCAGCACGATCTCGCTGCCGCGAGTCTCATGTCGCGCGATCAGCGGCCCCGACGTCGCGACCTTGCGGCCATACACGTCGCCGAGCGCCCATTGCGCGAGCCGGCGGCCGACTTCCTGTTTGTTCGGCGGGTGCAGATTGCGCGACTCGCCGATGTCGATCGTGATCGCCATGCCGGTTCGCGGGAGGTCGAGCGCCTTGAGCTGCGCCTCGCGGATGTGCGCCCAGCTTTCGGTGCGCTTCACGTTCGGGAGCTGCACCCACGCGAACGGAAGCTCGCCACCCCACTTCGCGCGCCAGTCGCGCACGAGCAGCCGGAGCTGCGTCTCGTAAAACGGCGCGCGCTCCGGCGACGCGTTGCTCTCGCCTTGATACCAGGCGACGCCGCGCAGCGCGTAGGGAATGAGCGGCGCGATTTTTCCGTTAAACAGGCCGCCGACACTCGTGATGTTTTCGTGCGTGGAAATCTCCTTCGCCGTGGCGTTCGTGCGATCGAACGCCGCCACGAGTTTCCCGTGCTGCGCGAAAAAATCCTTGAGCGCGGGCGTGGCACGCTGCGCCTCGGGGCTGATCCACGACTCGATGAGCGTGCCGCCGACGGCGGACGTGATGAGCCCGACCGCTCCGCCCTGCACGCGATGGATCTCGCGGCCGAAGAAATATGCCGCCGCGGAAAAACGACCGACCATCTCGGGCGAGCATACGACCCACGTGCCGCGGCAGTCTTCCTGCGCGGATTCCGCGCGGCTGCCCGGGACGGTGAACATGCTAATCTGCGGCACGTGGGTCGTA
>JBEBGD010000106.1:0-19143 GCA_040081625.1 Chthoniobacteraceae bacterium
GCATCCTGCCGCCCCCCGCGCACACCGCCTGCTGGCAAATCCGCTCAGCTATCCCGTTTTGGGATGAACCATGCCTATCGGGGATCGTGACATCGGCGATGCCTGGGAGCACCAACGGTGCGCCGCCATGCCAGCCCAAGGCAACGCCTTGGGTCTCACCCGCCACAAGCGCAAGCCCTGAAGGGGCGAAACCAATCTGCCGCCCCTTCAGGGCTCGATCCGTCTTCGATCATTCACCCAGGGCGTTGCCCTGGGCTGGCATGTCTGCGGGCCGTTGGCCCTCCATACTTGTCACGTCACCGGACAAACATCGGATGAACCACAAAGGCCACGAAGCGCACAAAGGCGAAACAACGCGGTCGCCCGTGCCTGCCCCGCCCTCCCTCTTCGGGTCCGTCGTGGTGCGAATCCTCGCTATCGGCCCGTTGAAAAACTCGTCGCCTCGGTGGTGGTCCACAGATTGCACCGATTTTCGCAGAGACGCTGAACCAATCGCCGGGGCCAATCTGTGTCCATCCGTGAAATCTGTGGACGACTTCAACAGGCTCCTACGCCACCGCCAGCTCGAGCGCCTCCGCCTCGATCACCAGTTCACTATAGTCCAGCTCCAGCGCGAAGGCGATCCGGTCCAGCATATCCGCGGTCGCGTTCTGCCGGCCATGCTCGATCTCGCTCAACGTCCTCACCCCGATCTTCACCGCCCGCGCCACCTCCTCCTGCGTCATCTTCAGGGCCTCCCGCCGTCGCTTGATCGCCACCCCCAGGCACTTGCAGATCGCCGACCTGGCCGTCACCGGATCGAGCACCAACCGCTGCCGTTTCACAACCGCATCCGCCTCCCATCATTCGTTCACGCGCCACCGCCCGCACGGTGTCCGCTCCGCCCCATCCCCGCATCAACCGTCCCCGCCCGCAGCAGCACGACGCTGCGCAGGTTGTTCTGCTGGAGGACCGTTTCCATCCGGCAATAATGCGTCCCGCCGTGCCGCCTGCAATCCTGAATTTCCTCGTTCCCAAACTCCGATTTGGGAACGCAATTGCTCCAGCAACCCCGTTGCAACATCGCCCTGCGATCGCAACAGAGCTGCAGCCGGCAAGTGCGTGCCCAAATCGGAGTTTGGGCACGAGGAGAACTCTCTTTCGCAATGAAAGGCGCGGGGAAAGAGTGAGGCTTTCCGGCGTGCAACCGTGCTCATCTAGACGGCGGCTGCGCGAGTTGCGTGCGAGTTGCTTCGTCGCGTTCAAGCTGGGTCCGACGTGCGAGGAGCTTATTCATTTCTTCGTAAATCGCGAAAGTAACATCCCGCGCCTCCATTGCGCTGATTTCCAGCAGTCGCTGATTGATGCGTTCTGCTTCTTCGACAGGAGTTGGCTGCGCACTCCCCTCATCAATCTGTGCTTGGCGTATGCGATATTCACGGCTGAGCTGTCCCCGTTCGAAAAGCAAATCCCGCACAGCCCGAAATGCCTCACCGACCATCTTCGCATTATAGGGCAAATCCGGCTTCGCGGAAACCTTTCGCTGTAGCCCATGATCTTCAAGCCAGCGATTAATGGTATCCTCTAGCTTGAGCAGAAGCGGCTTCGGCAGCGTCAGTTCGAATGGATCAATGGTTTCCTGGACTTTCACTGCAATCTCCGCGAGAACTTCGGCGATGATCGAAAATTCGAACATCTCGCCAGTTTTTCCGTCAACGATGCAAAAACCCGACATTTCTGGGACAACTGTTATTCTACTATTTTTGCCAATGACCTTATTGCCTCGCGCATCTCGATCATTCCATGGAATGGCGTCGATGTGAAGGCGCTTAGCGTCCATTTCTAGACGGCTCTGTCTGAGTTCGGCATTGTTGGGATTTTCGTTGATCACCATCTCAACGAACACAAGCGCTTCGTCGCTCACGCCAGCCCCAGTTTTCAGCGAAGCACGGTAAGTCTCAATAACCAAGCGTTTATCTTCGTCCGTATAATTTCGGTCGATCGTGCTATAGAGCTTGGCGCAGCTTGCCGCATCAAGAGTTGTTACGATTGTATGGAAAGCTGCTTTTTCGACACGGGAAAGAAGCGACTTCATAGCGTTTCTGTGCGTATTGTGGTGTCGAGGTTTGCATGGTCAAGCTTCCGTTAGGGCGCTACGGTTTTTAGACCGGGCCTGGTGAGTATGGCGAGGGCGACAAGTTCCTCGGCGTCACCGTGCCGCAGACGCGCTCGCTGCTGCCGCAGAGCGATGACATGAGCGAGGCGGATGTGCTCAGCCTGCTGCGCTCGCGATGGCACGAGGAACGCCTGCTCGCGCAGCTCATTCTCGTCCGGCGATTTGAGAGAACCGGGCGCGACCACTTCGTGAAGCTCTACCTCGCGAACACGAAATGGATCAACAACTGGGATCTCGTGGACAGCAGCGCGCCGCAGATTCTCGGCACCTGGCTGCTGCGGCGCAAGCGCGCGGTGCTGCGCCGGCTCGCGAAATCGAAGAGCCTGTGGGAGCAGCGCATCGCGATCGTAGCCACACAGGCGTTGATCCGCGACGGGCAGTTTCACGATACGATGGAGCTGAGTGAGGGCTTCCTCACTCACGATCACGATCTCATGCACAAGGCGTGCGGGTGGATGCTGCGCGAGGTGGGCAAGCGCGACGAGGCGGTGCCCAGGTGCTTCCTCGACCAGCACGCCGCCGCGATGCCGCGCACGATGTTGCGATACGCGATCGAGAGGCTCGCCGAACCCGAGCGGCGGCACTACCTCAAAGCCCGGCGCATTCTCGACTCGCATTGATCGGGTAGAAGCGACGCCCTCGTCGCTTGAGGGTGTCAGCGGCGCCTCGCCGCTGCATCGGAGAGCGCACCGTTCGGTGCGTCACTCGCCGGAATGCTGAAGCGGCGAGGCGCCGCTTCTACCCTGCGGCCCGTCGCTACGCTCTGCCACTGCGTTCAAAGTGCCGGAGCGGGGCGCGATGAAACGATGAAGCTTCCCGCTTTTCTCCTGAGCGCGAATCTGGAAACTGCCGGCATGAAGCTCCCACCTCTCCTTTTCGCTCTCCCACTCGCGCTGCACGCCGCAGACGCGCCGCTCGTCTTTAATGATCCGCAGCCGCAGCGCTATGAACTGACCGCGCGCGCGAGCCAGGTCGATCCGCGCGCGAAGCCGCATCCGGAGATCGAGTTCGTCCTCGAGAAAGCCGGCAAACCCGCCGACGTGCAGAACGCGAGCGTCGATACGCGCGTCGCGCCGCAGGGCAAGCTGGTGATCTGGCTGATGGGTCACAACAAGGGGTTGTTCGAGCGGGTGAACAGCTACGGGCTGCACGCCATCCAGGTGCATTATGCGAACGGCTGGTTCGGGAAGTTCGGCAACCAGTCGCCGGGCGACGACGGCAAGCTGCTCGGCAGGATCCGGCTCGAGGCGGCGACGGGCGAGGACTTCAGCCCGCTCGTGGAGATCCCGAAGCCCGACGGCATGATGGAGCGCGCGCTGCAGTTCGTGAAGTGGCTCGCGAAGGTGAATCCGCAGGGCCGATGGGATACCTTCCTGACTGACGACAAGGCCGGGCTGCGCTGGGATCGCGTGATCATCTCCGGCAGCTCGCACGGCTCCACGACAGCGGCGCGCTTTGCGAAGCATCAGAAGGTCGATCGCGTGGTGATGCTGTGCGGCCCGCGCGATCAGCTCGAGACGTGGCAGGGGCTCCCGTCCGCCACGCCGGTGAACCGTTACTTCGGCTTCAGCCACGTGCTCGATACGGGCTGGAGCGGGGATCACTACTGCCGTTCGTGGGAGCTGCTCGGGCTGAATCAATTTGGCCCGATCGTGAACGTGGACCAAACCCCGTCACCCTATGGCAACTCGCGCCGGCTGATCACCGATGCCGACGTGAAGGGCGACGCCAAGCGCGCACACAGTTCCGTGCAGCCCGGCGGCTCGGCGGTGAAGGACGCGAGCGGGAAGCTCATCCACGAGGACGTGTGGCGTTATCTCTTCACGCACCCGGTGGACAAAGTGGGCGCAGCAGTGCCGCACGACGAGAGCTGCCAGATGGATCTGCGCGACGCACCGAAACCGGCGAAGAAGAAGTAGCCCGTCGATGAGCGCGCCGTTCGAATCCAGCGGAAGCGTGAAGGCCGGATGGACTTCACTTCAGGCGATGAGAAGTCTGGTTCGGGTGCTCATGGCCATCGCCGTCCTCGCAAGCGTGCGTGCGGCGGAGCGGCCGAACATCGTGCTCTTTCTCTGCGACGATCTCGGCTTCTCGGATGCGGGCTGCTATGGCGGCGAGATCCCGACTCCGCATATCGATGCGCTGGCGAAGGGCGGGCTGCGGTTCACGCAGTTTTACAACAACGCGGTGTGCGGCCCGACGCGCGCGTCGTTGCTCACCGGGCTCTACGCGCAGCAGGTCGGCCACAGCGGCAGAGGCTGGAACGACGCGACTGATTTCTCGAAATGCGTGACGCTCGGCGAAGTGCTCAAGAGCGCCGGCTACCGGACGCTCGTGGTCGGCAAATGGCAGGATCGCGATCTGCCGGGGCGGCGCGGCTTCGATCGGTTCTTCGGGCCGCAGTGCGCGGGGAAGATCAGCTACTTCGACGAAGTGCAGCTCAACCCGTTCTACCTCGACGAGACGCGGGTGAAGCTGCCCGATGATTTTTACCTCACCGACGCGCTGACCGACTACGCGGTGAAGTTCGTGGATGAAGCGCTGTCGAAACCGGACGTGCCGTTCTTCCTCTACGTCGCACACGTCGCACCGCACTGGCCGCTGCACGCGCGGGAAGCGGACATCGCGCCGCACCGGGAACGCTACCGCCGCACGGGATGGGACGAGTGGCGGGCGACGCGCTTTGCGAAGCAGCGGGAACTTGGGCTCGTGCCCGCGTCGTGGGAACTCGGTGCGCGTCCCGTCGCGGCGCCCGCGTGGAAACGCGACGAGCTCACCGACTGGCAGGCGGAGCGCATGGCCGTGTATGCGGCGCAGGTCGCGTCGCTCGATCGCAGCCTCGGGCGCCTGATGGAGACGATCCGCAAAGCCGGCGCCGCGGACAACACGCTGGTGCTCTTCCTCTCCGACAACGGCGCCGCGCCCGACGGCGGTGCAACGCCGGGACCGAAAAGTTTCCGCGTCGATTTGAAGGATGACTGGCGGCTCAATGGCAAACCGATGCGCTGCGCGAGCGGACCGGACAACATGCCCGGCCCGGCGGACACCTTTGCCGCATACGGCCTCGCGTGGGCGACGACGAGCAACACGCCATTTCGGAGCACGAAGCTCACCGCCTACGAAGGCGGCATCCGCACGCCGTTCATCGCAAGTTGGCCGGCGGTGATTCGCGATGGCGGACGCATGACCAGCGAAGTCGGCCACGTGATCGACCTGATGCCGACGTTCGCCGAAGTGGCCGGCGCGAGGTATCCCGCGGAACTCGACGGACGCAAACCGCTGCCGATCGAAGGCCGGAGTCTGCTGCCGACGCTGCGACGTGAAGCGCGCGCCGGGCACGACCTCCTCGCATGGCGCGTCCCGCACAATCGCGCGCTCCTGTCCGGGAACTGGAAGCTCGTCGAATCGCCGGCGAGCAAGCAGTGGGAGCTTTACGATCTCGCGGCTGACGGCACGGAGACGAACAACCTCGCGGCGCAGCATCCTGACATCGTGAACGACCTCGCAGCGAAGTGGCAGAAGTGGGCCGATCGCTGTGGCGCGAAACCGTAAGTTTTGCTATCCGCGGTTCAGTCACAGACTTCTCCCACCGCCATGAATCCGAACCAGCACACCGACCTCTCCCGCCGCCACTTTCTCCGCACTGCTTCGCTCGGCGCGGTCGCGACACCTGCACTCGCCGCCGGGGCAGAGCAGCGCGCGACTCCGATCGACAGCAAGAATTTCCACGAGCCCGCCATGACGCTGCCACTCGTCGGCGACGCCGATGTGATCGTCTGCGGCGCGGGACCGGCGGGCGTCGCGGCGGCGATCACCGCGGCGCGCGCTGGCGCGAAGGTGCGGCTCTTTGAGTGGCGCGGGTGTCTCGGCGGCGTCTGGACGGCGGGGCTGCTCGGTTATCTGCTCGATTTCAACAAGCCGGGCTTCGCGAAGGAACTCGCGCACAAGCTCGCCGAGCGCGGCATCCGGCGCGGCACCAGCGCGAGCAGCATCTGTTACGAGCCCGAGGGCATGAAGCTGCTGCTTGAGGATCTGTGCGTCGAGGCGGGCGTGAAGTTCCAGTTTCACACGCGCGTCGCCGCTGCGTATCGCGAGGGTCGGCGGCTCACCACGATCATCACGGAGTCGAAGTCGGGGCGGCAGGCATGGCGCGCTCCCGTTTTCATCGATACGACAGGCGACGGCGATCTCGGCGCGTTCGCGGGCTGCGAGTGGGACATCGGCGAAGCGAAGGATTGCCCGTGCCAGCCGATGTCGCTCAATGCGCTGCTCGTCGTGAAGGATGCGGAGGCGCTGCGCGAGTTCATCCGCATGGACAAGCCGAACCCCGGCGAGAACGAGCAGGCGAAGAAGGAAATCATTCGCGCGGCCATCGAACGAACCGGGCACTTCCCCTCCTACAGCAAGCCGACGCTCTGGCAGGTGCGCGACAACCTCATCCTCGCCATGTTCAACCACGAGTATGGCATCAAGCCCTTCGACGCGGCACAGGTCACCGAGGCCACGGTGCGCGCGCGTTCGGAGATGAACCGGATGATCGACGGACTGCGCAAGCTCGGCGGGCCTTGGGAGGGAATCCAGATCGCCGCGACCGCCGAGCAGATCGGCGTGCGCGATGGACGCCGCATCGCAGGCCGCTACACGGTGAGCCAGGACGACGTGACCACCGGCGCGCGCCACGAAGACGCCGTCGTGCGCCCGACCTTCTCGATCGATATCCACGCCACGAGCGCGGAGCAGAACAAGGTCTCGGGATACTCGGGCCGCGGCTTGAAGGTGAAGCCCTACGACATCCCGCTGCGCGCGCTCATCGCGCGCGATGTGGACGGCTTGATGATGGCGGGCCGGTGCATCAGCGGAGATTTCATCGCGCACTCCAGCTATCGCGTGACGGGCAACGCGACCGCGATGGGCGAAGCCGCCGGTGCCGTCTCCGCGCTCGCGGCGCAGAGCAAGCGACTGCCGCACGAAGTGACCTGGAGCGAGGCGGTCGCGGCGTTGACGAAGATTGGCCATCGCGCGTGACTTCCTTCCTCCTGACGAATACGCTTCGTCTCCTCGTCTTGCTTCCGGTTGTCGCGCTTGCTGCCGAGCACCGTGTCGCCACGCCCGCAGAGATTGCTGCCGCGGCGAAAGTCGCCGCACCCGGCGACACGGTCGTGATGAAGGACGGCCTCTGGATCGACGTGAAGATCATCTTCGAGACGAGCGGCACGGAGGCGCAGCCGATCACGCTGCGCGCGGAGACGCCGGGCAAGGTCGTCATCACGGGCAACTCGATCATGCGCATCGCCGGGAAGCATCTCGTCGTCGATGGGCTGAGCTTCGAGCGCTGCACGGGCAAGGAAGACGTGTTCGAGTTTCGCGCGCACTCGAAACGCCACGCCTACCACTCGCGCCTGACGAACAGCGCATTCATCGACTGCAACCCGACTGATCCGAAAACCGAGACACGGTGGGTGTCGCTCTACGGCACCGACAACCGCGTGGACCACTGCTACATCTCCGGGAAGACGAACCGCGGCACGACGCTCGTCGTGTGGCTCGAAACGGACGCGGTGCGGCATCGGATCGATCACAATCACTTCGGCCCGCGCCCGCGGCTGAAGGTGAATGGCGGCGAGACGATCCGCATCGGCGACAGCAGGACGGCTGAGGTCAACGCGCGCTGCGTCGTCGAGGCGAACCTCTTCGAGGAGTGCAACGGCGAGGTGGAGATCGTCTCGAACAAGTCGTCGGAGAATATCTATCGCGGCAACACCTTCCGCCGCTGCGAAGGCGCGCTCACTCTGCGCCACGGCCACGCGTGCATCGTCGAGGGCAACGTTTTCCTCGGCGAAGGCCTGCCGCGCACCGGCGGCGTGCGCGTGATCGACGCCGACCACCGCGTGACGGGCAACTTTTTCATCAACCTCGGCGGCGAGGAAACGCGCGCGGCGCTGTGCATGATGAATGGGATCGTGAACTCGAAGCCGAACGGTTACTACCCGGTGCGTCGCGCGCGCATCGAGGCGAACACGTTCATCAACTGCCGGACCACCTTCGTGCTCGGCTTTGCGGACGAAGGCGGCACGCTCGCGCCGGAGGATTGCGTCTTCGCGGACAATGTCGTCGCGTCGAAACACGCGCCGCACGTCCAGACGATCACTCCGCTCGTGCGGGACAAGTGGGAGCGGAACACGATGAGCGAGGCGCCGGAGAAGACGCCCATGCCGCCGGCGCTCCCGCAGGACATCGGGCCGGCGTGGAAGCAGCCGGGAGCCCGCTGACCGTTTCGGCAACGCGGAGCGAGTCACGCCCGCGGCTAATTTCTCCCGACGTGCCGAGCTTACGATCGGAACACTCCACCACCATGAACTCCCCGCTCTCGCTCACATCGTTCCTTCTCGTCGCGCTGCTCTGCGGTGCGTGGGCGACGCCTTCACTTGCGGCAGACCCGTGGCTCGCGATTCCGGGCGGCGAGGGCGTCGGCAAAGGCAAACACATCGTCTTCATCGCGGCGGAGGAATCGTATCGGTCGGAGGAGTCGATGCCGATGATGGCGAGGATTCTGGCGCGGCAGGGATTCAAGTGCACGGTGCTCTTTGCGATCGATCCGGCGGACGGGACGATCAATCCTCAGATCAAGGACAACATCCCCGGCCTTGAGGCGCTGGAGTCGGCGGATTTGCTCGTGGCATTCTTCCGCTGGCGCGAGCTGCCGGACGATCAGATGAAGCGGATCATCGACTACACCGAGTCGGGCAGACCGATCGTCGGTATCCGCAACGCGACGCATCCGTTCAAGTATGCGAAGAATCCCGGCAGTCCGTATGCGCGGTTCGATTCCAAAAGCGCTGACCCGCAGGGCGGCTGGGGACGACTCGTGCTCGGCGAGACGTGGGTCTCGCACTATGGGAAGAACCTCATCGAGAGCACGCGCTGCGATGTGGTGCCCACGGCGAAAGAGCATCCGATTTTCCAAGGCGTGAGCAGGAGCTTCTGGGTGCCGGACGATGTCTATGGCGTGAGCGAGACGCTCGCGGGCGACAGCGCGCCGGTGCTGATGGGGCAACCGCTGCTCGGCTGGACCGCCGCGGACAAACCGAATCCCGACAAGAAACCCGTGCCGATCGCGTGGACGAAATCTTATACCGGCGCGGCCGGGAAGAAGGCGCGCATCTTTACGAGCACGATGGGGCATGGCGATGCGTTCAAGATCGAGGACTTCCGCCGGATGCTGGCGAATGCGTGCCTGTGGTGCATGGGGATGGGAGTCGATCCGAAGGCTGACATGAAAATCATCGGTGACTACGCGCCCGGCGCGGTCGGCGGGAAGGGATTGAAGACGGGCGTGCGGCCGGCGGAGTTGCGGTGATCAGCGGCAGGCGCGGAAGGTCGTGACGCAGCGGTGACGACGCTTACTCCGGAAGGCGCCGCGCGGCCTTACGCGAGGATGTCGTGCACGACATTCCCGAAGACATCGGTGAGCCGGTAGTCGCGCCCGCCGTGGCGATACGTGATCCGAGTGTGATCCAGGCCGAGCAGGTGGAGGATCGTCGCGTGAAAATCGTGAACGTGGACCTGATTCTCCGCGACCGTCGAGGCGATCTCGTCGGTTGATCCGTAGGCGAGACCTCCCCTGACGCCGCCACCCGCGAGCCACGAGGAAAAGCACGCGCTGTGGTGGCCGCGGCCCTTGGTGCCATCGACGCCCGGCGTGCGGCCAAACTCGGTCGTCCACACCACGAGCGTGTCCTCGAGCATGCCCCGCTGCTTCAAGTCGCGGATCAATCCGGAGATGGGTTGGTCGATGTTTTTTGCGTGGATCGCGTGATCCTTCATGTCGCCGTGCTGGTCCCAGTTTTTGCTGCTGCTTCCATCCACGATCTCGATGAAGCGGACGCCACGCTCGGCGAGCCTGCGCGCGACGAGGCACTGCCAGCCGAAGCCCTCGGTGTCGCCGCGCTTGAGGTCGTAAAGACCGAGCGTCGCGTCGTTTTCCCTGCCGAGATCGAACGCCTCCAGCGCCTCGGTCTGCATGTGAAATGCGGTCTCGAACGTGCGGATGCGCGCGGCCAGATCGGTGTCCGCGGCGCGCGCGCTGAGGTGGCGGTTGTTGAGCACATCGGCGAGGTCGAGCTCGAGTTCCTGGAGACCGGTCTGCTTCGTGCGGCGATCGAGGTCAGTGATGGGTTCCTTGCCGCCCACCACGCGCACGCCTTGATGGTAGGCGGGGAGGAAGTCGTTGTTGAAGATCTGCGTGCCGGCGTAGGGCATCTGCGGCGCGAGCGCGACGAATGACGGGAGATTCGCATTCGTCGTGCCGAGCCCGTAGCTGACCCACGAGCCGATGCTCGGGCGCGAGAAAAAGAAGGAGCCGGTATGCATGCCGAGCGTCGCGTTGGCGTGCTCGTTGTCATCGCCCTTCATCGAGCGGATCAGGCAGATGTCGTCCATGCACTCGCGCAGGTGCGGAAAGAGATCGCTGACCATCGTGCCGCATTTGCCGCCCGGTCGGAATTGCCAGCCGGGTTTGAGCAGCTTGCGCTGCTGATTCGAGAGCCCGCCGCCCACGCCGGTGGTCTTGCCGTCAGCGGCAAAGAGCGCGGGCTTCGGATCGAACGTATCCATGTGCGAGACGCCGCCGTTCGAGAAGATGAAGATCACGCGTTTCGCGCGCGCCGGAAAATGCGACGCCTTCGGAGCGAGCGGATCGTCCGTGGACGCCGGGGATTCCGCGAGCAGTCGCGAGAGGATGGCGGGCATGAGCAGCGAGCCGCCCACGAGCGAGCGGAGGATTTCGCGGCGGTGGAAATGGCGGGTGGTGTTCATCGGCGGCGCGGCTCAGTCGAGATAGACGAATTCATTGAGGCGGAAGAGCACGCGGAGGTAGGCACGCCAGGCTTCGGAGTCGAGTTGCTCTGCAGCGGTGCCAGCGTCGCGAAGCTTCGCCCGGGCGTCGGCGAGGAAGCTGCGGGCGGCAGTCACTTCACCGTCGGCAGCCGGGCGCGCAAAGAGCAGCGAGTAGGCACGCTGGACGCGAAGTGCGTCATCGCCGGAGGACTTCGTGATGGACTCGGCGACCCGCCTTGATTGCTCGTGAACGAGCACGTCGTTGAGCAGGTAGAGCGCTTGCAGCGGGGTCGTGCTCGTCGGGCGCGCGGGCGTGCTGGCCGAGGGATCGGCGCCGTCGAAAATCGCGAGGAACGGATGCCGTTGAATCCGCTGGGTCATCAAATACACGCTCCGGTGATCGGTCTCATACACGGCCTTGAAGGCGTTGTGCTGCGTGAAGTTCCACTCGCGCTGCGGCGGAAACGGATGCGTGCCCGCGGGCGAGAGGTCGAGGTTGCCGCCGAGCGCGAGGAGCGTGTCGCGGATGGCCTCGGCATCGAGGCGGCGGCGGGGGAAGCTCGCGAGGAGTTCGTTCCCCGGGTCATGCGCGAGCGCCCCGGCTTCACGGGTGCTGGCGAGGCGATAGGTGTGCGAGAGCATGATCAGGCGGTGCATTGCTTTCACCGACCAGCCGCCGGCGCGGAAGTTTGCAGCGAGATAATCGAGCAGCCCGGGATGCGTCGGCGGCTTGCCTTGTCTGCCGAAATCGTTCGGCGTCGCGACGATGCCCCGCCCGAAATGGTGCAGCCAGATGCGGTTGATCATCACTCGCGCGGGCAGAGGGTTGTCTTTCGCGAGAATCCAATCCGCAAGCTGCGCGCGACCGCTCGAATCGGCATCCCGCGAAAGCTGTGCGCCGCCGAGGACAGTGAGGAAACGCCGGGGAACAATCGCGCCGGGCCTGGCGGGATCGCCCTTTTGCTGCACGGGCACGTCGGCGATTTTCATCGAATCCGCGACCGCGTAAGCCAGCTCGAATGGGAGGGGCGTGCTCGCGAAATCCTTCGCCGCCCGTTCGGCGGCCTTGAGCCGGGCTTCCGCGCTCTTTTTCTCGGCGGCGGGAGTCGTCTTCAGAGCGTCCTTGAGCCGTGTCGCTTCCTTGTCGAGGCGCGCTTGTTCCTTCTCCCGTTCCTTTCTCGCCGCATCGGCCTCAGGCAGCTTGCTGGCCGGCACGAGCGGCACGAAGTCGCGCTGTTTCTTGTCGAGCTCGATGCCAGGCCAGGGGTAGCGCGTGCTGTGGAAGATGCCGTAGAGCGCATAGTAGTCCTCCGTCGTGATCGGGTCGAACTTGTGGTCGTGGCAGCGCGCGCAGTTGACCGTGAGGCCAAGGAAGGTGCGGCCGACGCTGTCGATCGTGTCCTCGATCGTGAGGTGCTGCGGGTAGTCATCCACGCGCGAGCCGAAGCGGCGGGCGTTCGCGAGATAGCCGGTGGCCACGATGCGACCGTTGCGTTCCTCGTCGGTGGCGCCGCTGCGGAGGTCGCCGGCGAGTTGGTCGCGCACGAATTCATCGTAAGGCTGGTCGCGGTTGAACGCGGCGATGACCCAGTCGCGATAGCGGTGCATCTGCGGGATCGGGTAGTCGGAGTTGTCGCCCGCGGTGTCGGCGTAGCGGACCACGTCGAGCCAGTGCCGGCCCCAGCGTTCGCCGTAGCGCGGCGAGGCGAGCAGCCGATCGACGACTTTCGCGAACGCCCCGGACGAGTCGTCCGCGACAAAAGCGTCCACTTCCTCCGGCGTCGGCGGCAAGCCGGTGAGATCGTAGGTCGCCCGGCGGATGAGCGTGCGCTTTTCCGCATCCGGCGCGGCCCGCAGTCCCGCTTGCTCGATGCGCGCGAGGATGAAGCGGTCGAGATCGTTCGCCGGCCACGCGGTGGCCTTCACCGCCGGCGGTTGCGGTGCCGCGAGTGCGCGCAGCGACCACCATTCGCGCGCCTTGGGCCAGTCGATCGCGGTCTTAGCCTTCACCGCTGCGACGGTGTCGGCGGTGCGCGGGTCGGGCGCGCCCATCTTCACCCACTCCTCGAGCGCGGCGATCTGCTCGGGCGGGAGCTTCTTCTTCGGCGGCATCGCGAAGTCCTTGTCCTGGTAGCGCACGGCCTCGATCAGCAGGCTCGCGTCGAGGTCACCGGGGGTGACCGCGGGCCCGGTGTCGCCGCCTTTCGCGATGCCGGCGCGCGAATCGAGCAGCAGCCCGCCTTTGATTTTATCGGCCTTTGCGCTGTGGCACTCGTAGCAGCGCTCGACGAGCACCGGCCGGATCCTGCTTTCGAAAAACGCAATCTGCTCCGCAGTCGGTGCGCTCACGAACTCCGCGCGCGCGCCATCGGAGATCGCGCCATCGCCCTTCCACACCTCGATGCCCGAGAGGTTCGCCGCGCCGCCCCGCGCGCTGAGCTTGATCTTCCCGTCCACGCTTTCGCACTTCCACGGCCCGAGCTTTTTCCACGTCCCGGTGCTGCCGCTGTGAAAGTCCTCGAGCACCGGCCGGTCGTTCACCAACACGTCGAACTGCTCGCTGTGATTATCCTCCCAGACGTAGAGGAAGACCTGGAAGACGCCCGCCGGGATGCCGCTCAACTCCACGTCCACCCTGGGCTTCGTGTCCGGCTTGCCGGCGTTCCAGATACTGCTGCGAAGCATCTCCGCGCGCGCCGGGTCTGTCGGTGGTCGGAGCGACACCTTCTGGTTTTCGAAAGCGCTGCCCTTGAATGAGAGGTCGCGTGAGTTCTTACCGTCCCAAGCGCGCCCGTCGATCGTCAGCGCGGGCCCATTGAGATTCAACGCACGGAGGAAGGTCGCCTCCGCCGCGACGACACGGGCCATCCCGCTCGCGAAGAGCAGGCCAAGGAAAAATGCTCGGAGGAAGATGGTCATGCGGGCGGGCAGCTTAATCCCAAAGCCGCTGTGCGCACGACCACCGTGTCGGACGGGAGAAAATTAGGCCCGGAGGAAGGCGGGCCGCGCGAATGCTCACAGCGGGAGGCGCAGTTGCCGGCCGGTGTGCGGCGGGACGAGCGTCGCGACGCCGATGCCGAGCAGGCGCAGCGGGCGCTTCACGAGCTGATCGCGGGCGAGGAGATGGCAGGCGAGCCGGTAGATCTCACGCTCGTCGGCGAGTGGATCTTCGAGGCGAATCTGACGCGTCAGCGTTGTGAAATCGCTGTAGCGCACTTTGACCTGCACGGTCATCGCGCCGAGTTCGTGGCGACGCAGCGTTTGCGCCACATCGGCAGCCAGCTCGTGCAGCGCGGCGCGGAGTTCGACTCGATCCGCGGTGTCGTTGAGGAAGGTCGTCTCGGCGCTGATGCTTTTGCGCTCGTCGCTCGTGTCGAGCGGCCGGTCGTCTTCGCCGAAGGCGCGGGCCTTGAGCATCGCGGCCCATGAGCCTACGATCGCGCCGAGGTCGGCGCGCGTGTCCTGCAAGTCGCCAATGCTCGCGATACCCGCCGCCTCGAGGGCGGCTGCGGTGACGGGGCCGACGCCGTGGATGACGCGCACCGGGAGCGGGCGCAGGAAGAGCGCCTTGTCGCGCTCAGGGATGAGCGTGAGGCCGTCGGGCTTTTGAAAATCGCTGCCGAGCTTTGCGAGGAACTTGTTCGCGCCGATGCCGATGCTCGCGGTGAGCGCGCGCTCGTCGCGGATGCGTTGTTTCAAGCTCCTCGCGAGCGGCACAGCGGCGACGAGTGCGGAGTCCGGATCCGCTCTGTCAGCGAAGGACTCGGACACATCGAGGTAGGCTTCATCCACCGACACTTTCTCAACGCGCGCGGTGAAGGTGCGGACGACTTCCATGATGTGCGCCGACTCGGCGCGGTAGGCGTCCATACGCGGGCGGACGAAGACGCCTTGCGGGCAGAGTCGCGCGGCAGTGCGCGAGGGCATGGCGGAGCGGACGGAAAATTTCCGCGCCTCGTAGCTGGCGGCGCAGACGACGCCGCGCTGGTCCGGCGGTGAGCCGACGATGACCGGACGGCCGCGCCATTCGGGATGATCGCGCTGTTCGATCGACGCGAAGAAGGCGTCCATATCGACGTGGAAGATGACGCGGGGCGGAGGAATGGAGAGTTGAGAGTTGAAGGTTGAAAGGCGGGCGGCTGTAATCCGCGCGCGCCGGACCGCAACCGCCGGGACTCTCACCTCTCACCTTTTAACCCTCAACTCCGCTCGATGACCGCCGTCCGCATTGTCTTTGCCCTGCTGTTTTTCGTCGTCTCGACGCTCGTGTTCATCCCTGCGCCGTCGCTGTTTGCCTGGCAGCTCAAGCTCGCGGCGACCGAATACGGACACTGGATGGTGCTCGGGTCGCTGGCCGTGATCGTCGCCGGGCGGAGGCGCTCGGGGATCGATTCGGCCAGCGTCGTTCTCGCGGCGCTCGCGGGGCTTTTGTTTCTTTCGAGCGCGGTGCGCGCGTCGATGTTTGCCGGGACGGCGAAGAGCCGGATGGATGCGAGCTTCCCCGCGACAGCGGACAGTGCAAAGCGTCCGCCATTTTCGCTGCCGGCGTTGTGGTTCGGAAAGAGTCCCGTGCGTGTCGAAGTCCAGACGCTCGCCTTCGCCGAGCACGACGCCAACCCGCTGCGGCTCGACTTCTACGCTCCGCAAGGCCGCGCGGCTGCGCCGTGCGTGATCGTGCTCCACGGCGGCGGATGGGAACAAGGGGAGCGCCACGAGTTCGCTGCGTTCAATCATCTTCTCGCAGCGCGCGGCTACGCGGTGGCGGCGATCGATTACCGCCTCGCGCCGCGCTGGACCTGGCCGGCTCCACATGCGGACACGCTCGCGGCGCTGCGCTATCTCGAGGTCCACGCGGGCGAGTTGGGGATCGATCCGCAACGCTTCGTGCTGATGGGCCGCTCGGCGGGCGGTCAGATCGCGGAGAGCGTGGCGGCGCCGGGTGAACATCCGGGCATCGTTGGCTGCATCGCGCTCTACGCGCCGGCGGATATGCACTTTGCCCATCAGTATGCGAAGCGCAGCGACATCCTGAATTCCGAGAAACTGCTGCGCCAATTCCTCGGCGGGACGCCGCTCGACGCGGCGGCGAATTACGACAGCGCGTCGGGTTACGGTCTCGCCAACCCGAAGACGCCGCCAACTTTGCTCATCCATGGTGCGAAGGACGAACTGGTCTGGGTGAAGCAGAGCGAGCGATACGCGGAGCGACTTCGCTCCCTCGAGGTGCGCCACGTTTTCCTCCGCCCGCCGTGGGCGACACACGCGTTCGATCACGGCCTGCACACGCCTGGCGGGCAGCTCACCGCGTGGGCGGTCGAGCGCTTCCTCGTGGCGGTTACGCAGTCGCGCTGAGCGGTCCGGGACTTTCGCGCCGGTCCGCGGATGCACACTTGCGTCACACGGCATCGCTCTGCCAAGTCGCGGGCGTGAACGACACCATCGCCGCCATCTCGACGCCCTTTGGCGAAGGCGCGCTCGCCGTGCTGCGGCTGAGCGGGCCGCGCTCGGTGGAGATCGCGCGCGCGGTATTCCGCGGGAAGTTTCCGCCGCCTCGATGCGTCGCGTTCGGCGCGATCTTCGACGGCGAGCGCAAGCTCGACGACGTGTTGCTTACCGCGTTTGCGGCGCCGCACAGCTACACGGGCGAGGACGTGGTGGAAATTTCCTGCCACGGCGGCGTGCTCGTGACGCGGCGCATCCTCGAAGCGCTGCTGCGGCTCGGTGCACGCAGCGCGGAGCCGGGCGAGTTCACGCAGCGTGCATTCTTATATGGAAAGCTCGACCTCACGCAGGCCGAGGCGGTGATGGATCTCATCGGCGCGCAGACCGACCTCGCGCTGCGCGCGGCGACCGAGCAACTCGAAGGCAGGCTTGGTGAACGCATTCGCGCGCTACGCGAGGCGCTGATCGAGATGCTCGCGCACGTCGAGGCGTTCATCGATTTCCCCGACGAGGACATCGACCCCGAGACCGGCGGCGCGCTGCGCGCGCGGCTCGACGCTCTGCGCGCCGACGTGGCGAAGCTGCTCGACACCGCGGAGCAGGGCCGAGTGCTTCGCGAAGGCGTGCGCACCGTGATCTACGGCGCGCCGAACGTCGGGAAAAGCTCGTTGCTCAATCGGCTGCTCGGCTTCGAGCGGGCGATCGTCTCGACCAAGCCGGGCACGACGCGCGACGTGATCGAGGAGGTAATCAACCTGCGCGGAATCCCGCTGCGGCTCGTGGATACGGCCGGCGTGCGCGAGAGCGAAGATGAGGTCGAGCGTGAGGGCATGGCGCGCACGCAGCAGCAGGTCGAGCGAGCCGATCTCGTGCTGCACATCGCGGAGGCGCACCGCGCGCCGTTCGATCAGTTCTCAGGCTTGGCGCTCGATTCTTTCGCGGGCGCGTCACGCGTGCTGCTGATCTTGAACAAGAGCGACCTCGGCGAGCATCGCGACTGGCGGAGAATGGATGCCGTGCGCGTTTCATGCACAACGGGCCAGGGAATGGACGCACTCACCGCGGCGATCGAGGCGAAGGTCTTCGGCGGTGCGGTGCATCGCGACTGGACCGTGGCGATCAATGCGCGCCACCAGTCCTGCCTCGAACGCGCGCGCGGTTTTCTCGAAGCCGCGAGTGGTGGATTTGACGCTGGCTTGTCGGCGGAGTTCATCGCCGAGGAGCTGCGCGCCGCGCTCGACGCTGTCGGCGAGATCGTGGGCAAAGCGGACGTGGAGGAATTGCTCGGCGTGATCTTCCAGCGCTTTTGCATCGGCAAGTAATCTGCCAGCATCCGCACCGTGAATCTCCAGCTCTACCAAAATCTTCTGCGTCCGCTGTTCTTCGCGTTCGACGCGGAGAAGGTTCATCACTTCGCGATGTGGTGGCTGGCGAGACTCGGCCCCGCTATGCGCCCACTCGCGCCGCGTCCCGATCCCCGGCTCGCGCGCACGGTCTTCGGCGTCAAGTTTCCCAATCCAGTCGGGCTCGCCGCGGGCTTCGACAAGAACGCGCTCGCGCTGCCGGCTTGGGAGGGGCTCGGCTTCGGTTTCGTGGAAGCGGGCACGATCACGGCCAAGGCGCAGCCGGGAAATCCGCGCCCTCGCGTCTTTCGGATGCCGGCGCAGCGCGCGCTGATCAATCGCATGGGCTTCAACAACGACGGCTGCGACGCGGTCGCGTCGCGACTCGCCCGGCTGCGAGAGAACGGTGGCTGGCCGCGCATCCCTGTTGGGATAAATCTCGGGAAGTCGAAGGTCACGCCGCTCGAGGAGGCGACTGCCGATTACCTGCTGTCGTTCGAGCGTCTGCGAAAATTCGGCGACTACTTCGTGCTCAATGTCAGCTCACCGAACACGCCCGGCCTTCGCCAACTCCAGGATCGCGCGGCGCTCGACGAGTTGCTCGGCGGCGTGCAGGCGCGCAATGCCGAGGGCGACCCGGTGCTCGTGAAGATCGCGCCGGATCTCGACTGGCCGGCGATCGAGGAAATCGTCGCGCTCGCCGAGCAGCATCGCGTGGCCGGCTTGATCGCGACGAATACGACCATCGATCACTCGAGCGTTCCAGCGGAGTTGCGAACGCAGGGTGGCTTGAGCGGCGCACCGCTGCGCGAGCGAAGCACGGAGATCGTGCGCTTTCTGAGCGGGCGCACGAAGCTGCCGATCGTCGCGGCGGGCGGCGTCTTCACGGCGGATGATGCGTTGGAGAAGTTCGACACCGGCGCTGCGCTCGTGCAGCTCTACACGGGTTTTATTTACGAGGGACCGGCGCTGCCGCGACGCATCTGCGCGGCGTTGCTGGCCCGCGAAACCTGAGGGCAAAACGAGTTTGTGAAAAATTTCACAAAGAGGCTTGCCACACTCGCCGTCGGATGTTCTCCTTCCCGCCCACGCCGCGCCCGGTGTGGCGTCGCCCGGCTTCCCCGCCGCGACTTTCGGCTCCCCGGAGCCGGCCTGAATCGGCGCGCAGCTTGATTAACGAAATGAGTCTCACCGTCATCTCCAAACACCTCAGCCCGCTTCGCTCGATCCTCCCGCGCGCTTTGGTTCTCGTGGCGATGCTGACGATGGTTTTCGGATGGAGTGGTGAGGCGGTCGCTGCCGCGGCCGCGCACGGTGAACACGCGGCGGCGGAGCATCACGGGCTGCCCGCGGCCGCGTGTCTGTCTC
>JBEBGD010000018.1:0-66313 GCA_040081625.1 Chthoniobacteraceae bacterium
CGAAGGACGGCATCGAGCGCGTCACGAAGCTCGTTCTGCCGGCGAACTGACCTCCCGTCCCTGTCATCCCGAGCGAAGCCGAGGGACCTCTAACATCTTCTCCAACTCATGTTCACCCGCCGCCACTTCCTCGCCACCACCGCACTCGCCGCGCTGCCCGTGTCGCGCGCCGCCGAGCCCGCATTCACGCTCGGCTTCAGCCTCTACGGCATGAAGACCGTGCCGCTCGACGACGCGCTGCGCACGTGCGCGGAGATCGGCTACAAGCACGTCGAACTCGCGCTCAACCCCGGCTTCCCAACCGAGCCGAAGCTGCTCGACGCCGCCGCGCGCAAGGCGCTGCGCGAACGCCTCGCCACGCTCAAGCTCGGCGTCTCCGCGCTCATGGTGAACATGAGCCTCGCCGTGAAAGACGAAGCGCACGCCTCGAACCTCGCTGCGCTCAAGGACGCCGCGCAGCTCGCGCACGATCTCGCGCTTCCCGACCCGCTCATCGAGACCGTCCTCGGCGGCAAGCCCGCGGAATGGGACGCGATCAAGGACTCGATGCTCGCACGGCTGCGCGACTGGGCCGAAGCCGCCGCAGCAGCGAAGATCACGCTCGCGATCAAGGCGCACGTCGGCAGCGCCGTGAACTCGCCCGAGCGCCTGCTCTGGCTGCTCGACCAGGCGGCGAGCCCCGCGCTCTGCGCCGCTTACGACTTCAGCCACTTCGAGGTGCAGGGTCTCGCGCTCGCGCCCACGCTCGACGCGCTGCTGCCGCGCACGAAGTTCATCCACGTGAAGGACACGCAGGGCGATGTGTCGAAGTTCCAGTTTCTCCTGCCGGGCGAAGGTCGCACCGACTACGCCGCGTATTTTCGCGAGCTGAACACGCGCGGCTATCGCGGCCCCGTCGTCGTCGAAGTGAGCGCGCAGGTCTTCAACAAGCCCGGTTACGACCCAATCGCCGCCGCGAAGAAATGCTACGCGGCGCTCGCGAAATGATCCGCCGGCTCATCTGCATCGCCGCGCTCCTCGTCGCGGCGCGCGCGGAGATTGCGCTGAAGCCGAACGACACCGTTGTCTTCTACGGCGGCGGATTCGTCGAGCGACTGTGCGAACGCGGTGACCTCGAAGCCCGCATCCAGCTCGCGCGGCGGGAGCTGAAGCTGCGCTTTCGCAGCCTTGCGTGGACGGGCGATGAAGTCGGCAATCGCCTGCGCCCCGAGGGCTACGTCGAGCATCTCAAGAACCTGCTCGCAAAGTGGCCCGCGAACGTCGTTGTGCTCGGCTACGGCGCGAACGAGTCCTTCGCGGGCGACGCGGGGCTCCCGGACTTCCGCGCGCAGCTCGACGCGCATCTCAGCCAGCTCGTGCGACTGCACGCGGGGGCGAAGTTCGTGGTGCTCTCGCCGGTCGGAGGGCCTTACGGGGCGGCGCTTGCGGATGCGGCAAAGCAGCGCGGTGCGACGTTCATCGACGGAAGCAAAGGCGACGCGGCGAAGGCGATCGCGCGTGCATTCGTCGGCGACGTGCAGGCCGATCCCGCGCGACTCGCGGAGGTCGCGCAGGCGGCGGCGCAAAAGTCGCGCTTCGTCGCCGATGTGGTGCGGCCGAAGAACGCGGTCGTGTATTTCGGCGTGCGGAAACGGCAGAACGAATACGACGGCGAAATGCCGCGCTATCACCAGCTCATCGAGATGGCGGACGACGTCCTCCAGCGCGTCGTCGCAGGCGCGAAGTTCGCCGACTTCCCGCGACCCACTCTCCCGCCGCTGGGTGAGGGGAGCAGTAAGAAGGACCGGTTCGGCGCAGGCACGATCAAATCGCCCGCCGAGCAGCAGGCGGAGATCGCCGTCGCCGATGGCTACGCGCTGAATCTCTTCGCGTCCGAGGCCGAGTTTCCCGACCTGATGAACCCCGTGCAGATCGCCTTCGACGCGCGCGGGCGACTGTGGGTCGTCACGATGCCGTCGTGGCCGCACACCGTTCCCGGCGAGCTGCCGAAGGACAAGGTGCTCATCCTCGAGGACACCGATCGCGACGGGAAAGCCGACAAGCAGACCGTCTTCGCCGACGGACTCGATGCGCTCGACGGCATCGCATTTCACCCCGAGGGCGTCATCGTCTCCGCGCAGCCGCGGCTGCTGCTCATGCGCGACTCGAATGGCGACGGGCGCGCGGACGAGACGCGGGAGTTGCTGCGCGGAGTGGATGTCACCGACTCGCACCACGGCGGCATGGTCGCGACCGACCCGCTCGGGCACGTCATGTTTTGCGACGGCGTGTTTCATCGCTCGCAGTTCGAGACACCGTTCGGAGTCGTGCGCGGCATCGACGCGACGACCTACCGGCTCGATCCCGCGAGCGGGCGCGTGTGGAGTGAATATCAGACGATGACGCCGAACCCGTGGAAGATCACGTTCGACCGCTGGGGCAGCGTCTTCCAGATGTATGGCGGCGGCCACTTCCTCGACGAACTGCAGAATACGTGGACGCCGCTCGGCATCGCGCACGCGTATGGCGACGCGACCGTGCTGAATTACGGCAAAGGCTCCGGCGCCGCGATCGTCTCGAGCCCGAACTTCCCCGACGAAGTCCAGCAGGGCTTCGTGAGCGCGACGCTGCTCGGGCGTTACTTCGTCGCGCTTTCGCGACGGCAGATGGAAGGCGGCGCGATCACCGCGGCGAACCGGCTCGACCTGCTCTCGTCGCCGAATGCCGCGTTCCGCCCGGTCGATCTCGCGTTCGGAATGGACGGCGCGCTTTACGTGTCGGACTTCACGAGCTCGATCATCGGCCACGCGCAACACCCGATGCGCGACCCGCAGTGGGACCACGCGCACGGGCGCATCTGGCGCGTCGTGTATAAAGCGAAGCCGCTCGTGAAGGACTGGCCGCGCATCGAAGGCGCGATCGCGCCCGAACTGCTCGCGCTGCTCACGCACCGGCAGGATCTCGTGCGGCATCACGCGCGCATCGAGCTGCGAAAGACGGACACGACCGCCGCGGTGGAGCGCTGGATCGCGGCGTTCGATCGCGCGAGGCCGGAGTTCGACCAGGCGGCGCTCGAAGCGCTGTGGCTGCTGCACTCGAAAGGCGAGGTGCGCCCGGCGCTGCTCGGCGAAGTGCTTAAATCGAAAGACCCGATGACGCGCGCCGCCGGTGTCGCGCTCATCCGCTTCCAAGCCGATCGCCTCGATGCGCCCACGCTGCTGCACACCGCAGCCGCCGACCCGCATCCACGCGTGCGCATCGCAGTGGTGAATGTGCTCTCGCACCTGCGCCCGACGATGCCGCCAGTCGAGCACACGCTGCACGCGCTCACCGGCGACGAGCCCGCGTTGAAGCGGATGCTCGAATCGCTCAAGGCCGGCACGAAGCCCGTGAAAGGCCGCAGCGTTCCCGTGCTAGAAGTCGCCGCCGACACGCAGCTCCACCAATGGATGCGCGACGGCGCGCCTTTTGAACGCGCGGCGAAAGGAAAAGCCGACGGGCTCTACCGCACCTTCGTCGAATCCGGTGCCGCGCAGCCCGCAATCCTCGCGCTGAAGCACGGCTTTCTCGACGTGAACGTGAACGGCGTGCAACTCCTCTCCGGCAACACGCAGTGGAGCAGTGACCAACAGGTGCAACTCGACCTCCGTCCCGGACTCAACGAGATCGAAATCACCTTCCGCAAGCTCAAGGCCGCGCCGCCCGCGGTGTATCTCTACGACCCGCTCGGCCAGCGACTCGCCGATGTGCGCACCGCGACCGATGCGCCGTCGCTGCTCGCATTCGCCGGCGTGTGGGACAAGGCGAACGCCGATGCCGGCGCCGCGCTGCGCGTGCAGGCCGTGCCGAACCAGATGAAGTTCGCGCCCACCGAACTGCGCGCAAAGGCCGGCGCGAAGGTGCGCATCGTCTTCGAGAATCCCGACCTCATGCTGCACAACTTCGTGCTCTGCGCGCCAGGCTCCGGCGAGGAGATCGGCGCGCTCGCCGACGCGCTAGCGATCCAGCCCGACGGCCTGGCAAAGCAATACATCCCCGAGTCGCCGAAGATCCTCCACTTCACGCCGCTCGTGCAGCCGAACCAAAAAGCGGAGCTGATCTTCACCGCCCCCGCGAAGCCCGGCCGCTACCCGTATCTCTGCACGTTCCCCGGCCACTGGCGCATCATGCGCGGCGAACTCGTCGTCGAGTAGCGGTCAGCGCGCGTCGAAGCTCGCGAACGTGCCGATCATCTCGATCTGATGCGTGCGTCCGCGCCCGTTGCCGAACGGAACCTTGGGACAGGTGCCTTCGAGGATTCCGCGCACCGATTTGAACGCACCGCTCGCCGCGTCCGTGACGACCAGCGCATCCACCAGCACGGGAAACTTCGTGTCCGCACCGTCGTCCAGCGTGAGAGTCGCGGTGCCGGTGAGCTTCGCCCAAGCGCCGTCACGGTTGGCGCCGATCGGCGTCAATGCGAGATCGCCACTTACCGCGCTGATCCGTCCGGTGTTCTGCATGATGGCCGGCGGGTAGAAGTGATTGAGCACGGGCGCGAGCGAACTCGCGGCTACGGTGCGCGATGCATCCTTTGCGGCACTAAGCGCGGCGCGGAGTTCCGGCCCAAGTCGCAGCGGTTCGGCGACGGCGGCGCGATACTGCGATGGCTGCGAGCGCGGCGAGATGTGAAGCAAAAGCCGCGCATCCGCCGGCGTGCCGTCCTGCAACGTCGTGGGCAGCGCGAGGCGCGACGTGTCATTCGCGGTTTCGGGTATCTTCAACTCGCTCGCGAAATGCCGGACGCTATCGGCGAAAAACCGGCCGGCTTCGTCCGAATTGAATCCGAAGGTGCTGACGTCGTTGTTCGGGAACGCATTGAACACCGCCTCGACCTCGCCGTCGGGCGTGAGGATGAAGCACTTGATGTTGCCCTTCACGATCGTGCCGGCTGCGGCGGCGTGGACTTTGGCGACCTCGGGCGGCATGCCCTTGGGGTCGCGCAGGTCGGTGTTGCCGCTCCACGAAGTCACAATGAACCCGCGGAGCGCTTCGAGCGTGTCAGTGTGGGAGAGGCAACTGCCTCTCACGTGATCGGCGTTTGCTCAGCAGTGTCCGGTGCCGAAGTTCGACGGCCCGGTGATGTTCGTGACGTGGATGAAGAGCACCGGCCGGCGCTCGGTCTTCGCCCGCGCGAGCGCGGTAGAGAGGTGGTCTTCCCAGTCGAGCTTCCAGATTGCCTGCTGGTTCTCGGACGGCTGGGCGGCTTGAAAGCGAGCCGCGAAGCCGCTCAAATCCCGATCCAGGGTCGCGCCCCCGGCATGAACGCAAGTTAGAATCGCTAGCAGTGTTGTGGTCAGGGCAGCTCTCATATGGTGTTAAACGTCAGCCGCGTTCTGCTTCGTCTTTAAGTCATCGGAAAATGTTTCAAGGGCTGGGGTCAGGCACGGTCGGCCCAGCGGTAGAACTCGCGCGAGTTCTTCCAGAAGAACTTCTCGCGCTCCCCGGCGCTCCGCGCGCCGAAGTATTCACTCACGACCCGGAGCTGGTCGGCATACGAGCCGCCCCGCTCGCTCACGGGCCAGTTGCTGCCATAGACGATGCGGTCTTCGCCGAAGCACTCGCGGCAGTGATCGAGGATCGGCGCGTAATACGCGGTGTCGCGCGGCGCCTCGCCCCACGTTTTCCGCGCCGCGTCCGTCTGCTCGATGAGCGCGGAGATTTTGCACGCGACGTTGCGATGCCGGCCGAGCGCACGCATCCCGTCGCGCCATGCGGGCGTGAGCCGCGCCGGATCGCCCGCGCTGCCGACGTGGTCGAGGACGATGCGCAGCGCGGGGAAATCCGCCGCGAGCCGCGCGGCTGCGGCGTGCAATGTGGGCGGGCCGTTCAGGTCGAGCGATAGGCCCGCGTCGGCGAGCAGCGCGATGCCGGCGCGGAACGCGGGATCGTCCACGCGGTCGAGGAAGGCGGCGCCGGAGACGCGGATGCCGCGGAAGATCGGGTTCGCGGCGAACCGCTTGAGGTGCTTCGCGAAGTCCGGCTCATGCGGCGAGAGATTGCCGACAAACCCGACGATGCACTTCTCGCGCGCGGCCACCTCAAGGATCCACGCGTTGTCCTCGACCAGTTTGCTCGCCTCGACGACGAGCGTGTCCGCGACGCCGAGCGGCGCGGCCACGGCGCGCCAGTCGCGCGGCAGCACGGTGCGGAAAAGCGGCGAGCCCTTGTCCGGCCACGGCACACCCTCCGGGCGCGTCGGATCGTAAAAGTGCGTGTGCGTATCGACGACACGCGACGCGGGAGGAGCCGCGAGGGCGGGCGCCGTCAAGGCGGCGGTCCCAATCGCGGAGTGCTTGAGAAACGAGCGGCGGTTCATGCCGCCGGGATACAGCCGGCTCGCGAAAAGCGAAGCCTGCACTTCACTCGCGGGCCTCCCGCGCGCGACGCGGTCGCTCCTCGCGCTCCATTTTCTTGTCCACAATCGAGCGGCGGGCGCTTATGCGGGAGACATGCGTTTTCTCCTCGTCCTTTGCGCATCCGCTCTCGGCGCGAGTGCCGCCGGCGGCGATCTCGTGCCGCTCCTGCGCAATGACGCGGACGACCGCTGGGACTTCGAGACCGCGGCGATGTCGGGCAGCATCAAGGGGGAAGGGCCTTATCACGGCGTCACGCGTCTCGTGGACAAGCGCACAGGACGGCAGGTGATCGATGCGCGCTACTCGGCGCTCAATTTGTTCCGGCTCTTCTCGGTGAATCTCGGAATGGGCACGCCGCGCGCGATGGAGCGAAAGGTCGGCGCGACCGACACGGCGGTGGAAATCACCTGGCCGGCGACCGAGGCGCATCAAGGCGAGATCACCGCGCGGTATGAGGTGCGCGATCCGGGCACGATCGATCTCACGTTGACGTTGCGCGTGCGCGGGACTTACGCCGGCTACGAGCTGCTGCTCCCGAGCTATTTCGACAAGGTGATGATCCCGCACGTGTATTTGAAACGTCGCGCGATCAGCACCAAGCCGACGGATGTGGATCTCGTGGTGCCGATGTTCAACGAAGTCTTCCGCGGATGCGGGCTGGTTTTTCCGCGCGATGTGCATGCGGCGAGGCGGCCGTTCGATGGCCGATGGGAACGCAGCGAATACAAAATGCCGGTCGCACCCTTCCTGCCGATGCGGCACTACGCGCACCCGCTCGCATTCATGACCGATCCGGACAAGACGCTCGCCGTCGTGCTGATGATGCGCGCAGAGCGCTGCTCGGCGATCAGCGCGCGCTACTTCTCCGAGCACGAGGCGGAACGCGCGACCTCCTACAGCGCGTTCGATTTTCTCGTCTTCGGCGACGACCTGCTCCCGGGCGACGAGCGGAAGGCGCGAGTGCGCCTCGTGCTCACGCCGCTCGATGCCGGGATGTCGCAGCCGTTGAAGCTTCACCAACAGTTCGTCGCCGAGCCATGAACTCCGAATCCACCCGCCGCGATTTCCTCAAGACGGCAGTCGCAGCCGCGTCGTTCCCAGCCATCGTCTCCGCCGCGCCGAATTCCGATCAACTCCGCATCGGCCTCGTCGGTTGCGGCGGACGCGGCACCGGCGCGGCGGCGCAGGCGTTGAACGCGGATAGCAACGTCGTCGTCTCCGCGCTGGGCGATGTGTTCCAGGCGCCGATCCAGCGCAGTCTTTCAATCCTCCGCACGAAGGCGCCCGATAAAGTGAAGGTCACGCCGGAGCAGTGTTTCGTGGGCTTCGACGCGTATCAGAAAGTCATCGCGAACTCGGACGTGGTGCTGCTCACGACGCCGCCCGGCTTTCGCCCGCTGCACCTCAAGGCCGCGATCGACGCGGGGCGGCACGCGTTCATCGAGATCACCGCCGGCGTGGATGCGCCCGGCGTCCGCTCGGTGCTCGAGTCCGCGGAGCTCGCGCGGAAGAAAGGGCTCGGCATCCTCTCGGGCTTTTGCTGGCGCTACAACTTGCGGCACCGCGGCGCGCTCGAACAAATCCGCGCCGGTGCGATCGGCGAGATCCGCGCGATCTACGCGACCTATTTGCGCGGCAGCCTCACGCAGAGCCACCACGGTCCGCGCGAGCCGTGGATGAGCGACCTCCAGTGGCAGTTCCGCAACTGGCACAACTACACGTGGCTCTCCGGCGACGTGACCATCCTCCTCTCCGGCGGCCATAGCGTGGACAAGATGTCGTGGTGGCTCGGCGACGTGATGCCGCTCAAGGCCGTCGCGACCGGGAGCCGGCAGTTCGAGGCCGAGGGCAACATCTTCGACAACTGCTCGGTCGCTTACGAATACGCCAATGGCCTGCGCGGCTTCCTCGCCTGCCGCAGCCAGGCCGGATGTCACGGCGAAAACTCCGACTACATCATCGGCACCAAGGGCGTCTGCACGATCGGTCGCGGCCCGCTGCCGTTCATCACCGGTGAGACGACGTGGAGATACAGTGGCGTGCAAAACGACATGTATCAGACCGAGCACGACGAGTTCTTCGCCTCGATCCGCGCGGGCTGGCCGATCAATGACGGCACGCGGATGGCGCACACGACGCTCATGGGCATCATGGGTCGCATGGCCGCTTACACCGGCCAGGAGATCACGTGGGAAATGGCGCTCAACTCGCAGGAGCGGCTCGTGCCCGAGGTGCTAGACTGGAACGCGAAGTTCGGCCTCCCGCCCCTCGCGGTGCCGGGAGTGACGAAGTTCGTGTAGGCGTGGCAGGTGCAGCCAGACCGCGAAGAATGATCCGCTCGCGGCAGATTGCCCGGATCAACTTTTTGAGAAGCAGGCCAGTCCCCGATTTTCGCGAGCATTGCGCCGGCGGGCAAAGCGCGATAACTCCACCGTCCGATGGACAAAGACCTGTCCAAAATCACCGACGCCATTCTCCACAGCTACAAAAGCTGCGGCGGGATCAACCATGTCGATGGCGCAAACCTCCCGTCCAAGCGCGCGCTCGCCACTATCGCCGAAGACCTGCTCCAACTCTTGTTTCCCGGCTTTCATGACCAGGAGCCGATCCGCTCCGTTCATCTGCCGCGCGTCACGAGCTACCGCGTCACCGCGATCGCCGACCACCTGCGCGTCGAGATCGCGAAGAGCCTGCGCCTGCGCGAGCCCGGCTGCCCGGAGGCGAAGGCCGAGCGCGTGCTCTTCGATTTCCTCGACCGACTCCCCGCCGTGCGCGCGCTGCTCACCACCGACGTGCAGGCCGCGTTCGAGGGCGACCCCGCGGCGACGACCACCGACGAGATCATCCTCGCCTACCCGTATCTTGAAGCCGTCGCGATCCAGCGCGCGGCGCATGTGCTCTACGACCTGTGCGTGCCGCTCGTGCCGCGCATCCTCACCGAGTGGGCGCACTCGCGCACCGGCATCGACATCCATCCCGGCGCAAAGATCGGCGCGCACTTTTTCATCGACCACGGCACCGGCGTCGTCATCGGCGAGACGAGCGACATCGGCGAGCACGTGAAGCTTTACCAAGGCGTGGCCTTGATCGCGCGCTCGCTCGCCGGCGGCCAGGCGCTGCGCGGCGTGAAGCGCCATCCGACCATCGAAGATCGCGTCACGATCTACTCCGGCACCACGGTCATGGGCGGCGACACCGTCATCGGCGCGGGCTCGACCATCGGCGCAAACATCTTCGTCACCCACAGCATCCCGCCGCGCTCGCTCGTCGTTTATGAGGAGAAGCAGCTCACGGTTCTCAGCAAGGACAAGCGCGTCGTGGACGACTGGATGATATGAGCGAGACGGTCGAAGCCCCGCCCCCCTTGCTCGCGCCCCGCGCCGCCGCGTGGTTCGGCGCGCTGCTGCTGGCGGTCGTCACCGTCGTCGTCGCGTTCACGATCCTCGATCATCCGAAGGCCGCGACGCTCGAAAGCTTCTCGCAGACCAGCGCCGTCGGCGATGTCGAGTTCTACGTGCCGCCCGATCCGCCGCTCGCCGTGCCCGAGCCGGTGCTCACATGGCAGGGCCGCGCATGGGCGCCCGCGAACTACGACAAGGCGAAGATCGACGACCCGGAAATGCAGCGTGTGGCGATCGATGAAGCCAGCGGCCTCACGATCTACCAGCCGCTCGCGAAAGGCGCGGCAGGCGGCCACTTCATCAAGATCGCCATCGGCGAATACCTGCGCATCGAGCCGCGCTAGGCGATCAGCCTTCGGGCTTCGGGAGGATGCCGCTTCACATTCCGCGCCGGCCCTGCCATGCCTCGCGCGCCATGCGT
Organism: Chthoniobacteraceae bacterium; assembly: GCA_040081625.1. Taxonomy (GTDB): domain Bacteria; phylum Verrucomicrobiota; class Verrucomicrobiia; order Chthoniobacterales; family Chthoniobacteraceae; genus VFJQ01. Next base: position 10,200 of record JBEBGD010000018.1, read on the forward strand.
GGCATCCCCTCGATCAAATTCTCTCCTTCGACGAAGGCCGGACGCCGCGCGGATCCGCTCGCCGCCAGTATCGCCGCGCTACTTCTCCTCACCGCCCCCGCCGCCCCCGCGCAGACCTACACGCTCTCCGGCAGCGAGACGTTCACCGATCCCGTGGCGTGGAATTTCGGCGCCGGGCCGGTGCCGGCTTCGGATGCGGCACTGGCGCTCACGTTCCAGAGTTTCGGCACGGGGGCGATCACGGCGACGAATGACCTGAACCTCACGCTCAACAGGCTCGATCTCGCCACGTTCGGCACGGGCTCGATCACGCTCGGCGCCTCTCTCGGTGGGAACTACGCTTTCACCGGCGTCGGAAGCATCAATCTGCTCGGCTCCGGCACCGCGACCACGCTCTCCGCTCCGGTTGTGCTGGCTCAGGGATTGTCGTCGCTGACTTTCGACGGCGCTGGGACAAGCGGCCTCGCGATCAGTGGCGTCGTCTCATCGAACACAAACGCGGGAGCGCCGCTCGTCATCGCGACGGATGCGGGAAATGCAGGCATGGGAATCGTGACGCTCTCCGGCGCGAATACCTTCGCCGGAGACGTGGTGCTGAACTCCGGCACACTCTCGCTGGGGAATGCGAGGGCGCTCGGCGCGCGCACGAACACGCTCATGGTGAACGGCGGCAACCTGCGCACGAGCACAGGCGGCGTCACGATCGCGAACAACGTCGTCCTCAACGCCGCGCTCATCTACAACAGCGCCAACAACGTCGTCCTCGCCGGCGTGCTCAGCGGCAGTGGCGGACTGACGTGCAGCGCGAGCAACGCCGCCGCCGGCGTCATCAATATTCGCGGCATCAATACCTACACGGGTGCCACCGTCGTGCGCGGGCCGGACTACGCGGCGGCACCGCTGGATGGCACGGGTGCGATCAATGTCGGCGGCGCGATTGGCTCGATTCTGAATACGTCGCGCATCGACGTGAGCGCGGGCGCCCGGTTGACGCTGGCATTCAGCAGTGGCCACTCCGCCTCGAATGCGCGCGTCTCCACGAGCACTGAGATCACGTTTGCGGGCGGCTTTCTCGACGTGCTCGGCCACGCGGGCGTGGTGAGGCAGAGCCTCGGCGTCGTGAACGCGGGCGGACTCACGACCTTCCTCGCCGATACCAATGGCGGCGCGGCCACGCCGCTGGCGGGCGCGGCCACGGAAGTCACCATCGCCGATCTGCGCCGCGGAACGGGGACGACGGTCAGCTTCAGCGGCCCGGGCCTCGGTGGAGCGGCAGTCGCAGCGGGCCTCGCGACGGCGCGGGGCAACGTATTGCTCACGCAAATCAATGGTGCCGCACCGGACGCAGCGCTCGTCGGCGGAAATGGAGCGGCGGGAACGACGACAATCAGCCTCCTCCCGTGGGCGCTGGGCGACACGTCGAACGCCGCGCGAAATTACGCCGCGGGCTCCGGCTTCGTGACTGTCGGCGCGAACGGCGTGCGGCTGCTCGATGCGGCGACGGAATACAACGTCGGCAACGACTTCACCGCGATGAGCGCGGCGGAAAATGTGCGCGTGACCGGCGTGATCACGAGCCACACCGCGCCGGCGACGGTGAACTCGCTCTACTTCGCCAGCGCGGGCCAGACGCTCTCGGGCGGGGCGAATGCGCTCACGATCACGAGCGGCGCGCTTGCGTCGAATGTCGCGACAGCGACGATCTCGAACCCGGTGCTCTTCGGCGTGGGCGGCGCAGGCGAGGCGGTCGTCAGCGTCGTGGATGTGCTCGCGGGAACGACGAACAGCCTCACGCTCGCCGGCGGCTTCACTGCGGCGTCGTTCACGAAATCCGGCCACGGCGATCTCATCATCTCGACCGTCGATCCGATGATGAACGGCGCGATCACGATCAATGGAGGCGAGATCGTCGTGGACGCGGTGAGCCGGCTCGGTTCGCCCACGAGCATCACCGTCAATGGACAGTCCCAAGTCGCGCAGCGCGCGGGATTGAACTTCACGCACAGCGGCGCGGCGGTGCTCGCGGCGCCAATCACGACCAGCGGCGGCGCGGCGTCTATCAACCTCGCCACCTCCCTCGCCACGCTGGACCTGTCGTCGGATATCAGCGGCGCGGGCGGCGTGAATCTGACCGGAGTGTCGGGCACGACGATTAACCTGCTCGGCAACAACAGCTATTCCGGCGGCACCTTCATCGGGACGGCGGGCAACTTCGTCACCGTGCAAATCGATGGCGACTCGCGGCTGGGCAGCACGACCGATCCGAACGCGAGCTTTGTGAATCTCGGCGGCGGCACTCTCCGGCTTCTCGGCCCGTGGACGAGCGCGCGCGCCGTGAACATCAGCGCCGCGAGCACGCTCAATCCATTCTCGGCGAACGCCACGCTTTCGGGGCCGATCACGGGCATCGGCAGTCTCTCGAAAGTTGGCAACGGCACGCTCACCTTCACCGGCCCCGACTCCAGCTACAGCGGCACCATCACGACGACGGCCGGCACGCTCGCGTTGTCGGGCGCGGGGCAGTTGAATTCCGCGTCGGTGACGCTGGGCACGAGCGGCCTCCTCAACACACTGATCTTCGATCTCAGTGCCGTCGCGGACACCGACGCGACGGACGGCAGCAGCACGCCGTGGCGCGCGATCAACGCGCTGAACACTGCGGCGGGATACACCTCGGCGCACACGGTGCAGCTCGGCGCGAGCGCGGGCGCGCCGGTGGATTTGCGCGTGGGCGCGAACACGAGTTTCGGCGGCGCGAGTGGCGTGATCGCGGGATTCGGCAAGCTGGTGAAAACGGGCACCGGCACGTTCACGCTCGATGGCAGCAGCGCGAACACATTCACCGGTGGCGTAGAGATCTGGGGCGGCATGCTTATTTTCGGAGCGGACAATCAACTCGGGAGCCCTGGCAATCCAATCACGATTCGCGGCGGCATTATCAGCTTGTCTGGGGTGAACCCTGCCGTGACGACCAACCGCACGATAACGCTCGGGGCGACACCGAAGCCGCTGATCAGCGGTTCCGTAGCGCAAACGCTGGTGAATGGCTTCTTCCTCGACAGCGGGGGCACGTTCACTCTGGGTGCAAACGTCGGTGGCGCTGGCGGATTCAACAAGACCGGCAACGCAACGCTGGTCTTTGGTGCGAGCAGCAACAGCTACGCAGGCGACACGCAAATCACCCAGGGGTTGATTCTCTTCAACAACGACGCGCAGTTCGGCGCGCCGGGCGGACGCATCCGATTCAACGGCGGCGCACTCATGATAAACGAGGTCATTGGCAGCCCCACCATCTACGTTTTGGACCGCCCGTTGTTGTTCACGGAAATTGGAAGCGTGAGCGCCTTCAGGGCCGATGCCACTCTGCGACTCACCGGACCGCTGATCGGGTCATACAACTTTGGCGTGAGTGGCGCCGGCCAGATCACCATCGCCGGGGACAGCACTTCGTTCTTTGGGGCCGTCTCGATTACCGGTCGCACAAGTCTCGAGAGCACCGGCCAAATCCGGCGTGGCCAGCTCAATCTCGTTTCCGGCGCGAGTTTTGACATGAGTGGGCTGGCGCGGGAGTTCTCCGAGTTGATCCTCAATGGCGGCACGACGATCAGACTCGGCTTGGGCGGAAGGTTGATCACCGGCTTCAACAATGCGGGCATGACCTGGTTGGGAAGCATCACTGGCGACGGGGCGGCATCCGTCACGAAGGTCGGCACCGGCACGGTCGCGCTCATCGGCGGCGCGATCACGTTCGGCGGCGGCTTCCATCTGCTCTCCGGCTCGGGCAGCACGACGCTTTCATCCAATGGCGCGCTGCCGTTGCAGAACGCGCTCACCATCGGCGCGTGGGGAAACAACGCGAACCGTGGCCCGGCGCTGTTGCTCGACAACACGGCCACCAACCTTGGCGCCCGCATCGACGACGCGCAGCTCATCCACTCCAACGCCGGCGAGATTCAATTCACCACGAACGCCACCACCGCGACGAGCGAGTCGCTAGGCTCGCTCCGCGGCGCGGGGATGACGACGATCACGATGACCGCGGGTGGCGCGCTCAATTTCACCGACGCGGCGAACGGGCTGACGCGCGTGAACCGCGGGACGTTCCTTTTCAACACACCCAACCTTGCGTTCGGCACCGGCGCGGCCACGACCACCACATCGAATGTCGTCTTCGGCAACTTGCCGGGCGCGGACCTCGTGGGGGGCGGCGGCCCGATCAACACCACGACCGCCAGCATCTTGCCGTATGCCGTCGGCACTGAGCCGGGGAACGGACCCAAGTTCGTGACCTACGATGTGAACGGCGTGCGGTATCTCAACGTGTGGCGATCGGGCCTCTCCGGCGCAGGGCCGACCGAGAATGTCATCTTCAGCGAAACCACCTTCACCGTCGCGACCCTGACCGGCGGGACAGACCAGACGGTGAACTCGCTCACGATCACCGGCCCGACGATGACGCGCGTCGAGAGCAGCACCACGGAACGGCTGATCCTCGGCAGCGGGGCGCTGCTCAACGCGTTCGTCAGCAACGTGTTCACAACCACGGCGGGCGGTGCGGTGGGGCTGCCGCTTGGAATTCAGGTCGCTGAACTTCAGACCGGCAGCGCCAACACACGAGAGCTGAACGTCTTCACCGTCAGCGGAAGTCTCGCCATCGGGGCGCGAGTCACAACGAGCGGCGGGCTCACGAAATCCGGCGCGAACGAGCTGTTCCTGACGAACTCGGCGAACAGCTACACCGGGCCGACGACGATCAATGCGGGCAACCTCGTCGTGAACAACCTCTCCGCGCTCGGCGGCAGCGCGATGCTCCAACTTGGCGGCGGCTTTTTGAAATATCGCGGCGGCGATGCGACGCTCGCGCAGAGCGTGGTCGCGGCGGGCGGCGATGCGGCGAATCCGAACGGCGGCAGCGCGGGCTTCCACATCGTCAGCGGCACGACGCTCACGATTCCGGGCGGCGGCGTGAGCGGCTTCGGCGGCATTTTGAAGGACGGGACCGGCGTGCTGAAACTCCCCGGCTCGAACCCGCACACCGGCGCGACGATCATCGCCGGCGGCGCGCTGGCGATCGGAAATCCCGCCGCGCTCGGGAGCAACGCGCGCATCATCTTCGCCGACTCCGCGATCAGCGCGAGCGGCGGATACACGCTGCGCTTCGACGCGCCGATGACGCTCGCGCAGGAGTTCATCACGAACACCGCGCAGGCCACGGTCGGCTTCGGCTTCGACACGAATGGCAACGACGTGACGCTCAGCGGCACGCTGCTGAGCACGACGAGCACGCGCGGGCTTTACAAGTTCGGCGCGGGCGAGCTGAACCTCACGGCGACGGAGATGTTCACGGGCGCGACGCAGATTTTCGGCGGCTCGCTACGGCTCAGCGGCGCGAATGGGAGCATCCTCAACAGCACGGGCACCGGCGGGTTCGTGACGTCGCGCACCGTCTTCATGGCGCCCGGCACCGCGCTGGTGCTCGACAACGCGGCGGCAAACAACAACAACCGGCTGCCCGATGTGTGGGACACGCCGTTCGGCACGGGCAATGGGAACAGCGGCTCGCTCGGGCTGTTCGGCGCGGAGTTCAAAATCATCGGCAACCCGGGTGGCACGAGCGAGCGCGTGAACCAGGTGGAGGTGGACTTCGCGACAATCACGTTGAGCGGTGGCGGCACCACGCTGATCAGCGGGAAGGTCAATCGCGTGGGCAGCTACTCCGGGGGGCTCATCCGCGGCACGAATCTCGGCGGCACGCCCGGCGCATCGAGCGCGAACTGGTTCGTGACCGATCTCGGCGGCGGCGGCGTGCAGCTCGGCGGCGCGGGCGGCGCGAAGGGCACGCCGTTCGTGAACGTCTTCACCGGCTTCATCGGCGATGTGTCCGCGACGGGCAGTGGCACGGACTTCGTGACCTATGCGGCGGACACGGGCTTTCGCCCGCTCGCCGCGGGTGAATACGCCGGCACGATCCCGGCGGAAAACTTCGATCTCAACCGCGCGCCGAACGTGGCGCTGAGCGGCGGCGCGATGGTGAATCAAACCACGGCGATCACCGCGCTGAAGCTCGGCGCGGGCGCGGGCGTGAGCGGCGGCGGGACGCTGCTGCTCGCGCAAGGCACCGTGCTCGCGACGGGCGATGCAACGATCGAAGTGCCGAGCCTCAGCACGCGAATCGGCGGTGGGAGTGACAGCCTCATTTTTCACACGTCCGGCGCGACCACGACACTCGCGGTGAGCAGCGTGCTGCCCGGCGGCGCGAGTCTCGCGCTGATGAAGTATGGCGACGGCACGCTCGCCTTCAGCGGACGGCAGACGGGCGCGGGCTTCGTGCAGGTCGCGCAAGGCACGCTGCGGCTGAGCGGCGCGGGCGCGTCGCTGAATCCGCTCGGCGCGGGGCTGAACGTGCTGCCCGGCGCGACGTTCGATCTCGGCGGAAGCGATCGCGTCATCGCTGCGCTGGACAGCTTCAGCATCGGCATCAGCCAGCCGACGAGCGGCGGCGTGTCGCTCGGCGCGAAGCGACTCACGATCTACGGCGCCGGCGCGACTTCGTGGAGCGGCGCCGTGAGCGGTGCGGGCGGATTGACGAAGGCGTTCAACTCCACCGGCACGAGCACCTTTCTCGAACCGCAGAGCTACACCGGCAGCACGGTCATCCGTGCCGGCACGCTGCAATTGAGCGGCGCGGGCACGCTCGCCAGCAGCGCGGTGGAAATCCGCGGCGGCACGCTCGCGTTCAACAATGCCGACGAACTCGCCGCAGCGGGTGGCCACATCGCGAATCGCATTGGCACGGGCACGCCGGTCACGGTCGCGGGCGGTGCGATGACGTTCACGGAGAATGCAAACACGCCGGGCAATCACGCACTCGGCGCCGTCACGCTCGCCGGCGGCGCAACGCTCACCGTGACGAACGGCAGCGCCGCGCCGAGCACGGTGACGATCGCGAATCTGACGCGCGCACCGGGCGGGATCCTGACGGTGAACGCGACCAATTTCGGCCTCGTGCAATCGCCGACCGGAAACGCGCGGGTGTTCCTCTCGCAGGTCGAAGGCGCGGCTCCCGCGTCGGCGCTCATCGGCGGCGGCGGCGCGCCCGGCACCACGAACCAAAGCATCCTGCCGTGGGCGTGGACGATCACCGGCGGCAGCGCGCTCACCTACGGTGCGAACGGATTGCGCCCGCTCGCGTCGGGGGAGTTTCAGACAAACCTCAACACGGCGACCGCGGATGCGAATGTGCTGGTCAATAGCACGCAAACGCTCGGCGCCGCGCGCACGGTGAACTCGCTGCTTTGCAATGGAGTGAGTGTCACCGGCGCGTTCGATCTCACGCTCGGCAGCGGACTGCTCGCGACGGGCACGGGCACGATCGGCGCGACGAGCAATTCGCTACTCACCGGTGCGGGGAACACGCGCGAGCTGATCTTGAACATCCAGGGCACCATGACGCTGAACTACCAGCTCACGACCAGCGGCGGCGTGACGAAGTTCGGCACGGGCCAGCTCACGCTCGGCGCGACGAATGCATTTACGGGAGGGCTGAACATCGACGAGGGCACCGTGGTCTTCAGCACCGATGCACGCCTCGGCGCGGCGGGCGGCGCGATCCGGTTTGGAGGGACTGCAACCAGTGGCAAGCTCGCCATCGCCGGCAGCGGCCCCGTGATTTTCGATCGACCGATCGAAACCGCCAGCTTCGGCACGCTCTCGGGCGGCAGCGGAAGGCGGTGGCAGCTCAATCGACCGATCAGCGGCGCTGGCGGCATCGGCTTTGCCATCACCGGCACCCTCTTCGAACTCAACGCCGTGAATACCTATGCCGGCCCGACGAACTGGACCGGCGGGCATCTTCACATCAACGGCGATTCGGCGTTTGGAGACGGCGGCGAGCTGATCTGCGACACCGTCGGGCAATTTATCGTCCTGCACGGCGACTGGAGCACCAGCCGGCTCATCCAGATGAATCTCGGCGGTGCGATCCAGACGAACGGCTTCGACACGACGTGGAGCGGGCAGCTCATCGGCGCCGGCTCGCTGACCAAGACCGGCGCCGGCACGCTCACCCTCGCCGAGGCGATGCCGTGGTCGGGGCAGTTGAATCTCTCCGCCGGCACCGTGCGGCTCGCGGATCGCGGATCGTTCGCCGCCGGTTCCGCATCGCGCATCGTGTCCGCCGGCGCCACGCTCGCGCTCGACGGCAGCGGCGCGCACTATTCCGATCGCCTCGCCGACAACGCGGGCAGCGTGACGCTGAACGGCGGTGAATTCATCCTGCGAGGCAACAACGGCACGACGACCGAGGAGGTGTTCAACAACCTCGGCCTCGGAGTCGGCGCGAGCACCGTCACCGTCGTCGCGGGCCCGGCCCGCGCGGCGATCGTGCGGCTCGCGGGCACGCCGACCAATGCGGGCGGCGCGGCGAGCCTCTGGCGCGGCACGAACCTCGGAGTGAACGCGCCCGGCACGGCGGAGAGCGCGAACGTGATCTTCACCGCGACCAACACCGCCACCTTCCCGCTAACCGGCGGCGGCGCGCCGGCGGATCATCCTTCGTTGAGCATCATCAAGGGCGGATTCGGCGATGCGAGCGCGACCGGTCTCGGCACGCAGTTCGTGACGTATGATGCCGACAAAGGCGTGCGCCTGCTCAACGCGAACACCGAATTCACCGCGACCCTCGTCGATGGCAGCGTCGTGACCGACAATGTGAAAGCCGACAGCGGCACGCTGCTCGTCGCGAGCGCCACGCAGGCGAATGCGCTGTGGCTCAAGGACGGCGGCAGCGTCAGCGGCGGCGGCACGCTCACGCTCGCGACGGGCAACCTGCTCGTGACCGGCGTGGGCAATCTCGTGGCGACTCCCATCACCACCGGCGCGCCCACCACGCTGGCCATCGGCGGGCCGGGCGACGTGGCCTTCACCGCGGCAATCCCGTCGTCGCAGAGCGGCGGTCTCATCAAAATGGGCGCGGGCACGCTCACGCTGAATGTGGCGAACAACTACACCGGCACGACCGTGCTCGCCGCGGGCGCGATCACGGCGGGGGATGCGTCGGTGTTCGCAATCACTGCGGTGCAGTTCCAAGGCGGCGAAATCCGCAACACGAGCGGCGCGCCGCTCACGATCGCGAATAACCTCACGCTCAACGGCGCGATGCGCGTCGGCGGCACGCAGGATATTTCATTCGGCGGAACCGTCAGCTTGAACAACGCGACGCGCGAAATCGAAGTGACCAACACCGGCATCACCGCCTTGAGCGGCGTGATCTCGCCGAACGCGACGACGCTCGGTTACGGCGTCATCAAAACCGGCTCCGGCTTGCTCGTGGTCGGCGGCGCGAACACCTACGACGGCCCCACGCGAATCGAGGCCGGCGAGTTTCGCGCGGTGAATGTCAGCGGCAGCGCCACCGGCAGCGGCCTCACCACGATCGCCGGCGGCACGCTCGGCGGCAGCGGCACTGTCGGTGCGGTCGTGAGCACCGGCGGATTCCTCGCGCCCGCCGGGGGCGGCATCGGAACTCTCACGACCGGCGACCTCACGTTCAGCGGTGGCACCTTCTCGATCGGGATCGTGAGTCCCACGTTCGCAGACAAACTGAACGTCGCCGGCACTGCGGGGTTCGGCGCGAATACCGCATTGAGCCTTTCCCTGCTCGGCGGCTACGACCCGGGACTCGGCGACAACTGGACGATCATCGACAACGACGGCGCCGACGCGTTCGCGACCGGCCTGTTCCGATTTACCACTTCCGGCAGCCCGATCGAGTCGCTCGTCCCGTTCGTCGCGGCGGGAAAACTCTTCTACCTCGACTACACCGGCGGCACCGGAAACGACATCGTCCTCGTCAGCATCCCGGAGCCATCCACCATCGTGTTCCTCGTCGCGGCACTGCCGCTGTGCTGGCGCCGGCGGTGCGTCAGGCGATTTCCTTGCGGTGGACCCAGACCGAGTTCACCACGCCGAGGCCGAACATGATCATCACCACGAACGTGCCGCCGTAGCTCACGAGTGGCAGCGGCAGGCCGGTGATGGGCATGAGCGAGATGGTCATGCCGATGTTTTGATAGACGTGGAAGAACATCTGCCCCGCGAGGCCGGCGGTGAGCAGCAGGCCGAATTCATCCGCGGCATGATACGCGGTGAAGAGCATCGCGAGCAGCAGCACGGCAAACGTGCCGATGAGCGCCACGCCGCCGAGGAAGCCCAATTGCTCGCCGATGGCGGAGAAGATGTAGTCGGTGTGAACGGTGGTGCCGGGGAGAAAACCCTGCTCGATCTGGGTGTTCGGCGCCTTGAATCCCTTGCCGGAAAATCCGCCTGAGCCGATGGCGATGAGCGATTGGTTGATCGCCCACGCGGAGCCTTTCGGATCGATCTCCGGGTCGAGGAAGGCGGTGATGCGCGCCCGCTGGTAGGGCTTCATGCCGAAGTTGTAAGCCAGCGGAACCACGCACAGGCCGAGCAGCACGATGACGATGAGGTAGCGTTTTGGCAGCCCCGCCACGAGCAGGATCGACATCATCACCGGCACCCAAACGAGCGTCATGCCGAAGTCGGGTTGCTTGAGGATGAGCAACATCGGGCCGCCGACCATCGCGCCGACGAAGAAGAGCTTGAGCATCGGGTGCAGCCGCCTGAACTGGCTGAGGAAGAGCGCGACGACGAGGATGCCGGCGATGACGGCGAGCTGCGAGGGCTGGAAAAGCAGGCCGCCGGGCAGGACGAGCCAGCACTTCGCACCGCCGACTTCCTTGCCCATGACATAGGTGAGCACGACGCCCGCGATACCGGCCAGGTAGAGCGGCAGCGCGACCCATTTCAATAACCGATACGGAATCAGGCTTACGACAAAAAACAGGATCAGCCCAGCGCCGACCCACAGCCGCTGCTTGTGCCAGTAGTCGTCGGTCTTGAAATACGTCGCCGTATAGACCGCGACGACGCCGAAGACCGCGAGCGCGATCGTCGCGGCGATCAGCACCCAGTTCATGCCGAGGATTTTCCGGATGAGCGGCGTCATCGATTACGCAAACGTCGGCACGGCCGCGAGCAGCTTGCGCGTGTATTCGTGCTGAGGCGCCTCGTAGATCTGCGCGGCGGGCGCGGACTCGACGATCTTTCCGTGGTTCATCACGAGCACGTGATCGCTCACGTGCTCGATCACCGCGAGATCGTGCGCGATGAAGAGGTAGGTCAGGCCGAGCTGCTCCTGGAGGTCTTGCAGCAGGTTCACGATCTGCGCCTGCACGCTCACATCGAGCGCGCTCACCGGCTCGTCGCACACGATGAACTTCGGCTCGACCGCCAGCGCCCGCGCGATGCCGATGCGCTGCCGCTGCCCGCCGCTGAACTCGTGCGGATAGCGGTGCATCATCTCCGGCTTGAGCCCGGCCTGCGTGAGCAAATCCGCCACGCGCTGCTCGCGCTGGCTGCGCGACATCGCGGGGAAATGAATCTCGAGCGCTTCGCCGATGATCTGGAAGACGGTGTGCCGCGGGTTCAGCGAGCCGAAGGGATCCTGGAAGATCATCTGCAACTCGCGCCGCAGCGGTCGAAAGTCTCCCTCCGCCATCGGAACGATGTCCGTGCCGTCGAAAAGAATCTGTCCGCTGGTCACCGGCGTGAGCTTGAGCAGCGCGCGTCCGATTGTCGTCTTGCCGCTGCCGCTCTCGCCCACGAGCCCGACCGTGGTGCCGGCCTCGACCGTGAAGCTCACGTCATCGACAGCCTTCACGTCGTCCGTGTGCCGGCGGAGGACGCCGGTGCGGACGGGAAACCAGACGCGGAGATTTTTGACTTCAAGAAGAGGCACGGCGCCGGCAGGTGTCCGGTGTGAAGCGCGAAGTGTCAAGCGAGCGGAAACTTTGTCTTGCAACGCGAGCTTTGCCACGCAAAGTAACGCCCATGATTGACCGTTCCGAAGCCGAAGAACATCTCCGCGTCATCCGCTCGCTCATGGAGAAGGCGACTGTTTACCGGGCCATCTCGGCGCCCGCTGCGCTCATCGGAGGCATCCTTTCGCTGCTCGCGGCCTCCGCCGGCGTCTGGCTCTCTAATCCGGCGTTTGCTGTTCCGCACGAAGCGTGTCGGTTCGCCTTGCCTTGGGGCCTCGTGCTGGCCGCGACTGCTGTCGCGAATCTCGTCCTGCTGCGCCGCGAACGGAACGAGGGCGAGCTTGGGTTTGTCTCCGCGCGCATGGTCCACACGCTGCGCGGGATGTCGCCCGCGCTGCTCGGAGGCGGGTTCGCCACGGCGCTGCAAAGCGACGGCGGCTGGGCGACGACTGCATCGCTCTGGGTCCTATTCTACGGCATCAGCCTGCTCGCCGCGTCGCACTTCGCCCCGAGTTCCATTCGCTGGCTTGGACGCGCATTCTTCGCTGCTGGCGCTGCGCTGCTCACTGCGAAGGCCCTGGCCCTCGACGCGTGCCTCGGAAGCAATCACGACCTGGCCGCGCACGCCGTGATGGGTTCGACCTTCGGCCTCTTCCACCTCATCTACGCCGCCTGCACCTGGCCTCGCCGCGCGCGATGATCGACTTCAGCAAGCTCGACAAAACCATCCATGAGAAAGCGCGGCTCAGCATCATGACGCTCCTGGCGACCCGGCCTGCGTGGACGTTTCAGGATCTCAAGTCGGAGCTGGCTATGAGCGACGGGAACCTCATCACGCACTTGCGAGTGCTGCACGACGCGGGGCTGGTCGCGATGACGAAGGAGATGCTCGACCGGCCGCAGACCAGCTACTCGCTCACGGCGCGGGGGAAAACGGCCTTCGATGAATACCTCGCCGTGCTGGAACAGATCGTCCGCGCCACGCAGCGATGAGTTTTTTTGCCCGAACACTTTGCCGCACAAAGCATAAACCAAACATGATCATCAAACTCGCCGAACATTACGGCCTCTGCTTTGGCGTCCGCGACGCCATCGCCGAGGCGGAACGCCTCGCCCAGCACGGACCCCTGACCATCCTCGGGGAACTCGTCCACAACCCCGTCGTCCGGGAACGACTCGCCCGCGCCGGCGTGCGCGAAGGTGCGCTCGACCGGCCGGCGGAAACTTCGCAGGTGATGATCACCGCCCATGGCACGAGCGACGCGATGCGCGCGGCACTCCGGCAAAGCGGGCGTGGCATCGCCGACGGCACGTGCCCGCTCGTCCGGCACGCACACGACCAGCTCCGCGCGCTTGTGCAGCTTGGCTGTTTCCCGGTAGTCGTCGGCCAGCCGGGGCACGTCGAGGTGCGCGGGCTCACGGGCGATTATCCCGGCGCTGCAGTGGTGAACGACGAAGCCGACATCGCCGCGCTGCCGGATGCCGGGGTGCTCGGCGTGATCGCCCAGACGACGCAGCCGATCGAGCGCGTGCAGGCGCTCGTCGCGGCGATGCGCGCCGCGCGGCCGCGGTGTGAAGTGCGATTTGTTGATACCGTCTGCCAGCCGACGAAGAGCCGCCAATCCGCGCTGCGCAAGCTGCTCGCGGAATGCGACACGATGGTCGTAGTCGGTGGGCGAAACTCGAACAACACGCTCCAGCTCGTCGCCGCCGCCGAGGCTGCGGGCCTCGCCGTTTTTCACATCGAGCGCGCGTCCCAGATCGAAGGCGCGTGGTTCGCGGACGCGAAAGTTGTCGGCCTCACTGCGGGCACTTCGACGCTCAAGGAAACCGTCGCCGAGGTCCACGCGCGGCTCGCCGAGATTGCCCGAAATTTTCAATCCACCACCACACACGCCTCAGCATGAACACCCGCCACTGGATCGCTCACTTCGAAAACAACCGCCGCGGTCGCGTGGAGCCGGACTGGAGCGCGTCCTTCACGCTGCCGGAGAGAAAACGCACGCACCTCGCCCGCTCGCTGGCGGAGTATCAACTCGGCGACGGGGGCGGCGAGTGCCGGCTTGTAGCGCGTGACGCGGACAAGTTTCGCACGTCGATCCCGGGGATGAATCGGCTCGTGGACCTGTGGTTCGCCGAGGAGCGTGAGCACTCGCGTCTGCTCACAGGCGCGGTGCGGCGCGTCGGCGGCACGTTCGTGACGACCACGCCGGCGATGAGTCTTTTCTACGCGGTGCGGCGCGCGCTGGGCGTGGAGTTCGAGCTGCTCGTGCTGCTCATCGTCGAGATCGTGAGCACGGTTTACTACCGCTCGATTCGCAAACATGTCGGCGATGCGCCGCTGGCTGCGATGTGCCGGCTCATCATCCGCGATGAAGCGGGACACGTGGCGTTCCATCGCGAACGCGTCGCGGCGCAGTTCCCCGGGGGCGTGCCGGGCGGCTGGGTGCTGCGCTTTCACGCACTCGGATTCGCATGCGCATGCTTTTTGTGGCTGGGAAAAAACGGCGCGTGTCTGCGAGCGCTCGGCACGACGCGCGCGGAGTTCTTCCGCCAGATCCGAGCCGGGCTGCTGCGTTTCGAGGGAGGAATTGCGCGTCGGCTCCGGTGCTGCGCCCCCGCGGCACGGTCCGTCGCGTTGAACGAAATTAATCCAGTCCCTTGATCACCGGCTTGTCCTTCGACCACCACAGCGGGTCGAGGTCGAGCTTCGCCGCCTCTTCGACTGGCCACGTGTATTGGCAGGCTTCGCAGTAAAAATCGCGCTCGATCACGCCTGCGGCCGCCAGCGCGGCGGGCAGCGCGCCCATGAGCGTGCGCCGGGAGAATTGCGGATACTCCACGCGCAGCGAACCGCACTCCGGACAGCGCGCGGCACCCTTGAGAATCTGATCCGATTGATCCCACTCGAGCGCCTGGCGGGTGGCGGCGAGGACCGCATCCTCGCGCACCACCACACGGATGTGCGCGCGCGGGTGCAGATTGTAGAGCTGCCATTTCTGCGCGGCCGATTCATCGGTGACCTCCGCGTGGAATCCTGCTTCGCGAAGCCGAGCGGAGAGTTTTTCCGCCGGCTCCATTTGATCGAATGCTGCGATGGACATCAGTTGGGCCATAAGACGTTTTTGAGGTCTGGAGTTGTCTGGCGTCAGTCTAGCTTTGCCCGCCGCCGTGTCAGCACAAACCTTCGGGCAGGCGGGCGGCACAAATCGCGGTTGCCCGAGCGAAGCGCAGACTTGAGCACGGCACGGCCAGCTATGTTTCGCGGACTGGAAAACCCCGTCGGGATGAAACATCGACGTGGTGCCGAATACCGCGTGGTGCTCGATGTCTCGGGCACGCCGACGATCACGCTTCGAAATCGTCGCCGGCGAGCAGGCTGCCATACGCCACGCACCGCAGCCCTTGGCAAGCCGCCGCGCACCGCATAGCGTGCGCGCCGCCATGCCCGATCCCGCCGAACTCCAAGCCGAAGCGAGCCGATTCCGTGATGACTTTCTGCGCCTGCGCGAAGCTGTGGGGCAGATCATCGTCGGACAGCAGCGCGTCGTGGAAGGCACGCTCACCGCGATCATCGCCGGTGGCAACGTGCTGCTCGAGGGCGTGCCCGGCCTCGGCAAGACCGAGCTCGTGAAGACGCTCGCCCGCGCGCTCGATCTCGACTTCCGACGCATTCAGTTCACGCCTGATCTGATGCCCGCCGACATCGTCGGCACGAATGTGATGAGCACCGGCCCCGACGGACGCTACGCGTTCGAGTTTCGCCGCGGGCCGATCTTCACGCAGCTCCTGCTCGCCGACGAGATCAACCGCGCGACGCCCAAGACGCAGTCCGCGCTGCTCGAGACCATGCAGGAAGGCAGCGTCACTGCAGCCGGCACCACGCACCTGCTCGTGCAGCCCTTCTTCGTGCTCGCGACGCAAAACCCGATCGAGCAGGAAGGCACCTATCCGCTGCCCGAGGCGCAACTCGACCGGTTCATGTTCAAGCTCGACGTGCCTTTCCTCAATCGCGCCGAGCTGAACGAAGTCGTCCTCCGCACCACGCTCACGCGCCACGTCGAAGTGCCGAAGGTCCTCGACGGCCCGCGCATCATGGAGCTGCGCACGATCCTCGAGAAAGTCGTCGTCGCCGATCCGTTGCGCGACTACGCCGTGCGCCTCGTCCTCGCCACGCACCCCGCCGCCGGGGAGTCCGGCGAAGCCGTGCGGCGCTTTGTGAAATGGGGAGCCAGCCCGCGCGCCGTGCAGGCACTCATCCGTGCCGCTCGTGTCCGTGCTCTCGCGGAAGGGCGCGCCCATGTCGCCTTCGAGGACATCCGCCACTTCGCTCCCGAAGTGCTCGGCCACCGCGTGCTGCTCAACTACGATGGCCTCGCCGAAAACCTCAGCGTGCCCAGTCTCATCGCCGACCTCGCGCAGAGCGTGCCGGCAGAAGTCTGACGCCGCACTCCGGCCGCGGTAACGTGTGAAGGCGGTGGTAAGGAACGCGAGGGATGGCGAAGATGCGCTTCGCGGAGAGGGCGCTTCCGGCGACGCCTTGAACCAATGGCTCCCGCAAAAAGTGGGAACGTAAAATCAGCTTCCTAACCGCATCGGAGTGACGCCCAGCACCACCCAACTTGTGACGGTCGGAGAACGATCAGCGGTGACGGCGACGGCCGAGCAGAAGCAACCCGGCAAGCGACAGCATTCCACAGCCTGGCTCGGGCACGACGACGAGCGCGCCCGCGCTGGCGAACAGACTCGTGTCCCAACGCCAGATGGCATTTGCGAGGATGGGAAGATCGAGGTCGGTGCCGAGCTCGCTGCCGTCCTGGAACCGGGCACCGAAAGTGAACGCGTTGCTATTCAGGGTGGACCAGTCGCCCACATTGAAGACTTCGCCGAGCGATGGCTGAAAGCCGGCAAGGTATTGCACCACAATGCGGCCGTTTGCGTTGATCGTGAAGGTGCCGCCGATCCGCAGATAGTCGTGGCCCGCGAGATTTCCGGCGGCGCCGTTCAACCCGGGTTCGGTGCCCGAGAGGCTATCGACGAAATCTTCCATGCGGCCGCTCGTGAAACCGAGAGCCGCGAGAGTCGTGGTGGCGCCGTTGAGTTGCAGGGTCAGGCGCGTGGTCGGCTCTGCCGGTGAGGTGCCGGTGATTCCGCCGTCGAGCGTGAGATCGTCGTTGGCATAGATGTGGCCGATGAGATTGCCGGCCGTGGAGGGTGCATCTGGATCGGTGCTCGCTCCGGGCGACAGGTGGCCGACGAGCGAGACTTCGCCGATGTGGTCCGTGACGGCGAACGCACCGGCGATCCGCGCGGCATTGACGACGGTCGCGAACGTGGTGCCGGCGGGATCGACCCCGCCACCGCTCACGGCGCCGTCGAAGCTGTAGCCGCCGAGTTTTGCCGACACATCGAAAGTCGCGCCGGGGCCGACACTGATCCACCTGGAATCCTCGATGCTGCCGGTCAGTTCGAGCTTGATCGTGCCCTGGTCGATCGCGGTCGTGCCGCGAAAGGTGTTCCCATTCGCAAGCGTCAGCACAGCCGGGCCGGTCTTAGTCAGCGCCACGTTGTGCTGCACGATTCCGCTGTAGGTGAAGTCGGTGCTCACGCCGTTGCCGACCGTGAGTGTATTCGTGGTCGCGGCGCTGTTGGTGATGTAGCCGCTCGTCGCGCCGGGTGTCGCGGGGTTCGCGGAATTGGAGAGGCGACCGACGGTCTGGTTGTAGCCGTTCAGATCGAGCACGCCGTCGGCGTGAGTGCGGAGAGGGCCAGTCGGCGCGAGCGCATCGTTGCGCCCGAGCAGTAACTTCCCGCCCGTCACGATCGTGCCGCCGGTGTAGCTGCTGGCGCCGGAGAGGATGACCGTGTCGTAGCCGACCTTCGTGAGGCTCCGCGCGCCGCCGGACTCCGCGATCGTGCCCTTGATGTCGAGGATCACGCCGGACCCGAAGCTTTCGTCGAGCGGGCGCAGGTCATTGCTCTGCTTGCCCATGTCGATGCCGTTCGCGCCTTCGTAGTAGCGCGAGCCGACGAATGAATCGCCCGCGAGCGTGACGCCGATGCCCGTGCCGAGATTGCGGAAGACGCCGATGCCGCGGTTCGTTTCGGTGATGTCGTCCGCGCGCAGCCAGCCTTCGATCGAACCGCCCGCGATGATCACGTTTGCGGTGCCGTTCTGGTCGGCGGCGACTTGCAGCGTGCCGGGTCCGAGATTCACCGCGCCGCTGCGCGCGCCATTCACGCTCCAGCGCTCGACGGACGCTTCGTTGTAAGTCAGCGACGAGTTGGTCGGCGTGAAATTGGCGACGCCAATGTCGAGCACGCCGTAACGATTCACGCTGACGGCGCCGGTGCCGAGCGAGGCGTTGTGCGTCACATGCACGGCGCCCTGATCGATCGTGACGCTGCCCGTGAAGCTGGGGCTCGCGCCGCGAATGTATAGATAGCCGTCTCCCCACTTCGTGAAGTTGCCGCTGCCGTTCAGCGACGCGAGCGACACGCCGGAACTCGTGCCGGTGGTGAGGTTCGCGTTGTTCAGCGTGTAGGCGAAGAACACGCTGCGATCGGCGGTCGCGTCCACGTTGACGATCGCGTTGTGCGTGAGCGTGAGCGGCCCCGCGGCGAGGATCGAGCGGTCCCGGTTGTTCGCGAAGCGGAGCTGCGCATCGACTGGCCCATTGCCGCCCGCCTGCTGGATCTCGATGCCGGCGATCGTGTGAACGCGATCACTTGCGCCGGGATCCCAATCGATCACGGCGTTGTCCACGATGACGATCCGGCCCGACGTGTAGCTGTAGTTCAGCAGCGTGTCGGCGGGTTGCGCGCGCAGGTTGAGTTGCGCGGCGCCGAGTTGGCTGCCGTTGAGTGTGATCGTGTTGGCCACCACCGCATTCCCGGCGGAGCCGAAGGTCGCGAGCTGCAGCGTCCCTTCGTTCACCACCCAGCCTCCGCCGTAGCCCTGAAGCAAGCCGCGCGCAGCGTCGCTCTGGTCATTGGTGATGACGAGTGTGTTCGCGCCGAACTTCGTCACGCCGTTTGCGCTGATGTTTCCCGTGATCGTGAGATTGCCGCCGACCGTGTTGATCAGCGCTTCATTCCCGCCCGATGCGCCGAACTTCAGATTCGGATGAATCGTCGCCGCGCCGCTCGTGATGATTCCGCCGATGTCGCTGCCACTGCCGGTGAAAGTGATCGTGCTGTCATTGCTCGCGCCGGTGATGCTGTTGAGCGTGAACGCGCCGATCCGTATCGCGAAGACGGCGGGCTCATCGACCAACGTCGTGGTCGCCTGCACATTGACGATCGCGGTGGCGGGAAGTGCCGCGGCGTAGCTGGTCATCGCGCCATCCGCGACCGGGGCGAAACCGTCCGCGCCATACGTCGCGAAACGGTTCTCGACCTGCACGCCGTAGTAGCCGGGCAGCATGTTGGTGCCGCTCACGTTCGTCGGCGCGGCGCCGGAGACGACGACGCGTTCGCTGTTCGCCGCCGGCGCGATGCCAAGACGATTCACCGCGGACGGGACGAAGGTCAGCGTGCCCTTGTCGGTCCGCGTCACGCCCGGCGTCGTGAGAGTGATCTCCGCGGTGTTCTGCGTGACGGCCTGGATGCGCGATCCGCGCTCGAACGAAACCGGGCCGACGCTCTCCGAACCGACGACGCCAGCGGTGTTCGGCGTTTGCAGCGTGAGCAGCGATCCGTTCAGCTCGATCGGCGTGCCGTCGTGCCAGCGGTCCGACGCTGCGCCGGAAGCATTCGTATCCTGAAAGCGCAGCTCGGATCCCGGATGCAGGACAAGATTTGTGTAGGCACTGGCCGTGTTTCCCGCGTCCACGAAGCTGCCGTTCGCTCCTTCCGCGCGCAGAATTCCGTAGGTATGGATCGCCGACGCACCGGGCGCACCGAGCGGCCCGGCGGTCGAGGTCGAGTTCTGGTCAAAGCGCATGCTGCTGCCGCGCACGACCGTGGTGGTGCCGGTGTAGGTGTTTTGATCCTGCAGCAGCACGAAGCCGATTCCCCAACTGGCCTGCGGCCCGAGGTTCGCGAGCGAGCCGATGCGCACGTCGGTCGGTCCCGCGACGTCGGTGAGGTTGCCCGTGCCTGAGAGATTCAAGATCAGCGTGTTCGAGTTCCGCCCGCCGAGTCGGTGAACGCGATTCGTTCCCCCGGGTTCGGGGAGACCCGGTTCGAGCGTCGCCGCGTTGTAAGTGCGATCCGCCTCGACACTCGTGAGAACCATCCGCCCGCCGCCAATGCTGCTCATGTCGAGCGCGTTCGATTCCGTGCCGAGCAGTGAGAGCAGCCCGCTCGAAGTGGGAGTGAGGAGCGCCTGATACTCCGCCTGCGTGAGGGCCGGCGTGCGAAAGACAGCGACCGCATACGGAGTGCTGACGAGATGCACGCGCTGGCCGGCCCCGGTGTTGATGTTGGCGCTCGCTTCGAGCCGGATCTCCGCGTCGGGATTGATCGTGAGCTGCCCCGACCCGAGTTGCGCCGTGGTGCTTCCGCCGCGCGGCGAGCCGAAGCGGAGCATGCCGGCGTTGATGTATGCGCCGCCCGCGAGCGTGCTCGTGTTCGCACCGATCCACAGCACGCCCGTGTTGATCTTGTTGATGAACAATCCCGCGCCGCCGTCGCTGACCGCGCCCGATAAAACGGTGTCCACGCTGTTATTGAGGAAGAGATTCCCGAGCAGCGTCGTCGCACCCGCGACTTCGAGGCTGTAGGCGTTCCCGCCGGTCACCGTGAGGAGCTGCGAGCCGATCGTCAGATTGTTGAGCGCGATTTGCTTCGTCGTGCCCGCTGCGACCAGGCCCGTGCGATCCACGTTGATCGTCGCCGAGCCTCCGACGACGAGATCGAAGCCGTTGCCCGTGGCGCTGAAGAACGTCCGCTCCGCGTTCGTGTCCGGCGCACCGCCGCCGTCATTGTCCACGCGGAGATCGAGCGAGCCCGCCATCAGCGTCACCACGCCGGTGCCGAGGCTGCCCGCGGTCAGATTCGTGGACGCTCCCGCCGCCACGTTGGTTGCCTTCGCGTAAATCCGCAGCGTTCCTCCCGCCACGATCGTTCCTCCGCTCCAGTCATTCAGCGTCGTCACGTTCTCGAGCAGCATCAGGTCGCTGCGCGTATCGATCGGGCCTTTCACCAGCGTGCCCGGACCGGTGACGGTCGCGCCGACGAACAACTGTCGTCCCTGGCCGCTGAGTGCGTTGTCCACGACGAAGACAGACTTGCCGTTCAGCGTCACGAGATCGCTCGCGCTGTCGCCGAGCTGGAAGTCGAACGAGTTGGTTGTGGTGAACCGCGCAATCTGACCCGTCTCGAGGTTGTTTTGCCCGAAGCTAAAGTTCCCGCCAATGATCGCGCGGCGATCGGTGATCGCGCCGCCCGCCCGGTCGGCGAAGAACTGCACGATCGGGTTGAAGTCGCCGATTGTGACGTTGGCGTTGAAGACCGCGCTGCCCGTGAGGTTGTCGTTTCCGCCCAGGAGATTGAGCTGCGTGTTCGCCCCGTTGAGGAAGATCGTGCCGCCATTCGTCCCGATGTTCACCGTCGGCGCCGTGATCGCAGCCGAAGGCGCGTAGCTCAACTGCAGGATGCCCTGGTTGACGTTGATGTTGCCCGCGAACGCCGACTGGTTCGACTGCATCACAAGCGTTCCTGCGCCGGATTTCGTGAGGCTCGTCGCGATGATCTGCCCGGACGTGGCGAAGTTCGCCGTGTCGCCGATCGTCGTCGTGCCGTTGTTGAATACGAGCGCTTCAACCGGAGTCGCGACGCTTCCGAAAACCAGCCCGGCGTTGATCGTGCGCGTTCCGTTTGAGATGAGGCCGCCGCTGCCGATGATCATCTGCGCGGTCGCGTCCGCTGCCGTGCCGAGGGTCAGATTGTTGTCGAGCCGGAGTGCGTGGACCGTCGCCGTGATGCCTGTGTTCAGCACGATGTCGGCATTGGAAAGCACGCGCTCGGTCGGGAGGCTCACCGCCGCGGCTTGCGTCCCGCCGAGGTTGCGTGTGAAGCCGGCGCGCACGAATCCCGTGTCCGCGTTGTAAGTCAGAAAGTCGATGTTGGTATTGGTCACCATCCACGGCGCGACCATCCCGTTCGTCACCGTCGGCGACGCGCCGGTGATGACGAGGCGCTCATCGCTGCCGAGCTGTTCGGAGGTGGTGTTGAAGGTCAGCGTGCCCGCGCCGGCGCGATTGATCGAGGATGTGCGCAGCTCGGTCCCGCGCCCGATCACGCCGCGCACGATCTCGAGAAACGATCCGCCTTGCACCGTGAGCGCGCCGATCGTCTCTGATGTCTCGACCGCCGCGTTGCCCTGCATGCGCAGCGTCGCGCTGTCGAGCGTGAGGTCGGTCGAGTCCTGCCAGCGGCCGGCCGCCGCGCTGACCGGCAGCACGCCGGCGGCGGTGTTGTCGAAGCGCAGCGTCGCGCCGGGCCGCAGCGCGACGGGGATATTCGAGCCACCCGCGAGCAGCGTGCCACCCTCGCCGGCGATGTTCAGGCCTCCGTAGATCTCGATGGCTGAGGTCGCGAGTGCGCCGCGGACATCGAGCGTGCTCGCGCGATTGATCAGGGTCGTGCCGGTGTAGTTCTGGCTCGCGAGTAGCACGACGTTGCCGGAGCCGAAGGCCATCACGCCGTTGTTTTGGATCGAGAGTGGCGCCCCGATCACGACGCTGTTCGCGCGACTCGTATCGGTCAGCACGTTCGCGACTCCATTCGATCCGACGAAGATCGTCGATCCTCCCGCGCCGAGTCGGTAGGTGTTGTTGAAGCCCGCGCCGAGCGTCGCCGCGTCGTAGGAGCCGTTGGCGCCGACGCCATTCGTGCTCGAGCCGAGGAACCACGTGCCGTCGCCGATCGTGCGAAGATCGAGCGCCTTTGTGTAGATCGTATTCAGCGCGAGCGCGCCCGTCGCCGGGTTGGTGCTCGTGAGGTAGTAGTTGCTCGCCGCGGCCGGCGCGCCGCCGAGGCCCGCAGCCCGGAAGCCGAGTTGATCGAGGCTCAGGTCCGCCGCGAGTCGCAGCATCCCGAAGTCGTTCAGATTTCCGCCGACATGGATGCGCTGCCCGGCCTGGAGATTGCCCGCCGAGTTGATCTGCAGCGCCGCCGCCGAGTTCACGATCACGGGTCCGGTGCCGAGCTTTGCCGTGTCGCTGAGCGTGAGTTGATTGCCCTCGAAGCTGCCGAGGAAGGTCGTGCCTCCGACGCCAAGGATGGTCCCGCCCTCCCAGCCCGACGTGTTGTCGGCGTTGATGAAAAGATTCGTGCCAGCGCGCTTCGCGAAGGTCCCGCTGCCGCTGATTACGCCGTTGAGCGTCGTGGGCACGTCGTTCTGGAGATAAAGGTCGCGCGTGAAGGTCGTCGTGCCGTTGAACCAAAGGCTGTCGCCGTTTCCGCCGGTCGTGAAGACGTAGGGCGTGCCGAGCGCGCCGCCGACTTCGAGACTATTGAGCACCACGGTCTTGTTGCTGTTGTTCGCCAGGATGCGATCGACCTGCACCCGCGACGCGCCACTCGATACGAACACGTCACTGCTGATCGGAAGCATCGAGCCGTAGCGGATAGTCGTGTTCTGGAAAACGGTCACGCGCTCGGACAACGTCGTGCCGTTGCCATCAACGTGCAGAAACAGACCGTAGGCGGTCGAACCGCCGTTGATTTCGACCAGCGTGTTGCTCCCGAGCGGATTCGCCGCGCCGTCCGCGACGCGCGGATTGAGCAATCCGCCATACACCTTCCACAGCGCGACGGCGCTCTGCTCCGCGCCGCCTTCGGTGTGCGTGAGCACGAGGTCGTTCGCCCCGATCTTCGTGATCGCCTTCCCGCTGGCATTGACGCGTCCGCCGAGGAACAGCCGCCCGCTCGCAGTTCGCACGACGGTGTCCGGCAGGCTGAAGGTCGTCGCGCCCTTCACGAAAAGCAGACCGAGATTTGCGCCGCCGCCGATCGTGAGAATCGGCGCGTCGATGGTCAGCGAGTGGATGCCGGTGTTGCTCACGAGCGTCGCGGTGTTCGACGAGTTGATGTTGATCGTGCTCGACGTATTCGCGGGCAGGGGAGTGCCGTTTGTGAATCCCGACGCGGCGATCACGAAGTCGTAGCCGTTGCCGGGGCCGAAGGTGTTGAAGTCGATGCCGTCCTCCACTTCGGCGTGCGCGACGTTGTTGTTGATCGCGAGCGTTCCGCCCGCCAGCGAGACCGTGCCGCCCCCGAGCGCGAAGATGCTCCTCACATCGATGCCGCCGAGCGCGACAGGTGCGCCCTGCGAGTTTGTCACGCGGCCGGCTTGAACGCTCACTCCGCCCGCAAACGTGCTGAAGCCGCCGAGGGTGAGCGTGCCGTTGGCGGTCTTGGTGAGAGCGATGGTGCCAGCACCGTCGGTGATCGCGCCGTTGAAAATCGTGTCCACGCCGAAGCCGTTCGTTGAAGTGAGTGTCACTGCACCGGCGACGCTGCTCGTGATCGTGCCATTCCCCGCGAGCCCGGCGATCGAGAGGCTCAATCCATTCAGATCGAACACACCCGACTCGTTCACGCTGAGCGTGAAGAGGCCCGCTTCGTTCCCGCGATGCCCGTTTTGAAACAACGCGCCGGGACTCGCAAAACTCAGTGTCCCTTCCTGCACGCTGAGCACCGGCAGCCGCGCGGTCGTGGCGGCGAGCACGTTCGTCGCGCCACTGATCATCAGCGAGCCGGGGCCGAACTTCGTGAAGTCGCGCGCCGAGAGATCGCCGGAGAGGACTGATGCGCCGCTCTGTCCGTCGCGAACATACACGAGCGCTTCCGTGAGGCTGCTGCCGCTCGTCCCGAATAGCACGTTCGCACCGATGTTCGGAGCGGTGCTGCCATTCACGATAAGCCCGCCGTTGAGGACGCGGATCAGCGTGGACCCATCGGTCGGCGTGATGCTCGCCGCCGTGCGCAGATTCAGAATGTCGATGATTCCCGCGCCCGCGATATCGACGCTCACGATATCGCCGACGTTCGCCGGTGCGGACGCCGCGAGCGTGCCGACGGTCGCCACGTTGTGGAGCGTGAATCCGTTCGTGGAGTCGTAGCGCACGAAGTTCGCATCCTGCCCGATTCCCGGCGCCGCCGTGACGATGGATGGCACGGTGATGATGCTGCCGCCCGCTCCCGCAGGCTGCGCGGCTGCGTTCGTGATCAGGAGTCGCTCCGTGTTTCCGAGATTCACCGGGGTGTTCGGCTGAACGACCATCGTGCCGAAACTCACGCCGTTGAAGGTGCCCGCGCGCTGGAATGCGGTCGCCGCCGCCTCGCTTGCGGTGAGCGTCGAACTCGTCGCACCCGCACTCAATCCAACGCGAGCCGCTGCCCCATAAACGAGACGCGGAACGTTGAGCGCCTGCGCGGTGCCTCCCCCGATGAGCGAGAGCGTGCCGCTGTGAATCGTGACCGTGCCGGTGGCGCCGGCAACGAATGGCGTGCCTGTGGTGGCCGTCGTGGAAACGGTTCCGCCTGTGTGGCTGAAGCGTCCAGCACCCGCGATCTGTTGCGCCGGCCCGCCCATCGTGATCGCGGTCTGCGTGTTCGCCGGATTCTCGAGAGCGAGCGCTCCATCGCCGGTCTTCGTGATCGCGAATGCACCCGCGGTCCGCGTGCTCAGGGTCAGCGTCTGCCCGCTGGCGACATCGATGCCGCTGTTTGCCGTGAGGATGATCTGACGCGCGGTGGTGAAGCCGGTCGCGATCGAAAGCGTGCCGCCACGCAGGCGCACATCCGCAGGTCCGAGGAGATGCGGCCCTGCCGCCGCGAGCGACGCAGTGCTCCCGAGCGCGGCATCCGCATTCACGCGGAGGATTCCCGCATCGACAAAGAACGCCGCGCCGTAGTTGCCGTCCGTGGTGAGCAGGTTGGCATTCGCATTCGCGCCGGTGAGCACGAGCGTGCCGACCCCGTTCTTCACGATGTTGCCGCCCTGCACGCCGGTGTTCGTGAAGTTGCCGCTGAACTCAATCGGCTGCCGCGGATTCTGCACCGCAAAGGTGCGCGTCCGGAGCGTGCCGTTGGAGTTGATGTTGAGATCGCGGGTGAAGGCGAGCGCTTCTCGTCCGGCAAAGGTGAGCGTCGTGTTCGCGGCCGTGCTCAGCGCGCCGAGCGCGTTCACGATGGTGCGCGCTCCGTCGATCGCCGCGATCGCGCCGCCGCGATTGGTTTCGCCGGCGCCGAACGTAAACGTGCCGACGCCGAGCGGTCCGCCGAGGATCGTCGGGTTGTTTGCCGGGCCGGCGAAGTAGGTGTCGGTGCCGGTCAGCAGACGCGCGCTGTTGAGCGTCACGCCGCCGGAGAAGGTGTTGGTGCCGTAGCCATTCGCGCCTGCCGAGAGCAGCACGGTGCCGCCGTTCGCGGGCGCCACGGCTGTCGTTCCCACGAGCAGCGAACCGGCTCCGCTGATCACTCCCTGAACGTCGAGCGAGCCGCCGCGGAAACCGACCACGTCCGCCGCCGCAGCGCCGACCGTGAGGATGCCGCCGGTGATGAGCGAGATGCCACCTGTGACGACTGCGCGCTCGTTCGTGCGAGCGTCGATCACCGCGGAACCCGTGCCCGTGGCCTGTCCGAGGATGATGTCGCGTCCGAAGGAAAATTTGCCGCCGATGCCGATGCCGCCGGCGAGATTTGCCGCGCCACTGGCGAGGACGACTGGCGAGTCGCTCACGCCCAAAGGTCCGCTCACGCTGGGCGCCACATTGCCGGACGCAATGATCAAGCCCTGGTTGATCTGCGTGTAGCCTTGGAACGTGTTATCGCCGGCGAAGACGACGTTTTGCGCGCCGCTCTTGATGAGGTTGCTCCCGTCCGCGCCGCTGATGACGCCATACACGCCCATCGTGCCGGTGCCGGCGAGGCTCCAGATCCGGGTCGCGCCCGCAGAGCCCTCGTGCATCGTGACGGTGCCTTTGATCACGAAGTCGTTCCCGTTGCTTGTGCTGAAATCGCCGGTGAGCAGCACGGCGTTGTCGATCGTGATGCTCTGCACCGTGTCGTAGCGCAGGTTGCCGCCGTTGAGCACGAGCCGCCCGCTGCCGAGCGCGAAGTTGTTGCCGAGGTTGAGCGTCGAGTTCGTGTTCACGCGCACGTCGCCGACGAGGCCCGTATTGCGCGTGAGGAAAGTCATGCCGACTCCCGCACTGTTCCCGTTCACGAAGGACGGTCCGTTCGCGAAGAGATCCGCGGTGAGCGCGCCGACTTCGACGCGCGTCGCGTTCGCCGAGCCGCCGGTGAAGACATTCTCGAACAACGCCGTGCGCGCGGTGCTGACGAGCACTCCACCAAACTCGACGGCGTTCTGATTGCCGCCCGCGCCGAGTTGATACCGGCCGTTCGCGTTCGGCCCGAGCGCCGGGTTGAAATAGAATGCTTCCGCTTGTGTCGAGTTGCCGAGCCACCAGTCGCCATTGCCGATCGCGGCGAGATCCAGCGGCCGGCTGTAGAAGCCGTAGTCGAGCGTGAGGGCGCCCCCGAACGGGCCGTTGCTGTCGATCCTGACCTGTCCCGCGCCTGGCGAGCCGCTCGTGATGATCGCGGGCAGCGGCCCGTTGTGCGCGAGGCCGATTCCCGCGAGGCCGATGCCGTCGGATTTCAACGTCACCGCATTGCCCGCGATGTTCGCGTTATCCGCGAGCCGCAGATTCCCGCCGGGATTCACGGTGATGCTCCCGCTGCCGAACGGCGTGCCCTCACCGCGCAACGCCGACGCGACGACGCTGGTCGCGGTGGCGTTCACGGTGCCGTTGATGATCGTGCCGCCGGAGTAGTTGTTCGCGGCGTTGAGCAGCGTGAGCGCGCCGTTGCCGAATTTCTCCAGCACGCCGCCCGCGCCCGTGACCTGCCCCGCGAGCGTGGATTGCGAGAGGCCGTTGAAGGTCGAGTTGATGCGCGCCTGCGGGATGAGCGTCGTGGTGCCATCGACCCATATGCCGCTTTGCAGCGCGAGCGCGATCACGCCATTGCCATTCATCGCCACGGCGCCGCCGGCGTTTTCAAATGTCAGGTTTCCGATGCGCACGTAGTTCGCCTGCCCGTTGTTGCCGAGCGTTGCGTCGCCGCGCACGAAGACATTGCTGCCGAGCACTGCGGTGGCGCGCACGGTCGATGCGATCTCACTCGCGGTGCCGGTGTCGTTGGCGATGAAGCCGTCGAGTTGCAGCAAGCCGGCATTGAGGACGATGTCGCGACCGTTCAAGACGGTGCCGACCGCCGACCCCGAGCCTGAGAAGGGGACGCGGGCGAGCAGCGTGCCTTGATTCACCGTCACCACGCCGCCGAGGCCCGGATTGATCGAGCGCACTTCGAACTGGCTCAACCCGAACTTCGTGAGCCCGCCCGGCGCGTTCATCTGCGCCTGCATGACCATGTTGCCCGCGTTGTAGATGATTGCCTCGCCTCCGAAGTTGATCGTCATCGGGCTTACGACTCCCGCAGTGATCGCGCCTGTCGGATTGATCGACGGCGTGCCGGTGTTGATGAAGCCGCCGCTCGTGATCGTGAGCGTGTTGTTCGTCGCGGTCGGGCTGATGTTCTGGTTGAAGCGCAGCGCGTAGAGCGTCGGATTGTCCGCGAGTGTCTTCGCCGCCGTGGTGAGATCGGCGATGTCGCCCGCGACGAGTCCGCCCACGGTGAGCGCGCCGCTGATAATCTTGTTGTAAGCCACTTCACCCGTGCCCGGTGCTGCGCCGACGACGGGCTGGAAGCCGGTGCCGCTGCCGGTCGGATCGTAGCCGAGGTAGGTATTGAGCACCTGATCGACGATCCACACGGGCGCGATGCCGCCATTGATCACGCCCGCGCCATTCGTCGTCGTTCCGGCGCGCGCGACGCCGCCGCTGACGACGACGCGCTCATAGCTCAGCGGCGTCGTGTTGTTCGTGCCGAGAAAGCCGGACGTGTAGGCGAGCGTGAGCGTGCCGTTCGCCGTGCGCGAAAGTCCTGCAAGGTTCAGTTGCGCGCTGGATGCTGTGTTCGCCCTCACCACGTTGAGGATGCCGCCCTTTCGCACCGTCACGGCGCCGATCGTCTCAGTGCTGTTCCAGTTCGCCGCGCCGTCGTAGCGGAACTGCCCGCCATTCAAATCAAGGCCGACCGCGTCGCCCCAGCGGCCTTGGTTGCCCGCGGTGAGGCCGATGTTGTCGATGATGCGGATCAAACCGGACGGGCGCAGAGCGACCGGATTCGTCGGGGAATTCGCATCCGCCTTCCAAAGCGAACCGAGCGTGCCCTGGATGCGAAGCTCGCCGTAGATCTCGATCGCGCCCGTGCCGAGCGGAGTCTCGCCGATCGGCGAGCCGCCTAGTTCGACGATGATGACCGTGCCCTCGGCGATCTGCGTGCCGCCGGTGAAGTTGTTCGAGTTGCGGATGATGACGCTGTTGCCGGTGTTCGTCGCGGCGCCGAGCACCATGTTCCGCTGCGGCCCGACTTGCAGATACGCGCTGCCGGTCAGCACGTTGTTCACGCCGTCGAAGGCGAGGTTGTTCACGCCTCCGACGAGGCGATAGACGCCGGTGCCAGGGTTCCACGGGTCGCTCGCGCCGGCGCCGAGCGTCGCGGCCATGTATTTCACTTCCTGCGCGAGCGCGCTGCCGAGGAAAGCGCGGCCATCGCCAAT
This sequence comes from Chthoniobacteraceae bacterium, assembly GCA_040081625.1. GTDB lineage: Bacteria > Verrucomicrobiota > Verrucomicrobiia > Chthoniobacterales > Chthoniobacteraceae > VFJQ01. The sequence goes on from JBEBGD010000018.1 coordinate 39,684, forward strand.
GGATGCGAGACTCAGCGGCTGCGTGAAGTAGGGCTGCGAGAGCTGGAGCGTCGTGTTGTATGCGCTCGCGAAGTTGGCGCTCGTGAGCACGGTCGGATCGAAGTTGTCGTCGAGTCCCACCGCGCCGAGAGCGTTCACGCGGCTCATCACACGGAGCTGCGCGCCGTCCACACTGCCATTGCCCGCGAGCCGCAGCGTGCCATCCGGGAAGACCCGCACGGGTCCGCTGCCGAGCGGGGTGCCGCTGGCTGCGGTCACCTGCACGTCGCCGGCGATGATGTTCGTCCCGCCCGCGTAGGTGTTATTCGTCCCGGTGATCACGATGCCGCGCATCGAGCCGTCGCCGAGTTTGTTCAGCGCTCCCGCGCCGACGATCTGGGCGGCGAGTTCCAGCGCGCCGCTCGGGCCGTCGCTGTTGGTTTGAAAGGAGGCCTGCGCGCCGAGGATCGTCGTGAGCCCGGCGATGCGCGCGCGGTAAAGATTCGCGCCGGTCGTGGTCAGCGTCGTGTCGCTCATGTTCAGCGCGCCGAACTGCATGATGTTGCCCTGTCCGATCGCGCCGACGCTGCGGTCCAGGTTGAGCAGACCGGAGCCGCGCACATTGAGCGTGAGCCCATCGGTTCCATCCGCGCCGATGCGCACCGCGAGGTTGTTGTATTGCTGGCCATTGGTGCCGGCTGCGATGGCGAAGGTCGTGGCGTTGCCGGTGTAGAGCACGCTGAGCGTGCCGCTGAAAAGGTTCACGCTGCCGGGCGTGCTCGCGCCGGCGCCGCCGAGGCCGAAGGGCGCGTTGTCGAGAGTGATGCCGCCCGTCGTGCCGACGCCGTAGATGTCGGTGCCGCCAGTGAAAGTGTTGCTGCCGGAGTCGGGCGTGCTTGCGCGGAAGCCGTCGATCGTCAGCACGCCTGAGCCTGCTTTCATCAGCTTCAGGGCGCCATTGAGCGTGCCGGTGAAGAGGGAGTTCTGCGGCCCGGCCATGCTCAGCGTCGCCGCGCTTCCCGACGTGATCGCGCCGCCGAAGTTCACCGCCCCGCCCGTGCCGCTGACCTGCCGGTTGTTGCTGTCGAGCGTTTCGATCACGATGCTGTTGCCGTTGAGATCGAGCGTCGCGCCGGAGTTGATGTTCAGTTCGCCGTTCATTCGGCTCGTGAGTCCGCCGCCGAGTTTCAGCGTGCCGTCCTGCACGCTGATGTCGCCGAGCACCGACGTGTTGCCGGAAAGCGTGAGCGTGCCGCGACCGAACGTCGTGAGACCATTCGCAAGCAATGTGCCCGTGAGCACGGCGCTCTCGCCGGTCATTACATAGACCAAGGCCTCACCCGGCGTGCCGATGCCGGGCGCGCTCGCCGAGGTGGGATCGAAGACGAGGTTGCTGCCGATCGTGTTGCTGCCGTTGATGAGCACGGCGCCCATGTTGAGATTGTCGATCGCGCGAACGAGCAGCGTCCCGCCATTCACGTCGGCGTTCGTGCGGAAAGCGTAGATGCTGTTCACGCTACTCAACGCCTGCGAGCTCGTGATGTCGCCGATGCCGGTCGCATTCGATCCGGAGAGCGACGCGAGCGTCGCGCCGGTGTAGGGCTTGATGCCGGTGGTCGCGTCGTTCGTTGTGAAACTCGCGACGCCCGTGTCGTCAGCCGCGACGATATGCGGCGCAAAGATGCCGTTGGTCAGCGCAGAGGCGCGGGCGACGCCGGTGTTGACCGCGTTCACCGGCGACAACTGCCCGCTGTTTGCAAATGCCGCGCCGCCGAGTGTCGTGCCGTTCACCGTTTCGATCACGAGCGTGCCTTGGTTTTGACGCAGGAGATTGTCCGTGGCGATCACGACGTTCAGCCCCACGCCGCTTTCCATCTGCAGGTGAAGTCCGCCGCCGTAATTGTAAGTCGTCGTGCTCGCGAGGTTCGTGAGCGAGATACTGCTGACCGTGTTCACGGCGCGGATCGTGCCGCCGAGCCATTCGAGAATCGTGTTATCCGCCGCGGTCGCCGTGCTGTTCGTCCACGGCGTGGCGTTGCTGAACTGGTAGGTGCCGTTCGCAAACGCGGCCTGGCGGAAGGTATTCGCGCCGGTCGCCACGAGAGTGCCGGTGCCGGTCTTGAACCAGAAATCGAACTCGGTGCCCTGCGCGATCGGGCTGGTGACGGTGAAAAAGTTTGCGCCCGTCACGTCGATGCCGCCGCTGTAGATCGACGAGGCGTTGTTGTTGAAGGTGATGCCGCGCGTGGTGACGACGTTGTCGTTGATACGCAGCGTGCCGCCCGTGAAGCGGGTCGCCGTGGCGGTGCCGCCGAGTGCGAGGTCGCCGCCGATCTGGATGTCGGCCGCGCCGGTGCGCGCGGCATCGCCGAGCGCGGCCTGGTTGTTCACCTGGAGCACGCCGTCGAGCACGATGATCCCCGGCTGAGCGTTGTCGCCATTGAGCACGAGCGTGCCGAGCCCGCGCTTCGCGATGAAGCCGTTGGTCGCGCCCGCGCCGCCGCCATCGATGGTGCTCGCGGCACCTTGCGTGAGCATGAGTCCGGCTTGCACGTCGATGAAGCCGAGCCCGCCGTTGATGCTCACGTTTCGGTCGAGCGTGAAGGAATTCTCCCATGCCGCGAGGCCGCCACCGCTGAGGATGATTTGCGACGTGTTGCCGAAGTCGGCGTTCGCATTCACGGCGAGCAGGCCTGCGATGACGGTCGTGCTGCCGGTGTAGGTGTTCGTGCCGGCGAGGAAGGCAGCGCCTTGTCCGGCTTTCACGAAATGATTGCCCATGCCGCCCGCGCCGTCGCTGATTCCGCCGTCGAGGAAGAGATGGCCCGCGTTCGCGCCGTCGATGCCGACGGTGAGGGTGCGCACGACGCCGGTCGAGCCGGGCGCGAGATTCACCGCGCCGGTGAGCCGCGCGCTGCTCGCGTTGTTCTGCATCTGGATCGTGCCATCAGCGGCGAGGTTGAGCGCGTTGCCGATCGTGAGCGGCGCGATCATCCGGAGCTGGCCGGCGAGGCTGTCGAACTGAAGCGTGCCGCCGTTGAGTGTGATCGGCCCGAGCGCGGCCGTCGCGGTCGCGGCGCTGATGCGCAACGTGGCGATCGTGTTGATGATCGTCCCACCGCCGTAGGTCATCGGCACGTCGAACTGCACCGTGCCGCCGCTGTTGTTCACAGCCTGGTCCGCGCGTCCGACATCGCCGGTCATCGAGACACCGATCTGCACCGAGTTCGCCGCGCCGGTGAGCGGGCTCGCGACACGCAGCGTGCCCTGGCCGGTGCCGAGGCGATACGTGCTGCCGTCCGGCGAGAGCGTGCCGGTGAAGATGCCCGTGTCGCCGAGCGGCGCGCCGAGGTAGCTGCCGCCGCCCCAAAGCAACTCCTGACTGATGCTTCTGCTGAAGCCCGCCGCGCTGATGGCGAGCGTGCCTTTCCACGGTGCGGTGGAATTGACCGCGATGACGGGCAGAGTAGCCGGATCGACGACGAAGCTGACGCCGAGCGCGGAGATGCCGCCGAAGTCGGAGTTCAGCGTGAGCTGGCTGGCGTAAAGATTTGCCGGCGCGGCGATGCGGATCGAGCCGCCGGGATTCACCGTGATCGCGCCAAGGCCGAAGGGTTTCGCCGTGCTCGCCGAGTTGAGGCTGTTGAGAAATCCCGTGTTGATCGTGACCGGCTGCGTGTAGCCGATCGAGTCGCCGCCGATGAAGAGCCGCTCGTTGCCGAACTTCTCCAGCGCACCCGTTCCGCCGAGCGCGCCGTTCACCTGGAGGATGTGCGTCGTGTAGATTCGCGCCGGTCCGTTCAGCGTGAAGCCGCCGTAGGCGGTCGTCTGATTTGTGCCGGCTTGCGCTCGGAGGTCGATGACGATCGGTGCCGTGCTGCCGGTGCGCGGGGCGACGGCGAGATTGTTGAAGCCGGTGTTTGCGACGTTGACGTTGCCGAGGCGCGCGTCGTTGAAGAACGTGACGCTGTTGTTGTGGCGCTGCGTCGCGGCGTTGAAATGGAGCGAGCCGCCCCACAGGTGGATGTCGTTGCCCGCACCGGCGGCGCCGACGTTGTTCAAGCGCGTCTCGCCGGAGTTGAGCGTGAGGGGGCCGGTGAAGGTGTTCGCGCCGCCGAGCCGGAGGATGCCGTCGCCGAAACGGGTGATGCCATTTGTGCCGGAGAGCACTCCGTCGAGCGAGACGACGCCGGAGGTGCCGCCGGTCGTCGCGACGTAGAGCATCCCTTCCTGCGCACCGAAGCTGACGTTTGCAGTGTGCGCGACGGTGTCGTTCGCCGTGTGCGTGACGAACAATCCCGCGCCTTGTCCTGCCGGAGCCGAGGCGCCGATGTTCAGCGTGAAGCCGCCGTTCGCCAGCACCTGCGAATTTGCCGTGGTGCGCAGGCGCGCCGCGAGCGCGGACACGTTGGCGCTCATCGTGTTCGTTCCGGTCAATCCGCTGATGTCGAGGACGGTCGCAGCGGTGGAAGTATTGAGCAGTGCGATGCTCGTCGCGGTGACGCCGAATGCCGCGGCCTGAACGCCGTGCGTCGCGTCGTAGGTCGCGAATTGCGGGAGCGACGCGTCGTTCGAGTTGGTTCCGCCCCACGGCGCGATGCCGGCATTCATCATTCCAGCGGGAGCGCCGCCGATGATCAGCTTCTGCGTGCCTGCGGACGTGCCGAAGGTTGTCGCGTTGGCGGAGATGCTCCGGAGGTTCAGCGTGCCGCGCGTCGCGCCGCGGTTGAGCGATCCGGTCGTGAGCGTCGTGAGGCGGCCGGCGGTCGTCCCGTCGGTATCCACGCTGATCGTGCTGCCGCCCGCGTAGTCGATCGAAGCGACCGTCTGCGACGCCGCCGTGACTGCTCCGCCGTCGCCGATGAGGCGGAGGGTCGAAGAGGTGAGGTCGATGTTCGTCGCGGGTTGCAGGCGGCGGTCGCTGTTCGATGTGGCGACGGCGGCGTTGTCGAGCAGCAGCGTGCTGCCGCCGAAGAGCCGGAAGTCCGTGTTCCCGAACTGCGCCGCGCTCGCGTTGTCGGTGCTCAGCGTCGTGCCCAGCACGGTCACGACTCCGCTTCCGAGCGGCGTGGTGATCGCGCCGTTGATGTTCAGCGTGACGCCGCGGTTCACGGTGATTGCGCCGAGCGACGCGGAGTTGTCCGCGCGAACCGAGATCGTGCCCGTATTGCCTTGCGCGATGTTCACGCCGGCGAACACGAGCGCCGTCGCGTAGTCGAGGCCGGCGATCACTTTCGCGGTCGAGACGGGGCCGCCGAGCGAGTCGATGGCGGAGAAGATCAGCGTGTTCCCTGCGGAGTTGAGCCGGACGGTGTTGTCGCTCGCGGGGAGGATCGTGCCGGTGAACGTGCGGTCCACGCCGCCGACGTTGGCGATCGAGACGCGCGTGTTTCCCGAACCGCCGACCTGGCTGAGGTCGATGCTGCTCGAGAGGTTGCCGTCGAGACCGAGGACCATGCCGAAGCTGGGAACGCTGACGCTGAGCGGGTTGCCGGCGTCGATGTCGAAGCCGGTATTGCCCACCACCGGCAGCACGGTGCGCGTGGTGCCGAGTTGCGCGACGAGGTTCAGGCCGCCTTGCATCGTGATGCCGTCGTAGGTCTGGGCCGCGTCCGTCAGGCTGAGCACGCCGCCATTCACGAACACGCCGCCCGCGCCGAGGTTCGCGCCCGAGGTGACTTGCAGGAAGCCATCCTTCACCACAGTCGCGCCGTCATAGGTGTTCGCGGTGCTGTCGATGATGAGCCTGCCGGTGCCTTCCTTGATGAGCGCGCGGAAGTTCGCGCCGTCGGTGATCGCGCCGCCGAGCGTGAGGACCGCGGTGGTGGGGCTGAAGACGTTCGTGTCGCCGACGAGCGTCGTGGTGCCGTCGAAGCGAAGCGCGTAGCTGTTCGCGCCGGTGACGCCGAGGATGCCGCCGTTCATCGTGAGTCGGTCGAGGACGATGGTGTTGCTGGCGTTTGCGCCGCCGATCGTGTTGCGGTCCACGTTGATCGTCGCGGCGCCCTGGAGCACGACGTCGTTGTTGCCGGAGTAGGTGATGTTCCCGCCGCTGCCCGCACCGTTGTTGTTGAGGCTGAAGACGGCGAGTCCCACGGACCCGGTGCCGTTGAGGACGATGCCGCCGGTTCCGCTCCCGAGAGTATCCGGGGTGTTCGTATTCGCACCGCCGATGGAAAGCGTGCCGTTGTTCACGATCCAGGCGCCCTGGTAGGCGGACGCGTCGATGTTCAGTCGCAGCGTGCCGGCTCCGCTCTTGATGATGCCCGATCCGCTGCTCGTCAGCACGACCTGCGCGTTGGCGGGTCCGGTGATGTCGAGCACGCCGGCGTGGATGGCCGCGTCGAGGTGATCGTTCAGTGCCAGCGGCGCCTGCCAGACATCGGTCGTCGAGTTGGTCTTGCTGATGAAGGCGTTGCCCGATGCGGCGTCGAGCGTGAGCGTGTTCGGGCCGGCGAAGGTGAAGACCTGCGCGCCGAGCGAATCGCCGATCCGCAATCCGCCGAGCGTGATCGGCGCATCGAGCGTGATCGTGCGCGCGGCGCTGATGTTGAAGCGAAAGTCCGCGATGTCGCCGACCGCATTCGGTGCCACGCCGTCGAGCCAGTTGCCGCCGGTGGTCCAGTTGCCCGCGCCGTCGAAATTCCACACCGCCGTCGCGGCGCCCGAGCGCGGCGTCCAGATCGTGCAGCACGCGAGCATCAGCGCCGCAATCGGCTGCGCGAGGATGGTGCGGGGGCGTGCGGCGGGACGGCGCATGAGTGGGGGAATCGGGATGTTTGCTCGCTTACGGACGCTTGACGTTGAGCCGCATGAAACGTTGCGGCCCCGCGCCGAGGGGCACGATGTCCTTGATGACGAGCGTCTCCCAGCCGAGCTCCGGCATGTCGGGAATCGCCTCGATCTGGTTTTGCGGATTCAGCGGATCGAGCGCGGTCCACGGACCGGTGAGTGAGCCCGAGACTTCGACTGCGATCACCACGCCGGTCGCATCGATCCGCCGCGCGAAAGTGAGGGTGAGGAATTCCTGGGCGTCGATGATCGCGGTGCCGGCGATCGGTTTGCCGGAGGCATCGTGCGTGTTCAGTTGAAGACCGAGCGCATACTCGACGAGGTTCGCCATGCCATCGCGGTCCAGGTCGGCGGTGTCGGCGAGATTCGCCGGCTGATTGTAGCCGAGCAGCCACGACTGGTAGGTCATCAATCCGGTCGAGTGTCCGGTGCTCCCGCCCGCCGTGGCGCCGACCGTGAGCGACCACGCGGAGTCGCCCGTCGCGCTCGCCGCGCGGATCCGGTATTCATAGGCGACACCGAGCGAGGTCGTCGTGTCGGTGAAGCTCGTTGCGTCTGGCGCCGTCGTTTGCAGCAGCGCGAACGTGCCGCCGACCGGGCGGCGCTCGATCTGGAATCCCGTCTCGGTGCTGCTGTTGTCGATCCACGTGAGGTCGATGTTCGCGCTCGCGACCACGGCTGCGGCGGTGGCGAAGGACGGGCGCGTGGGCAGGGGTGAGGCGTAGGTCACTTCGAGTGTCGGCGGTGGCAGCGTGGGGTGCTCCCTTGATGCGAAGTCGATCGCTGCCGCTGTCGTGGTGGTGTTCATGCCGAGCGTGACGATGCCGTTCGCGCCCTTGTTTGCCTCGATCGTGCTGGCGGTGACGCTGATGCCCATCACCGCACCGGGCGACGGCACTGCGAGCGGATCGCTAATGAAGATGGAGCCCACGGTGAACGTGCCGGAGAGGAAGGAAGTGCCGGTGGTCTGGTTGAGCGGCGCGTTGTCCCACGTGATCGTCGATTCGCTCCACGCGTCCGCGGATTCGGGGAACATGCGCAAGCTGCCGGAGAAGCTGTAGCCGGACTGCGCGAAGTTGCGCGTCTCGGCGACGGCGAGCCGGAGCATGGCGGTTTTCAAGCTCGCCGTGACACTGTTCAAGTCGAAGCGCAGATACATTTTCGAGGCCGCCGCGAGCGAACCGCCGGAGCCGAGTCCCGCCACCGTGAGCACGGGATCGGCGCCGAAATTTGCGCCGGGCGCGCTCGCCCGCACGGGCGCGTCGCCGCTGGCGGCGTTGTCCTCGGTGGTGAAGCTCGCGACGACATCCGCCGGTGGAGTCGTGACACGCAGCACGCTCGAGAGCGCGCTGTTGCCCGAGGCGTTGAAGGCGTAGATGCGATATTCGTAGCCGGTGTCCTGCGCGACGCCGTCGTCGTTGAAGGCGAGCGTGGCCGCGGGCAGGTCCACGATCTGCGAGAAGGTCCCGTTTTCTGCCCGCCGCTCGATGCGATAGCCGGCTGCCGACGTGCCCGCAGTCCATGTGAGTGCGATGCGCGTGGGCGAGGGCTGCGTGAGCGCGAAGTCGCCCGGAGCGCCCGGCACGCTGATCGCGGTGAAGGTGATGTTTTGGAAACTCGCTGTCTGGAAATTGGCCGAGTAGGTCGTGCTCGAGGGCACGTCGGAGTGATGAAACAATCCCCACTGCGCGTTCGTATTCATCGGGACCGTGGCAGTGCCGAGGCTGGTCCAGGCGACGCCGTTCGGGGAGCATTCGGAGGTGAAGCTGTTGCCCGCCCGCGTGATGCGGAGCCATTGCGGCGTGACGTTGGCGAGCGCGTCGCCGGTGATGACAGCCGTGCCGTTCGTGGTCGTGCGATAGACGAGCTTCGAGCCGTAGCTGGTGCTGCTGCTCGTCGCCGTGCCGGCCATCAATGCGCCGCCGGCTGTCCCGTTTTCGCGGATCATGATCGCGTAGCGCGCGCCGGACTGCGCGGGCAATGCGGCGGGCACGAAGGCGGTCATCACGCCGTCGCCGGTGCGCGGCTGGTAGATGAACTGCCCGGCTTCCGAAGTCGCCGCGGTGGCGAGGCCGGAGCCGCCGATCGTCGTCGAGCCGATGCCGCCTTCGCCTTCCACGGCTGGCGACGAATTCGAGACGCTGCCGATGATCGACTGAGTCCACGGCGCAGGCAGGGTTGCCGCCGTGTCCTCGATGAGCACCGCGATGGCATTGTAAGTGCCGATGCCGGTCCCGCTCGACGGGCTGCTGAGGGTGAGGCGGAACTGCCGCGCCTGCTGCGGCGGACCGTTGTCGATGATCGCCACCTCGATCATCTTCGTGCCCGACTCGCCGTCGGCCCATGTGACCGTGCCATTCGTCGCGATGTAGTGCGTGTCGGCGATGGCCGAGCTGTTGGCGGTCGCGTAGTTCACGCTCACCGCGCCGTTCACGCCGCCGAATCGCTTCACCGGGATCGATGCGGTGATGATCGTCTTGGCCACCTTCATCGTCGTGGTCTCGAACTCGTAGAATCCCGGGATCGCCTCGAAGGACGCCTCGCCGCTGGGGATCGAATCGCCACCCGCGCCGGTGGCGACGACGCGGTAGTAATAGACGTTGTTGTTCGTGAACGGGCCGGTGTCGGTGAACACCGTCGAGCCTGCGGCGACGATCGTGAGTGGCGTGAAGCTGCCGGCTGCGCCCGCCTTTCGCTCGATGCGGTAGGCGGCGGCGCCCTGTGCCTGGTCGATCCATGTGAGCTGCGCGTTCACGGCGCTGGTGTGGGCGACGGCGAGGCGCGTGGCGTTCAGCGGCGGTGCAGTCGCGGTCGCGTTCACGGCGAGCGTCGCCATATCGCCCTGGCTGAGATTCTCATACGTGCCGCCGGGCGAGGTCTCGAGCTTCAGCGTGCGGACCATGTAGGTGTAGGTCTGCGCGGGCGTCGCGGTGGTGTCGGTGAAGGCCGGGTTGGCGAGCGGCGTCGGCGTGAGGCGTGTGGATGGGCCGGCGGATGTCGCCGCGCGATAGACGTGGTAGCCGAGCAGCGCCGGTTCGGTCGATGCGCTCCACGCGAGCGTCACCGCGCCATTCGCGCTCGTCGCGGTGAGATCGCGCGGCGGCTCGACGATGTGCATGCGCAACGCGGGATCGCCGAGCAAGCCGCAGTGCGTTCCGCCGCCCGCGTAGTTGATCGGCGTGTAGATCGGGTTGCTGATGGCGCTGAACTGCGAGTTCATCGACTGGCGGATCGCGTAGCCGAGCGTGTCGCCCATGCTCATGTGGTGCATGAACCACGTCGGGCGTCCCGCCCAGAAATTGCACAGCGCGAGGCTGTCGCCCGTGGCATTGCCGGCGATCGGCGCGCGCAGGAAATTGTTCGTCACATCCCAGTCGCCGAAGTAGCTCCCGAAGAGTGTGGTAAAGACCGCCTTGAACGGCCGTCGGCCGAAGTCCGCCGTCGCGCCGACCGAACTGCACGTCTCGTAGCTGCCGCCGCCGTTGCCGTTCGCCATCAGATACGTATTCGTCGCGGCGTGCGTCCACCAGTTGCCGGATGGCGCCTCGTCGATCGTGACTTCCGGCGGACGGCCCACGGTCGTGAAGGCCCACGCCCAGCCCGTGCGCATGAATGATTCGCTGCCGAACGTGCCGAAGCCATCGCGGATCAATACGCGGCGTTCGATGTTCGCGTAGGCGCCCTGCTTGTAACGGAAATCGTGCGCCCGGCGCAGGTATCGGCGCAGCAGCGAGATCTCCGACGCGGCGGTGGAAGGCGCGCGCTGCATGTTCACGAGATCGACGCGACCGACCATCAGCTCGAGCGGCGAGGGGATCGTCGATTGATCGAGCCGTCCGTCGCCGGGGACGTTCGTGAGTCGCACGTTGGTCGTGACGGAGTTGTTCACGGTCGAGTCCGTCCAGTTCCCATCCATGTCGCCGTAATAGCCATCCGCCGACCACGCGCCGCTGTGGTTGCCGTGGCCGTCCCACGCCGAGTTGCCGGCATACGGCACCGGCACATGGCCGATGATATAGACCTGCTTCACGTTCGTCGGATCGGCGTCGTAGGCCGCCTTGATCAGCGCTTTCGTATCCGCCGCCGCCGTCGCATCTGTCACCGAGTCCCGGCGCGGCGCGGCGATGGTCTGCACCGTCCAGCCATCGGCGGCGAGGTCCTGCTGGAGCTGGGCGATCTCCGGCCCGAGCGGCCCGAGCATCGTGTCATCGATGAGCAGCAGGAATACTCCGCGGCTCTCGACCATCGGCAGATTCACTCCCGCATTGATGTAGCCGATCGCGGTGTTCGGCGAGATCGATGCGTAGGTGCGCCGCATCCAGTATTCGTATTCGACTCCCGGCACCGCCGTGTCGTCCGCCCAGCTCGTGTCCGCCGTGCCCAGCGTCGCCAGTTGCGTCCCCCAAGCCGTCTCGCCCTTGAGCCGCCGGAAGACGACCTGCGCGGTAATATTGGCTGCCTGCCTCAGCGACCACGTCAGCGTGATGTGCGGAGGAGTGGGCGAGACATCCGCCTTCAGGTCGATGGCGAAATCGCGAGGCGTCTGCGCATTCAGCACACCCCACGGCAGCAGCGCGGCGAGAGCGATGAGGAATGAACGGGGGTTCATGCGGGAGCAGAGGGAGCGAGGGGCGAAGACAGATACCGCAGCGCGGCAGGCGGGCAATCTTGATCTCGCTGGATCCCTCGGTGCGTTTCCGTGGCCGAGGTGCGCGACTTTCTTGTTTCGATCATCAGACATCGAACACATCTCCGGATGAGGGCGACGCACTTTTCTCCTCACACTACCGATGCGCGGAGACTTAACAGCGTGACCATCTCGACGCGAACACCATGACACACCCCTCTTTACCCAATCGACGCCGGTTCCTCGGAGCCACTGCGACCACCATGGGCGGCCTCTTGCTGCCTGACACCACGAAGCTGATCGCCGCACCCGCGGACGTGGCTTCGACGGACCACTTCTGGTATCGGCTCGCGCCGTCGGGGCCATACATCGACTCGCAACGCGACCACAAAGCCTTCGGCTTCGGCAGCGGGAAAATTTTCCTCTCCGAGGACAACGGCGCGACCTGGCCGCACAGCGCGGAGTTTGCCGAAGCGGAGAACATCACCTGGAGTGTCATCCTGAAAAACGGGAACATCCTCTTCGCCACGCGGGCGCAGCTCTTTTTGAGCACCGACAATATCAAAACGCACCGCGCCATCACGGTGAAGAATCCCGAAGGCAGCGATTACCTCCCGCATACGCCGAGGAATCCGGATCAGCCCGGCTGGTATTTCCATTCGCTCGACGGCGAGCACACGTGGGATGTGAACGGCAGGGAGATGCTCGTGTGGGGAAACTATTGCAACGTCCTCGGCGGCCCGGTGCCGGTGAACATCTACTACTCCACCGACAGCGGGCAGACGGTGAAGATTGCGTATTCGTTTGGGCAGAATCCCAAGTTTCAGGAGAAGGATGCGGAGCCAGGAAAGCTCCTGGGCAATGCCAGCAACAAGCTCATCTGCCGCCACATTCACAGCGTGGCCTACAACCCCGCCGAGAACGCGTTTTACGCCTGCACGGGCGATATCGACCGGACACACGGGAATGAATGCCACTGGCTGCGCGGCACCTACGACGCGAAGGCCGACACGTGGGATTGGAAGCCGCTGATCTCCGTGAACTCCGACTCGCGCTTCAAGTCCGGCGGCATCAATTTCGTCGATGGCAGGCTCTACTGGGTGGCCGATGCGAACGGCCCCAAGGTCGGGCCCGCGCATGATCGTGGCATCTTCGCCTGCGCTCCGGCCGACCTCACAAAGAAGGAGGCGCACACGCTGCTGTTCAATCCCGGCTTCGAATCCGCGAACATGATCATCCAGGACGGCGTGATGATCGCCTCACATTGCGCGCCTGCATCGACCTACGACTGCGGCTTCATCTACTCGCCCGACATGGGCAAGACGTGGGCGCAATACGACCTCAAGGAGTTCGGCCCACGATCAGGCTGCCGCTTTCACCAAAAGAACAGTGATGGCTGGTTCCGGGTCGATCTGCGAAAAGGCTGGATCGAGCGCGGGACGGTGCTGTTCATCAAGCCGAAGGTCTGAGCGCTCCCCGCGCTTCCCGACGATCTCCTGGTGAGCACGTAGCGAGTTCGGCCCGGACATGCGATACTGGCGCATGACGAACAACCCTGAACCCGATGGGATGTCGATCGTGAGAAAAGCCCGGCGCATCCATCAAAGAGCGAGTCAACTGCTCCAGGAAGCAGCCGCGTTTGAGCAGTTGAGATTGCTCACCCGCAAAAAGATTCACTACAGGCGCAGGTAAGCTCGCGGCTCGTCCTGCTCCGCCTGCTGAGCCCCGTGTCGGCCGATGAACCATTCCCTCAAGTTCATCATCTCGGTCTGCACTTCTTCCTCCGTCGGATGGAGATCCTTCACCTCGATCTGCTGCTTAACGACACTCAGAGGCAGCCTCGGGGTGGCGCTGTTCGTGTTGATCGATCATTCCCCGCTCTCGCGAACGCTATCGGACAATCGAAAGATCTCGGTGCTACCCGGTCCGCGCCGGCGCCACAGCCACACTCCACCACGCATTCCGAGTTCGTTCGACACCAGAGTCACATCGGGCAGGCGTTTTAGCTTCACGAGTCTTGCGTTGCCGCCTCCGATATAGAGGTGGTTGAAGTGCGTCAGCTCCCGCAGAACCTCGATGGCTCTGGCGACGTGGCGATTCCATTTTTGTTTGCCATGCTTCTTGAGCGCCTTGTTCCCGAGTTCCTCCTCATAGGTCTTTCCTTTTCTGAACGGATGGTGCGCCAGCTCCAGATGCGCTGACAACCGACCATCTTCAAACAGGCTCGACCCCATCCCGGTTCCCAAGGTGATGGCCAGTTCGACTCCTTTTCCGCTAATTGCGCCAAGCCCTTGAATGTCAGCGTCGTTGAGGACACGCACGGGTTTGCCGAGCTTTTCCGTCAAGGCGAGATCCAGATCGAATCCTCTCCACGCCTTCGTGCCGAGGTTGTGTGCAGTCACGATCTTTCCACGACGCACCACACCGGGAAAACCGACCGAAACCCGATCATACGTGAACGGGGCCACCAGCTTTGTCAGCAACCCGATCATGCGCTTGGGCGAACAATCGGCAGGAGTTTCCACACGCATTCGATCCGTGATCATCTCACCGTCATGATCGAGCACGGCGGCTTTCAATCCTGTGCCACCGATGTCGATCGCAAGAGTCTTTAGGCGTGAGTCATTGCTGACTGCTTTGTGCTCGGCGGGATTCTTCGGAGTCTTCATGTGGGCTGTGGTTGAGTTCAGCGAGTTCTGACTCCCTTGGGCCTTGATGGGAAGCGAAGATCATCGCGATGTCGCCTGGCAGGAAAGTGCGGACCCGCCCTTGCCGGGGAGGGTAGTCGCCCGCACGTTGCGGGTTCATGCTGTTGAAGCCATTGACCACCGAAGAGATCGAGGCCGCCGATGCGTGGCTCGCGAGCCTCAATCCGCACACGGAGGAGCGCGCACAGGTGCTGGCGCGCGGCGGGCGGGTCGGGGATCTGGAGAGTTTCAAGCGCGGCATCGGTTTGCGCGCGCAGGTCGCCGGGGGTGCGCTTTACGCCTCGAAGGTGCGCTACGACGAGGGCGAGTGGTGGGGCGAGTGTTCGTGTCCGGTCTCGATCAATTGCAAGCACTGCGCGGCGGTGATGATCACCGCGCTCGACCAGCTCCGCGACGATGCCGCTCCGGGAGCGGCCGCCGAGGCGACCTCATTCGAGGCGTGCATGGCTGCGCGGCTCAAGCGCGAACTTTCCCTCGACGAGCAGCGCACGGCGCGCGTCGTGGACCGCCTTTTCCGCGAGCACCGCGACTCCAAGGTCGTCCCGAAGTCCCGCGTCGATGCGATCTCCAACGAGGGAGTGGAGCCGCCGCGGAGCCGGGAGACGGTCGAGCTCTGGCCGCAGCCGCCGCGCTCGGCGTGGGAGGCGTGGCTCTGCCTCGCGTCGTATTTTCGCCGGAACAGCCTGCGCCTGCCGGACGGCTGGGCGTCGGCGACCGGGTGGAGCGAAGTCGATGCGCTCGTCGGTGATTGGGAACGCGGGCGCACGATCGAGCGGTGGAATAAATGGCTGGATCAAGCCGACTCGTCCTCCTCGTTCCGGGACGCCGGCTGCGAGCTGCGCGTTCGACTCGCGCGCGATGGGATCGTGCTCGATTCACGCAGCGACGAGACCGCCGCGTTCAAGCCGATGCCGCGGAACGTGTATGAGCGGCTGCTCTCCGAATCGAACGCCGGGCGCCAGCCGTGCGATACCGCTTCGCTGCCGCTGTGGCGCGCCTTCGACACCGGCTACGGCGCGCTGCCCACACGGGGCTACGACGAGCCCGACGGCGTCCGCATTCTCAACCGCCTGCTCCGCGATCCCGCCGCCGCAGGCCGCGTGGTCGGCCTTTGGGCGACGCCGCTCGCATTCAGTGCCGAACCGCTGACCTGGCGCATCGAGACGCCGGAGAAAAACGCGCGCGTCGATTATCGCTTCGCGCTCGTGTGCGCGGATGGCTCCGCCGCGCCGTCGCCGATCGTCGTGCTCGATGGCGAGCCCTCGCTCTACGTCACTTTCGAGACCATCTACCCCGGGCCACCGCTCGGCGGGCTCGACGTGAACGAGCCGATCGAGATCCCCGCGGAAGCCTTGGAGACGCCGGGCGGCGTCGCCTTGCTCGACCGACTCGCGATCGAACCGCCGACGCGACTCGCGGGCCGCGTGCAGACGGTCCGCCTGCGCCCCGTCTTCAAATGCGTGCTCGAGGAAAATCCGGTCAGCGGCGAACGACTCATCGTCGAGCTGCTCGCCGAGTCCGCGCCCGGCGTGCATGAGGAAGCCTGGCACCGCGACGGCTGGCAGCCGCTCCGCGCCGCCGCGCCTTTCGGCGCCGACGCGATCGTGCGGCGCGATCGCAGCGCGCTCACAGGCATCCCCGAGCAACTCGAGACGCTCAAGCTCCAGTGGTGGCCGCACGAAAAGCACTGGCACAAGCAGATGAACCGCAAGCTGCCCGAGCAATTCGCCACGTGGCTCGCGGCGATGCCCTCGCACGTCTCGTTCGCGCTCGACCCGGTGCTCGCCTCGCTGCGCGAACCGGCCATCGCCGCGCGCGTGAAGCTCGAGGTCGGCGAGTCCTCGATGGATTGGTTCGACCTGCGCGTCGCGCTCGACGTGGCCGACACCACGCTCACCAAAAAGGAACTCAAGGCCCTGCTCGACGCCCGCGGCGGCCTCGTGCGCCTCGGCGCGAAAGGCTGGCGCCGCATCGCCTTCCAGCTCAGCGAGGAAGACGAAGCCGAGCTCGCCGAGCTGGGCCTGAGCACGCACGAATTCTCCGGCCAGCCGCAACGCCTCCACGCGCTCCAGCTCGCCGGGAAACGCTCCGCGAAAAAGCTGCTCGGCGAAGAGCACTCCCGCGCCATCCAGCGCCGCGCCGAGGAGATCCGCACCCGCGTCATGCCCGACGTGCCGGCGTCGATCAGCGCGGAGTTGCGACCGTATCAAGTCGAGGGCTTCCACTTTCTCGCCTATCTCACCGCGAATCGTTTCGGCGGCATCCTCGCCGACGACATGGGCCTCGGAAAAACGCTCCAGACGCTCACGTGGATTGAGTGGCTGCGCGTGCAGCCCGACAGCGAGCGCCAGCCTTCGCTCGTCGTCTGCCCGAAGAGCGTCATGGACAATTGGCTCGTCGAGGCGCGCCGCTTTGTGCCGGGCCTGCGTGTGCAGATCCTCCCCATCGGCGCGACACCCGCCGACGTCGATGCGGCCCGCGGGAGCGCCGACATCGTCGTCGTCAACTACGCGCAGCTCCGCGCGCTCGAGGAGCCGCTCAGCACCGCACCGTGGCTCGCCGCGATCCTCGACGAGGCGCAGGCCATCAAGAACCCCGAGTCGCAGACTGCGAAGATCGCGTGGAAGCTGAAAACCTCGCACCGGCTCGCGCTCAGCGGCACGCCGATCGAGAACCGGCTGCTCGACCTGTGGAGCATCATGCACTTCGCGATGCCCGGCGCGCTCGGCCCGCGCGCGCAGTTCAGCAAGACCTTTGACCAGCGCGCCGACCCGCTCGCGCGCCGCCGGCTCAGCGCGCGCGTGCGGCCGTTCATCATCCGGCGCACCAAGGGCGAAGTCGCCAAGGAGCTGCCCGAGCGGATCGAGGAGGACCTGCACTGCGAGTTCGACGGCACGCAGGCGACGCTCTACCGCGCCGAACTCAAGCGCGCCCGCGCCGCGCTGCTCAAGCTCACGTCGCAAGCCGACCTCGACGCCGCGCGCTTCAACATCCTCACCTCGCTGCTGCGCCTGCGCCAAATCTGCTGCCATCCCGCGCTCATCAGCACGAAGGCCGCGCCGGGCGACAGCGCGAAGCTCAACGCGCTGCTCGACCTGCTCGAGCCGCTCATGGCCGAGGGGCACAAGGTCCTCGTCTTCTCGCAATTCGTCGAGATGCTCTCGCTCATCCGCGCCGAAGTCGTCGCGCGCGAGTGGCGCCACTTCGTGCTCACCGGCGACACGGAGAACCGCGGCGCGCTCGTCGCCGATTTCCAAAGCTCCGAGGGCGGCGCCGTCTTCCTCATCAGCCTTCGCGCAGGCGGCTTCGGCCTGAACCTCACCGCCGCCAGCTACGTCGTGCTCTTCGATCCGTGGTGGAATCCCGCCGTCGAAAACCAGGCGATCGACCGCACGCACCGCATCGGACAGCGCAACACCGTCATCGCCTACCGCCTGCTCGTGAAGGACACGATCGAGGAAAAAATCCGCGCGTTGCAGACGCAGAAGCGCGCCCTCGCCGCCGACATTCTCGGCGAGGAAAACTTCGCCCGCACGCTCTCGCTCGAGGACTTCCGCTACCTGCTCGGCGAGGAGTGAGCCGTGCTTGTCGCTCGGCCTTCGCCCGCTAGCCTGCCCGCGTGAACCGCGCCTGGTCGCTCGCCGACGTCATCGATTTTGAAGCTCACGTCTCTCGCGATGGCGACGAGCCGGGCGACCGTCGCATCTTCGAGGAGAAGATCGCGCCACTCGGTGTGCGCGACCGGCGCGAGGTTTTTCACGCATGGCTCGAGGCGCGCCGTGCGGAAGCGGGCGCGGAACAGCCGGGCGAGCAGTTCCTCACCGGCTGGCACACGTTGCTCACGGTCGCAGTCGTCGCGGGTTTGCTGATCGGCGGACTCGTCGCCTCGCCCGCACTGATCTATCGCGGGCAGGAGCCGGTGAACGTCGTCGGTTTCCTCGCATGCACGCTCGGCTTGCAATGGGCGCTGATGCTCGGCGCGCTGGTGCTCGGGTTGATGCGTCGCGCCTCGCTTCTGCCCACGCGCTGGCGTCCGCTCCAGGCGCTCGTGCGCGCGCTGCTCGTGGCGATCGGCGCGGGGCTGAGGCGGCTGCCGGGCGATCAGCGCCTGCAACTCGGCGCGATCTTCGGACGGCTCGATCGGCGGCGGGAAATCTACGGCTCGCTCGCCATCTGGCCGCTGCTCGTCAGCACGCAGCTCTTCGCCGTGTGCTTCAATGTCGGCGTGCTCACGACGCTGCTCTGGCGTGTGGCCGCGCACGAGCAGCGCTTCGGCTGGCAGACCACACTCGATATCGACTCGGAGCGCGCGGGCCGCATGGTCGCGACATTCGCCGCGCCGTGGCAATGGGCGCCGAACGCACACCCGAGCGTCGATCAGGTCAGCGCGACACGCTACGCGCCGCACCAGTCGCACGCGACGCTGCCAGCCGACGCGATGCGCGCGTGGTGGCCGTTTCTCTTTTGGTCCGTCGGCTTTTACGGCCTCGCCGTGCGCGGCGCGCTGCTGGCCTGTGCGGCGCTCAAGCTGCGCCTCGCCTTGCGCGCGCTGCGGTTCGACCACGCCGAGGCGAATGCGCTCTGGCGCAGGCTCCGCGGTCCGCTCGTGAGATCGGCCGAGTCTTCGCCTCCGCCCGGCGACACGCCGGACTCGGCACCGCCGGGCCAAAGACACGAAGGTGCGTGCCTGGGACTCGTCTCGCACGAACTCACGCTCGCTGAGGGCGCACTCCGCGAGCAGCTCGCGCGATCCTTTCGCTTGCAGCTCGTGAAGATGCTGCCGGTGAAGATCGACCAGCGCCACGCGTGCGCGGCGCAGCTCGCCGCGGTGCGCGAGGCTGCGCCGGTGAATGTCGTCGTTGTGATCCCCTCGGACCGCGACCCGATCGTCGCGATCACGCTTTTCCTCAGCGAAGTCGCCGCCGCTGCCAGCGCGGAAGGCAGCGTGCTCGTGCTGCTCTCGGAGACGATCGATACTGGGCGCACGAAGCTGTGGCGCGACTTCGCCGCGCGCGAGCGGCTGCGTGTCGATGTCGAGGAATGGAGGACGGCATGAGCACGCCGACGTTTGCGGTGGTCGGCGCGGTGAATCCGGGAAAGTCCTCGATCGTCGCCACGCTCGCGGAGAACGACCGCGTGCGCGTGAGCCCGGTCCCGGGCGAGACCGCGGACTGCGAGCGGTTCGCGCTCGATGACCTGTTCATCTTCTTCGACACGCCCGGTTTTCAGAACGCGCCGGAGGCGCTCGCCGAACTCGAATCGGCGCGCAACGCAAAGGACCCGCTCGCTGTTTTCCGTGAGTTCATCGCGCGGCACCGCGGCGAGCGCGCCTTCGACGCCGAGTGCCGGCTGCTCGAACGGATCGTCGCCGGCGCGGGCATCATCTACGTCGTCGATGGCTCGCGACCGATGCGCGAGATCAACCTCGCCGAGATGGAAATCCTGCGCCTGACCGGGCAGCCGCGTGTCGCCGTGATCAATCGCACGAGCGCCGCGGATCATGTGGCCGATTGGAAGAGTCGGCTCGATCAGCACTTCAAGATCGTGTGGGAGCTGAACGCGCAGCGCGCCTCGTTCGAGGACCGGCTCGCGCTGCTCGACGCGCTCGCCGGCCTCGACCAGGCGTGGGCGCCGAATATTCGCAAGGCCGTGCAGATCCTCCGCGAAGACCGCGTGCAGAAGATCGAGGAGTGCGCGGAGATTATCGCCGAGATGCTCTGCCGCTGCCTCGAGCACCGCGAGACGAGCGCCGACGACACGACGACGCCCACCCGGCGCGAGCGGCTCGAGGCGGAACTCAAGGACGCCTACCGCCGCACGATCGCCGCCGAGGAATCCAACGCGCACCGGCAGCTCATCGAGAAGTTCAAGCATCACCTTGTCGGCGCGGACGCCGATCACCTGCTCGATACCGGGCTTTTCAGCGAGGACACGTGGCGGATGCTCGGGCTGAGCACGACGCAGCTCGCGGTGGTTTCCGGTCTCGCGGGTGGCGGCGCGGGCGTCGCCATCGACGTGCTCGTGGGCGGTCACAGCCTCGGCCTCGGCGCGCTGATCGGCGGCGCCATCGGCGCGGGCGGCGCGCTCATCGTCGGGAAGACGCAGCCCGACCTGGCGGTCGATGTGCCGCTGCGCTCGAAGTGGGTGCCGGAGTTTGCGCGCCGGATTCTCCCGGAGAAAATCCGGCAACCCGTGAGCGGGCGCGCGCGCGTGGTCTGGTGCGCGGCGCTCGATTTCCCGTGGATCCTGCTCGACCGCGCGATCGGCACCTACGCCTACGTGAGCCAGCGTCCGCACGCGCGACGCGATCACGTCACGCTGCGGGCCGCGGCGCTCAAGTCGATCCTCAACGCCCATGGCGTCAGCAGCGAACAACTCAGCGATCGTGCGTGCGACAAAATCTTCGCCGCCATCCGCGCCGGCAAGGTGACACCCGGGCAACGAAGCGCGCTCCGCGCGAAGATCCGCGAGTGGCTCGGCAAGGTCGGCAGCGAGCAAATCGACTTCCGCGCCGCGGAAAGTTGAGTATTCGGAGCGCCCCTCCTTCTTCCCGATTTCATGCAGCGCAGCAATCTCATCCTCGGCGCGATCAGGGGTTACACCTTCGATCAACTCTCGCCATTCATCCGCTCCCTCCGGGCCGCCGGCTCGACGGCCGAGCTGTGCCTTTTTCACAACTCGATCGACGACGCGTCGCTCGCGAAGTTGCGCGAACACGGGGCGACGCTGATCCCGTTTCATAAGTTCGGACTCAAGAACCCGTTCACCGGCCACGTTTACACCGGTGACGGACGGTTGCGGACGATCCTGAACCTCTATCCGCGCTTCATCGGCGGGATGCCCGGCTTGTCGGACGAGGCGCGCTTCGCCGCGCGCGCGAAGTTCGCGAAGAAGTTCTTCATCGTTCACTGCTCGCGATACCTCATGTATCTCGAATACCTGCTGAGCCGCAGCGCCGAGGAAGTCGGGAACGTGCTCATCGCGGACCTGCGCGACGTGTTCTTCCAGCGCGACCCGTTCGAGTTCGACTGCGGCGATTCGCTGTGCGTGTTCAACGAGCACCGCTCGATCCGGCTCGAGACCGATTCGTGCAATCGCGAGTGGGTCGAGGCGCCGATGGGCAGGGAGGCCGTGGATAAGTTTCGCAGCGAGCCCCTGTCGTGCTCCGGCGTGACGCTCGGCTCGTATCCGCGGATGGTCGAATACCTCAAGGCGATGGCGCAGCTCTTCTTCACGAGCTACCTGAACTTCGCCTACCATCCCGGCTTCGACCAAGGCGCGCACAACGTCCTGCTCTGGACCGGCGATCTTCAAAAGGTGCGGCGCTTCGACAATTTCGACAGCCCGGTGCTGACGATGGGCGGCATGAAGCCCGACGAAGTTCTGCTCAACGACGAGCGCAGGGTGATCAATCGCGACGGCTCGATCGTTCACATCGTTCATCAGCACGACCGGCATCCGCCAGTCGAGGCGGCCCTTCACGCCCGGCTCTCATGAGGAAGTTCGCGACGATTCTCCGCACGCTGGCCGTCCTCCTGGCGTCGGTCGCGGGTCTCCGCGCGGTCGAGACTGGCGTGCTCGTCTATGGCGCCACGCCCGCCGGCATCGCTGCGGCGCTCGCCGCTGCGCGCGATGGCGAGCGAGTGCTGCTCGTCGAACCGAGCGAACGAATCGGAGGCATGATCACGTGCGGGCTATCGCACACCGACTTCCGCACGCGCGAGGGTCTGACCGGCGCCTATCTCGAGTTCGCGAAGCAAGTCGAGCAGCACTATCGCGAGACCTACGGCGCCGATTCGCAGCAGCTTCGCGATAGCTGGGGCGGAGTCTTCGCCGAGCCGAAGGTGAACCTCGCCATTTTCGAGAAGATGCTCGCCGCGGAACCGAACATCACCGTCTGGCGAAACCGGAAGCTCTTCAGCGTCCGCAGCAGCGGAGACGAGGCCAGCCGCGCGATCGGCATGGCGGCGTTTCTCGAGCCGAATCGCCAGACCGTCGGCGACACCGTGTCGGCGGATGTGTTCATCGACGCGACCTACGAGGGCGACTTGATCGCCGCGGCGAAGGTTCCTTACCGCGTCGGGCGCGAAGGCCGCGCCGAATACGACGAATCGCTCGCCCCCGAGCAGGCCGACGCTCAACTCCAGGCCTACAACTTCCGCCTCGTCGCGACGCGGGAACCCGCGAACCGCGCACCGGTGCGCAAGCCGCAGGGCTACAAGCGCGAGGAGTTCGCCGGCGTGCTGCCGCTCTTCGCGAGCGGTAAGTTGAAGACCATCTTTGGGTATCCGAGCGGGATTCTTTTCAAGGCGCAGACGCCGCCGCTGCCGAACGGCAAATACGATCTCAACGACGTCTCCGCCGGCACCGTGCGCCTCTCGCTGCCCGGCGAGAATCTCGACTGGCCCGATGGCGGCGGCGGTGCGGCGGTTCGCGAAAGCGGCGGCGACACGGTCGTGCCTTATTCGCCGACGGGGCTCGGGCAGGCGCGGCAGCGCGTGTTCGACGCGCACCTGCTCTGGAATGTCGGCCTGCTCTACTTCCTGCAAAACGACGACGCGGTTCCCGCGAAGCTTCGCACCGAAGCGCGCGAGTGGGGCTGGTGCCGCGATGAGTTCGACGACAACGGCCACCTGCCGCCGCAACTCTACGTGCGCGAGGCCCGGCGGATGATCGGCGCTTACGTCTTTACCGAGCACGACACTGCCCACGCGCCGGGCGACGCGCGCGCCGTGCTCCGCAGCGACGCGATCGCGATGGGCGACTACGGCTCGAACTGCCACGGCACCGCGCACGACGGCTCGCGTTTCGGCGGCAAGCACACGGGCGAGTTTTACAAAAGCGTGTCGCCTTACCAGATCCCTTACGGGGTGCTCGTCGCCAAAGGCGTCGAGAACCTCCTCGCGCCTGGCCCGGTGAGCGCGTCGCACGTCGGCTTCTGCGCGCTGCGGCTCGAGCCGATCTGGATGTCGCTCGGCCAGGCCGCCGGCCACGCCGCGCATCTCGCCCGTGCCGCGCGCACGACCGTGCAACGCGTGAGTGTGGCCGATTTGCAAAAGCGACTGCACACGGCAGGCGGTGCGACGATCTACGTGAGCGATGTGCCGCCCGGCCACGCGGACTTCGCCGCAGTGCAGTGGTGGGGCACCGCCGGCGGATTGCACGGACTCGCGCCGATGCCCGCGAAGCCGGGGCAGCGCGGGAAGAATTTGCACGGACAGTATTACGAAGCCTATCCCGGGCACGCTGCGGAGCTGGACAAGCTACTCGACGACGGGCTCGCGACCGCGTGGCTGAAGCTCGCGGCGGCCCTGCGCATCGACGCAGCGACACTTCCGAAGGCCGATGGAACGATCACGCGCCGCGACTTCATCCGCGCAGCCTTCGCCGCCCGATGAGACGCCTCGCCCTGCTCTGCCTGGTCGCACTGCCGGTGTTCGCTCAGGACTGGCCGCGCTTTCGCGGGCCGGACGGCGATGGCTCGTGGAATCCGCAGCGACTTCCCACCGACCTCGCGAGCATCAAGCCGCGGCAACTCTGGAAGCAAAGCATCGGCGGCGGTTTTGGCGGCGTGACGATCAGCGACGGTCGCGTCTTCGTGATGGATCGGCAGACGACCCCGGAGAATGTCGAGCGTGTGCTCTGCTTCGATGCGCGCACCGGCAAGCCGCTGTGGGAGCATCGTTACGGCGTGGACTACGGGAGGATGGAATACAACTCCGGCCCGCGCGCGAGCGTCACCATTCACGAAGGCCGCGCTTACGCTTTCGGCGCGACCGGCATCGCGACGTGTCTCGACGTGGCAAGCGGCAAGGTGACGTGGACGCACGACACGGTGAGGGAACTTGGCGCCGTGATTCCGCAGTGGGGATTCGCCGCGTCTCCGCTGATCTTGAAGGACACGGTGCTGATTCATTGCGGCGCGAAGCCCGGCGGCAGCGTCGTCGCGCTCGACCTCGCGACGGGCCGCGAGCGCTGGCGCGGCGGCAACGATCCCGCCGGCTACTCCACGCCCGCGTTGTTCGGATCGGAGCTTGTCCAGTGGGGGCCGGAGCATGTGATGGCGCTCGAACCCGGCACGGGCCGCGAGATCTGGCGTGTGCCCTACAAGATCACCTACGGCGTCTCGATCGCGCAGCCGATTTTCCACGAGGGCATCGTCTTGGTGTCCGGCTACTGGCACGGCTCGCGCGCGATCCGCGCGAGCGATTCGCAGCTCATGTGGAGCGATGAGAAGACGCTGTGCGGCTTGATGAGCCAGCCGCTCTACCGCGACGGATTCGTCTATCTGCTCACGAAGGCCGAAGGCGTCGTCTGCTTCAATCTCGCCGACGGCTCGATCCGGTGGAAGGACGCGCACCTGCTCACGCCGAAGGATCGCAACCCGCAGATGAGCCTCGTGTGGGCCGACTACGCGCGCGGGATCTTGTGCGGCTTGAATGCAGTGGGCGAGCTGGTCTTCGCGCGGGTCACGCCGGAGGAGATCGAGGAGCTGAGCCGGCATTCGATCATCGGCAGGACGTGGGCGCACCCCGCGTTCGGGCGGAACACCGTCATCGCGCGCAGCGACACGGAGCTGGTCGCGTGGGAGTTGTGGCCATGATTCCGTGGCTCATCACGATCACGATTCTGGTGGCCGCCGCCGTCGTGTTGCTGGTGGTGCTGCTGCTCCGAAAGCCGGGGGACAGCGTGCGCGTCGAGGTGGATCGCCTGGGCGGCGGATTGCGCGAGGAGCTGCGGCACGGACGCGAAGAGGGAGCGAACGCGGCGCGGCAGTTGCGGGAGGAAATCGCGGCGGCGATTCGCGGCCTTGGCGACTCGATTTCCGAGAGGCTGGGGGACACGGCGAAGCAGCAGATCGATCATTTGCAGACCTTCTCGACGGCGCTGACCGATTCGAGCGAACGCAGCGAGCAACGGCTCGCCGAGATGCGCACGACGCTCGACGAGCGCCTCACGGGAGCGGCTGAGGCAGCGCAGCAGACCGATGCGCAGACACGGCAGGAATTGCAGACCGCGCTGAAGAGCTTCAGCGAACTCCTCGCGGGGCAGTTGCAGGAGTTGTCGCAGATGCTCAAGCAACAGCTCTCCGAGCTGACGACGCGGAACGAAGCGAAGCTCGAGGCGATGCGGGTGACCGTCGAGACCAAGCTCGCGCAGGTGCAGACCGACAACGAAGCGAAGCTCGAACGAATCCGGGCGACGGTGGATGAGAAGCTTCACCAGACGCTCGAGCAGCGACTCGGCGAGAGCTTCCGACTCGTGAGCGAACGGCTCGAGCAGGTTCACGCGGGCCTCGGCGAGATGAAGTCGCTCGCGGTCGGCGTGGGCGACCTGCGGAAGATCCTCAGCAACGTGAGAACGCGCGGCACGTGGGGCGAGGTGCAGCTCGGCAACCTGCTCGAGCAGACGCTCACGCCCGATCAATTCACGCGCAACTTCGCCCCGAACGAAGCCACCGGGGAGCGCGTCGAGTTTGCGATCAAGCTGCCGGGACGCGACACCGATGGAACTCCCGTGTGGCTGCCGCTGGACTCGAAGTTTCCGCAGGAGGAATACCAGCGCCTGCTCGATGCGCAGGAGCGTGCCGATGCGCCGGCAGCGGAGGCCGCGGGCGTGGCGCTCGAGCAGGGCATCCGGCTCGAGTGCCGGAAGATTTCCGAGAAGTATCTGCTGCCGCCGATCACGACGGATTTCGGGATTCTCTTCGTGCCGACCGAGGGGCTGTTCGCGGAGTTGCTCCGGCGGCCGGGGCTCATCGAATCGCTGCAGCGCGATCTTCGCGTGGTCGTCAGCGGGCCGACGACGCTCACGGCGTTGCTGACGAGTTTGCAGATGGGGTTCCGCACGCTCGCGATCGAGCAGCGCTCCAGCGAAGTGTGGAAGGTGCTCGGCGCGGTGAAGACGGAGTTCGGCAAGTTCGGCGACGCGCTCGACAAGGTGCAGAAGAAACTCACCGAGGCGTCGAACAGCATCGAGACTGCGCAGCGGCGGCAGCGGGCGGTGGTGAGAAAACTTCGCCCCGCGGATGGATTGCCGGCGCCCGAGGCGGTCGCACTTCTCGGCATCGACTCGGAGCCCGACGAGCCGCAAGTCGAGGAGGAACCCGACGAAACGAGCGTGTGACGCCGATCAAGGCTGCGCGGGGAGCGGCGGCGGGGTGACGGCGGGCTTCGGACTCCTGCGGACGAAGCCGCCGGCGCTGAAATTCTGCCAGCCCCAGCGCAGCCAGTGGATGAGCGCGGCGGCGAGCCACAGCGCCCACGCGAGCATGAAGACGCGATAGAACCAGATCGAGATCGAGAAGCAGCCGGGAGTCGGGAGCAGGTTTTCGCTGCGCGCCTGGAACCAGCGCAGCGCGGTGCGCGTCGAGCCATTTCCCGTGATGAACATCTCGGGATCGCCGAGCAGGCCTTCGCCGACAGCGGTGATGAGGATGCCGAGCGCGCTCGCGGTGAGCGCGATGAGCGCGAACTGCAGCGCGTTGTAGCTGAGCATGCCGAGGCGCTGGAACTGTCTCTTAT
>JBEBGD010000107.1:0-18785 GCA_040081625.1 Chthoniobacteraceae bacterium
ACTGTTGAGCGTGCCGTTTTCCATGCGCCAGCCGTTGCCGGTCTTCTCGACCACGTCGGGGGTGAGCGGGGCGAGCAGGTCTTCCCAGTCACCGGCGGGTTTGGCGGCGGCGGGCTGGTCGTTGAGCGACTCCGGCTCCCAGATGCGGGTGGGGTTGCCGTCGCCCGCGCAGCCGAGGCGTCGGCCGCTTGGACTGAAGGTGAGCGTCTCGGGCGCGGACAGCATGCCTCGGAATTCCTCCAGCAGTCGGCCAGTCTCGAGGTTCCACAGCTTTACGCTCAAGTCGGCGGAGGCAGTAGCCACGATGGGCTTGGTGGGATGCCAGGCGAGCGCGGTGATGGGGCCATCGTGCGCGCGGAATTCCTGCTGCACGGCCAGAGTGGCGGCATCGCGGATGCGCACCTTCTTGTCCGCACCGGCTTCGGCGAAGCGGCGGCCATCCGGCGCGACGGCGAGCACGTCCATCGCGGTGCGGTGAGTCGCTGTTTGCACGATCTGGCCGGTGGTGGCGTCGAAAAGGACGATTCTTTCCTCGGAACCGGGTTGGCCGCGATTCGCCTTTGCGGTGCCCAGACCCAACAGTTGCTTGCCGCCGCTGAGCCAGCCGAGGTCCCAGAACGTCTTCAAGTCCTTGCCATCCAGGCTGACCAGTTGCTTGCCGGTGCTGGCATCCAACACATCTGCCCGTTCGAGGCTATTTTGGATGGTCGCCAGACGATCGCCGACGGGATTGAGCCGGAGCAGGGCCAGGGCGTAAGGCGATTTGAATACGGCAGCCTTCTCGACTTGGGCACCGGGGTTGCGCAGCAGAAAGACGTCGTTGACGCCCCTGCCGAAAAGATTGCCAGCGATGAGACCGATGGCGGCGAAGCAGCCATCCGCGCTCACGCTGGGCAGGCGATACTGGATACTGGGCGGAGTCCAAAGCAGGTCGGGGGTGCCGGGTTGGAGCTTTTGCAGCGCGGCTCTTTGCCCCTGTGTGGCGGCAAAGACCACATCATCCGATCCCCAAAAAGCGACGCTTGACCTGCCATTGCCGCCGATCAGGGTCCACTTCTCCGGCGCGCCGGTGAGATTCCAGGCACGCGTGTTTTGACCGGCTACCACCAGTTCGCCGGAGAGCGGATGCACGGACGCACCGGTGATGGCGCCGACGCCGCCGAGTAGTGTTTGCAACGGTGCGCCGGTGTTCGCATCCCAGAGCTGAATGGCCTGTCGTCCATCGGCCAGCTCGGTCACGCTCACAAAGCGGCCACCGTCCGGAGTGAACGCGATGTGCTGAAAAGGGCGATCATGCACCCGGAATTCGAAAGCAACCGCCGCGTTCTCCAGGAACACGCCTTGGATCTTGCCTTTATCGGCGTCCTTCCCGCCAATAACCACCATTTTGCCATCAGGCCGGAGGGCAAGGGAGCTTGCAAGCAGTCTGCTAAGTTCGCGCACGAGAGTGCCGTCCTGGGCACTTACCAAGCGGAGGCACCGGCGGTCGTTGTGAGTGATCATCTGCTGGCTGTCCACGGTGAAGGTTCCCGTGAGACCGCCACCGCCGGGCTCATCCTTCCAGCGGAATTGGCCGTTGGCCGCGTCCCAGACGGTGAGGAGTCTCCTGCCAAACTCCGACTGGAGGAGCTGCCGTCCATCCGGGCTAAACTCGAGTTTCAACGTGCCTCGTGTTTCCCAATCCAACAGCTTCGTTCCGTCGCGCGTGCTGTGGATGACGATGCGGAGCACGTCCCCCCGCCCGATGGCGATGCGCTCTCCATCCGGCGAGAAGGCGAGTTTCATGGTGAGATTTCGATTTCTGGCGGACCGCAGTGGGAAACCGGGATCGAATTCCAGCAGGCGGGTGCCGGTGCGCACTTCCATGAGAATGACTTTGCCTTGGTCAGCGATGGCGAAAACGCCGGGACGCTGCGGATGCGCGGCCACACTCTCTATCTCGGTGCCGTCGGTCCGGATGCGGGCGATGGAGGTGTCGGACTGATCGAGCAGGTAGCCATACGTGGAGTCGCGCAAATCCTCGGGCACCTGGGCCAGCGCGGCCTGCATCTCCGGGCCATTGCCCTCGCGCTGCGCCGCCTCGGCGAGGTTGAGCGCGGCCTTCGCAAGCGACTGGCGCGCGGCTTCTTTTTCCTGGATGGCGACAGCTTCGGAGGCCTTCGCCGATTCTTCCCCCGCGACGGCGCGACGTTCCTTCGCGCGGAGATTGATGACGAACCACACCGCAAGCGCCGTGACGATGAACCACGCCGCCGCAGCAGTGGTAAAGATGCCCTTGTTGCGCCGGATGAGCAGCACGAGCTGCTTCGCCAGCCCCGCGTGCTCGGCCTTCGTGGCAAAGCCGGCCTGATACGCCTCGATGTCCGCGCTGAACTCGGCGACCGACTGATAACGCTGCGCCTTGTCCAGCCGCAGCGCCGTCATCGCCACCGACGAGAGCGCCGCCGGCACGCGCCCGCCCGGCGTGTGCGGCAACGGCTTGATCAACTTCGCTTCGAGCACTTCGCCCTTTTTCGTCGCTTTGCCTTTGCCCGTCGTGCCCTGCAAAGCCGATGGCGAAGTGATCTGGGCGCTGGTGACTTTCTTCAACACCTCGTCGAGCGTCGCGCCCTCGACCGGCGGCCGCAGCGTGAGGATCGCGTAAAGAATCCCGCCGAGCGAGAAGATGTCCGAGCGTTCATCGAGCGCATCGATCTCCCCGCGCGCCTGCTCCGGCGACATGTATTGCGGCGTGCCCATCACGGAGCCTTGCATCGTGCTGCCGAATTGTTCCGGGGCAGGCTGGCCGGGCTGAGTGCCCGCGCTGTCTTCTCTTTGGCCGAGCACCTTCGCGATGCCCCAGTCCATGACGAGCACCTCGCCAAACTCGCCGATCATAATGTTCTCCGGCTTGAGGTCGCGATGGATGATCCCCTTGCTGTGCGCGCAGGCCAGCGCGTCGCAGACTTTGCGGAAGACGAGCAGCAGTCGGTCGAGCGTGAAGTCCCGCAGCGCCGCGACGTCTTCCTTGCGCAGGTCGGCGAGGATCGCCTGGAGCGTGCGCCCATTGACGCGCTTCATCGTGTAGAAGAGCGGCACGCCGTCTTCCCACACGATGTCGTGGATGGGCACGATGTTCGGATGCGAGAGCAGCGCCAGCACTTCCGCCTCGCGCAGGAAACGCTGCTTGATCCCTTCGTCGGTGTCCGAGTCGAAGATCATCAGCTTCGCCGCGACCGTGCGCTTCAGCTTCACGTCCTCCGCCTCGAGGATGTAGCCCATCCCGCCCCGCGCGATCTCCGCGCCGAGCACGTAGTTGTCCGCGCCACTCGTCGGCGTCGCGCCGGTGGACGCGACGGGCGCGCCCGCGGGCGGGTCGATGATCGTCGGTGGCGAAGGCTCGGAGTCGTCGGGCGGATTCATGCTCCCTCTACTTTCGGATTTTCCCGTGAATCATTACGCGGAAAGCATCGATTGCAGCCACGCCATCTCGGCGGGGATTTCCTCCGGCGTGAGCACCGTGTCCGCGACTTCCTCGCGCAGCAGCGCGCGGAATTTCTCCCGCAGCCGGAAGATCGCCACACCCGCCGCAGTCCCGCTCGTGCCGAGCTTCGTCGCGAGTTCGCGCTGCGAAGGCGGCGGCCCGTCGCACGTCACGAACGGCAGCAGAGCGTCGAACATCTCCGCGCGGCCCGTCTCGGCAAAGGTGGCGCGCAACTTCTCCCGCACGCTCGCAAAAAGCTCGTGCGCCCAGGCGTGCGTGAAGAGCCACTCGGGATCGCGCGTGTCCTGCGGCTCGCATGCGTAGCGTTCCTCCGCCGCCATCTGGTCGAACGAAACGTGCGTCTTCCCGCCGCCGCGTTTCTCCGCCGACCCGTGCCGGAGATGATCCGCGATCACGCGCTTGAGCACGCCGAGCAGATACGAGCGCAACTTCCCCTGCTCGCGCCGCACCGCGTGAATCGCCTCCTCGCTCACCAGTCGCGCGAAGAACGACTGCGTGAGATCTTCCGCATCCTGCTGCCCGTGCCCGCTGCGGCGGAGGAAGGCGTAGATCGGATACCAGTAGCGTGCGCAGATCGTCTCCAGCGCCTTCGCCGCGTCCTCCGGCGAGCCGCCCTGCACGACCTGGACGAGCGTCCAGTGCGTGGTGGGGAAGGGGGAGTTGCTCGTCTCGTCGGCCGGCATCGGTGCGCGGTATGCCAGCTCCCCGTGCAGAATGCCACACGCAAAACTGGAGCCGGCTGCGGGACTCGAACCCGCGACCTGCTGATTACAAATCAGCTGCTCTACCAACTGAGCTAAGCCGGCCTCGACTGACGCCGGACGCTTTGCACGGAGGCACCGGGGCGGCAAGAAGGAACATGACTCCGCGCATGGAACTCGCTTGATCACAGCCATGCCTTCTGCGTCTCCTGCCGCGATGCCCGAACTACCCGCCGAGCTAGAAATCCGAAGTGTGCTGCTCCTCGAAGACGACATCGACCTCGCGCTCGCCCTCAAGGCGCTGCTCGAGGCGCGCGATTTCATGGTCACGACCGTGACCGATGGAGTGGATGGCCTGCGCGAGATCATGGCGTTCGATTTCGACGCGATCGTCTGCGACCTGATGATGCCGAAAATGTCCGGCGACGTTTTCTACCTCGCGGTAAAACATGCGAAGCCGCACCTGTGCTCGCGCTTCGTATTCATCACCGGCCACGCCAATGACCCGAAGATCGCGGCGTTCATCGAGCGCGTGCAGGCGCTCGTGCTTCACAAGCCGTTCCCCACCGAGGACCTCGTGCGCATGATCAAGCGCGTCACCAGCCAGTCACCCGAGGCGTAGGCGGACGGTCCACTTCGAGGCTGGAAGTCGGCGGGCGCTTGTCGAATGTTCGCGCATGTCTTCACTCGGCCAACTCCTCATGACCGGCGTGCCCGGGCCTGTGCTCGATGCACAGACCGCCGCGACCTTCCGCCGCATCCAGCCCGGCGCCTTCATCCTTTTCGGGCGGAATATCCAGACGCCGGAGCAACTGCGGAAGCTCATCGACGACCTGCGCGGACTGAGCGTCGTCGAGCCGATCATCACCATCGACCAGGAAGGCGGGCGCGTGTCGCGGCTCAAGCTCGTCGGCAACGAGCCGCCGAATGCGAACCAGCTCCGCGATCGCGGCGACCTCGGCCTGATCGAACGGCACGGCGCGATCACCGCGCGGCTGCTGCGGATGTTCGGCTTCAATCTCGACCTCTGCCCGGTGCTCGACATTTCCTTCGACGACGAAGCCGACAACTCGCTCCGCGGCCGCTGCTACGGTAATGACGCCGCGCAAGTGGTCCGCAATGCCGGCGCCTTCAACGACGCGCTGCGCGCCGGCGGCGTGCTCTCGTGCGGAAAACATTTCCCCGGCTACTCGCGCTGCCCCGCCGACGCGCATCACGAGCTGCCCACCGTCGCGGTGTCGCGCGAGGATCTCGAAGCGCACGAACTGGCGGTCTTCCGCTCAATGGCCGGGCGCATCGATTCGATGATGATCGGCCATGCGTTTTATCCCGCGCTGGAGCAGGGGAGCACGCCATCATCGCTCTCTCGCGTCGTCGTGAACGACTTGCTCCGCGGCGAACTCGGTTTCCGCGGGCTCGTGATGACCGACGACCTCGACATGGGCGCGATCCTCAATCACTTCGGCCTCGAGGAGACGATCCGCCTCGCGATCACCGCGGGCAACGATGTCGCGATGATCTGCCACCGCGTCGAAGTCGTCGAGCAGGCGCTCGGTTTCCTCGCGAGCGTGCCGCGCCCCGATCTGGATCGCGCGCTCGCCAATGTCGCCGCGTGCAAGGCGAAGCTCGCGCCGCCGGAGCCGTGGGATGAGGCGGAGTTCCGCCGCCGCGACGCGGAAGTGTATGACCTGCGCGTCGCCACGCTCGGCGCCGAGCGCGCAGCGCAGCGCAGCCCCGAAGACGGCAAGCGCTCGCCGGTGGAGGTCTATTGAGCGCGCTGCTCCGCGCCACTCAACTCACGAAATCTTTCGGCGCCGTGCGCGCGCTGCGCGGGGTGTCGTTCGATCTGCGCGTAGGCGAAGTTCACGCGCTGCTCGGGGAGAACGGCGCGGGCAAATCGACGCTCATCAAAGTCATCACCGGCGCGCACGCACCGGACTCCGGCACGCTCGAGGTCGGAGGCGAACCGGTCCCGCACTTCAACCCGCGCGAGGCGCATCGTCGCGGGATCGCGTGCATCTACCAGCAGCCTGCGTTGTTTGCCGACCTTAGCGTTGCGGAAAATATCGCACTGCGCCTCGATCAGCCGCGTGCGTTTGAACTGGCGCGTGCCACGGAGCGGCGCGCTCGTGCTGCGGACCTGCTTGCGCGCATCGGCGCCGGGATCGCGCCGGAGCGCGAGGTGCGCGAGCTTTCGATGCCCGAGCAGCAGCTCGTCGAGATCGCCTGCGCGATCGGCTCCGGCGCGCGCGTCGTCATCATGGACGAGCCGACCGCGTCGCTCACGCAGAAGGAGCAGCACCTTCTCTTCGCTGTCGTGCGCGAGCTGCGCGCGAGCGGCGCCGGCATCATCTATATTTCGCACCGGCTCGAGGAAATATTTGCGCTCGCCGATCGCGTCACCGTCCTGCGCGACGGCGAGAGCGTCGGCACGAACGCGATCGACGAGATCGATGAAGCGAAGCTGATCGCCATGATGGTCGGTCGCGAGGTGACGCACCTCTTCCCCCCCGCGGAATGTCCGCCTGGCGAGGTCGTGCTCTCGCTGCGCGACATCGGCTGCTCGCTGAGCGGAGTGCGCGATGTGTCGTTCGACGTGCGCGCGGGCGAGATCGTCGGGCTTGCGGGACTCGTCGGCGCCGGGCGCACGGAACTCGCGCGCGTCATCTTCGGCCTCACTCCCGCCGATCGCGGCGGGATCGTGCTCGATGGCGCGCGCGTCGTCGTGGATGACCCGCGCGTCGCGATCGCGCATGGCATCGCCTATGTGCCGGAAGACCGGCGCAGACATGGCGTGATCCTCGAGATGCCGATCGCGCAGAACATTTCGATGGCGAGCCACAGCCGCGACCTCGGATGGCTGCGCGACGCGGCGGAGTTGCGCGTGGCGGAGGATTTTATCGTGAGCCTCGGCATCAAGGCCGCCGGACCGGACGCTACTGGCTCTTCGCTCAGCGGCGGGAATCAGCAGAAGGTCAGCGTCGCGCGCTGGCTCGCGACGAAGCCGCGCGTGCTCATCCTCGACGAGCCGACGCAGGGCGTCGATGTGGCCGCCAAGAGCGAGATTCACAAGATCATCCGTCGCCTCGCCGCCGACGGCCTCGCGGTGTTGATGATCTCGAGCGACCTGCCGGAGATCATCGGCATGAGCGACCGCATCGGCGTCATGCGCGGCGGCACGCTCGCCGCGATGCTTCCCGGAGGAAGTGACGCCCACACCGTGATGAGCGCGGCACTTGGCAAGGAGGCCGCGTGAAGCGTGCGCGCGAACTCTCCGTCGCCGCAGTGCTCGCGCTGTTGCTCCTTTCGCTTGCGATTTTTGCGCCGAACTTCTTCTCCCCTCAGCCGCTGCTTTCCCGGCTCGCTTCGCAAATGCCGGCGCTCGTCGCGGCGATCGGGATCAGTCTCGTCATCATCTGCCGGCAGATCGACATCTCAGTCGGCTCGCAGTTCGGGATGTGCGCAGTGCTGGCCGGGCTGATGAGCGCTGCGGGATTGCCGATTCCGGTAGTTTTGATCGCGAGCATCAGCGCAGGTGCGGCGATGGGCGCGGTGAATGGCGCGCTCGTCGCGTGGCTCGGCCTGCCGAGCATCGTCGTGACGCTCGCGACGATGGTGACGTGGCAGGAGACGCTGCGGCTGTGGCAGCAAGGCCGTTTGCTGAATCTGCCTGCGGGCGTGCAGTGGTTCGGATTGGAGCAATGGAAAGGGCAGTCGGCGCTGATCGTGTTTGCGGTGGCGCTGGTCGCATTCGGCGCGTGGGTGCTGCGGCGCGTGAACGCCGGTCGCTTTGTGTATGCTGTCGGGAGCGATGCGGAGGCTGCGCGGCTCGCGGGCATCAATCCGCGCCGCGTTACGTTCGGCGTCTTCGCGCTGATGGGTGCGCTGGTCGGGCTCGCGGCGGTGATGAATGTGGTGCAATCGCCGCAGGTGCAGCCGACATGCGGCGAAGGCCTCGAACTCAAGGTCATCGCCGCCGCGGTCGTCGGCGGAATCGCGGTGAGCGGTGGACGCGGGAATCTGTGGGGCGTGCTGCCTGGCCTGCTGCTGCTCGCGAATGTGAACCCCGCGCTCACGCACTTCCACGTGCAGGCATATTGGGAGAAGGCGATCCAGGGTCTCGTGATCCTGCTCGCCGTCGTGGCGGATCGGAGGGCCGCGCGATGAGGAGGTTTTGGATGCGTCACGAGATGGTGCTTCTGCTCGTGATCGTGGTCGAAGTGCTGATCTTCAACGCGATCGGGCGCCGCTTTCTCACGGCGGACAACGTCGCGAACATCGTGCGGCAGTCGGTCGAGATCGGCCTGCTGGCGCTCGTAATGACGCCGGTCATTCTCACGGGCGGCATCGATTTATCGGTCGGCTCGCTGCTCGGGTTGTGCGCGGTGACGTTTGGGATGCTTTGGGGAGAACTGCATTGGCCTCCGTGGCTCGCGGCGCTTGGCGCGGTGGGAGTCGGCGCGCTCGGTGGATGCGTGAATGCGGCGTTGATCACGTCACTTCGCCTGCCCGCGCTCATCGTCACGCTCGGAACGTTCTCGCTTTTCCGCGGAATCGCGGAGGCGCTGACCGGTGGAACGATCGCATACACAAAGTTTCCTGCATCGTTTCTCGCGCTGGGAAACTCGTTCTTCCTCGGCGTCCCCGTGCAGGCGTGGGTCTTCTTTGTCGTCGCTGTCGCCGTCTGGCTGCTCGTGCATCGCACGACAGCGGGCCGCGCGTTTCGTGCGATCGGCTTCGCGCCTGAGGGCGCGCGCTACGCGGGGCTGCCGGTCGGAAGGCGTGTGGCGCTCGCTTACATCCTCGCCGGATCGGTCGCGGGAGTGGCGGCGGTCATCTTTGTCTCGCGGGTGACGGAGGCGCGAGCGAACGCGGGCGTCGGCTACGAACTCGCGGCCATCACCGCCGTCGTGCTCGGTGGCACGAGCATTTTTGGCGGTCGTGGTTCCGTGCATGGCACGCTGCTCGGCGTGGCGGCGGTGGCGGTGCTCGGCAACGGGCTGTCGCGCATCCTCAGCATCACCGCCGTCTCGCGCGAACTCGCCGGCATCCTCACGGGAGCACTGTTGCTTGTCGCGCTCGCGGCGGGTGCGCTTACGACGCGATGGCGCGGCGCAGGAGATCGAGGCCCATCTGCGTGACGAGTTCCTTGAAGCGTTCGCGATCGGTCGGGAAGAAAAGCTTCTCGACCTGCGTCGTGCGGTGAGCGGCTGCGACGCCGACGAAGACTGTGCCCACGGGCTTCTCCGGGCTGCCGCCGTCCGGGCCGGCGATGCCGGTGGTCGAAAGCGCGTAGTCGGCACCGCTCGCTGCGCGTGCGCCCTCGGCCATCGCGCGCGCGACGGGTTCGCTCACGGCGCCGTGCTCGCGGATCAATGCTGCATCGACGCCGAGCGCGCTTGTCTTCGCCTCGTTCGCGTAGGTCACGTAGCCGGCGAGAAAGACGGCGGACGCGCCGGGGACGTTCGTGATTCGGTTTGCGATTGCGCCGCCGGTGCATGACTCGGCGACGGCGAGCGTCTCGCGGCGCCCGGTGAGAAGATCGACGATGACTTTCTCGAGCGTGCGCTGGTCGTGGGAGATGAGATTCGCGCCGAGCTTCGCCTCGATGATCGCGCCGGCGCCGCGCACCTGCTCCGGTGTGCCGATAATGCGTAGATCGACCTCGCCGGGCCGCGCGCAATAACCAAGTTCCGCGCCGAGCGCGAGCAGTGCGTCGCCTACCATTTCCTCGACGAGCGATTCGCCGAGTCCGACGGTGCGCCACACGCGCATCTCGACGTGCGGCTGGGGCGGGATGACGCGCTCGAGTGTTGGGACCACGTAGTTTTCCACCATCGGCGCCAGCTCGCGCGGCGGACCGGGGAGCAGGAAGAGATGGGGCGAGTTCTTCTCCGCGAAAGCTGGCAGATACAGCCCCGGCGCGGTGCCGTGCGGATTCCACAGGACCGTCGCTTCCGGCGGCCGCAGCGCCTGGAGTTTGTTGCGCGGGCTCATGGGCAGCGAGCGGCGGGCGAAGCGCGCTTCGATCTGCCGCCAGATTTCCTCGTCGTGCTCGAGTCGCAGCCCGAGCAGGTCGGCGACGATGTCGCGTGTGATGTCGTCGGTCGTGGGGCCGAGTCCGCCGGTGACGAACACGATTTCCGCGCGCCCGAAGGTCTCCGCGAGCGCGTCGCGGATCGCGTCGCCATCGGGCACCGTGACCTGGCGCTGGATGCGGAGGCCGAGCGGGAAGAGCGCCTCGGCGAACAGGCGGACGTGGGTGTTGAGGACGCTGCCGAGCAGCAGCTCGCTGCCGGTGTTGAGGATCTCGATTCGCATCAGCTTTTGCGCGCGGCGGTGATCCATTCGCTCATTTTCGCCGCGAGCTGCGGGTTGGTCTGCTCGGTGATGAAGTAGAGATTCGTCAGCGTGCGGATGAGCATTTGTTTCGGCGTGGCGGGCACGAGGTGCTGTGGGAGAAGCACGAGCTTCTGCTGTTCGAGCAGCGCGCGGCATTCGTCGAGCCCGACGCGGCGGCCACCGTGGAACGGGTCGAAGAAGACGTCCTCGTGGCGGACGATGAAGTGCCCCGGCAGGCCGATGCCATCGATGTGCAGCCCGGCGCGGCGGCCGACGAGTTGATAGACGAGCGCGAGTGAGATCGGGATGCCGAGCCGCGTCTCGATCACGGCGGGCAGGAGCGAATTGCGAACGTTGTAGTAGTCGTCGTCGTTGCCGCGCAGGCGCTGCTCGAAGTGGAGGAACTCGGCGAGCGTCTCGACGCGGTCGAGCGGGGTGGGCGCCTTTGCGAAGCGGCGGTTCACCTCCGCGCCCCATTCGTCGATGAGCGCGCGCGCGGCGGTGAAGTCCTCGCCGGGCAGAAGCACGGTGGCGAGCTGCCACTCGGCGGCCTCGAGGTCGCCGTGTTCTCCGAAGCGGCGGCAGGTCTGCATGAAAGTGATCTCCGAGCTGCGTTCCTGGATCTCGGCGATCACGTCGCGCACGTGGAAGCTCGCGACCGGGTCGGCGAGCTCCTCGAGTTGGCGCAGCTCGGCGAGCATCGGCGGGCCGGCGGCGGCGAGCTGCGCCTTCACCAGGGCGACAGTCTGGGGATCGTCGTCGCCGAGCAGACTGAGCAGGGCTTCGCGCCTGCGCTGGAGCGGGTCCGCGTTCACCCGACCGAAGCGGTGACGCCGAGCACTTCGCCGGGAGCGCACTCGATACGCAACGCGATGGGCCGGCAGCAGATCGCGCAGTCCTCGGTCGTCGAGTGCGTGCCCTGCATCGTATCGACGCTGATCGAGAAGGCCGAACCGCAATACGGGCAGAGCACCTCGGCGTCTTCGAGCTGGTTCATCGCTACGCGACCTTGAGGCGTGGCGCGTCGCTCCACAGTTCCTCGAGGCCGTAGTAGGGGCGCCTGGCCTCGTGGAAGACGTGGACGATCACGTCGTCGAAATCCGCCACGATCCACTGGCTGCCGGGGAATCCATCGACGGCCTGCGGCTTGCGTCCGTGCTCCTTGCGGAGGCGCACGGTCAGCTCACTCACGATGGCCTTGATGTGCGGCTCGCTGGTCGCCGAGCAGAT
Organism: Chthoniobacteraceae bacterium; assembly: GCA_040081625.1. Taxonomy (GTDB): domain Bacteria; phylum Verrucomicrobiota; class Verrucomicrobiia; order Chthoniobacterales; family Chthoniobacteraceae; genus VFJQ01. Next base: position 11,758 of record JBEBGD010000107.1, read on the forward strand.
GAGGAAAAAATCTGTGAGAGCGGAAATCTCCCGTAGATCCAGCACGACGATGTCTTCTGCTTTCTTGTCCGCGGCAATGGCCGCGCAGAGTTGGGCTAGGTCTTGAGAGTCGATGGTGGTGGATCAGGTTGGGTTGCGATAGAGGCGGTGCTGCTCGATGAGCGCGGAGACGGGCTCAGGCACGAGATAGCGAAGGCTGAGGCCCTGCGCAACTCGCGCGCGGATTTCCGTGGCGGAGATATCGATGCGCCGGGCGATGGTCGGGAAGCCGTGGCCGGGGTCGCTCCCGCCGGCTTCGGCGCTACGGCTGAACACGATGAATTGCACGAGGGTGCGGAGCCTCTCCGACTCGCGCCACCGGCGGAGTTCGCCGACGTGGTCGCCGCCGATGAACCAGAACAGCTCCGCGCCCGGCCAGCGCTCGCGGGCGGCGAGCACGGTGTCGATGGTGTAGCTCGTGCCGCCGCGCGTCAGCTCGGAGTCGTCCACTTCGAAGCGCTCCTCGCCGTCGATCGCGGCGCGCAGCATCGCCAGGCGCACGGTCGCCGGCGCGCTCTCGACGCCCGGCTTGAAGGGCGAGCACGCCGCCGGCACAAACACGATGCGATCGAGCCGGAGCTGCTCGAGCGCTTCGCGCGCGAGGATGAGGTGGCCGTGATGGATCGGGTCGAAGGTTCCGCCGTAGAGGGCGATTCGCATGATGCTCGCCCGATTAACCCGGAGCCGCGCGGCTGGCGAAGTTATTTGCGTGCCGCGCCTCAGGTCGCGGCGGGCAGACGCAGCTCGAAGACCGTGCGTCCCGGGGCGCTTTGCAGGCTGATCCTGCCCTTGTGCAGCTCGGCGAAACTGGCGGCGAGCGTGAGGCCGAGTCCGGCAGCGTTTTGCTTTTTCTTCATCGAGAAAAACGGCGCGAACACCTTTTCGTGGCACTCGCCCGGGATGCCGGGTCCGTCATCGGTGACGGAGAAGACGGCCCACTGTGGATGCGCGTCCGCCTTCGCTTCACCGCGAAGTTCGATGCGCACATGGCCGCCGGTCGAGAACGTCGCCTCGCACGCGTTTTTCACCAACTCGAGCATGGCCATCTTGATGCGCGAGGCGTCGCCCTGGATCTGCGGCGTGTCGTCGGCGATCACCAGGTCGATTGTCGTGCGCGGGCCGCGCAGATGGTCGAAGCCGGGGCGCAGGAAGCGCAAAAACTCGGTGAGGTCGATCGTCCGCCAGACGATGGCCGAGGGCCGCACGAGCGCCTGCGTCCGATCGATCAACTCGGATGCCTGCGCCGCGCCGTGCTTGATCCTCGCGAGGCCGTCCTGCGTCGATTGGTCGAGCGTCTGGTTCTCGAGCACGAGGCCGAGGTAGCCGTGGAAGAGCGTCAGGATGTTGTTCATCCGGTGCGCGAGCCCGCGGACGAGCTGATCCTGAAAATCCGAATGAGTGAATTGCATCGGGCCTTTCTGATAAAGCAGCGCGAGTGCCCGCGGCGGGCGGTATTTCAGTAGCTCAGCAGCGGGGCTCCGGCACGATCGTCGCCTCGCCGGCACCGACGGTCTCAAGCTCGCCGCTGGCCAGCCGCAATTGAAGGCGCCCGTCCGGCGCGAGATCCTCGGCGCGACCCTCGATCCGGGTCCCGGCGCACTCCAGCGCGATGTGCCTGCCGATCAGCGAACTGCGGCGGCGGGCGGCGTCGAGCAGCGCGGGAAAACCCGCGTCCCCGATGTCCGCTGCGCGGCGGGTCATCGCGTGCAGGATGGCGGCGGCGAGGGCGCCTCGGTCGATGAAACGGCGGGTGGCGAGCCGCAGCGAGGTCGCGCGGTCGCGCAGGTCGGGGGGAAAATTATCCGTGTCATGGTTCACGTTCACGCCCACGCCGACGACGGCGAAGTGGCCGCCCGCTGAGTCGGGGGTCGTCTCGATGAGGATGCCGGCGAGCTTGCGCCCGTCGAGTTCGAGGTCGTTCGGCCACTTCACCGCGATGCTCAGCCCGCTGCATTCCTCGATCGCCTCGGCGGCGACGACGGCGGCCCACGTCGTGAGCCTCGACCACATGGCGAGCGGCAGCGTGGGTCGCAGTAGCAGCGAGAACCACAGCCCGAGGTGCGACGCGGATTCCCAGCGCCGGCCGAAGCGTCCGCGCCCCGCCGTCTGCCGTTCGGCGAAGATCGCGACGCCTCCCGCAGCGCCGGTTTCTCCGAGTTGGATCGCGCGCTGGTTGGTCGAGTCGGTCTCCTCGAAGACGAGGATGTCGCGGATGAATGCCGACGGGCCGAGCCGCGCGCGGAGGTCGTCGGCGATGAGGCGGTCGGGCGACTTCACCAGCCGGTAGCCGAGCACGGGCTGCTCATCGATCTCGAAGCCGGCGGCGCGCAGTTCGTCGATGCGCTTCACGATTGCGGTGGTGTCCGTGCGGAGCAGCGCCGCCAGCTCCGTGCGCGGCACGTGGACCGTCGCTCGTCGCAACTCGCCGAGCAGCGCCGCATCCTGAGTCATGACTCGAGCTCGAGCGAGAAATCGATGGCGCGTGCCGAGTGCGTGAGCGCGCCGACGGAGATGAAATCCACGCCGGTCGCGGCGATCTGCGGCACGCTTTCGAGCGTCACGCCGCCACTGGCCTCGAGTTGCACGCGCCCCGCTCCGAGGTGAACGGCCTCGGCCATGTCGGCGCACGGCATGTTGTCGAGCAGGATGACGTCGATGCCGGTGAGCCCGAGGAACTCGCGCACTTGATCGAGCGTGTCGGCTTCGACTTCGACGCGCAGCCCCGGCTTCTCGGCCCGGAAGCGCGTGATCGCGGCCTGGAGCGCCGCGGGATCGCGCCGCGCCGCGAGATGGTTGTCCTTCACCATGACCATGTCGAAGAGCCCGAAGCGGTGATTCAATCCGCCGCCCGCGAGCACCGCGCCTTTCTCGAGCGAGCGCAGGCCGGGTGTCGTCTTGCGCGTATCGAGGATGCGCGCCCGGTGCGGCGCGACCGCATCGACGTAGCGTCGGGTGAGGGTCGCGACGCCGGAGAGGCGCTGGAGGAAATTGAGCGCGACCCGTTCTGCGGTGAGGATCGAGCTCGCGGTGCCGCTGATCTCGATCACTGTGGCGCCAGAGGCGACGCGACTGCCGGAGGGCAGCGCGACCTTCACCACGAGGCGCGGATCGACGCGGGTGAAAACTTCAGCCGCCGTTTCCGCGCCCGCCACGACGGCGGCTTCCCTCGCGACGATGCGCGCGCGCCGGCTCTCGTCGCCGACGAAATATTTCGACGTGAGATCGCCCGGCCCGATGTCCTCGGCGAGCGCGATGGCGATCGGGTCGTGCGGCGACGGACGGGGCGGACTTGGCAGGACAGTCATGCGGGAGACTAGAACAACTCCGGCTCGAGCGCACGATGGACGCTGCGCCCGCGGACGAAGGTCTCGATGACCGAGTCCGGTCCGCCGCGATAGACGCAGAGGCTCACCACATCGTCCGCGCCGAGGTCGCTCGCGCCCTTCGTCCGATAGGGAAGCAGCGAGCCAGGGTCCATGATCGTGAGGTCGGCCTCCTTTCCAATGTCGAAGCTGCCGATCGCGCGACCCTTTCCGAGCACGTCGGCCGCACCCTGCGTCGCGAGGTGCAGCGCGCCGGCGGGCGTGAGCGTCGCGACTCCCGGTTCGTAGAAAGAGCGCGCGGTTTGTGAGTCGATGGCCGCGCGCATCACGCGCCAAAGGTTCAACTCCGGGCCGGCGGCGACATCGGTGCCGAGCCCGACGCGGATGCCCGCGGCGCGCACTGTGTCGAGCGGGAGGATGCCGCTGCGCAGGAAAAGATTCGCGCCCGGGCAGTGCGCGATGGCCGCGCCGGATGCGGCGATGGCTTCGTGCTCGCGCGGGCTGAGATGGAGGCAGTGGCCGAGCACGGTGCGCGGCCCGAGCAGTCCGCTGCGCGCATACACATCGGTGTAATCCTGCGCCTGCGGAAAAAGGTGCCGCACCTTTTCGAGTTCCTCGCGGTTCTCGGCGAGATGCGTCTGCACGTAGGTGCCGTGGCGCTGCGCGATCTCCGCGGCGGTCTGCATGAGCTTCTCCGAGCACGACACGGCGAATCGTGGGCTGACCGCGTATTCGAGCAGGCCGTCGTTTGCGCCGTGCCAGCGCCTGATCAGACGCTCCGTCTCGGCGACGGAGATCGAGAGGATTTTCGACGGCTGATGCGGGCCGTAGCTTGCGACATCCATCATCATCTTGCCGATGATCGCGCGCAGCCCCTTGTCCGCCGCGGCCTGGAATGTCGCCTCGCACGAGTCCTCGAAGACCGCGCTGTAAAGCATCGCGGTGGTCGTGCCGTGACGAGCGAGTTCCGCGATGAAGGCCGCCGCTTCGCGCCGACCGCGCGGACCGGTGAAATCCTTCTCCAGCGGGAAGACGTATTGCCGCAGCCACGGCAGCAGCTCGCTTGTGCCGCGTGCGACGGCGGGATACTGCGGGACGTGCGTGTGGAGATCGATCAGGCCGGGGAAGACGACGACGCGCGACGAGTGAAGCCAGCGCACGGGCTGGGTGCGCGGCTTTTTCGAGAGCGTCATGTAATCGCCGACCTCGGCGATCAGCGGGCCCTCGAGCACGATCGCGCCGTCGGGCCACGAGCGCAGTTTGCCGAACTCCGGCGCATCGATGAGCCAGCCGCGGATGCCGATCAGCGGCGGCGAAGGACTCGGGGCAGGGGATTCGAGCACGCGCCGGCGGCAGCGTTACTTCTGCTGCTGAGGCGGGAGCTCGACGATCTCGAACCAGTATTTCTCGAGCGTCTGCAGAATATCGACGAGGGCCTCGAAGGTGACCGGCTTCACGATGTAGCTGTTCACGCCGAGGTCGTAGCTGCGGTAGATGTCCTCGTCGGACTTGGAAGTGGTGAGCACGACGACCGGGATGCGGCGCAGTTCGGGGTCCTCCTTGATTTCCTTGAGCACCACGCGGCCGTCTTTGCGCGGCATGTTCAAGTCGAGCAGGATCAGGCCGGGCAGCGGCGCCTCGGCGGGCGGCGCGTATTTCCCGCGGCGGCGCAGGTAGTCGAGTAGCTCTTCGCCATTCTCGACGAAGCGGATGTCGTTGATGAGGCGCGCATCCTCGAGCGCCTCGCGGGTGAGTTGGCGATCGTCGGCATCGTCGTCGGCCATCAGGATGGTGATCGGCATGGCTTCTTTGATCCGGTTCATGGGTATTGTTTTTCTGCGGATTGTTTGACCGGGAGCCTGATGGTGAAGGTGGCCCCGCGGCCGTCCACGCTGTGTGCCACGATGCTGCCGCCGTGGCGATCCGTTATTTTCCGGCACACCGCGAGCCCGATCCCGGTGCCCTCGTATTCCTGCTTGGTGTGCAGACGCTGGAAGATGACGAATATCTGCTCGGCGAACTTCGGCTCGAAGCCGATGCCGTTGTCCTCGACGGTGATTTCCGCGAGAGGCTCGCGTGGCTTCGCACCCGAGAGCGAGTGGTCCGTCGCCCAGACCATCTCGCCCGTGATCCTGACGAGCGGCGGCTCGCCGGGCTTGTGGAACTTGAGCGCGTTCGCGATGAGGTTTTGGAAAAGTTGCCGCATCTGCAGCGGGTCGGCGTCGATCGTCGGGAGGTCGGCGATCTCCACCTTTCCGCCCGTCTGCTCGATCCGCACCTCGAGATCGCCCACGACTTCCCCCGCGATCTGCCCGAGGTCGCACGGCTGGAAGGGCTGCGCGCGGCTGGTCACGCGCGAGAGCTGGAGCAGGTCCTGGATGAGCGTCTGCATCCGCTGCGCCGCATTCTGCATGCGGTCGAGGTAGCCGCGGCCCTGCTCGCCGAGCTGGTCGGCGCACTTCGCCGCGAGCCGGTCGCCGAACGCCTGGATCTTTCGCAGCGGCTCCTGCAAGTCGTGCGACGCGACGCTCGCGAAATTCTGCAGTTCGGCGTTGCTGCGCTCGAGCTGCGCGGCGAAGCGCTGGAGCTTTTCCTCGTCGGCCTTGCGCTGCGTGATGTCGGTGCTCACGCCGACCAGCCCGATGATTTTTCCCCGCACGTCCCGCAGCGGCATCCGTGTCGTGGCGAGCCAGTTGATATTTGGCGCCGAAGGCCGCGCGGCCTCCTCGCGGTTGCGGATCGGAGCGCCGGTGCTGAGCACGTAGCGGTCGTCGGCCTCGTGGCGCTCGGCGATCTCGCGCGGGTAGATGTCGCGGGCGGTCTTGTTGATCAGGGTCTCGTCCGGCGACACGCCGAGGTAGCGGCGGTGCGCGCGGTTATCGAGCACGATGCGGCCGTCCGTGTCCTTGAGGACGATGAGGTCGGGGATCGTGTCGATGATCTCGTTGAGCAACTGCGCCTGCGCCGCCAGCGCAGCCTCCGCGCGCCGACGCTTGGCGATGTCGCGCAGGATCATCCAGCCCGCCGTGACCAGCGCGATGAAGGCCACGCTGGAGCCGACGATGATGACGAGCGTGGTGACGGCGCCGACGAACTTCGTCGTGTCGGAGCGTTCGTTGAGCCGCATCCGCTCGCGCTCCTCGAAGTCCTGCACGACCGCGTGGATCTCGCGATTCACCTGCTCGCTGTCCGCGCGCACAAAGAGCTTCTGCCCCTCGGCGAAGCCGCCGCGCCGCCGCGCATCGATCTCAGCCGCCTGCTTTGCATAGCTCGCGTCGAGCAGCGCGCGGATTTTCTCCGCCCGCCGGAGCGTCTCGGTGTCCTCGGCGATGAGCCCCTGGAGTTGCGAGAAGTTTTCATTCACGAGCGTCTTCGCGTTGTTGAAGCCGGCGATCAGTTTCTCGTCGCCGGTGAGCAGGTAGCCGCGCCGCACGCTCTCCATTTCCATGAGATGACGCAGCACCTTCTCCTCCGTCTCGAGGATCGCGCGCGAGTGGGCGACCTTGTCCGCCGTGGTCAGGAAGTGGCGCGTGCTGCGCCAGGCGATCATCGCGATGGCGACGAGCATCGCCAGCCCGAGCCCGAATCCGAACACGACCTTGCCGCGGATCGAAATCGGCTGCGGCTTCAGCGTCGGGAGGGTGGCTTGCATGGCGGGTGGCGGAG
>JBEBGD010000019.1:0-66081 GCA_040081625.1 Chthoniobacteraceae bacterium
CAACCGTCGCTACGCGACGCGGCGCTTTTCCGCCGGCACCGTGGGCTGAAGCCCACGGCTATTCTCACTCGCTCGCTCCGCGAGCATTTCCGGGATTTGGCAACGCGTGAGGTTTAGCCCGCTCGATCTCAAGCTCGTCCGCGACATCGGGCGCATGAAAGGGCAGGTGCTCGCGACGAGCATCGTGATGGCGTGCGGGCTGGCGATGATGATCATGGCCCGCAGCCTCATCCTCTCGCTCGAGACGACGCAGGACAGCTACTACACGGAGCATCGATTCGGCGACGTGTTCTCCGGGTTGAAGCGCGCGCCCAATTCGCTGCGCGCCCGCCTCGCGCAGATCGAGGGCGTCGCCGCCGTCGAGACGCGCGTGTCCGGCAAGGTCACGCTCGATCTTCCCGGCCTGACGGAACCCGCCGACGGGATGATCCACTCGATCCCCGACGATCGGCCTGCGCAGCTTCATCTGCTGTTCCTGCGGCGCGGCAGGCTGCCCGAGCTCGGCAGTCACGGCGAAGTCGTCGTCGGCGAAGCGTTCGCCGAGGCGCATGGATTCGAGCCGGGCAACGAGATCGACGCGACGATCTACGGCAAGCGGCAGCGGCTGCGCATCGTCGGCACGGCGCTCTCGCCCGAATACGTCTTCGAGGCGCGGCCCGGCGAGACGCTGCCCGACAACCGCCGCTTCGGCGTCTTCTGGATGAACGAGCGCGAACTCGCCGATGCCTTCCAGCTCGACGGCGCCTTCAACGACGTGCTCGTCGATGCCGCGCCGGGCGCCGATCTCGCGTCGGTGATCGCGGAAGTCGATCGCATGCTCGCGCCTTACGGCGGACGGATCGCGTATGGCCGGCGCGATCATCCGTCGGCGGTGCGGCTCGACGACGAACTGCGCGTGCTGCGCGGGCTGTCGGTCGCGTTTCCCGCGGTGTTCCTCAGCATCGCGGCGTTCATGTCGAGCGCCGTGCTCACGCGGCTCGTGCGGCTTCAGCGCGAGCAGATCGCGCAGCTCAAGGCGCTCGGCTACTCGTCGCGGCAGATCGGCCTCCACTACATGAAGTTCGCGATCGTCATCGTCGCACTCGCCACGCTCATCGGCGGCATCGCCGGGATGTGGCTGGGGACGAATGTCGTGTCGATCTACCATCGCTTCTTCCGCTTTCCGTCGCTCACGTTTCATCCCGACTGGCGCATGTTCGGCGTTGCGTTCGCGGTCAGCAGCGGCGCGGCGGCGCTCGGCGTGGTCGGCGCGGTGCGCGCGGCGGTGCGGCTGCCACCGGCGGAGGCGATGCGGCCGGAGCCACCCGCGGATTTCAAGCCCGCGCTGCTCGAGCGCATGGGCCTCGCACGGCTGGCGGGACCAGCCTTCCGCATGGCGCTGCGCAATCTCGAGCGCCGTCCGTGGCAGGCGTTGTTCACCGCGCTCGGGCTCGCGCTCGCGACCGGCATCCCGATCGTGCCCGGCGCGATGCGCGACGGGATCGACTACCTCCTTTCCTACGAATGGGACCTCGCGCAGCGGCAGACCGTCACCGTCAGCCTCATCGAACCGGGCTCGGCCGGCGCGCTCGCCGACATGCGCAACCTGCCCGGCGTCATCGGCGCCGAGCCGTTTCGCGCCGTGCCGGCGCGGCTCAGCTTCGGCCATCGCTCGCGGCGGCTCGGCATCACGGGACTCTCGCGCGATGCGATGCTGCGCCGGCTTCTCGACGCGAAAGCGCACCCGGTCGAACTGCCGCCGGATGGGTTGCTCGTCTCGGCGAAACTCGCGGAGCTCCTCGGCGCGAAGCCCGGCGATCGCATCCGGCTCGAAGTCCACGAGGGGCGCAGGCCGGTGCTCGAGACGACGCTCGCGGGCACGATCACCGACTACTCCGGCGTGTGGGCTTACATGGAGATCGAAGCGCTACGGCGGCTCATGCGCGAAGGCGGCACCGTGAGCGGCGCGCACCTGATCGTGGATGCGAACCGGTTCGACGAGTTCCTCGGCGAGGTGAAGGAGGCACCGCGTGTCGCGAGTCTCGGCATCAAGGAGGCTGTGCGCGCGAGCTTCAAGAAAAGCACGGGCGACATGATCGGGATGATCACGACGATCTACTTCACCTTCGCGATCATCGTGTCGTTCGGCGTCGTCTATAACAGCGCGCGCATCGCGCTGTCCGAGCGCAGCCGCGACCTCGCGACGCTGCGGGTGATCGGCTTCACGCACCGCGAAGTGGCCGCGGTGCTCATCGGCGAACTCGCGCTGCTCACGCTCGTGGCGCTGCCGATCGGGCTGCTCATCGGCAGCGGGCTGGCGGCGATGATCATCCACACCGCGAGCACGGAGACCGTGCGGCTGCCGCTCGTGCTCACCTCGACGAGCTACGCGATGGCGGTGCTCGTCGTGCTAATCTCGTCGGCCTTGTCCTTTGCACTCGTGAGCCGCCGCATCCATAAACTCGACCTGCTCAGCGTGCTCAAAGCCACGGAATGAAACCGAATCCCACGACCTCCGCGCAAACCCTCCGCTCCGCTCCGGCGGCGCGCAGGCGCGGCGCGTGGCGCAAATACATCCCTCACACGATCGCCGCCGCGCTCGTCGTGGCGATCGGCGTCGCGCTGCTGCCGAGCCCCATCGAAGTCGAAGTCGCGCAAGTTACCACCGGGCCGCTGACGGTCAGCGTGCTGGAGGAAGGCCGGACGCGCATCCGGCATCGCTACATGGTCTCGCCGCCGGTCTCCGGATTTCTGCGCCGCGTCGAATTGCGCGCCGGCGCGCCGATCAAGGCTGGAGAGACCGTGCTCGCCGTCATCGAGGCCGAGTCCTCGAGCTTCCTAAATCCGCGTGCGCTCGCCGAGGCGGAGGCTCGCGCGAAAGCCGCGGAGGCCGCGCGCGACGGAAGCGAAGCCGCACTCGAACGCGCCCGCGCGGCCTTCGCCCAGGCGAAGAAGGACTGGGAACGCGCGGACGCGCTTCGCCGGACGGGCGCGGTCTCCGCGCAGGATTGGGACGCCGCGGAGGCGCACGCCACGATGCTCGGCCGCGAGCAACGGACCGCGGAATTTGCGCTGCAAACCGCCGGGCACGAACTCGCGCAGGCCCGCGCGACGCTGCTCCAGGCGCAGCGCCCACCGCAGGATGAGGCGAGGACGCTCACGATCCTGGCGCCGGTCACCGGCTTCATCCTCAACGTCATGGAGGAAAGCGCGAAGGTCGTCGCGGCAGGCATGCCGATCATGGAAGTCGGCGACGTCGCGGACCTCGAGGCGGAGATCGAACTGCTCTCGACCGATGCCGTCGGCGTGCGGCCCGGCGCCGAGGTGAGCATCGAGCAGTGGGGCGGGCCGCGGCCGCTGCGCGGAAAAGTCAGCGTCGTCGAACCCGGCGGCTACACGAAGTTCAGTGCGCTCGGCGTCGAGGAGCAGCGCGTGAAAGTGCGCGTCGATTTCGTCGATCCGCTTCCGCCCGGCACCTTCCTCGGCGATCGCTACCGCGTCGAGGCGCGCATCGTGACGTGGCATGCGGACAGCGTGCTGCAGGTTCCCGTCGGCGCGCTTTTCCGCCGGGGCGGTGACTGGATGACCTTTCTCGCCGACGGCGGGCGCGCGCGCCTCGCGAAGGTCGGGACCGCGCACATGAACGGCGTGCAGGCGGAAGTGACCGCGGGCCTGCGCGAAGGCCAGAGCGTCGTGCTGCACCCGCCGGACGTGCTGGCGGACGGCGTGTCGATCAAAGCACGACGCTAGCGCGGACCTTGTGCGCAGCCGATTTTCCGCGAAGAATGCCACTCCTGCGATGACCTTCTCACCGCTCATCCGCGCCATCCTTGCCGCATTCGTGCTCTGCGCGATCGCGCGCGCCGACGACTCGCCGCTGACGACCGCCGCCGAAGTGCGCCGGCTTTCGCAGGAGGATGCCGGCGCCGCCCGGCCGGTGCGACTGCGCGGCGTGGTCACCTACCTCACGCCAAATGGCACGGTCTTTTTCATGCAGGACGATTCCGGTGGCGTGTGCGTGAGTGGGCCGCGCGACAAGACGCTGCGGCCCGAGCTTCGACTCGGCGCGATCGTCGAAGTCGAAGCCGTCACCGCTGCGGGCCGGGAGATCCCACACGTCACTGCGCGGCGCAGAGAGCAGATGAAAGTCAGCGTGGTCGGCGAGGCGCCGCTGCCCGAGCCGAAGACCGCGACGGTGGCGCAGCTCACCCAGCCGCAGTTTCAGGAAGTGCGTGTCGAGGTCACCGGCGTGATCCGCTCCGCCCACACGGAGCCGCTCGGCACGACCACGCAGGAGACGCTCCTGTTCGTGCTGGCCGACGGGCACAGCCGCGCGACGATCGCGCTGCCAGGCTGGCGCGGCCAGCCCGCGCTGCCGCAGCAGTTCGTCGGTGCGACGGTGCGCGTGCAGGGCGTGTATTCGGCGTCGCCCATCGATCGGCAGCCGCTGTTCGCGGACCGGCTGCTCATCTCCGCACTCAAGGATTTTCACATCGAGCAGCCTGCGCAGCCGGCCTTCGAGCGCGCCGCGCTGCCGATCGAATCCGCGCGCGAATTCGCACACGAGGAGAGCGAGCCCGAGCAGGTGCGCGTGCAGGGCGTGACGACCGTGGCCGTGCCGGGCAAAGGCATGTTTGTGGAAGACACAACCGGCGGCATCTGGATCGACACGGCGGCGCCGGCAGCGCCGGGCGACCTGGCGGACGTCGTCGGTTTTCCCGCCGTGCATGAGGGTGGCCCGGTGCTCGAGGACGCGCAGTGGCGCAAGAGCGACCTGGCCGTGACGCTCGCCCCGCCATTGGTCACCGCGACCGAGGCCACCAGCGGCGCGCTCGACGGCCGGCTCGTGCAGATGGAGGCGCTGCTGCTCGGCGTGTCCTCGGCAGGCGAAGGCCCGACGCTCGTCCTGCAGAGCGCCGACCGCGTCTTTCTCGCGCGCTGCGGCAATCCGCGCTCACGCCTTCCATCGCTGGGCGAGAATAGCTGGCTGCTGCTCACCGGCGTCTGCGTGAACACCCAATCTCCGCAAATGCGCGAGGCTGCGCTCGGTCGCGCGATGTCCTTTCACCTGCTCGTCTCCGGGCCGCTCGCGATCGAGATCGCGCGCACGCCGAGCTGGTGGACGGTGCGGCGGATCGTGACGCTCATGGCCTCGCTCGGCGCGCTGGCGCTGGCTGCGATGGTGTGGGCCACCACGTTGAGCTGGCGTGTGACGAAACAGACCGACCAGATCCGCGAGCATCTCGCCCGGGAAGCTGTCGCCGAAGAGCGGCTGCGCATCGCACGCGAGCTGCACGACTCGGTGCAGCAGGATTTGCTCGGCATCACCATGCAGCTCAAGGCCACCGAGCGGCTGCTCGATGAACCGGATCGCGCGCGCCACGCCCTCACGCTCGCGAGCGCGATGGCGCGCCGCAGCCAGGCCGAGACTCATCGCGCAGTGTGGGACCTGCGCGAGGCCGCCGACGAGCGCAGCGATCTCGTCTCCTCGCTCGAGGATATGGTCGCGGGCATGAACACCGAGGAGGGCGCGATGCTCGAGTTCAGCCACACCGGCGAACGACGCCAACTGCCACAGACCGCGAAGAGCCACATCATGCGCATCGCTCAGGAAGCCGTGAGCAATGCCGTCAAGCACGGCGCCGCGGGCCGCATCGCCATCGAGCTTCATTTTGGCGACGACAAAGTCACGCTCACCGTGCGCGACGACGGCAGAGGCTTCGACGCGGATCATGCGCCGACGCCGAGCAGCGGCCACTTCGGGCTGTTCGGGATGAAGGAGCGCGCGATCAAGCTGAACGCCGAGCTACACATCACGAGCCGCCCCGGCGAGGGCACCGCGGTGCGTCTTTCGCTGCCCATACCTGCCGAAACGGAAGTGAATGAACCGTTGCGAACGCCGACCGGCCTGCGCTTTATCCCGAGGCCTTCCACTTCATGAGTTCTCCGAAATCGTCCAGCAAGCAGCAGAAGATCAAGCTCCTCGTCGTCGATGATCATTTCGTGGTCCGCCTCGGGCTGACCAGCGCGCTCAACCTCGAGCCCGACATGCATGTCGTCGCCGAGGCCTGCGACGGGCAGCAGGCGATCGACCTCTATCGCAAGCACAAGCCGGACATCGTCGTGATGGATTACCAGCTCCCGATCTTCAACGGCGCGCAGGCCACCGCCGCGATCGTGAAGGACTTCCCGGATGCGCGCATCATCGTGCTCTCGGTCTTCAAGGCCGAGGAGGACGTGCATCGCGCGGTGCAGGCCGGCGCCGCGGCGTATCTGCCGAAGTCGAGCGAACCCGAGGAACTCATCGAGGCCATCCGCACGGTGCATAAAGGCGGGCGCTACTTCCCGGCGGTCATCGCCAATGTGCTCGCCGGCCGCGCCTCTCGCGATCCGCTGAGCGACCGCGAGATCCAGGTGCTCACGATGATCGTGCGCGGCCGCTCGAACAAGGAAATCGCCAGCGACCTCGGCATATCCGAGAACACGGTGAAGTTTCACACCACGCGAATCTTCGAGAAGCTCCACGTCCTCGACCGCGTGCAGGCGGCGACCGCGGCGATCGAGCGCGGCATCGTGAGTCTCGATCGCGCGCGCAATTAGCCGGCGGCGGCGCGCGGTTTGGGATTCGTCAAACGGCGGCGGCCCGCGTAGAACCCGCCGATCCATCGCCGCATGAAGTCCTCCTTTTCGCTCAGCCATCGACTCGCCCGCGCCGCGTGGAGTCTCTGCTGGCTGCTGCTCTGCAGGTGGACGCCGCGCCCGCTGCACGGCTGGCGCGCGCTCGTGCTGCGCGCCTGGGGCGCGAAGATCGGAGCGCGCACACACGTCTATCCCGGCGTGAAGATCTGGGCGCCGTGGCAGCTCACCCTCGGCGACGACGCGTGCATCGCGGACGGCGCGGACATTTATAATGTCGCGCCGATCACGCTCGGCGCGCGCGCGGTCGTCTCGCAGGACGCCTTCCTCTGCACCGCCTCGCACGATCACCGGCGCGAAGACTTCCCGCTCATCACCGCGCCGATCGTGCTCGGCACGCGCGCTTGGGTCGCGGCGCGGGCGATCGTGCTCATGGGCGTGAAGCTCGGCGATGGCGCCGTCGCCGCGGCCGGCAGCGTGGTGACGCGCGACGTGGCGCCCGGCAGCGTCGTCGCGGGGAATCCGGCCCGCGTCGTCCGCGAGCCCGGCGCATGAAACGCCTCGCCATTCTCCTCCTCGCCGCCGTCGTCCGCGCGCAGGAGCCGGCGCCACCGCCGCTCGCGATCGAGATCGATCTCACCGCGCAGAAAGCGTGGGTGCTCCAGGACGGCCAGCGCGTGTATGAGACGCCCATCTCGAGCGGTCGCGCCGGCCACGAAACGCCGACGGGCACTTTCGCCGTGAGCGAAAAGGACCTCGACCACAGGTCATCGCTCTACGGAAGGATCGTGGACGGCAAAGGCCGCACGCTCATCCCAGATGCGGATAGCGACACACCGGTGCCCGCCGGCGGGAAGTTCGTGCAGGCGCCGATGCGCCACTTCCTGCGCTTCGACGGCGCCATCGGGATGCACGCCGGGCGACTGCCCGGCTACCCCGCATCGCACGGCTGCGTGCGGCTGCCCGCGGGGAAGGCCGCGCTCTTTTTCAACATCGCCGAACTCGGCACGCCCGTGCGCGTCTTCGGCAGGACACCGCGCAGCGGACGCCCGTCGCGCCCCGCCGCGAAGTCCACTCCGGTCGCGACCCCGACGCCCGCGCCGAAAGGCTGGTTCCCGTGGCTGCGCCGGCTGTAGCGTGCCTGCCATGTCCGCACCCATTCGTTCCGTCGCCCTCCTCCTCGCCGTCGCGCTTTGCACCGCCCGCGCGGCGCAGCCCGGTCTCGCCGCCACGCTCCAGCCCTTTGTGGACAGCCAAAGCCTCGCCGGCGCCGTCACGCTCGTCGCCACGAAGGACAAGGTGCTCGCGATCGACACCGTCGGCTTCGCCGACATCGCCGCGAAGAAACCGATGACCGCCGACGCGCTCTTCTGGATCGCCTCCCAATCCAAACCCATCACCGCGACCGCGCTGATGATCCTCGTCGATGAAGGCAAGGTCCGGCTCGACGACCCGGTGGAGAAGTATCTGCCGGAGTTCAAGGAACTCTGGATCGCCGCCGAGCGGGAAAAGAATCGCCTGCTGCTGCGCCGCCCCGCGCACGCCATCACGGTGCGCGAGACCCTCAGCCACACGAGCGGACTCGACTTCAAGTCCGCCGTCGAGCAGCCGACACTCGACCGCCTCTCGCTGCGCGTCGCCGTGCTCAGCCACACCCTCGCGCCGCTGCTCTTCGAGCCCGGCACGAACTACAAATACAGCAACGCCGGCATCAACACCGCGGGCCGCATCATCGAAGTCGTGAGCGGGATGAGCTACGAAGAGTTCCTGAACAAGCGCCTCTTCATCCCGCTCGGCATGAAAGACACGAGCTTCGTGCCGACCGACGCGCAGGTGAAGCGGCTCGCGAAATCCTACAAGCCGAACACCGCAAAGAACGGCCTCGAGGAAACTCCGATCAGCCAGCTCGATTATCCGCTCACCGATCCCACCCGTCAGCCCATGCCCGGCGGCGGCCTCTTTTCCACCGCCGACGACGTCGCGAAGTTTTGCCAGATGGTGCTCAACGGCGGCATGGCGAATGGCAAACGACTCCTCTCCGAAGCGGCGATCAAGGAAATGAGCAGCCGGCAGACCCCCGCGACGATGAAGGCGAGCTACGGCCTCGGCTGGGCGGTCACCGGCGACAGCTTCGGCCACGGCGGCGCGATGAGCACGAACATGACGATCGACCCGAAGCCCGGCCTCATCACCGTCTTCATGGTCCAGCACGCCGGCTTCCCCGGGAACGGCAAGGAAAGCCACGGCGCATTCCGCAAAGCGGCGCTCGAGAAGTTCGGGAGGAAGTAGCCGCGCCGCGGCATCTCGAGTCGATCTGCGCCGCGCCATGCATTACACGGTCCATTGGAAGCCGATCTCATCGAGCCGGCGCCGGTGCTCCGCGGAGATGGTTCCAGCCCGGTTCAGCCCGCGCTGATACGACACCCAACTGCCCAACTTCGGATCGGCCTTCGACTTCGATGGCACCCGTGTGTGGCCAAAGCGCGCCTTGAACTTGCGCAACCTAGCAAACTGCTCCTCCCAGTGCCACGCGACGGGCTTCCACGGAAAACCCGCCGCGTCCATTCGCTTGCGCCGGTAATCCCGCAACACATCCGAAGCCCGGTAACGGCGCTGACTGCCGATCCACTGCCACAGCTGGAAGTCACGGGAACGCAGCACCCCGGCATGCCCGTAGCGCCGCTTGTAGGCCCTCAATCGGGCGAGCATCTCGTCGAGCTTCCGGTCGTGTTCCTCCACACGCGTCTCGCCGAGTCTGAACTGAAAGCCAAGCGTCCTGAGCCGCCGCCTTTGATCCGCACTGATCTCGCGGCGACGGCCGCGAAGCCGCTGATGCTCGACCCAGCGACCCAGCTTTTCGTTCTCCGCCCACTGCCGCGGCACCCGTGTATGCCCAAGGCGCTCCTTAAATTCCGCCAACTCCACGAAGTGCGCCTCCCAACTCCGATCAACCGCCTCCCATGGAAAACCCGCTGCATCCAGCAACTCCCGCCGATACTTTCGGAGCTTCCCCGCATTTCGATAGATACGCTGCCGGCCGATCCAGTAGTGCAACGCGCGATCCTCTTCACGCCTCACCCTTGTGTGGCCGTGCCGCTCGCGATAAGCCGCCAGCCGCGCCAGCATTTTCTCCATATATAAGTCATGCTCCTCCACATGCGGTTCGGAGATGATCTCCCACTCGACTCCGAGTTTGAGCAGCCGTTTCCCGCGATCGGGCTCGATCAGCCCCCGACGTCCCTGCTGCCGTTGGTAAGCCAGCCACCGCCCCAACTGCACATTCCCGCGCCAGTCCACCGGCACCCGCACGTGCCCGTGCTCGTCGCGATATTCCTTCAGCTCGGTATAGCGTCGTTCCCACAGTTCATCATCCCACCCCACATGCCTTCGCCCTCCCTGCAGTTTGCGTTTCTTCCCCGCGGCTTTGCCGGCGCGCACACTCATTCGCCTCCCCTTTCGGCGATCTTCGTGAAGCGTTCAACGGTTGTGAGCTGGTAGCGGCCGCTCATGGGGCGAAGTTCACCGCAAACATGCCCGCGACGCAAATCTCCTTCCCGTTCCACCCTCACCGCCGCTAAAAGCCGCCCATGAGCACTCCGCCCCGGCCCGGCTTTTCCCTCCGCATCTCTGTCCCCGACGGCTCGCGTATCGTGGCACTCGCATGATTCGTTTCGACGGCACGGAACTCCAGTTCGCCGACCCCGGCGGCTGCCTCTTTCTCTCCTTCGCCATCGCTCCGGAAGGACAGCGCGAGTTGCATTGGTGGATGGAAGTTCATCCACATCCCCTCCACGGCCTGCCACTCCACGGCCAAAGAAACCATGGACGGCCTCAGGTTCAGCCTCGCATCGCTGGGCGTCACCGTCTCCACTGGGCGCGTCGTGGACTTCCGCCTGAAAGACGCCCTGCGGAAGGCACCCGAACGTGGCACCGTGCCGCTGCTCTACCGGGGCCGTCCGGTGCCGACGGTCAACCCGGCGCCGATGGAGCGCCGGGCGAGGTGTCGCTGTCGGAGCTGAACTCGGCCATCGCCGGGACCGCGCGCAACCCGATCGCCGTCGCGCTGCTCGTGCTGACGGTGAGCGATCCGCCGACACAGGCGGAGTTGCAGGCCGTGGTGGACAAGCTCAACGAGCTGATCATCGCGACGACCCGGCCGCCGGCATAGTCGCGCCGCGCGGCGGCACCCATCCACCGGAAGCCGCAACCGACCACGGAACCGCGTCGGCTTCCCGACCCTCACCGCCAAAGCGCGGCGCGCGTTACGGCAGCGGACGCACCCGAGTCTTCCGGAAGCGCACCTCGCTCTCGGGGTCGTGACCTTGCAATGCAAACGTCCCGCTTCCAATCGTCCGCCCCGGCCGCGGCGGCTGATCGCCCTCGGTGAAATCGACGATCAGGCGCCCGTTCACTTTCGTGATCACGCGCTTGCCCTCGACCTTGATCGACAGCGTGAACCATTCGTCATCCTTCGCCGGCGCCTCGAAGTTATCCTTTATCCCATACAGCCCCGCCGTCTTCTTCGGGTCGCGGTGCGTGTTGTTCACCTGCACCTCGTAGCCCTTCGACGGCCAGCCGCTGTCCTGAAGCTCGGTGTGAAAATACACCCCCGAATTCGCCTTCGGCCGCGTGAGCACTTCCGCCTCGAACTCGAAGTTCTTGAACGAATGATTCTGCACCGGCCCCACATAAAACAAATGTGCCCGCGTGCCCTTCACCACGAGTTCGCCGTTCTCCACGCGGAAGGTCTCGGGACTTTCGTTCGCCTTCCATCCCGCCAGCGACTTCCCGTCGAAGAGCGACTCCCATCCGGCAGCGGATTCCGCGGACCATGCGATTCCGGTGAGAGCAATCAGGCAGGCAATCAACGAGCGTTTCATTCCGCCACCCTGCCGCGCCAACCGGGCGTGTTCAACCCTACAGGCGAAGCGGGCCTCTTGGCCGGAGAAGACGGACGCTGTGCGGCTCAGCCGCCGCCTTTGAGGTAGGCGATCAGGTCCGCCATGTCCTGCGGAGGGATGGCGTGGTCGAGGCCCTCGGGCATGAGCGAGAGCGGCGAGGCGCGCAGCGCGGCGATGTCCGAGCGCAGGATCGTCTCACGCACGCCGCCGGGCTGGCTGAGCACGAGCGTGGTCGCGGACTCGCTGCTGATGACGCCGACGAGCGCGCGACCGTCCTTCAACTCGGCGGTGTAGGTCGAGTAGCGCGGCTCGACGACGGCGTTCGGGTCGAGGATGGCGACGAGGAAATCCTGCACGCTTTTGGTGCGATAGGTTCCGATGTTCGGCCCGATCTCGCTGCCCTGGCCGAGGTAGGCGTGGCAGGTGGCGCAGATGTTTTTGAAAACGGTCGCGCCTTTTGCGGCGTCGCCGGTGAGGTTCGCGACGGGTTGATACTTCGCGACGACGGCGGCGCGGTCGCCCGGGCGGGCCGATGGCAGCAGCTTCGCGGCGCGTTCCCGGATCGCTTTGTTCGCGTGCTTCGCGAGGCGTTCGCGGCTAGCGGTCGGCACGTCGGCGGGCACGACCGTGGCTTTCCCGATCGCATCGAGCAGCGCGATGGCGCCCTCGTCGCGGCTGAGCAGCGCGTTGATGATGGCGACGCGCATCGCCGGGCCATGCTGCGGCCACGCGGCGAGCATGATGCCCGGCGCGAGCGGGCTGCGGCTGCGGGAGAGGGTGTCGAGCGCAGCCTTCTGCACGGCGGCATCGGCGGTCGGCGCGATGAAGCTCGCGAGCAGCGGGAGATCCCGCTGCTGATCGTTGAGCCCGCGGCCGTAAAGCCGGATCGCGGCGAGTCGCGTCGCCGGGTCTGTCTTCGCATCGTTGGCAAATCGATGCGCGGCTTCATAGACACTCGCGAGCGGCCCGACCGCGGCGGAGTCGCCCTTTCGCCGGTCGAACGTGTCTTGCAGCCGCGCGAGGCCGACGATCTGCCACGGCTCGATCCCGGCGCCCGGCGCCGGGGCGATGAAGCGAATCAGCGTCCCGATGTCTTCTGCTTTCGCGGCCGCGGTGGCGACGAGGCCGCCGATGAGTTCGTCCGGGCCGGGGCCGAGCGCGGTGAGGATGGCGATCGATTGGCGAGCGGCGGAGCTGAGCACGGCGGCGCGCATCCATTCATCGTCCGGCGCGCTCTTCGCGATGGCGGCGAGCGCGGCGGCAGCGCGCGGGTCGTCCCACTCGCCGAGGCTGAGCGCGAGTTGATGGCGGACGGTGAAGTCGGGGTCGTCCACGAGCGGGAGGCATGGCGCGAGATTCGGTTCGCTGAGCCGGATCGCGTGGCGGCGCACGGCGGGGTGCGTGTCGGCGAGCGCGGCGGCGAGAAGCTCGGGCGTGATCGCGCGCAGGCCATCGAGCACGCAGAGCGCCTGCACGCGGACGGCGGGAAGGGTGGAAGCGACGCCCCGTCGCTTCGCGTCAGCCGAAGCGGCGAGGGCGCCGCTTCCACTCAGTTCGGCTGCCGCATCCGGACGGCGAAGCAACTCCGCGTGCGCGAGATCGCGCGTCGTGCCGTTCGGCGTGTCGAGCGCGGCGACGAGTTCGGGCGTCGCAAGCTTGGTGAGGTCGCGGATCGGGCGCAGCTTCGCATTCGCCGGATGGATGCGGTAGATGCGGCCCATCCGCGCGCCGGCGCGCACGTCGAGCGTCGCGAGCTTGTCGCCGGGAATCCAGCGCGGGTGCTCGATCACGGCGCGATACATATCCACGACCCACAGCGCGCCGTCGGGACCGGTGCGGACTTGCACGGGGCGGAACCAGTTGTCCGTCGAGGCGAGGAATTCGCTCGTCTGCTCGTCGGGCGCGCGACGCGCGTCGAAGGTCGCGCTGCGAGGCGTGAGCTTGAGGCGATGGACGAGATTGTGAACCGGCTCGCACGTGAAGATGTCGCCGGCGAGTCCGGGGATGAGGTCGTCGCGGTAGATGCCGAGGCCGCATGCGGAGGTGGTGTGGTTGAGCGACTCGGGGTTGTTGAAGCGCTCGGGCGGAATGCTGATCGGGTGGAGCACGTTCGGGTCGGCGGCGGCGGGGATCTGCGCTTGCGACGGCGGCGCGGGCACGTGCGGGTTGCGGCGCCCGTAGTGCTCGCGCAGCGGGAAGTGAAAGGCGAGGCGGCCATTGCTGCACCCGAACCAGTTGCCCCAGTCATCGCGCGCGCGGCCCTGCTGCGACACGCCGGACGCCGGCTCGAACGCGCCGGTCGCGGGATTCATGCGGAAGTCGCGCCCGCGAATATCGACCGGCGGGCCGCCGGCGAAGCTGGTGATCGAACCGCCGAGCAGGCCGTTGGCGCCATGGATCCAGTTGTCGAGCCCGAGCGAGAGGCTGTTGACGCGGGCCTGGTAGTTGTCGGTGAGGAAGCCGCTGAACAACTTCTTCACGCTGTCCGCGCGACCGTCGCCGTTGGTGTCCTCGGCGAGGATGATGTCGGGCGCCGCGCAGATGAGCACGCCCCTGCCCCACGCGGTGACGCCGGTGGGAAAAGGAAGGCCGGCGAGAAACTCGGTCGCCTTGTCGTAGCGGCCATCGGCATCGGTGTCTTCGAGCACCTTGATCGCGCCGCCGGGCGTGAACTTCCCATCCGGGCCGCTCGGGTAGTCGCGCATCTCGGCGACCCACAGCCTTCCATCCGCACTCCAGTCGATCGCGACGGGACTGACGACCATCGGCTCCGCGACGACGAGGCTCACGACGAGGCCGTCCTTCGGCTTGATCGCCGCCCATGAGTCCGCGGGGGACAAGGCGCCGCCTGTCTTTGCGGCGAAGCCTTTCGGCAGAAGCTCGTGAACCGCGCCGATGACGCGGTCCTCGATGCCGGGGGCGAACTTCGTCGGCCGATCGTAATAGACCATCGCACCCGCGCCCTCGTAGCCGCCCTCGGCGAGCACGCGGCGCGACGGGATGTAGCAGGTCGCGTCGTTTGCGTAGGCATTCACCCAAAGCCGGGACGCGTCGCACTCGGCCTTCAGGCGAAGCGCAAAATCGACGACGACTTCGCCGGGCAGGAAGACCATCGCGATGTCGCGCCCGAAGCTCCACGTCTGGACGAGATACGGGACGCTCGTCGGGAGCTTCTCGCCGCGATCGAGCCGGGCGAGATTGCGCCGCGCGTGGTAGGCGATGTTGGCGCTCTTCGACTGCGCGAGCGCGAGCCACTCGTCGCGAGTCGGCAGCGCGTCGAAGGGCAGGTCGATCGACTTCTCGCGACAGACGAGCGCGCCGCGGACCGGCGTCGTGCTCGCGAGCAGGCGCGTCACTTCCGCGCCGAACGCCTCGCCGTGCTGCCGCGCGAGCTCGACGGTGCCGCGCGGGTGCGGGTTCTGGTCCGCGCCGCAGCCGCCGGGATGATCGCGCTCGATCGCCTCCATCGCGTAGCCGGGCCAGTCGCCGCTGATCTTGTTGTATTGGAGCGTCGTCGCGTGGCAGGCGTAGTTCGCGAAGACGGCGCGCAGTTTTCCATCGGGCGCGGTGACGAAGAGTGCCGGGAGCGCCCAATCGACCGGGCCGCCCCAGGCGACGCGGCGGTTGCGGGCGAAGTTCACGGTGCCCTGCGCCCACGCGAGGCGCGCGGGCTTGCGATCGGCGAGTGCGGCGAGGACGACTTGCTCGATCTTGTCGGTGAGTTCGCGCGAGTAGCGGTCGATGCGCTGCTGGTGCTCGGGCGGGATGTCGGAGCTGAAGATGTTCGGGAGCGAGCCGGTCAGGCACGGCGCGCAATGTGTGTGCGAGAAACAGATCGCGAACCGCTCCGGCGCAAGCTTCGTCCTGCGAGCGAGGCGCGTGAGCAGTTCCTCGCGCATCGACGCCGGCGTGCCGCAGTTGTCCACGGTCACGAGCACGGCGGGGCCGGCGGCGTCGCCGCCGATCGCGAGGGCCTTTGCCCAGATGCGCTGCGCGACTTCCTCGAATTCCTCGCGCCGGTTGCCGTAGCCGCTGAGGCGGACCGGGTAGTCCGGCGTGATGTCGATCTCCGCGACGCCGACGATGTAAGCGGGTTCTTCCGCGAGCGATAAGCCGGCGAACAGGACGAGGGCGGAAAGGCAGCGCGCGATGAGATTCATGGAGGTGGGTGGAGCAGACAACCCGCGCGCGCCCTCGATCTAAGCCGGAGCGATGCAGTGGGAACCACAGGGACACGGAGGGCACGGAGAAGAAACACCAGTGACTTCCAACGCACCGAACTCCCGCCTTCCCTGTGTTCTTTGTGTCTCTGTGGTTCAATGAATCGAAGCGGTCCACCCAGACGCCGGAACTCCTACTTGACGGGTAGGGTTGTAATCCCTACCGGGTGCGTCGCCTTTAACCCATGCGACTTTCCAAACGTGGCGAATACGCCCTCCGCGCTCTCATCGACCTCGGCCTCGCCGAGGCGCAGGGACGTCCGCTCGTGCAGCTCTCGGAGCTGGCGGAGAAGGAGCGGCTGCCGGGCAAGTTTCTCGAGCAGATTTTCATCCAGCTCCGCGAGGCGAAGCTGATCGACGCGCGGCGCGGAAAGGGCGGCGGATACTTTCTCGCGAAGCCGACGGCGAAGATTCGCATCGGCGACGTGGTGCGGATGATCGATGGGCCGCTGGCGCCGATCAGTTGCGCTAGCCAGACCGCTTACGAGCGGTGCAGTTGCCCGGATGAGGAGCACTGCGGGCTGCGGATGCTCATGCTCGATGTCCGCAACGCGATTGCGCGAATCCTCGACAACTACACGCTGGCCGACGTGGTCGAGGTGACGATGCGCAAGATGAAGCGTAATCACATCGCCCCGCTCTTCGCCTTTCTCGAGAAGCCCGCGCCTGCCCGGCGCAAAATCGCACGCCCATGAAGCTGCTCTCTGCAACCACACTGCTCGTCCTCGCGAGCGCCGCAATCGCAGGCGACCACGGAACCCTCGTCCCGGCGAAGCCGGAGCCGAAAGCGAATCCGTTGAGCTTTCTCGACGGGGCGCTCGTGCTCGATGTCGAGGAGCGAGTGCGCTTCGAGGCGCGGAACAACACCCGCGATTTCAACGACAGCATCAACGACGACAACGACGACACGTGGCTGCTGAACCGTTTTCGTTTCGGGCTCGCGGTGAGGCCGGCGCGCTGGCTAAAGCTCTACGCGCAGTTTCAGGATGTCCGCGAGTGGGACTCCGACCGGCCGAATGTGCCGGGAGTGCGCGGGACCGAGGGCGGGGATTCGGATTTGCGGCAGGGCTACGTCGAGCTGGCGAACTACGAAGCATTTCCGCTCGGCCTCACGGTCGGGCGCCAGTCGTTTTTCTACGGCGACGGCCGGCTCATCGGCGATCCGCGGTGGAACAATTTCGGCCGCACCTTCGATGCGGTGAAACTGCGCTTCCAGACCAAGGCGTTCTGGCTCGATGCGTTCGCGTCGCGTCCGGTGCAGATGAAGGAAGAGGTCTTCAACGACAGGGACGCTGCGGACAACTTGTTCGGCCTCTACGGCGGCACCGAGGCGCTCGGTTTCCAGACGACCGAGCTGTATTTCTTCTATCGCGACAAGGGCGACGCGCAGCCTGATCTCGATCCGACGAACAAGCTCGATCCGCGCGGCACGTGGAACGGGCCGGCGCAACGCATCGCCACGGTCGGCACGCGCTGGCAATCGCAGAAAGGCGGACTGCACGGCTGGGATTACACGGTCGAAGCAGCGTTCCAGTGGGGCGATGTGTGGACGCCCGACCGCAGCACGCCGGCACTCGATCACCACGCCTTCGCCGCGCACGTCTCCGGCGGCTACACGTTCGAGAAGCTCACTTGGCATCCGCGCATCGGGCTTGAATACGACTACGCGAGTGGCGATCGCGACCCGGCGGACGGCAGGAGCGAGTCCTTCCAAAACCTGCTCGCCTCCAACCACGAGAAGTATGGCTACATGGACGAGTTCGCGTGGCGCAACCTGCACGACTTTCGCGTGCAGTTGAAAGTGGACGTCATCAAAGACGTTCAAGCGGAGCTGAACTATCACGCGCTCTGGCTGGCGGACACGAACGACTACTGGTTCCGCTCGAACGGCGTCTCCACGGTGCGCACGACCACGCCGGACGGGCGCGATGTGCGGCGCATCGGCGCGGACCGCTTCGCCGGCCACGAGCTCGACTTCGTGGTGAAATGGTTTCCCGCCAAGTGGCTCCAAGTCGATGCGGGTTACAGCCACTTCTTCGCCGGCGACTACCTCGGCGACACGGGCACGCGCGATGACGCGGACTTCGGCTACGTGCAGGCGACGGTGAAGTTTTAGCCGGCACACGACTGATGATCCTCGTGGACAACGCCCGCCCATCCCATCGCCGCTCGATCGAGACGCTGCTCACCAGCGTGGGCGCGAATCCGCAGCACCTCTTCGCCGATTGCCTCGGCAGCTTCGACGAGGATGGCGAACACTACTGGCTTCCGCGTGTCGTCTTCCGCGGCGACCGCTCCGACGAACCGGCGCTGAAGATCGGCATCTTCGCCGGGGTGCATGGCGATGAAGTCGCGGGCATCCTCGCGTGCTTCGACCTGCTGCGCATTTTCGAGTCCGAGCCGTTCATCGGCCGCGCGTATCATCTGCACTTTTATCCGCTGGTGAATCCGACCGGCTTCGAGGATCGCACGCGCCACGCGCGCTCGGGGTGCGACTTGAACCGCGAGTTCTGGCGCGACTCGGAGCAGCCGGAAGTGCGGATCATCGAGGAGGAAATTCGGCGCCAGCGCTTCGATGGCCTCATCTCGCTGCACAGCGACGACACGAGCGAAGGGCTCTACGGCTTCGTGCGCGGCGCGACGCTGACCGAGCATCTGCTCAAGCCGGCGCTCGCCGTGGCCGAGGCGGCGCTGCCGATCAACACGGGCGCGCAGATCGATGGCTTTCACGCCGTGCACGGCGTCATCCATTCGTGCTACGACGGCATTCTCAGCGCGCCTCCGGGGACGCAGTCGGCGCCGTTTGAGGTGATCCTCGAATCTCCGCAACTCGCCCCGATCGCGCTCCAGCGCGCGGCCCTCGTGCTCGCGACGCGCGAGATCATCCGCGAGTATCGCCGCCTCATTTCCTTCGCAGCCAATCTATGAAACGCATCCTCGCCATCCTCACCGCGCTCATCGCATTTGTCTTTGCGTCTTGCGATCAGCGCCCGGACTCCCAGTCCGCGCAGCCGCAGCAAGGCAAAGCCATCATCCGCATCGGCCACTTTCCAAACATCACGCACGCGCAGGCGCTCGTGGCCGCGCAGCTCAAGCGGCAGGGCAAAGGCTGGTTCGAGGAACGCATCCCGGGCGTCGAGACGCAGTGGTTCGTGTATAACGCGGGGCCGTCGGCGATGGAGGCGATCTTCGCGAACTCGATCGACGTGACCTACGTCGGCCCGAACCCGGTGCTCAATGCCTACTCGAAGTCGAAGGGCGACGAAGTGCGCGTGCTCGCCGGCTCGGCGCTCGGAGGCGCAGCGCTCGTGGTGCAGGGCGACGGGCGCATCGCGAAGCCGGCCGACTTCAAAGGCCGCAAGCTCGCCACCCCTCAGCTCGGCAACACGCAGGACGTCGCCGCGCGCGCGTGGCTGACCAAGCAGGGCTTCAAGATCACGCAGCTCGGCGGCGATGTGCTCGTCGTGCCGACGGCGAACCCCGATCAGCTCTCGCTCTTCCAGCAAAACCAGATCGATGCGGTGTGGACGGTCGAGCCGTGGGTCACGCGGCTGGAGCGCGAGGCGGAGGGGAAGGTCTATCTCGAGCAACCCGACGCGCTCACGACGGTGCTCGCATCGAGCGTGAAGTTCCTGCGCGAGAAACCGGAGCTGGCGAAGAAGCTCCTCGCCGCGCATCTCGATTTGACGAAGTGGATCAACGAGCATCCCGCCGAGGCGCGCGAGTTGGTGCGCGCGGAGATCAAGGCGCAGACCAAGCGCGACTTTCCCGCGGAGGTCGCGGAGAAGGCGTGGTCGCGCCTGAAGTTCACCGGCGACGTATCGCGCGCGCAGTTCGACGCGCTGGTCGTCGAGGCGCAAAGCGTCGGCTTCCTGCGCGGGACTCCGCCGCTCGACCGGCTGATCGAACAGCCGAAGTGAGCGCGAGGTTGACCGTGAGCAGCCGACCCCGCACCGTCGCCGCCCTGCAAAAACCCGTGACCAACATCGCCGGCGAACACAACGGAGAAGGCCAGCCCTCGAAGCTGGCGATCGACCACGTCTCGAAGTGGTTTCGCGAGGGCGTGGTGAAGACGCACGCGCTCGACGACGTGAGCCTCTCGATCGATGAGGGCGAATTCGTCTGCCTCGTTGGCCCGAGCGGCTGCGGGAAATCGACGCTGCTCAACATCATCGCCGGCCTTGAAAAGCCGGACGAAGGCAACGTCCTCACCGACGGCAAACCGGTCATCGATTCGGGGCGTGACCGCATGATGATGTTCCAGGAGAGCGCGCTCTTCCCGTGGCTCAACGTGCTCGGCAATGTCCTCTTCGGGCTCAAGCTCAAGCCCGGCCTGCGCGACTCCGAGCGCCTCGAAGTCGCGCGCTACTACATCAAGCTCGTCGGCCTCGAACGCTACGAGCGTGCGAATATCCACGAACTCTCCGGCGGCATGAGGCAGCGCGTCGCCCTCGCCCGCGCGCTCGCGCCGAACCCGCGCGTGCTGCTGATGGACGAACCGTTCGGAGCGCTCGACGCCATGACGCGCGAGCAGCTCTATGGCGATCTTCAGGATATCTGGGCCGCGCGAAAGAAGACGATCGTCTTCGTCACGCACAACGTGCGTGAAGCCGTCTGCCTCGGCGACCGCGTGGTGCTCTTCTCGCCAAATCCCGGACGGGTGCGCGAGCAATTCCCCATCGACCTTCCGCGACCGCGCGACATCAACAGCGGGCTGCTCGCCGCGCGCGCGACCGAGATCACCCGCGCGATCAAGCAACATGCCGCCGAGCAGGCCAGCTCCGAGTAGATGAAACGCTTCATCACCGCCCTCGTCTTCTTCGCGCTGCTGCTCGCGCTCTGGCACGTGCTCGTGCTGCGCAAAGTGTGGTCTTCCGTGCTGCTGCCCGATCCGCTCGACGTGTGGAAGTATCTCCTCAGTGCGGTCGAGGATCGCACCATCTTCGAGGCGCTGTGGGTCACGATGAAGCGGCTGCTCGTCGGCTACATCGTCGGCGTCGTCGCGGGGATCCCGCTCGGACTCATCACCGCGCGTTTCCAATGGGCGCACGATACGATCGGTGTGATCGGCCTCGGCTTGCAGACGCTGCCGAGCGTGTGCTGGGTGCCGCTGGCGCTGCTGTGGTTCGGGCAGACTGAATCCGCGATGCTCTTCGTCGTGGTGATGGGCACGGTCTGGTCGGTCGTCATTTCCACCGACAACGGCGTGCGCGCCGTGCCACCGATCTATGCGCGTGCCGCACGCACGATGGGATCGAAAGGGTGGCACACGTGGATCATGGTGATCCTGCCCGCGGCGCTGCCCTTCATCGTCAGCGGCATCAAGCAAGGCTGGGCCTTCGCGTGGCGCTCGCTGATGGCCGCGGAAATCTACGTCACGATCCTCACCGGCTTCGGCCTCGGCCACCTGCTGCACTACGGGCGCGAATTGAACGCGATGGACCAGGTGCTCGGCGTGATGCTGGTGATCGTCACGATCGGCCTGCTCGCCGACAAAGTGCTCTTCGCGCCGTGGGAAGCGTTCCTCTACCGGCGCTGGGGGACGAAGCGCTCGTAGGCGACGCTCGAGGTTGCCCGGAGAAAATCCCGCTTGCCGGGGGCGAATTCGCTCCTACTTTGCCGGCCCTTTTCTCCCGCACACTTTGGCGAGCCGCTGTTGGCCACGCCCGGGAAGGAGAGGGAAAACCGGAACCGTGGGTAGTCTTAAGAACATCATATGACCTCAATGGCAGAACTTCTCGCGAACGGGATTCGCGAGTTTCGTGAAGGGAGCATCGTCAAAGGCCGCATTCTCGAAGTGCGCCCGCGCGAGGTGCTCGTAGATATCGGATACAAGAGCGAGGGGATCATTTCCCTCAGCGAATTTGACGAGGGCGAGGAGCCGCAGATGGGCGACGAGATCGAAGTGTTGCTGTGCCGCCTCGAGAACGAGGAAGGCATGGTGATCCTCTCGAAGGAACGCGCCGCTTACCGCCAGAACTGGGAGAAGATCATCAAGGTCTATCACGAGGGCGGCATCATTAAGGGCAAGGTGAAGGCCGCGGTGAAGGGCGGGCTGACGGTGAACATCGGCGTCGAGGCGTTCCTGCCCGGCTCACAGATCGACATCGTGCCGCCGAAGGATCTCCAGCAGTTCGTGGGGAACACTTACGAGTTCAAGATCGTCAAGATCAACGACGACCGGAAGAACGTGGTGCTCTCGCGGCGCGAGCTCATCGAGCAGGAGCGTGCGGAGAAGCGCTCGCAGTTCTTCGATGCGACGAAGGTCGGCGACCGCGTCACGGGCGTGGTCAAGAGCATCACCGATTTCGGTGCGTTCGTGGACC
This sequence comes from Chthoniobacteraceae bacterium, assembly GCA_040081625.1. Lineage (GTDB taxonomy): Bacteria > Verrucomicrobiota > Verrucomicrobiia > Chthoniobacterales > Chthoniobacteraceae > VFJQ01. The sequence goes on from JBEBGD010000019.1 coordinate 22,063, forward strand.
TCAATGGCCTGGACGGCCTGCTGCACATCACGGACATCACGTGGGGCCGGCTCGGGCATCCGAGCGAGGCGCTCAAGCTGGGCGACGAACTCCAGTTGGTCGTGATCGACTTGAACAAGGAGAAGGAGCGCGTGTCGCTCGGCCTGAAGCAGACCCAGCACAATCCGTGGGACAAAATCGAGGAGCGGTTCCCGTCGGGCACGAAGGTGCGCGGCAAGGTCACCAACCTCATGCCTTACGGTGCGTTCGTGGAGATCGAGGCGGGCGTCGAGGGGCTCATCCATGTCTCCGAACTCTCGTGGACCAAGCGGATCGCGCGTCCGAGCGACGTGCTCGAGCAGGGCCAGGAAGTCGAGGCCGTGGTGCTCGGCGTGAACAAGGAGGAGCAGAAAATCAGCCTCGGCGTGCGCCAGCTCGAGACGAATCCGTGGGACCAGATCGAGATCAAATACCAGATCGGCACGCAGATTCGCGGCGAAGTGCGCAACCTCACCGCCTACGGTGCATTCGTGCAGCTCGAGGACGGCATCGACGGCATGGTGCATGTCTCGGACATGAGCTGGACCCGCAAGATCAACCACCCGAGCGAGAGCGTGAAGAAGGGCGACGTGGTGGATGCGGTGGTCATCGACATCGACAAGCAGAACCAGCGGATCAGCCTCGGCATGAAGCAGCTCGACGAGGATCCGTGGAAGTCGATCGACACGCGTTACAAGATCGGCGACCTCGTCAAAGGCAAGGTCTCGAAGATCGCGACGTTCGGCGCCTTCGTGGAACTCGATGGCGACATCGACGGCCTCGTGCATATCTCGCAGATCAGCGAGGAGCGCGTGGAGAAGATCAAGGACCACCTGAAAGTCGCCGACGAGATCAACGCGCGCGTCATCAAGGTGGACAAGACCGAGCGTCGGATCGGCCTGTCGATCAAGGCTGCCAACTACAGCGACGAAGAAATCGCGAAGGAAGCCGCTGCATTCGACAGCGCGATCAAGCCCGGCACCGAACTGGTCGGCCTCGAGCAAGCCTTCGCCGCAGCGGCGGAGGAATATCGCCCCGGCGACAGCGTGAAGAAGAAGTAAAACCTCTTAGTCTTACTCCTGCTCATACTCTTACTCTCCGCGCCGCAGCGATGCGGCGCGGAGTAGAGTAAGAGGAAGAATCAAACTGACACACCTATGAACAAACCAACCATCACCGCCTGGCTGAAGACTCAATGCGGATGGAGCGGCGGCATCCGTGCCGTGCTCGCGAAGCATGATCTCGCCTACGAAGAGAAAGACATCATCAAGAACCCGGCGTTTCGCTGGGAGATGGAACAGAAGAGCGGGCAGCCGCTGTCGCCGTGCGTGGAAGTCAACGGACGCATGCTCGCCGACATCAGCGGAGAAGAACTCGAAGCTTATCTCCTGCGCGAGGATCTCGCCGGCACGACGGACAAGACGACAAACGTCCCGCTCAACTCCGCGTGCAGCGATGCGGAGCACGACGCGATGGCGCGCGGCTTGCCGATCAAGATTCAGGAATGACCTGCCGCGCGGCTCAGCGAGCCGCTGGTTACATGTTCTCGATCGCGTAAACCCACAAGCGGACGGCGCCCTTGGTCAGCAGATAGGTCAGCATCAGGTCCACCCAGCCGATGCGCTGCCAGTTGATCGATCCATGCAGTTCCTCCTGCGGAGCACTGGAAGGCTCGACCACTTGAGGAGTCCGCACCTCGACTGTCGGCAGCGTTTCGACCGCGACACTTGCGGAACTATCGTCTGCGGATCGCGGGAGGTCTTCCGGGCGAAGCCAGACAGAGTTCGTCTCGATAGCCTGAGCCTCCTCGTCCTCCGTGGACTTGCGCTTGAGCGCGAGCAAACCGCGCAGGTGGCGGTGAAAGGCGCTCGTCGCCGCGGTGAACAAAAAGAAAGTCGGTCGGTAGCAGAAATCCACCATCCAGGCCGAGACTGCGTAGGAGACGACGATGGCAAAAAGTGTGCGCCGTAAAAGCTCCTCATCGTTATTGATGGTCTTCGCCTGAGCCAGCGTCCGCAGGGAGCAATACATGACGCCGATAAACAGGAAAAAGCCGGTGAAGCCGAGATCCGCACCGTTCTGGTTGTAGGCGCTGTGCGGCGCTTTGTAGTAATGGGAGATGATGTAGTAGAACTGATGCCGCCCATGCACGGTGCGCATCTTTTTGACCTTCTCGACCGGGCCATATCGGAAGAACTGCTCCTGGAAATTTCCGAGGCCGTGGCCAAACGTAAGGTGCTGCATCTGGTGAAGACCGAACTGGAAGGCAGCGACCCGGCCTTGGATGGCTGCGTCCGACTTGCTCGATTTGAGCTCGCTCATGCGCGGCATGGCGTAGATCAGCGTGCCGCCAAACGCGAAAGCGAGCACCGCCATCGCGATCTGCACTTTCTTCGGACGACCAAAAGTCAGCGTCGCAAAAATGGTCACCGCTCCGGCCAGGAACGCGCCCTTCGAGAGCGTCATCAAAATACACGTGATCGGAATGATGATCACCAGGATCAACGGCTTTGAGAAGGTCCGCTTCCAGAAGAGCAGGTAATAGAGCATCGGGATCACCGGCACGATCGCGTGTGCGAGCGCGTTGGGATTGTTGAAGATCGAGAGGTTCAGGACCAGGCGTCCCTTCATCCGCCACTGCGTGATACTTGCGCTGTCGAGCGGGTCGAAGCCGAGCGTGCTCGCGATCGCCAGCGCCGAGATGAACACGATCGACACGGCCCACCAGCCGAGGAACTTTTTGAGCCGCGGCAGCGACGTCAGCGTCAGGACGCCGACAAAGTAGAAAAAGATGAGCGGCAAGATGCTCCGGAACGTCGTGCTCGGAGTCGGCGAGGCGAAGACCGTCCACGCGAAATACGCCGTGACCATGTAGTCCTGCGGCGTGCACCACAGGTCGCGCAGGCGCACCGATTCCCTGCGCTGATACAACGCGTAAAGCGCGAGCACCGCGAGCAGCTGAATCGGCCGCAACTGGGTGAAGAAACTCGACCACTCCTGGGGACGCACGTAGTGCATCACCAGAAAGATGATCAGCGCGGCGTAATCCATGCGGGCTGAGGAGTTGGGGTCGAAGAGTTCACGGCAGGGCTTACGCGGGCGGGACTAGCGCGCGATAAAGGGCAGCGTAGGCCTCCATCATGGTGCGGATGGAAAACGATGCGCAGACTTTGTCGCGCGCGCGTTCCCCCAATTCGCACAGGAGCGCCGGTTCGGCAATCAGGCTCTCGACTGCCGCGGTGAGCTCCGCCACGCTGCGCAGCTCCGCGAGCAAGCCATCGCGACCGGAGTCGATCACCGCCTCGTGGCCGCACCCGGTATTGGCCAGGACCGGAATGGCGCACGCCATCGCCTCGAGCGCGGCATTGGCCATGCCTTCATTTGTGGAGGGGATCACGAGCAGGTCCAGCGCGCGATACGCGGACGCCGGCTCCGGGAGAAATCCGGTGAAGCGGATGCGGTCCGCCATCGGCGAGTTCGCCGCGCATTCGCGGACATCCGCCTCGAGCGGTCCCCCTGCGCCGACGATGAGCAGGTGCAGCGAAGGCCGCGCGCCGGCCGCGATGGCGAGCGCGTCGATCAGCGCGCGGTGGCCCTTGTGCGGACCGAACCGACCTACGATGCCGAGCACTCTGGCGCCGAGCGGGAGCTGAAACTCACGGCGCGCGGCATCGCGATCGCCGGGGGAGAAGCGCGCCGTGTCCACTCCATTCGGAACCACCCGCGTGTCCGGATGCGCGCAACCGAGGGCGAGCAACTCATCGCGAATCGCGGGCGCGACGCAGTGGACCGCCCGCGCCGCGCGGTAGAACCTGCGCCGCTGCGCGAGACGGCGCGGACTCTTTTCGTCGTCGGTGAGCTGGCTGTGCTCGCCGTGGAGGATCGGGCATAGCCGGCCCCACGCTGTCGCCAGGCTCGCGTAGATCAACGGCCCGGCATTGTGGGTGTGCAGGAGCGCGGGACGCACCCGGCGGATTTGCATCGCGAGCCGCCACGCCACCAGCGGCGAGAAGCCGCGCGATTTGCCGAGCGCGACGACCCGCTCAGGCGTCGAAAGCCGGTCGGCAAACGCGCCACGCCGCGTGAGGCAGGCGACGTGGCCTTCAAACTCCGGGCTCAAACCACGAATCAAGTTCACCACGCCATTCTCCATCCCGCCCGGCTCCAGCGAATCGACCACGTGCAGAATCCTCACCGACGCAACAGCGAAACCAGAAATGTCCGCAGCGCACGGATGCGGAAGAATGGCGGTTCGCTCAGTTCGGAGGCGCGCAGCGGCAGGGGCCAGGACAGCAACGATTTGAGCACGGTGATCACCGCCTCGCGGTGGCGCCCTTCGTCGTGCAGCATCCACGCGACTTGAAAGTGAAACATCGTCCACACCTGCCGCCAGAACGCCACGCGCTCCCGCGCCACGATTCGGCCGGTCCAGGCGCGCTCGATGACGGTCTGCATCGATTGGCGCATCCGGTCGGCGTGCTTGCTCATGTTCGACGCGTGCTTGCGCACGCGCACGCCCGGCTGGCTCAGGCATGCGATGCGGAATTTCGCGCCGATCCGGATCCACATCTCGCGGTCCTCGGAGCTGCGTAGCGTCGTGTCGAAGTCGCCGCATGCCGCAAAGGCCGCGCGCCGGACGATCGCGCTCGAGGGCATGAAGCGGGTGCGCGTCACAATCTCCGAGACATCGATCTCCCGGGCTCCGCGCCACGCCGGATAGCGGGTCGGCAGTTCCACTCCAGCCTGGTCGATCCGGGTGCTCGAGCAGGCGACGAGCGCAAACTCGGGACCACGCCTGGCGAACTCTGCAATCGCGTCGGTGAGGTGTTCCGGACTCCAAAGGTCGTCGGCGTCGAGGAAGGCCACGAAATCGAATCGCGCCTCGCGGATGCCGGTATTGCGAGCGGCGGAGAGGCCTTGGTTGACCTGCCACACGTAGCGCACGCGAGGATCGATGAAGCCGGTGACGACGTCCCGCGTGTTGTCGGTCGAGCCGTCATCGACAACGAGCAACTCGAAGTCGCGATGAGTCTGGGCGAGGACGGAGTCAACCGCCTCCGGCAGGTAGTTCGCGTAGTTGTAAGCAGGGATCACAACCGACACTCCCACACTTTCAGAATCACCAGTGGCGGGCTGGTCCGCCAAGACATCGCTCGTCAACTCAAGCCTGCTCGAGAGTCGCGGGCCGGTAGTTGTAGTAGTAGTCGTGCGAGTAGTAGTAATACTGGTAGTAGTTCTGCGTCGCATCCAGGTCGAGCCGGTTTAGCACGAAGCCGTAGAAGCTTGCTCCGTGTTTTTGCAGCATGTCCACGGCGGCCTTCACGCTGCCCATCGGCGTGTTGCCACTCCAGATGACGAAAAGCACGCCGTCGGTGAGCTTGTGCAGGATCGAGGTCTCCGAGAGGCCGAGCACCGGAGGCGTATCGACGATGATGTGGTCGAACTGCCCGCGCAGGGTGGTCAGGATGTCGGTGAATTTCTGCGAGGCCAGCAGCTCGGTGCCAGTATCGAGGTGCTTGCCCGCGGAGAGGACGAAGAGGTTTTCGTAACTGGTCGGCCGGCAGCCGTCGGCGAGCGAGACTTCGTCGAGCAACACATTCGAGAGGCCGGGGCTCTTGCGATAGCCGAAGAGCCGGTGCATGCGGCCGCGGCGCAAGTCGGCATCGAAGAGCAGCGTCCGACCGCCATTGCGCGCGAATGAAATGGCGAGGTTTGTCGCCACGACGGTCTTGCCTTCCTTTGGCATCGCGCTGGTGACCATGATGACCTGCGGCTGTTTGCTGACCGAACCGATCGAAAGCAGGTTCGTGCGGATGACGCGGAAGTTTTCGACGAGGTCGTTGCCTGAAGATTCCCCGGTCGCGAGCAGCGAAAGGGGACGGTTGGACTCGTGCTTGGGCACAATGCCGAGCCCGCGAAGCTGGCAGGCGTTCTCGACTTCATCGAGGCTGTGGATGGTGTGATCGAGATACTCGATGAGGAAGGGAACTCCCAAGCCGAGCACCACGCCGAGGCTGGCGGCCATGATCAGCAGCTTCACGAGGTCGGGCGAAGTCGGCCGATCGCTCGAGTCGCGGACGTTGAGGAAAATCAGGTCCATCCGCTCGCGATCCCACGCATACTCGAGCGCCTCGAGTTTCTTCTGCATCTCGGAGATCATCGTCTCCCAGTTGATGCGCGAGAGGCGGAAGATGGCGTTCTGCGAATTGGCAAGCTGGCTCTCCTTGTTGGCCTTGGCATATTCGCCGATCTGGCCTTCGAGATCCTTGCGCCGGTTGATGAGCTCCTGGTATTCGAGATCGAAGCGTCGTTTCGACCCGAGGTATTCCACTTCGACCCTCTGCTTGAGGTCGTCGATCTTGATCTGTAGCGCACGCATGGCGCGATGGCCCGGCAGAAATAGCGCCGACTTCTCGGCCATCTCCCGCTGCGCTTCCTGCATGAGCTTGTCGAGTTCCCGCCAGACCAGCTGCGTCGGCACCAGCGATGGCACGACGATGACGTTCGGCGAAGCCTGCCCCACCGCCCCGTTGCCATCGACCGCCGCGCGATCGGTCATCTCGACCTGGTCGCCCACCTTGAGCGAGGAGGTCGCGGCGAGCTGGCGATCGGTGTCGAGGGAAGCAATCAGTGAGAGCTTGCCGATGATATCCAGCGACGGATCCTCGAGCTGCATCTTCACGCGGCCCATGTCGTCGATGCGCCTGGCCATGCGGACGAGTTCGGCGGGAACGCCCTGGTAACGCTGGAGTTGGATCTGCGCTTGAATCGTCTGGTTGCTGTCCTGAAGATTCATCTTCTGGTCGAGCGAATCGCCCATCTTCGCCGCGGCATCCTGGATGGCCTGCGTGTAGGTGTTGTAGATGGAATCCTTCTCGCGCTGGTGGCGTTCGCGACGAAACGCTTCGTGTTCCTCGATGAGAACGCGCGCCCAGTTGTCCGTGAGATCCTTGGAGATTGCCCAGATCTCGACCTGCAAACTGCGGCGTCCGGCGTATCCGATCCGCATCTGCCGCACGATCTTCGCCTCGATGCTCCGCGCACTTTCGTGAATGCCAAAGCGCGCCGCCGTGCGCTCGATGACCATCGGGGATTTCAGCTCGCCGAGGATGGTGTTGACCTGCCCGTCCTGGAACACGTTTTGCACGTCCATGGGCTGCGGCACGTAATCCATCCGCACCATCGCCTTCGAGTAGTAGATCGGCCGCGCGTAGATGTAGTAATTCAGCGCGCCGAGAAAGGCGACAGCCACCAGCAGTCCGATGAGTCGCGTGTGCTTCTGCACAAGGGCGACATACATGAAGACGTCGTGGAGGCTGACTTTGCGCTTTTTCAGTCCTGGAATCATGGGCGGGCTGTAGTCGTGATACGGTGCGTTCGGTGGGTGGAGGCGGCGACAGTAGCGCGCTTGATGCCATAATCGAATTCATTTTTCAATCGATCGATATATTTCGACCCGCAGATTCGTGAAAACTTCCGGTTGCACGCCTTCCGAGCCTCGCTCCATTGCGCGCCTCAAACGCAAAAGTAATAAACGTGCCCGTTGGTCCTCGGGCGCCGGTCATCAGGCCGCGCGCCGTATGCGTCGAGGGGAACCCGGGCAACGACCAAACACCACACTACCATGCCTGTTCGACTTGGCCGGTTCGAGCTGCCGAAGACTCCCGTAAAGAACGAGTCTTCCGAAACCGACACCTATGCACAGTTCACAGCCGAGCCCTTTGAAAGCGGCTACGGCGTCACCATCGGGAATGCGCTCCGGCGCGTCCTGCTCAGCTCCATCGAAGGCGCCGCCATCACCACCGTGCGCATCACCGGGGCCAACCACGAGTTCCAGACCCTTCCCCATGTGGTCGAGGACGTCACCGACATCATCCTCAACCTCAAGAAGGTGAAGTTTAAGTGCGCCGACGGCGAGCAGCGCACCGTCACCATCAGCGTGAACAAGGACGGCGAAGTCACCGCCGGCGACATCCAGGAAATCCAGGGCGTTGACGTCGTGAACAAAAAGCAGCACATCTGCACGCTCGACAAGAAGACCAAGTTCGAGGCCGAATTGACCGTGCGCACCGGGCGCGGATTCGCCACCGGCGACGAAAACAAGTTCGCGGACATGCCCATCGGCGTCATCCCGATCGACTCGATCTTTTCGCCCGTCACCCGCGTCAAATATGAAGTTGGCGCCACCCGCGTCGGCCAGCGCACCGACTACGACAAGCTCATCCTCGAAATCTGGACCGACGGGCGGATCGAACCCAAGGAAGCCCTGATCCAGGCCAGTTCCATCCTGCGCAAGCACATCGAGCCCTTCTACAACTACGACGAGAACCTCGTCGCCTTCGACGAGACCCCGCAGCAGCAGAGCCAGGAGAACCAGAAGCTCAAGAAGCTGCTCAACATGTCCGTCAACGAGATCGAACTCTCGGTCCGCGCGGCCAACTGCCTCAACAACGCGAACATCACCACCGTCGGCCAGCTCGCGATGAAGACCGAGAGCGAGATGCTCAAGTATCGCAACTTCGGCAAAAAATCGCTCAACGAGATCAAGGACAAGCTTTCCCAGCTCGGCCTCTCGCTCGGGGCCAAATTCGAACTCGGCATGGTCGAGCCGAATGCCGCCGAAACCGGACTCACCAGCCTCCGCTAACCCACGGCCATGCGTCACGGTAGAAACACCACCAAACTCGGTCGCACCAGCGAGCACAAGCAAGCGCTGCTTGCCAACCTCGCCTGCTCGCTCATCGAGCATCACCGCATCAAGACCACGGTCGCCAAGGCTAAAGCCCTCCGCCCCTACGTCGAGAAGCTCGTCACCAAGGCCCGCCGCGGCACCCTGCACGACCGCCGCATCGTCGCCGGCCGGCTCGGCAACAACTCGCTGCGCGTCGAGAAAGTCGTGCGCAAGCTCTTCACCGAGATCGCCCCGCTCAATGCCACCCGCCCCGGCGGCTACACCCGCATCTACAAGCTCGGGCCGCGCCTGAGCGACGCCGCACCGATGGCGCTGATCGAGTTCGTCGAGCAACTCGCCACCCCGCAAGCGATCGAGGAGCCCAAGCCCTCGAAAGCCACCGCGAAGAAAGCGCCGGCAAAAAAAGATGCCGGCGAGGATAGGCCCAAGGCCAAAAAGCCGAAAGCCGAAGCCCCCGCTGACGAAGCGGCCCCGGCCGAGAAAAAGCCGCGCAAGCCTCGCGCGAAAAAGGAAGACGACAAGTAGTCCTCCGGTTCCAAAGCAGTTCATAAAGGGCGAGTCCGCGAGGGCTCGCCCTTTTTGCATTTCGCCTCACCTCTCTCCTCGCAAGTCCGACAGGCGCCTAGTCTCCCAGCTCGACGTTCCAGTAGGCGTAGTCGATGAAGTGCCGCCAGCTCTCGTGAACCTTCGCATCGAAGGTGATGTGCAGAAACGGGCGCCACTTCGGGCGCGCGGGCTTGCGCAGCAGCCGCATCCCGGCCTCGTGCGGGAGCCGGTTGCCCTTGCGCGTATTGCACGGGATGCACGAGCACACGATGTTTTCCCAAGTCGTCGCCCCGCCGCGATCACGCGGGATGACGTGATCGAGGTTCAGGTCGCGCTTTTCGAAAACGCCACCGCAATACTGGCAGATGTTCTTGTCGCGCTCGAAGATGTTGTGACGCGTGAACTTCACCTCCTTGCGCGGCACCCGGTCGAAGAGCGCCAGCACGATCACCCGCGGCACGCGGATCTTGAACGCGATCGTATGCACCATCTCCTCGTCCTGTTCCGGCTGTTGCCGCGAAAAGTCGCGCCAGCTCTGGAAGTCGTGCGTCAGGAAATTGCCGTCCTCCGCGTGGACGATCTGCGCGTCCCCGTCGCACAAGAGGGCAAAGGCTCGCCGCACGGAGCAGACATTGATAGCCTGCCACAAGCGGTTCAACACGAGAACCTGACGGTCGAGCACGTGAATCATACGCAGTCGGGGTTGCCCCCGGAAAGTGCGCGGAAGCTAGCGAGGTCTTTTTGTGCTGTCAACGGAGCCGAGGCGCGCGAAATAGGCGGTGTATGAAGCCGCTCCTGCTCCTCCCGATTCTCTCCGCGGCGATCGCAGCGCGTTCGCAGGATGCAGTTCAGCGCGTCTTTGCGGTCGAAGCTGCGGGCGTCATCGCGCAGCAGCGCGGGCTCGCGCTCGTGGTGACGTCGCCCGGCGACGGAAAGATCGTGTGGCACGATTCGGCGGGAAAGCTCGTGCGCGAGCGCACCGTCGTGGTGAACACGGAGGGCCCCGCGTATTACCGCGAAGTCTTCCGTCAACTCGCCGGCGCCGACTGGGCGCTGCCGAGCGCGCCGCCGGACAATGCGCGGGCTGCGTTCTGGCAAGGGGCCGATCTCGCTGCTGCATCCAGCCGCGAAGACGCCCTCGCGGCGATCGCGAAACTCTATGCCGGAAAGACGCGAACCGGGCGCGCGGCGGATGCGGCGCGACTCGCGGGCGCGCTCGTGCAAGCGGCCGCGCCCTCGGAAAAAGCCGGGCTCGACCCCGTGCTCCTGGCACGCGGCGCGGCGTGGCTGGTGGCGGCGGAGGCGCATCTGCGCGAACCGATCGACGCAGCGTGGGCACCGGTCCTCTCCCTCGCGGGGCAGAAGACGGAGGCCGCTGCGATATGGAAATCATCCGCGGCAAAGACGCCACGATCCGCCGCGGAGAAAGCGTGGGACCTGACGCTCGCCGGGCCTCGCGAAACTGCTCCGACGACAGCTCCGGCACCCGACTTCACCGATGCGGAAAAGGCGTGGACCTGGCTGCGCGGGCTGGATCAGCCGCCGCGCGATGCGGATTCACCGGAGGATCAGGCGCGGCGCGTGCGGCTCTGGCTCGCGGAGCGGCGCGCGGCGGCGGAGAGATTCCACGCGGCGTTTCCAAAAGATTCGCGGCGCTGGGACTCTGCGATGATCGCCTACGAGTGCGCGCACGAGCTCGTGCGCTCAGGCGAGCGCGCCGCGAAACCGCCGGCATCGGGGATCCTCGACGAAATCCTCGCCGCACCCGATGCGAGTGAGACGACGAAGGGAGACGCCGCATTCTTCCGCACGATGCTGGCGGGCGACGCTGTCGCGGTGAATTCCCCGCACACACTTCCGCCCTTTCACCGCGCGCTGTCTGAATTCATCGAACGCTTCCCGCAGCACGCGCGCGCGCCGACCGTGGCGGGCGTTCAGCTCCAGTTGCTCGAGGCGACCGAGACGCCGGGCGCGGACAACCTGCTCAAGAAGCTCGCCGCGCACCCGAACGCACAGATCGCCGCGCAGGCGCGGGCGATGATCGAGCAGCGGGCGCGCTTCGCCGAGCTGAAGAAGAATCCCATCGAGCTGAAGTTCGCCGCAGCCGACGGCAGCGAGGTCGATCTCGCGAAGCTGCGCGGCAAGGTGGTGCTGCTCGACTTCTGGGCGAGCTGGTGCGGGCCGTGCCTGAGCGAGGCGCCCAATGTCGTCGCCGCATTTCAGAAGCTGCACGCGCGCGGCTTCGAGATCGTCGGCATCTGCCTCGACCAGGACCGCGCCGCGATGGACACGGCGATGAGACGCGCCGGCATGACGTGGCCGCAGCACTTCGACGGCAAGGGCTGGCAAAATGAGATCGCGCAGCGTTTCGGCATCCGGGCGATCCCGGCGACGTGGCTTTTCGACAAGCGCGGCAAGCTGCGCGAACTCGGCCTGCGCGGGCAGGATCTCGAGGCACGCGTCGAGAATTTGCTGCGGGAGGAGTGACCGCCGGGATGATTGCGGGCCAGCCGGGTTAGGCCTACGGTAGGCGCGTCCCCATGAACTTTCTCCCCGCCTGATGGGCCTCTCCCCCCGACCCGATGGATGCCGACATTGCGGCAGCCCGCTCGTCTTGCCCACGCGGGTTAGCCACCGCATCCACTTCGTGCTGACGCTATGCACGGCCGGACTCTGGAGCATCGGCTGGATCGCGGCGGCCATTCACGCCCGAGTGCTCCCATGGCGTTGCGCGACTTGCAGCCATTGCCAGCAGGGCGACGCGGTGTCGCCACGCGACAAACGTGCTTCAAGCTAGTCCGTGCCGCTTGCAGTGAGGGCGAGTCTGGCCTTGGATGCGCGCCCTTTTCGATGAATCTCGATCCCACATTGCTCCGTTCACTCGCCGGGAAAGTCGGCACGCCGTTCTGGCTCTACGATGCGCGCGTCATTCGCCAGCGCATCGAGGACGTGCTTTTCATGACGAGGGCGCCGGGCATCCAGGCGCGCTTTGCGATGAAGGCGTGCCCGATCACCAAGGTGCTGCGCGAGATGAAGGCAGCGGGGATCTGGCTCGATGCCGTGTCCGGCAACGAGGCGCTGCGCGCGCTGCGCGCCGGTCATGCCCGGGGAAATCAGCCGCCCGAGATTTGCTTCACCGCCGATGTGTTCCGCGACAACGCGCTCGATGTCGTGCTCGAGCATGACCTGCTCCCGAACATCGGCTCGCCCGGCATGGTGCGGGATCTCGCGCACGCCGGCTACCGCGGGCCGATCTCGATCCGCATCAATCCCGGCTTCGGCCACGGCCATGTGAACTCGTGCGACACCGGCGGTCCCAGCTCCAAGCACGGCGTCTGGGCCGACGCACTCTTTGCCGTGAAGGACGCCGCGGAGAAGGCGGGCATGAGCGTGACGATGCTCCACGCGCACATCGGCTCCGGCCCGCAGTGGCAGGAGCTCCAGCAGAACCTCACACGGCTCGCGCTCGAGTTTCAGCGGCTGCTCCCGGATTTTCCGACGCTGAGCGCCGTGTCCCTCGGCGGCGGCATCCCGCACAATTACCGCGACCACGGCGCTCAGGTGCCGATCGAGCCGCTGCGCGAGCTTTTCACCACGTGCCACGAGCGGCTGGCGGCGGCCGCGCGGCGCGAGCTGCGGCTGGAGATCGAGCCGGGGCGTTACTACGTGGCGCCCGGTTGCACGCTCATCACACGCGTCCACGACCTGAAGCGCACGCGCACGAACGAGAAGGGCGCGGGCGCGACCTTCGCGATGGTCGATGCCGGCTTCGTCGATCTCGTGCGGCCGGCGATGTATGGGAGCTACCACCACATCGAGGTCGTGGGCCGCGAAGGCGACGACCCGAACGTGCCGCGCGAGCCCATCGTCGTGGCCGGCCCGCTGTGCGAAAGCGGCGACGTCTTCACGCGCGACGACCACGAGCTGCTCCAGCCCCGCGCCCTCCCCCGCCCCGAGCCGGGCGACCTCATCGCCATCCGCGACGCCGGCGCCTACGGCTACGCGATGTCGAGCAACTACAACTCGATCGGTCGCGCGCCGCAGGTCTGGCTGGAGGAGGACGGGCGCCTCGAGCTGATCTCCCGGCGCGAGTCGATCGAGGACTTGCTGAAGGCTGAAACTAGCGAGCCCCTCTGAGCCGGGTGCGCTGAAACCTCGCCGGTTTCGATAAAGCAAGGCAGGCGGGCACGCGTTCGGCTTTCCCCTGAGTGCGAATCGCTCGACGAATCTCATCCGACCATGCCCGCCACCGAACCAGAGCCGCCAGCCCAAGAACCAGCGCGTAGCGCGCTCGGCTCGAGTCTGCACGCGGACTACGAGGCGCTGCAAAATGACCTGGAACAAGCTCAGGAACTCGCGGCGGAATTCCAAAGGCAGCTCGCCGGGAAGTCGAACGAAGTGGCCCATTTCAAAACCCTGGTCCAGCGCACACAGGATGATTTCAGCCAGCTCAATCTGCACATCGAGGAGCTTCGCCGCGAGCGCCATCGCCTCGCGAATGAGGCGATGCGCGGGGTGGCCTACGAAACCCAGCTCACCGCCGCACGCGCTGAGATTGAGCGCTTGAAGGCGCAGTTGCGGGCAGTGAGCGACTTGGGAGGCAAGCGCGTGGAGGAATTGACCGCGGCCAATGAAGACCAGCAGCGCGAGATCGCCCGCCTCCGGGCCGCGCTGGATGCGGTGAAAGCCCGATTCGGCACGCAGCCGGCCACGCCCACGCAGGTTCAGCGGCAGATCGACGACTTGACCAACACGGTGAAGCGCCTGCAATCGACGGTTGAGGCGAAGCCATCGAAGCCGCGCCCGCGCGAGACGATCGAGCCGGCCGAAGAGTCGGACGTGATCAACATCAGCTTCGAGCGCTGACACGCCGCCGGGTGCCCGGCGCGCGACTGCGATCGTTCCGGCTAAGGCCGCGACGGAATCGGTGGTATGCACTCCTGCATGAAGTCCGTCCTCCGCTCCTGCCTCGCTGCCCTCGCGTTCGCGCGCTGCATCGCGCTCGGCGGCACGGGCGAGGAGTTCTTCGAGATGAAGGTGCGACCGCTGCTCGTCGAGCGCTGCTACGAGTGCCACTCGACCGGCAAGAAGACCAAAGGCGGCCTCGCGCTCGACTCGCGCGCCGGCTGGCAGAAAGGCGGCGACACCGGTCCCGCGCTCGTGCCGGGCAAGCCGGACGACTCCCTGCTCATCAAGGCCGTGAGCTACGGCGACCCGGACCTCTCGATGCCGCCAAAGAAAAAGCTGAGCGACGCAGAGGTCGCGACGCTCGTCGAGTGGGTGAAGATGGGCGCGCCCGATCCTCGCGAAGCCGCAACCGTGAAGGCCGCGATCGTAAGCATGGAAAAGCGGCGCGAGCACTGGGCGTATCAGCCGATCGCGAATCCGCCCGCGCCCGCCGTTCGCGACGCCGCGTGGCCGCGCAACGACATCGACCGCTTCACCCTCGCGCGACTCGAAGCGAACGCGCAGCGCCCGAACCCGCCCGCCAGCGACCGCACGCTCATCCGCCGCGCGCACTTCGACCTGCTCGGACTGCCGCCGACGTTCGAGGAAGCTGAGGGCAGGCTCGACATCGACGCGCTGCTCGCGCGCCCGGAATACGGCCAGCGCTGGGCCCGGCACTGGCTCGATGTCGCGCGCTACGCCGACACCATCGAGCAATCCGTCGATGGCGAGCGCCGCATCCCCTTCGCCCACACGTATCGCGATTACGTCATCGACGCGCTCAACTCCGACAAGCCGTTCGACCGCTTCATCGTCGAGCAGATCGCCGCAGACCGGATGGAGAGTGCCGACCTGCGCGCGCTCGGATTCCTCACCGTCGGCCGCCGCTTCCGCGCAAATGCGGAGGAGCCGCATCTCGTCCTCGACGATCGCATCGACACCATCAGCCGCGGCTTCCTCGCCACCACGCTCGCCTGCGCGCGCTGCCACGATCACAAGTTCGATCCCGTCCCCACCGCCGACTACTACTCGCTCGCCGGCATCCTCGGCAGCGTCGTCGAGCCGCTCGACCTGCCCGAGACCCGGCGCATCGGCGACGAAGCCGCCGTCACAAAGTATCTCGACGCCCGCTCGAAGCTGCTCGCCGAATACGAAGCGCACATCGACGAATGCGTGAAGACATCGCACGCGCACTTCCGCGACTTCGCCACCGAGTATCTCCAGCACCACGTCCGCTCGTCGGCGAATCACCGCACCACCGCCGGCTACGTGCCGCTCGACACGCCGCGCGGCCTGCTCGTTTACGAAGCGCCCGCGCGCTGGTCTGCGCTGCTCGCGCAGTGCCGCGACGAGCCGTTCTTCCAGCTCTGGCATCAGTTCATGGCGTTGCGGAAAGAAAGCTTCACCGCCGGGGTGGGCCCGATCCTCGCGGCGATGGACGAGTATCCGCAGGCACATCACCCACTGGTCGTCGCGGCCTTCCGCGAGAAGACCCCGACCACCATGCTCGACGCTGCGACGATCTACGGCGGCATCATCCAGGCCGCGCTGAAAAGCGACTCGACCGACGCGCGCAGCGTCGTCGATCTAGTCTTCGGCCCCGGCTCCCCCGTGCCGCCGCACAGCCGCGACGAGGTGCAGGAAGACATCCATCGCTTTCTCAACGAGAAGAGCCTCGTGAACCGGCGCGATGGCGAGAAGGGCAACAAGCTGCGCGATCGACTCGCCGCGCTCGAGGCCACCGCGCCCGTCGAACGCGCCCGCGTCGTCCGCGCCTCCGCGCAGCCGCTCGACGCGCACATCCTCATCCGCGGCGAAATGAAACAGCCCGGCCCCGCCGTGCCGCGCCGCTTTCTCACGATGCTCGCGAGCGTCGATGATCGCACCTACGCCGACGACGGTCGCCTCCAACTCGCGCAAGCCATCGCCAGCCCGAAGAACCCGCTCACCGCGCGCGTAATCGTCAACCGCGTCTGGCAGCATCACTTCGGCGAAGGGCTCGTCGCGACGCCGGACGACTTCGGCGCGATGGGCGCGAAGCCATCGAACCCCGAGCTGCTCGATCACCTCGCGTCGTGGTTCATCGCGCACGGCTGGTCGCTCAAGGCGCTGCACCGCTACATCCTCGACTCCTCGACGTGGCGGCAAAGCGGACCGCCGCGCCGGCTCGAGTTCGAGCCGCTGCGCGACTCGCTGCTCGCCGTCGCCGGCCGGCTCGACGCGCGCGCCGGCGGCGCGAGCACTCCGCTTGACGTCAAAAACGTGCGCCGCGCGATCTACGGCTACACCGACCGTTTCCGCATCCCGGCGCTGATGCGAAACTTCGACGTGGCAAATCCCGACACCTCGATCTCGCGCCGCGCCGAGACGCTCGTGCCGCTGCAAGCGCTCTACCTGCTCAACAGCCCCTTCGTCCGCCAGCAGGCCGAGGCGCTCGCGCTGCGCGCGAAGGAAGACGTCGCCCAGCTCTTCCGCCTCGCCCTTTCGCGCGAACCCACCGCCGGCGAACTCGCCCTCGCGCGCGACTTCCTCCACGACTCGCGCGACCCGCGCGCGTGGGCGAACTTCGCGCAAAGCCTCCTACTCTCGAATGAATTCACCTACGTCGATTAGCCAGGGTAGGTGCGACGCCCTCGTCGCAACGGGTGCCTGCGGCGCCTCGCCGCAGCTACTCACCCGTCGCGAGATGCTCCAGCGCTGCGGCGCCGGCTTCGGCTGGCTCGGGCTCGCGTCTGTGCTGCGTGCGGAGACGCATCCCCTCGCGGTGAAGTCGCCGCACTTCGCGCCCCGCGCGAAATACGTGATCCAAATCCTCGCGAACGGCGGGCCGGGGCAGATGGACACCTTCGACCCGAAGCCCGCGCTCACGAAATACCACGGCCAGCGCCTGCCGCTGCACTTCGCCACCGAGCGCCCGACCGGCGCGGCACTCGGCTCGCCGTTCAAGTTCGAGCGCTACGGCCAGTGCGGGATGGAGGTGAGCGAACTCTTCGCGTCGCTCGCGGAGAAGCACGCCGACGACCTGTGCGTGATCCGCTCGATGCACACCGACACGCCGATCCACGAAAACTCGCTGCGCTTGATGAACTGCGGCGCGAGCATCACCGCGCGCCCGAGCATCGGTGCGTGGATCACCTATGGCCTCGGCACCGAGAACCAGAACCTGCCCGGCTTCGTCGTGCTCGTGCCGAAAGGAATGCCCGTCGCCGGCGCGGACAACTGGCAGTCGTCCTTCCTCCCCGGCACCTATCAAGGCACCTACATCGAGACCGAAGGCAAACGCGCCGCCGACTTGATCGAGAACCTGCACAACCCGCTGCTGACGCCGCACGAGCAGCGCGCGCAGCTCGACCTCATCTCGAAGCTCAACGGCCTGCGCAGCCACGACGCCGCACTCGAAGCGCGCATCCATAGCTTCGAGACCGCCTTCCGCATGCAGACCGCGGCGACCGACGCCTTCGACATCGACCGCGAGCCCGCGCACATCCGCACGCTCTACGGCGACACGGCGCAGGCGAAGCAGATGCTCATCGCGCGGCGGCTCGTCGAGCGCGGCGTGCGCTTCGTGCAGGTCTGGCACGGCACGCTCCAGCCGTGGGACAGCCACAACAACATCGAGACCGAGCATCGCAAGCTCGCGCGCGAAAGCTGCCAGGGCATCACCGCGCTGCTCAGCGATTTGAAAGCGCGCGGTCTGCTCGACGAGACGCTCGTCATCTGGGGTGGTGAGTTCGGCCGCACGCCCACCGTCGAACTCACGCAAGACAACGCGCTCAAGCCCACCGCCGGCCGCGATCACAACAACCACGGCTTCACCATGTGGCTCGCCGGCGGCGGCGTCCGCGGCGGCATGGTCCATGGCGCGACGGATGAGTTCGGCTTCCGCGCCGTCGAGAACCGCGTCCACGTCCACGACCTGCAAGCCACCGTGCTACACCTCCTCGGCCTCGATCACGAGCGGCTCACCTATCGCCATAGCGGCCGCGATTTCCGGCTCACCGATGTGCACGGGAACGTGGTGACCGAGTTGCTCGCGTAGCACCAAGGAGCGGCGTGCGTCCCGCCGCCGACCTCGATGCAGCGGCGGAGCCGCGTGACTTTACCGGAAGAGTGTGGGCTTCGCCCGGGCCGACGGGTCGGCGGCGGGACGCACGCCGCTCCTTGCGCGCGCAGCCGCGCTCCATACCGTCGCCGCCCCATTTTATGTCCACGACCACTTCCGAAAAACACGAGTTCCAGGCGGAGATCCGCCAGCTCCTCGATATCGTCATCCACTCGCTCTACACCGATCACGAGATCTTCGTGCGCGAGCTGATCTCGAACGCGGCGGACGCCTCGGAGAAGCTGAAGTTCCTGCAAACCTCGGGCACGGAGATCTTCCAGCCGGACACGGCGCCGACGATCAGCGTGACCACCGACGAGACGGCGAAGACGATCACCTTCACCGACTCGGGCCTCGGCATGACGCATGGCGAGCTGATCGACAATCTCGGCACGATCGCGCACAGCGGGTCGAAGGCATTCCTCGAGCAGATCAAGGCGAAGCAGGGCGACACGAATCTCATCGGGCAGTTCGGCGTGGGCTTCTACTCGGCCTTCATGGTCGCGGAGAAAGTGACCGTCTTCTCGCGCTCGCACGCGCCCGGCGAGCAGGGGTGGATTTGGACCAGCGACGGACAGACGGGCTACGAGATCGAGCCGGCGGGCGAGCTGGATCGCGGCACGAAGATCGTGCTCCAGCTCCGCGACACCGAGTTCGCGCAGGCGCAGCGGGTCGAGGGGATCATCAAGCGCTACTCGAACTTCGTCCCCTTCCCCATCGAGCTGAACGGCACCGTGGTGAACACCGTCCAGGCGCTGTGGACGAAGAACAAGAGCGAGGTCACCGACGCGGACTACGAGGAGTTTTACAAATACATCGGCCACGACACCGAGGCGCCGCTCTACCGGCTGCACTTCAACGTGGACGCGCCGCTTTCCATCCGCGCGCTCGTCTTCGCGCCGGCGAAAAACTTCGAGCTGATCACGATGTCGCGCGGCGAGCCGGAGGTGAATCTCTACTGCCGCAAGGTGCTGATCCAGCAGCGCGTGAAGGGGCTGATGCCCGAGTGGCTGCGCTTCCTGCGCGGAGTCGTGGATAGCGAAGACCTGCCGCTGAACATCTCGCGCGAGACGATGCAGGACAGCGCGCTCATGCGGAAGCTCAACGAGGTGCTCACCAAGCGCGTGCTCAAGTGGCTCGACGAGGAAGCGAAGACGGACCCGGAGAAGTTCGACCACTTTTTCCAGGAGCACGGGCACTGCCTCAAGGAAGGCGTGGCCACCGACTACACGCACCGCGAGTCGATCGCGAAGCTGCTGCGCTTCGAGTCATCGCACACCGAGGCGGGGAAGACGACGTCGCTCACCGACTACGTGAGCCGCATGCCGGCGGAACAGACTGACCTTTACTACCTGCTCGCGCCGAGCCGCGCTGCAGCGGAGGCCAGCCCGTATTTCGAGGTGTTCCGCGAGAAGAAGTTCGAGGTGCTCTTTCTCACGCACTCGCACGATGAGTTCGTCATGGATCACCTCGGGAGCTTCGACAGCAAGCGACTGGTCGCCGCCGAGAAAGCCGACCTCAAGCTCGAGAAGGAATCCACCGGCCTCAGCGAAGAGGACGCGCGACTGCTGGCGAACTTCGTCAAGGAATCGCTCGCCGATCGCGTCGGCGAGGTGCGCGTGAGCAAGCGACTCGTCGGCAGCCCGGCCGTCGTCGTCGATAGCGAGACGCACATCACCACCTCGATGCGACGGATGATGAAGATGATGCACCGCGGCGAGGAACCGCTGCCGGAGTCGAAGCCCGATCTCGAGATCAATCCCGATCACGCGATGATGGTAAGACTCGGCGCGATCCGGCAGACCGACGCGGCGCTCGCGAAAGACGTGGCCGAGCAGGTCCTCGACAACGCGCTCGTCGCCGCCGGTCTGCTCGAAGACCCGCGTGCCATGCTTTCCCGGCTCAACGGATTGCTCGAAAAACTGCTCGCCAAGGATGCCGGAGCCGACCGATAAGTTCCCCAGCCCGGCGCCCTCAGCCGGAACACAAAACAAAACACACACCAACTCATGAAACTGAAACCCTTGTTTGCACTCACCGCCGCCAGCGCCCTCGTCCTCTGCGCTTGCGAAAAGAAGGCCGAGACGTCGGTCGAAACCAAGATGGAAGAGATGAAGGAAAAGGCCGTGGAAGTCGAGAAGCAGGTCGAAAAGAAGGCTGACGAAGCCAAAGCAGTCATCACCGACAAAGCCAAGGAAGCCGCCGACGCGGTGAAGGAAGCCGCGAAGAAAGTCGAAGAAGCCGCCAAGCCGGCTGCTCCGGCCCCGGCTCCCGCTCCCGCGCCCGCTCCGGACGCGCCGAAGCCGCCGCAGTAACCGCAGGCTTGATCAATCCACGAAAGGGCGCGTCGCAAGACGCGCCCTTTTGTTTTCACAGCGACTTCACGCGGATCCACGTCTCCACGCGCGCGCCGGTCGCTTGATCGATCACGCTCAGCCGGTGCTCGCCCTCGGCCAGCGTCGCCTCCACCTCGCGACCGCTGGCGGAAACGCCGAGTGTCTCGCTCTGCCAATGCGCGCTCGGAGAACCGCTCGCGACGAGACGCACGCGGCGACTGCCCGGCAGATCGGGATCGATGATGAACGTCGTGCCCGGTGCGGGGCTGACGATCCGCAACTGCTCCGCGGCGACGACCTGCGCGCCGAGTGGATTCTCCGCGCTCGCCAGCCACTCCGCATACACCGCGGGCAGGCGCACGCGGCCATCTTCATCGTAGTCTTCCGGCGACTCAGCGGGCGGCAGGTGCTCGGCGAGAAATCGCTCGCGCACCCCGGTCGGCCAGCCCTTCTCGATGCGGCGACCGGTGAGCGGATGCACGTCGGCGTCGATGATATTCGGCGGCGTCGCGAACCAACTCGTGCCGGAGCGCGCGTGCAGGTGCTCCATCACCGCGTGCATTACCGGCGCCGCGCCGCTCACTCCCGAGACGCCGCGCATCGGCGTGCCGTCGAAGTTTCCCGCCCACACCGCGACCGTGAACTCCGGTGTGTAGCCCACGGCCCAATTGTCGCGATAGTCGGTGCTCGTGCCCGTCTTGCACGCTACCGGGAAGTCGAAGCGCAGCGCAGAGGTCGCGCCGAAGCTCGGGATGCGCGCGGCATTGTCGCTGAGGATGTCGGCGATGAGCCAGCACGCGCGCGGATCGGCAGCCTGGCGCGCGGGCGCGAGCGGCTCGTCTGCGAAGATGCGCCAAGGGCGGAATTCGCCGAGCCGTGCGAGGCACGCGTAGGCGTTGGCGAGATCGAGCAGGCGCACCTCGGCGTTGCCGATCGTCAGGCCGAGGCCGTATTCCGCCGGGGTGCGCGTGAGCGTGCTGAAACCGCAGTCGCGCAGCCGCCGGGCGAGCGCCGCCGGGCCGCCGATCGAGTTGAGCGCGCGCACCGCGGGAATATTCAGCGAACACGACAGCGCGCTGCGCAGGCTCACCGGCCCGTTGCACCGCCGCGCGTAGTTTTCCACGCGAAAGATCCCGTCCGGCGCCGCGAATTCGGTCGGCACATCGGCGTAGATCGTCGCGGGCGTCGCACCGCGCTCGAGCGCGAGCAGGTAGGTGAAGGGCTTCACCGTCGAACCCGCCGAGCGCGGCGCCCATGCGCCATTCACCTGCCCCGCCGCGGGCGCGAAGTAATCGCCCGAGCCCACGAGCGCGAGGACGCTGCTCGTCGCATTGTCGATCACCACGACCGCGCCGTTGGTGACGTTCGCTTTCTTCAATCCGGCGAGTTGCTCCGCCAGTCGCGCCTGCGCGAAGTCGTTCAGTTCCAGGTCGAGCGTCGTGCGGATGCGCGGCGCGGCGACGTCGGCCTCGCGCAGCACGAGATCGACGAAGTGCGGCGCGCGGAACTGCCGCTTCGGCGGGCGCACACCCGGCGGCTCGGACATCGCGCGCGCGAACGCCTCGCCGGCGAGCCAGCCGTTTCGCTCCATCCGTCGCAGCACGGTGCGTTGACGCGACTGCGCGGCAGCCATGGAGCGATGAGGATTCAGGCGCGATGGATTCTTCGGCAACCCAGCGAGGAAGGCGCACTCGGCGTCGGTGAGATCGTTCAGCGGCTTGCCGAAATAGTAGTCCGCTGCCGCCGCGATGCCGACGTTCAGGTGCCCAAAATCCACCCGGTTGAAATACGCCTCGAGGATTCGCTCCTTGCTCCAGAGCTGATCGAGCCGCAGCGCGATGACGGACTCGACGATCTTCGTCCGCCAAGTGCGCGGACGCGGCTCAGCCACCTTCACGAGCTGCTGCGTGATCGTCGATGCGCCGGAGACGATGCGACGGTGGGCGATTCCGTCGCGCGCGGCGCGCAGCACCGCGAGGAAATCCACGCCCGCGTGATCGAAGAATCGCTTGTCCTCCGCGGCGAGCATCGCGTGAACAAGCCGCTGCGGCATGTCATCGAGCGCCACACACCGCGCGAAGTGACCGCCGGTGCGAGTCTCGCGCAGCGTGCGTCCGTCGCGATCGACGAACTCCGTGCTGCCCGGCGCTGGTTGCTCGAGCGCGACGGGAATCGGCACGAGCTTCAAGCCGAGCCAGCCGGCCACGCACAAGCCGATCGCCAGTTGTGCCAGGATTCGCAGCCTCCGCTTCATTGCAGCGGCAGCGTGCTCACCTTCACCGACTCCGTGAGGCCGCGGCGCTCGGGGTGATACATCTCCTCGACCTTCGCGCACGGCGCGGTGGCCTCGCCGGCGGCGACGACGCGCGCGAGGTAGCGGATCGCGTAGCGTCCGGGGAAGACCGTGTCGGCGAAGAACAACGCGCGGTCCTCGCGCAACTCGCGGTAGTCGCTCAGCCAGTCGGCGCCGAGCTTCTCGCCGGCCCGCATCTGCTGCGTCTTGAAGTTCGGGTTCACGGCCTCGAAGACCGCGGGCAGCGGATCCTCGACCGCGACGTAGGTCGCGCGCTGGCGCACCTCGAGATTGAGCGTGATGAGCACGCGGTCGCCGACGCGCAGTTGCTTCGCGTCGCTGAGCGTGCCGTCGTCTTCGATCTTCGCGTAGCTGCGGTGGAGCGAGTAGCCGCTGTCCTGGGCGGGCTGATCGCGCAGCGGTGGGTAGGCTTCGACGGTGACGGCGGTGTAAAGGCGCCCGGCCTTCCCGGCATCGAGCGTCAGCGGTTCGCGCGCGACCGCAGGCGCGACGGTGAAAGTCTGCGTCTTCGTCTCGGCCTTCGCGCCGAGCTTGAACACGGTCTTATCGACGCCCCATGCGAGCTGGCCGGAGCTGGCGCGGTTGTCGCGCTCGGTGCGGGTGAGGTAATCGCTGAGCGCAAAGACGGCCCATGCATTGCCCTGAGTCGTCCACCAGTGGCCGTCGCGGCGCTGCTTGAAGAGGTCGTCGGCGAGCGCGTCGGTGCGAGGCGCCTTCGCGTTGCGGTGCGACCAGCAGAGCAGTTGCAGCGCGTCGCGGCGCGCGGGACTCCAGAACCACGCCTCGTCGTCCGCCGCGTTCGCGGGCGTGAGGAGTTCATCGACCATCGGCGCGGGCCCTTTGGCCTCGAGGATCGCGAGCGCAAGGAGCGCGCGGTCTTCCGCGGTCAGAAGTGCGCGCTTTTCGAAGATGAGCGTGTGGTAGGCCGGTTCGGCGCGGCCGGCGAGCGCGAGCGCATAGACGACGAGGCAGCGCGCGCGCAGGTCGTCGAGCGCCTTCACCTCGGAGGTGCCGCGGAGTTGTTCACTCATCCACTTCATCAGGCGATCGTAGTCCTCCTGCGGCACGTCGCGGCCCTGCTGCTTCGCGAGCGTGAGCGCGATGGAGCCGTAGGCACTGCCCCACAGCATCGGCTGATGCCCGCCAGGCCAGTAGGAAAGTCCGCCGCCGTCGGTCTGCATCGCGAACAGCCGGGTCACGCCACGAGCGATCGAGCGCGCGATCTCGTCGTCGCTGCGCTGGAGCGTCGGAAGTCGGTCGCGCAGGCCGCGCAGCGTGAGCCACGGCAGCGTGCTCGAGGTGGTCTGCTCGACGCAGCCGTAGGGATAGTGGAGCAATTGATTGAGCGCCTCCTGGAGCTCGATCGCGCGCGAATTCGTGAGCGCCACGCGCACCGTGCCGCGGCCGTCGAGGAGCTGCGGGTCCACGCCGTCGAGCAGGTTCGCGGTGCCGCCGTCGAATCGCATCGTCTTCACATGGCGCAGCAACGGCGCGGGGTAGCCGACCTTGAGCGTCGTCTGAACGGCGTCGCGATGAATGGTCTCGCCGCTCGTGAACCGAACGGTCCACTTCCACACGCCGGTGCCCGTCTCGACGAACTCGACCGGGAAATCGAGCGCGGTCGTGGCGTTCGCGCCGAGCGTGACTTTCTGCGTCTTCGTGCCGGCCTTCACCGAGCCGTCGAACTCGACGCGCACCTCCGCCTCGCCGGCGAGCGCGGTCGTATTGTGTAGCACGGCGCGCAGCGCGAGCTTGTCGCCGACATTGGCGAAGCGCGGCAGCGCGGGCTCGATCATCACGGGTTTGTTCACCTCGAAGGCGCCCTCGGCGCCGCCGAATTGATCCTTCGCCGTCTGCACCACGGCCATGACGCGGTAGCGCGTGAGACTGTCGGGCGCGGTGAATCTCGCGTCGAGCCTGCCGTTCGCATCGGTCCTCAGCACGGCGTTCCAGAACGCGCAGGCGAGGAAGTTCTTCCGCAGTTGCTGGTCGTCGCCGCCGCCGCCGATGAGGTAGCCCTTGTTCTCGAACTGGCGCGCGGCGGGGTCTTCGTCGAGCAGCGACGGCAGCGTGAGCGCGGTGCTGACGGTGAGTGCGCGCGGCTCGTTGAAAAAGGCGAGCGGATCAGGCGTGACGTAGCCGGTGAGGCTGAGCACGCCTTCATCGACGGCGAAGAGCGTGACCTCCGCGTCGCGCACGGGCTTGCCCTCGAAGTCGAGCACCTCGACGCCGACGCTGACTTCCATGCCGGGCTGATACGCCTTCGCGCCGGGCTTCACATAGACGGTCAGTTCCGAATCGGGCCGCGTGACGATGAGTTCGCAGTAACCGATGCGATACTCGGGCGCCTTGTGTTTGCGCGGGCTGCCGTCGGCACCGCGCAGGAGCATCACCGACACGAAGACATTCGGCGCGTCGCCCGGCAGCAGCGGGACTTCGATGGTCGGCGCGTTGCCCTCGAGTCGCGTGACGAACGAACGCAGCACGCGCTCGCGCTCGATGGTCACGAGCGCGTCGCCGCTGATCGGCGTCTTGACGAGAATCTTCGCGGTCTCGCCGGCGGTGTAGCCGTCCTTCTCCGGCACCATCTCGACTTGATACTGGTTGCGGTAAGACCACGCCGTCTCGCCCTCGCCATAGACCTGGAAGCTCGTGGTGGTGACGACCGAGCGACCCGCGGCGTCCTTCGCAGCGAGTTCGAGCAAATACTGGCCTGGCTGATCCGGCACGAGCGGGGCGCCGATCTCCGTCGTGGCGATAGACCAGCGTTCACCGTCCTTCGTGACCCGCGACGACTTGAATACACGCTCGGTCACAGTCACGAGACGCGGCTCGTTGCGGATCTCGGTCGCGTCGTCCGCGGTCTCGACGCGGTTGTTCTGCCAGTCGATCCGCGTGAGCTTCGCCCGCACGCTCACGGGCTCGGGCATCGGCGTGCCGTCGGTGCGCACGGCGACGACCTCGACCGGGATCGGTTCGCCGACGTTCAGCAGCGCGCGCAGTTCGCGCATGCCGAGATAGAAGTCGGAGCTGTGCAGCGTGAAGGCGCGGGCCTGCGAGACGGTCTGCTGGTTCACGTCGGTGATCTCCGCGAGCACGCGCACGACGCGCGGTTGCGGCACCTTCGGGTTGAGCGGGACCGTCGCCTCGATCTTCGCGCCGCCCGTTTCATCGAGCGTGGCCTTGCCTTGCACCGAGAGGCTGCCGCGGCGCTCGAGATGTTCGCGCAGGCGCCAGTCCTGGATCGCATCGGCGAAGCTGAAGTCTCCGAAATCGGCCGGCTCAAACGTCGTGTCGTGCGCGTCGAGCGACCACGTGAGCTGAGCCTTCGAGAGCGACTTGCCCATGTAGTATTTCGCAGTCAACGGCAGCGCGAGTTCGGCGGGACCGGGCACTTTCGGGCCTTCGCCGATCGTGATCTCGAAGGTGTTTGGCTTGAACTCCTCGACCTGAAACTCGTGCGTCGCGATCGGATACTCCGGCACCTTTTCGCCGACGAGGCGAAGCTGGATGTTGTAAAAGCCGAGCGGCGTCTGCGGCAACGCGATGTCCTCCGAGAATGAGCCGAGCGCACTGAGGGCGACCACCTTGCTGAAGAACTCGCGATCGCGCGCGTCGTTCACGGAGACCTTGAGCTTGAGCCCCGCGGCGAGCGGCTTCTGCCCGGGCCGCCAGTCGCGCAGGATGCCTTTCAAGTGGACGGTCTCGCCGGGCCGATACACGCCGCGCTCGGTGAACAGAAATGCGCGCAGAGACTCTGCGCCCGGGCTTTCGTCGTCGTCGCTGAAGGCCACATCGACGCGCGCGAGACTGATGTAGTTCTGGCCATTCTTGAATTCGATGAGGTGCGAGTCATTGCCCGCCTCGACGAAAAACCACCGCGCGTCGGCCGGCGCGGGCAGGCGGGCGATGCCGTGTTCGTCGGTCTTCCCGGTCGCCACGGTCTTGTCCTTCTCATTCAGCAGCCTGATTTTTGCACCGGATACGGCCTTGCCGGTCTTGAGCGAGAAGACGTGGACGAAGGATTCGCCGGGCGCGCGTTTCCACAAGGCGCCGAGGTCGGTGATCTGCACGATCGCCTGGCAGCCCGGACGCTTTTGCTGACCGGCGGGCGGATCGACTTGCTCGGCGGTCAGCATCACGACGCCGCCGCGGCCTTCGCCGAGGATCTTCGTCCAGTCGAGCGCGAGCTCCTGCTGGGCGTCGGTGTCGGTGGTGCCGGTGATGTCCTGCTGCCAGATCACCTGGCCGGGCAGCTTCGTCGGATCGAGCCGCGAATAGTCCGAGTCGTCGCCGGGTTTCGGCGTCTCGAAATAGCCTTCGTAGCCGCGCAGTCCGACCGGGATGGCCGATCCGGTGAAGAGCTTCGCGCTCACGCGCAGCCGCGGCACGTTCACCGCGAGCAGGTGAAACTTGCGCTCCCCCGCCTTCATCTGGTGCGTCTGGAACGCCTCGAAATAAAGCCGCGCCGGGATCGGCTCGAACTCAACTTCCTCGATCGTCCCCTTCGCGAGCGTGAACGGCTCCGCCGCCGGAACGCCCGGCTCGACGGCAACGCGATACTTCGTCGCCAACACAAAATCGCCGGTGAACTCGACTGCGCTGCCTTCCACCTTCGTCTCAAGTTTCGCCGGCGCCGGCGTCACGCTGATCCAGCGCGCGAGCGTGCCGGCGTCGAGCTTGTCGCGGAGATTCTTGGTGAAGCTGACGCGAATTCGCCTCGGCGAGTTGATGATGTTCAGCGCCTCGACACCTCCGACCACGAAGGGCCGCACATCGCCGACCACGACCTCCTGCGTGCCCAGCATCCGCAGCGTCGAGTCGCGCGCAGGCAGCCCCGCCGCGACGATGAGCCGCCAGCCCGTGCCCGATGGCAACGGCTTCTCCGGCGTGACGAAGACCTGATTCTTTCGCGGCCCCGGCGTCATCGCCTCGCTGCGAAAACGCTCGTCCCACGTGAGAAGCGAGCGCGCCTGGCCACTGCCGATCCATTGGCTGAACCAGCTCAGGCCTGGCTGCTTCCTGTCCGGCGCCTCGACTTTCGCCGCGATCGTCTCCCCGCCGGCGCGCGTAAAACTCAAGCTCCCCGCCGCACCCACCGCGTCGATGTCGGCATTGAAGAGCAGCACGATTCGCGGCTCCGACGCAGCGTCGTTCTGCCCGCGATACGAGAGATTGCTCCACGCCTGCAGACCGAACGCCGGCATGTCGAGCGTGCGACGCCAATCCGCGGGCAACGGCTGGCCGTCCGCGGACTTGAGCCCGTCGCGAAGCCGGATCTGGATCGTGGTGCCGAGCGGCCACGGCTCAGCCGGTGAGAAGACGCCGCTGCGCGTGCTCTGCCACGTCCACTTGCCCTCGACCGGCGGGATCGTTTCGACCGGCGACGGGTTGTCTTTCTTTTGCAAATCGCCCGGCACGATCATGTCGTGGCTGAAGCGCAGCTCGAGCGTGCGCGTCGGCGTGGGTGGCGCGGGAGTTTCGACGAGTTCGACCGACGGTGCGGCCGCGCGGAGCGAGCCAAGGGTGAGGCCAAGCAGGATGGCGAGTGTGCGCAGTTTCATGATGAAGTGAGGTTTCGTTATCCAAATACGACGACGCGGGTTGAATCTTTCAGAAAATCTTCGCGATGCACGTGACGATCTCGGCGGGTTCTGGTAATCGGACGCCGATGAAGCCAGCCGGCTCCCGCCTTCTCGCCACGCGCCGCAGCATGCTCGACCGGCTGCCGGATTTGGCGGACCGCGTGAAGTGGCAGGAGTTTTTCGACACCTACTGGCGGCTCATCTACAACATCGCGCGCAAGGCCGGCCTGAACGACACCGAGGCGCAGGAAGTCGTGCAGGAGACCGTCATCGGCGTGGCGCGCAACATCGGGAGCTACGACCGCAAGGTCGGCCCGTTCAAAACCTGGCTGCTCCAGCTCACGCGATGGCGCATCATCGATCAATTCAAGCGCAGACCGTCGGCGCGCCAGACCCCAAAAGGCACCACGACGGTCGGTGACGTGCCGGACGATGGGCCGGGCTTCGAGGCGCTCTGGGAGGACGAATGGAAAAGCTCGCTGCTCGAGACCGCGATCGAGCGCGTGAAAGCGAAGGTGACCGCGAGCCAGTTCCAGATTTTCGACTGCTCGATGTTCAAGCACTGGCCAGCCGCGAAGATCGCCACCACCCTGCGCGTGAGCCTCGCGCAGGTTTACCTCATCAAGCACCGCGTCGCGGGATTGCTGAAAAAAGAAGTCGCCTCGATCGAGCGCAAACGCTGAGCACGCGCTGGCGGTCCGCGCCGACTGCGCTATCCGTTTTCACAATGGCGACGCTGCATCTGCATCTTCCAGACGAACGCGAACCTTGCGGCTATCTCTCCGACCGCGAGGCGACGATGGAATATCGTGTGATGACGGACGTGACTGCGAACGAGCTCGAGTGGATGCTCGCGCGCGGCTGGCGGCGGTTCGGGCACTTGTATTTCCGCCCGGCGTGCCCGGCGTGCGCGGAGTGCGTGTCCCTGCGTATCCCGGCCGCCACATTCCAGCCGAGCAAGAGCCAGCGCCGCGCGCGCAGGCGCTGCGACCACTTGCGCATCGTCACCGGCGCGCCGCGCACCGACGAGGAGCGACTCGCTCTCTACCACGCGTGGCACGCGATGCGGGAGCAGACGCGTGGCTGGAAAAATTCGCGCATCGGCGAGGAGGAATACACGCGCACCTTCAGCGAGCCACACCCGTGCGCCCGCGAGATGGCCTACTACGATGGCGAAAGACTCGTCGCGATCGGGCTCGTCGATGAGACGCCTTGCGCGCTCAGTTCGATCTATTTTTTCTACCACCCCGACCTGCGCCCGCTCGCTCTCGGCATCGCGAGCGTGCTCTTCGAGGTCGAATACGCGCGCAGTCGCGGGCTCGGCCACGTGTATCTCGGCTACCGCGTGCGCGATTGTCCATCGACCTCCTACAAGTCGCAATTCCAGCCGCATGATCTGCTGGTCGAGCGACCGGCGTTCGACGAACCCGCCGCATGGGGCGAACGGGACTTGTAACCGAGCCGCAGGACGCCGCGTCTGGCGCGCTGCAACCTCACACCCACCATGAATCTCGCTGACGTCTTCACCTTCCTCTTCGTCATCCTCGGCTTCCTCATCGTCTATGTCGCCTACTGGCTCGCGACGGCGGGGCTTTTCCCCCGCCTGACCGAACGCTGTGCTGAGCGGCTCGGGCAGTCGCCGGTCAAGTCCACGCTCGTCGGCGTCGCCGGTTGGGGCGCGCTGCTGCTCGTGGGCGGCGGACTCAGCAGCGGCGCGGGGAACGGCTTTTTGAAAGGCGTGGGCGTGGTGATCATGATCCTCTCGGCCATCGTGGCGCTCGCCGGGTCGAGCGGTGTCGCGCACCGGATTGGCTCGGGGTTGAGATCGAGCCGCGATGAGTCGGAGCCGTGGCGGCGCGTGCTTCGCGGCGGCATCGTGCTCGGGCTCACGTTCGTCCTGCCCTTCGTCGGCCAGCTTATCATGGTCCTCACTTTCGCGGCCGGATTCGGGGCGTTGGTTCTCTCGCGGCCAAAGCGCGTGAAACTCGTCCTGAGCGAGCCGGCACCGATCGGTGAGCCCGCTGCGCAATGAAACTGCCGCGCCGACTCTTTCTGGTCGGCAGCGCGCTGGCCGCGGCTGGCTGCGGGCGTGCGACGCGCCAGCTCCGGACCGACATCCGCCGCGCGCTCGGGAAGCCGACAGCGCCGGACCTCGACGGCCCGCTCACCGCGCCGGCAAGCCCGCAGATCGACGACGCCTCGCACGTGCTCGCCCGGCTCACATTCGGCGCGCGACCCGGCGAATACGCGCGGGTGGCAAAGCTCGGCGCGCGCGCCTTCATCGATGAACAGCTCGCGCCGGACAAGATCGCCGACACCCTCTGCACGCGCGTGATCCGGCACGAGTTCGAATCGCTCGCGGACCCGGAGAGCACGCTCTTCCCGCGCGCGAAGGACGAGAGCGATCCTCTCCAGATGCTCTTCCCCGCGCTGAAGGACCGCGGTGCTCGCGTCGGCGATCTTTATGAGTGGAAGGACAAGGTGCTGCTCGCCGACCTCACGAGCGCCACGATCCTCCGCGCCGTGCTCAGCGAACGGCAGCTCTTCGAGGTGATGGTCCAGTTCTGGACAGACCACTTCAACATCGACCCCTCAAAGGGCGACTGCAAGTGGCTCAAGGTCGCCGACGATCGCGACGTGATCCGCGCGCACGCGCTCGGCAATTTCCGCGAGATGGTCCGCGCGAGCGCCGTGAGTCCCGCGATGCTCTGGTATCTCGACGGGCGCGTGAATCTGCGCCGCAAGCCCGACGACAAGCCAAACGAAAACTACGCGCGCGAGCTTATGGAGCTGCACACGCTCGGCGTTCACGGCGGCTATACGCAGGAGGACGTGATGGAAGTCGCGCGCTGCCTCACCGGCTGGACGTGTCGGGCGAAAAAGAAGTTCTTCAAGGGCCGCGTCGAGTTCCAGAAATACAATCACGACGACGGCCCGAAGCGCGTGCTCGGCGTGGACATCGCGGCGGGCGGCGGCGCGCGCGACCTCGATCGCGTGCTCGAGATCGTCACCTCGCACCCGAGCTGCGCGAACTACATCGCGTGGAAACTCTGCCGCCGGTTCATCGACGACGTTCCGCCGAAGGCCGCGGTGGAAGCGACAGCGCGCGCCTTCACCGAGTCGCGGGGCGACATCAAGACGACGCTGCGCGCGCTCTTTGCCAGGACGGAGTTCTGGGCGCCGGAGACGCGCTCGGCGAAGTTCAAGCGCCCCTTCCACTTCGTCGTGTCCGCGCTGCGAGCGACCAATGCGGAGACCGACGCGTCGAAGCAGCTCGTCGAATATCTCCAGCGGCTCGGCCACGCGCCGTTCCGCTACCCGACGCCCGACGGCTACCCGGAGGAAGCCACCCACTGGAAGCCGAACCTGCTCTGGCGTTGGAATTTCGCCGGCGCTCTCGTGGACAACAAGATCAAGGGCACGCGCATCCCACGCGCCGAACTGGTCGGCAAGCTGGGCATCGACGGGATCATCGCGACCATGCTCGGGCGGCAGCCGAGCGAAGCCGAGCAAATCGCTTTCCGCGAAGCCGGCAACATCGCCGTCGTGCTTGCCTCACCCGGTTTCCAACGCTGCTGACCATGGCCACGCCCCAAGCGATCATCACCGGCAACCGCGACGAACGCCGCACCCTCATCGTCGTTTTCCTGCGCGGCGGTGCAGACGGCCTCTCGCTCGTCGCGCCCATCGAGGACGACCACTATTACCGCGCGCGGCCCCGCATCGCGATCAAGAAGGCCGACGCGGTGCCGCTCGACGATCGCTTCGGCCTGCACCCAAACATGCGCCCGCTCGAAGCCGCGTGGCGCGAAGGCGACCTCGCGATCGTCCACGCATGCGGCATCGAGGAGATCGCCGATGGCACGCGCTCGCACTTCGAGGCGCAGGATTCGATGGAGCACGGCGGGGTCGCCGCCGGCGGCTGGCTCGGGCGCTTCCTGCGCACGCGGCCCGCACCGATAAGCGGCGCGCTCGCGTGCGTCGCGGTCGGCAAGTCGCTGCCCGAATGTCTGCTCGGCGCACCGAGCGTGACGGTGATGACGTCGCTCAACGACTTCGCGCTCGGCGGCGAATCCGGGACGCTGCGCAACCAGCTCGAACGCCTTTACGCGATGGAAACCGGCCAGCTCGGCGCAGCGGCTCGGGATACCTTCGACGCGATCCGCCGCATCGACGCGATGCGCAGCGAGAAATACATGCCGGGCAACAGCGCGACCTACGCGAACGACGAATTCTCCACCGGCCTGATGCAGCTCGCGCAGCTCATCAAGGGGGATATGGGCCTCGAAGCCGCGTCGATCGACCTCGACGGATGGGACTCGCACTTTACGCAGGAGACGCTCGTGAACCCTCTCTCCACGCGCCTCGCCGCGGGACTCTCCGCCTTCCGCCAGGACCTGGGCGAGCGGATGAAAACGGTGAGCATCGTGGTGATGACGGAGTTTGGCCGCACGGTGCAGGAGAACTCCGCCTTCGGCACCGACCACGGCCGTGGCGGCACGATGTGGGTGCTCGGCGGCGGCGTGCAAGGTGGCCGCATCCACGGCGACTGGCGCGGCCTCGGCCAGCTCGAAGCGCGCGGCGTGAGCACCAGCTACGAAGACCTCCCCGTGCTGAACAATTACCGCAACGTGCTCGCACCCGTGCTACTCCGGCACGGCGGCCACACAGCGGATTTCGAGAAAGTATTCCCGAACTTCAGCCTCGCTCCGCTGCCGCTCTACGCCTGAGCGCAGCCGCGAGCCTTACACCTCGACTTCCACGCCCATCTGGCGCGCGGTGCCGGCGATGACTTTCATCGCGGCCTCGACGTTGCGGGCGTTGAGATCGGGCATCTTGCGGTTGGCGATCTCCTGGAGCTGCTTCTTCGTGAGCTTGCCGACCTTGATCTTGTTCGGCTCCTTCGAGCCGGCGGCGATGTTGATCGCCTTCTTGATCAGCGCGCTGGCAGGGGGCTGCTTGGTGATGAAGGTGAAGCTCTTGTCCTTATAGACGGTGATGACGACCGGCAGGATGTCGCCCGATTGCTTCTGCGTGCGGGCGTTAAACTCCTTGCAGAACGCCATGATATTGACGCCCTGCTGACCGAGTGCGGGACCGACCGGCGGCGCGGGGTTCGCGGCTCCGGCTGGGATTTGAAGTTTGATTTGTCCGGTGATTTCTTTGGCCATACGAGGAGGTGATTAGTGGGTGAAAGGGGAAGCTATTCGGTGTTGCGCTCGACCTGCCAGTATTCGAGATCGACGAGGGTTTCGCGACCGAAGATGGAGACCGACACGCGCAATTTTCCGCGCTCGGGGTCGATTTCCTCGACGACGCCGGTCTGGTTTTGAAAGGGGCCATCGCTGACCTTCACGACTTCGCCGACGGTGTAGGCGATCTTCGGCGTGACGTGCTCCTCGGCCCCGCGCACCTGCGCGAGCAGGGCATCGACTTCGCTCTGGCGCATCGGGATGGGCTGCGGCGGCCGGCCGTCGCGCTCCTTGGTGCCGGCAAAGCCGATGACGCCGGGCGTGTCCTTGACGAAATACCACGTCCTGTCCACGAGTTGCTTGCTCTCGTCGAGCAGCCACATGTTCACGATGAGATAGCCGGGGAAAAACTTGCGGGTCGTCTCGGTTTTCTTGCCGTGCTTGATCTCGCTCACACGCTCGGTCGGCAGAACGACTTCAAAGATGAAATCACCCATCTCCTCGGTGATCACGCGCTTGCGGATGTTCTCGAAGACTTTGTTCTCCTGGCCGGATAGCACCTGCACCACGAACCACTGTTTGCGTTTATCTTCTTCGGTCATGTTAGTTCATCGCAAGTTTTGTCAGGAAGCCGCTCAGGCTAAGCATGAGGAAATCCCAAAGCCCGACGTAGCCGGCGAGCAGGAGCATGGCGACGACGACCAGGAGCGTGGAATCGACCAGCTCCTTGTATTTCTTCATGCCCTTCTCCTTGGGTTCCCACGGCCACGAGGCCTTGTAGAGCTCGCTCTTCACCTCGGAGGTGAAATTACGAATCCGGGAGTGATAGCGGGCAAGCATGACGACCGCCACGAGCGCGAGCACGTAGGTGATCCCCGTGAGGATCCAGCTTCCGCCAATCTTAAATATTTCCGGGTTCATTTCTCGTTTCGAGCACGGCAGGAGGGACTTGAACCCCCAACCGGCGGTTTTGGAGACCGCTGCTCTACCAATTGAGCTACTGCCGTAATGGTTTGGTTCTTACTCTTACTCCTCACCCTACTCTTACTCTGCGTCGCAGAGTAAGAGCAAGAATAAGGTCGGGAATAAGGCGTTGGGTTAGCCGACGACGATCTCGGCGATACGGCCAGCGCCGACGGTCTTGCCACCTTCGCGGATCGCGAAACGCATGGACTTCTCCATCGCGACCGGGACGCCGAGTTCGACTTCGATCGAGACGTTGTCGCCGGGCATGACCATTTCGACACCCTCAGGGAGCTTCACCGACCCGGTCACGTCCGTGGTGCGGAAGTAGAATTGCGGGCGGTAGTTCGAGAAGAACGGCGTGTGACGGCCACCTTCGTCCTTCGAAAGGACATAGATCTCAGCCTTGAACTTCGTGTGCGGCTTGATCGAGCCGGGCTTGGCGATGACCATGCCGCGCTCGACGTCGTCCTTCTTCGTGCCGCGGAGCAGCAGGCCGACATTGTCGCCGGCGCGCGCTTCGTCGAGCAGTTTGCGGAACATTTCGATGTCCGTGACGGTCGTCTTCGCGGTGTCGCGGATGCCGACGAGTTCGACTTCCTCCATCTTCTTGAGGATGCCGCGCTCGACACGCCCGGTGGCGACGGTGCCGCGACCTTCGATGTTGAACACGTCTTCGACCGGCATCAGGAACGGCTGATCGATCGGGCGCTCCGGCAGCGGGATGTAGTCATCGACCGCGGCCATGAGTTCCGTGATGCACTTGGCATCCGCGTGGTTCGGGTCGCCGGCTTCGAGAGCCTTCACGGCCGAGCCCCTGACGATCGGGATCTTGTCGCCGGGGAAGTCATACTGCGTGAGCAGGTCGCGCACTTCCATCTCGACGAGGTCGAGAAGTTCCGGGTCATCGACCATGTCGCACTTGTTCATGAAGACGACGACGGAAGGCACGCCGACCTGGCGGGCGAGCAGGATGTGCTCGCGCGTCTGCGGCATCGGGCCGTCGGCGGCGGAGACGACGAGGATCGCGCCATCCATCTGCGCGGCACCGGTGATCATGTTCTTCACATAATCGGCGTGGCCGGGGCAATCGACGTGCGCGTAGTGCCGCTTGTCGGTCTGATACTCGACGTGGGCGGTGTTGATGGTGATGCCGCGCTCGCGCTCCTCGGGAGCGGCGTCGATTTCGTCGTAGCGCTTTGCCTCAGCAAAGCCCTTCTTCGAGAGAATGGTGGTGATCGCCGCCGTGAGCGTGGTCTTGCCATGATCGACGTGACCGATGGTGCCGACGTTTACGTGGGGTTTATCGCGTTTGAATGCTTCCTTGGCCATGATGGGTCAGGTGGTTTGTGGGTTGTTGTTTTGTTTGGTTTGGAAAAAGCGCTGCTTCTGCGGGACACGTCGCGCACTGGACTCAGCAGCTGGAGCCTGGGACCGGGATTGAACCGGCGACCTCGTCCTTACCAAGGACGTGCTCTACCAACTGAGCTACCCAGGCCTTGCATCGTTCGCGCGCGCTTTTTGAAGGCGCTCGCAGTGCGTCGCAAATCTTGATGTTCACCGACCTTGCGGCCAGCGCCCTTTTTCGTTCGTTCCAGAGAGCGTAAACGCCCGCGCCGAGACAATCACTGAGTCGTTCTCGATGCAGGCGAATCGTTCCTCCGGTATTTCCGAAAAGGGCGGGCAAGCTACTAACCGCCTTCAGGGTGTCAAAACGAATTTCGGGCGTTTTTCGGGGCGCGGCTCGCCATCCGATGCACGCACTTTTCCGAACCCTCACGAGACGCTCGCGACGATGATTTCCCCCGAGCCGTCGCTGAATTCCGGGCGCCCCGCCACCGCTCCCGCGCACCGCGTTACCCACAGCGAACGGCATCTCCAATCCACTCCCGGTCGGACCAAACTCGCGGAAAAGGAGCCACAGCGCCCTCGTCGAATCCACCACCCTCACGCCCTCGTCACTCACGACTTCCCCCTGTTCCCGGAGGCTGTTGCACCGCGTCATCCATCGGTCGGTGGATTATTGCACGCGCGCGGGCGCACGGGCCTTGTGTCGGTCGTTCCCGCTGAAGATCAGAAGGGCCGTCCGCGCCGACGGAACGCCGCTCCGGCTACTTCCCCACGACCACGAGCCAGTCCTCACCAGGATCGTCCGGCGGGTTGCCGAGCGCGACTTTGCCGCCGCCGTTCACGGTTCTCACCGAGCCGGTCGCCAGCGCGCCGCCGGTTCGCGGGTTGAACCATTGCACCTTGAATCTGCCCTGCTCCCCGCTGAGGTCGAGGTCGCTCGTTCCACCGCTCGGCAGGAAGACGAGATAGAGCTCGCCCGCTTTCGCGAGGCAGAACTTCGAGTTGTCGCGCTTCGCGTTGCCGACGAGCGCGTCGGCATTTTTCATTTCCCAAAACGGCACTTTGTTCGCAGGGAAGAATTCCAGCGCGATGCGGCAGAAGTCCCACGACTTGTCGCGGCTGCGGAAGTCCTCACAGACGAGATCATTCTCCGGGAGCTGGTAGCCGAAGTAATACTCCACGCCCGCGCCGCCTGCCATGAGCGTGCCCCACAGGCAGAGTTTGCGGATGTCGTGCATCGTGTAGGCCTTCGATTTCACGTCGCCGGTCGTGGCGTTCTCAGCCTTCTTTCCCTTCTCGATCGCGATCCCGTCGGTGCCTTTGTAGCCGATGTCCTGCGGCACGCCGAGTCCGGCTGGATTCTGCTCGTCGTTCGCGACGACCCACGGCTTGCCGGCTTTCGCCGATTCGTTGATCCATTGCAGTGTGCGCTGATGCGCCGCGCTCCAGCCGTTTTGCAAAGACGCGCCGGTCAGCTCGGACGCTTTGCCGAGCAGCGGCGGATACACCTTGTCCTGCTGGTCCGGGAAGGTGTGAACGACGATGAGGTGCTTGTAAGGATCGGTGTCGCGGAGGTAGCGCGCCATGTCCGCGATCTCCTCGGTGCTCTGCGTGTTCTCCTCGCCGATGTTCCAGTTCAGCGCGAGTGCGTGGCCGAAGCGCGCGATGAGTTCGCGGCAGTAAAGTTTGCGCTCGGGGCCGAGATTGCCGCCATCGAGCGACTCCGGCACGCGGCCCGGTTCTGATTTGTGTCCGCGGCGGTCGTCGTCCATTTCGTTCTCCTGCGTTTTGAAATGCAGATACATCCCGAGTGCCGTGCCGTGATCAAAGACGACGCCCCATTGATCCAGCTTCGAGCAGTCGTAGTGCAGCTTGTCGCCGCGCTCGACGAAGGGCCACACGTTGTCGCCGTCGCCGCCCGCGTTGTAGGTGAGGAAGGAGAAGGCGTTCACGCCTTTGCCCGCGAGGTAATTGATCGCCCCGATGAGCCCCTTGCCCTTGCCGTCCTTCCATGTCGGGTCGCCAGCCTTCCAGTCTTGCAGATGCGGTTCCCACGTCTTGAGCGCCTTCTTCGGCTTCGCCTCGCCGGGCCGCTGCACTTCGTTCGATCCGCCCACCGTGCCGTCGAAGTCTTTGTAAGCGAGCATCGTCTCCGGTGCGTCCGCTCCCGCCTTGAGAAAGTATTCCTTCGAGCCCGCGAACTGGAGGTAATGCCCGCCGACGTATTGCAGCCGCCCCTTCGCGCGGAAGTCGGGCCCCGTCTTGTCCGTCGTGCCGACATTAAAACTGCCGCTCACGCCGTCGAACGGACTCAGCTTCGCGCCGCCCCCGTCGAGTGCGGCGTGTTTTCCTTTCGTGAACGAGACGGCGAACTCCCATCTGCCCGCCTTGTCCGGCGAAAGGTGCGCGCGCCAATTCGTGCCGGAATCCGCGGAGGAACTCGCCGCGTCGCCATCGGCCGCGAAGTAACCCGGCACCACGTATTTCGGCGAGCCGCTCTCGTGTGTGAAGGTGACGTTGAAGGCGAGATCGGTGAACGGGTTCGGTTCATTATCCTGCTCGTGTGCGAAGGGGCCATCGAGCGCGAGCGTGACCTTGTGCCATTGCTTGAGCTCGCCGCTGATGGCGACCTTGCCCTTGCCATCCATCTGGCGTGGCTGAACAAGCGGCAGTGCCGGTGCCAATTTCGCGTGAGCCGCGGGCGCACGGACTCCCGTGCCGGCCAGTCGGGTGTCCGGGGACCTCGCGAGCGTGATTTGATCCAGCTCGATGCCGTCTTTGGCCATCAGCGTCTCGCGGAGTTCGTCGCGTTCGGCGGCGAGATTGGTCACGCAGTCGGGACCTTTCCCAAACGCGCGCTCCCATTGCACGGCGTCGTCGGCGATGATGAAAATGATGTTCGGCTTAGCGTCGGCTCTCGAGCCGGAGGAGAAAAGCGCTAGAGAGGCGACGAAGATGAGAAGGCGTCTCATGGGGAGAAGCGGATTGCGTTCACGATGCCCCCAAAGCCGCGGCGAGATCAACCGTGGCGCGCAGCGACGAACGCGCGGAATCGCTCGGCGGCAGAGTCGGTCACGCCATCGCCAGTCCGGTCATCTCGCCGGTGCTGGTGGCAAAGTTTTCATCCTCGATTCCGAGGCGGCGCAGCGCGCTGAGATAGAGATTCGGCAGCGGGTAGTTGTTCTTTTGATCGAAGGCGAGATGCTGGCCGTGCTTGAAGCCGCCGCCGCCAAACAGGACGGGCATGTTCCGGTTATCATGCGACGAAGCGTTGCCGAGATTCGAGGTGAGCAGCACCATGGTTTCGTCCAGCAACCGGTCGGTCTTCAGCTTGCGCAGGAAGCCGCCCCATTCGTTGATGACTCCCTGCTCGACGAGGGAAAGCTGACGCAGCTTTTCACCGTCCAGGCCGTGATGGCTGAGCGTGTGGTAGCTCTCGTCCACACCTTCGATTCCGTTCACGGAATTGCCGGTGATGTGGAGCGTCACAAAGCGGGTGGAGTCGGTGACCAAGGCCATATGGATGATGTCCAGGAAGATTCTTTCGACCTCGACGGCGTTGTCGCGCGGGATGTTGTTCGGCGCTTTCAGCGGGACCTTTGGCTTGGGGCGCTGGATCCATTCCTTGTTCGCCACGAGACGCTGCTCCATGTCGCGCACGCTCGTGAACCACGCGTCGAGTTTGTCCCGGTCGCCCGCGCCGACTTCGCGCTGGAGCGCTTTTGCTTCGGCGCCGATCACATCCATCACGCTCCGCCCGCGCCCGATCAACTCGGCCTGCCGCGCCTGCTCCGCCGGTGTGTCATTCACAAACAGCTTCGTGAACAGGCTCATGGCGTTGCTCTGCGCGGGAATCATGGCGCCGTTTTCCGTGTAGGACGGGCTGGACTGGCTGCCGGTGTTCAGCACGAGCGAGGGGAAGCGGGTCTCGTGGCCGAGTTGCTTTGCCATCAACTGATCCAGCGAAATCGTGTTTCGCGAGGTCGTGCCGCGCTGGTTCGGGCACGCCGAAAAGATGCTGCCCTCGGCGGTGTGCCCGCCGGTCACGCCCGGATGCGACGAGCCGGACACGACGGTGAAATCCTCGCGGATGTCGTTCAGAGATTTCAAATAAAGCGACGGCGCGTAGCCGCGACCGCTGGTTTCCGGGACGAGATTCGGACCGTGCAGGCCCAGCGCGAGGCTGACGCCGACGAAGCGCTTTGCGGTCTTTGCGGCCGCTGCAGCCGCAAACGCGGGCCTCATCGCATCGAGCAGCGGCAGGGCGAGTGAGATGCCGGCGCCGCGGAGGAAAGTGCGCCGCGAGAGATGCGCGCCAAAGTTGAAGTTCACGTTTTTCATGTGGATGAGGATGCGAGGATTACTTGTGCAAAAAGACCGGACTGGCGAGCGCTGCGCTGATCAAGGAACGCACGCCGAAGCCGGAAGTTTCGGTTCCGACGACGATCTTTTCCACGACCACTTGATCGCTGAAGCGCATCTTCGCGCCCGTCGCGTAGGTCAGGAACTGGCTGACGAAGTTCTTCGCGAGTTGGCCGCCGCGCTCCTTGTAGATCGCCTTCCATCCGGCGAGATCGGCGAACTCCCGGCCGTCCGGCGTGACGCCCGTCGGATCCACGGACGCACCTTTGTTGCTGCCGCCGTATCGAGTGCGCCACGCGCCGATGGGATCGAAATTCTCGAGCACAAAGCCGGGCGGATCGATGGTCTTGTGGCAGGCGGCGCAGGACTCATCCGACCGGTGTTTGTCGAGCTGATCGCGAACGGAGATGGCGCCGCGAATATCCGGCTCGATCGCGGGAGTGCCCGGCGGCGGTGGCGCGATGTGCTGGCCGAGGATGCGCTCGTTGACGAAGATGCCACGCACCACGGGCGAGGTCGTCGCTCCGTCCGCGGTGACTTTCAAAATCGCGCCCTGCGTGAGGAGTCCGCCGCGAGGGACCCCGGGTGGAAGGGATACCTTTTGCAGACCATCGCCGGGAATGATGGGCGTCGCGGCCGGAGCGCCGGAAAACGCCACGGCGACAGGCCCCGCCGACTGCTTCCAGAGCTTCTTTCCGTTGACGCCTCGATCGATTGGCTGGCCTTCTCCCGCGAGCTGGTAGTGCCGTGCGAGCCGCCCGTTGAGGAAGGCGAAATCCGAATCAACGAGGTTCGTGATGCCGAGATTCCTCCGGATCAGTTCACTCACAAATGCCCGGGTTTCCTGAACCATCGATTCCTGCATCACCGGATCGAAGCTGCGATACAGGCGGAAGTCCGGCGACGTAAAGTCGATTTCCTTCAGCTTCAGCCATTGGTCGGTGAAGCTGCGGATGAAGCGCCCGGACTTTGCGTCCGCGAGCATGCGCTCGATCTGCGCCGCGAGCACCTGCGGTTGCGCGAGCTTGCCCTCATCGGCCAGGCGCGTGAGCTGCGCGTCCGGCATGCTGACCCACAGCGCGTAGCTGAGGCGGGCGGCGACGGCATGGGGATCGAGAACGCCCGGTGCCTCGACAAATGTCAGGAACCGCGGCGAGCAAAGCATGGCTCGGTAACTGGCGCGCAGCGCTTCCACGAGCGGCTTTCCTTCCTTCAAAGTCGCACGACCGATCTCGAGATACGGCGCGAGTTGCGCAGCACTCACCGGGCGGCGAAAGGCGCGGGTCGCGAATTGCGCGAGGAGCTTGTCGAGCGCCGCCGCAGGCGCGGCCTTCGCATCCTCCGGCTTCATGCTGCCGAAGAGATTGCGCCGCACCGCTTCGCGATCGCCCAGCCGGTAGATGCGCTCCATCTCGATGCCGCGATGCGCGATGCCCGCGTAGCCATCCTTCTCCAGCTCGCGTCCTTTGAACGACACGTTTCCACCCGTCGCACCGGTCGCCGGGCGTCGGAGTTCCGAATCGTTCGGCTTTAGCTCGAGCATGTGTCCATCCTGTATCCATGCCTCGAAGGCGAGATCCCGCGGCTCGACCGTCGCCTCGACGAGGCCGATCATGTAGAGCAGCGGCGCATTCGACGAGCAGGCACCGGAACGCAGCGTGCCCCACACCGCGCCCTCCTTGCCGGCATTGATCGAACGCACGCCGCGCAGCGTGATCCGATACCAGCCGTCGGACCGCACTTCAGTGACGGGCATGCGACCGAAAAACTGCAGCGTGATCGGCCAGCTGATGCTCTCTCCATCCCGCGACTCCGGCCCGCGATAGTTGCCACCCGTTCTGCGGGAGAGTTCCTCCGGCGTGAACTGCTTCTTCCAAACATCGTCCCCTTTCAACGCGCGGCTGAACGCCTCCTCGAGCGCGAGGTCCGCCACGTCGAGATAGCGCGCGAGCTGATGATGGGAAAGTTGCTGACCCTTCGCCACCGTCTCGAATCCATGCGCCGAGGGATCCTCCGGCAGCAGATCCTTGAGCGGGATCTCGATCCCGAGAAGGTCGTGGATCGTGTGCTCATACTCGACCCGCGTGAGTCTCCGGCTGCGCACACGGCCCTGCGCCGCGATCTCCGCCAGATCGGTCGCCACCAGCGGCTTTTCCAGGCTCGCGAGAAAAGATTCCCGGGCGCGCTTTGCCGGCCGCGGTTTCTTTGCCGGCGGCATCTCGTCATCGCGCACCCGCTCAAAGACGCGCTGCCACTTTTCGAAACTGGAGAGCTTCGCCGGATCGAAGGAAAGATCGGCCAGATTCAAGTCACCCTTGCTGACATCGGCGTCGTGGCAATCGAAGCAGTGCTTCTCCAAAAAGTCGGCGAGCGGCTTGGGCGGTGCCGCGACGACCGCCGACAGCGCGCCGGAAAGTAGGAGAGCGATGAAAACAAGCTTCACGGTATCCAACATAAGCCAGGCGCGGATCATTTTGCTTTGGAATTTGTTTCCGCCTTCACTGGATCGACGGTCGGAGATGTCTTTATCCTTTTCGGCTTCTTGCCGATCGGACTTTTCTCTTCTTCGGCACCGCCTGACTTGCGCGAACGTAGCAGCGGCGCCTTTTCGTCCCAGGCAATCGAGCGGCTGAAAAGCGTCGGATACGGCTCGTAGCCGTGGCCTTTGACGACTCTGGCTTTGATCGCGGCCAGTTCGGCGTCGTAACTCCGGCGCAGGGCGGCCAGTTCCTTGGCGTAGTGAGAATCCTGCGCGAGGTTCGCCATCTCGTAGCGGTCCTGCCCGACATGGAACAATTCCTCGGTCGGCTTCATGCCGTCGCCGGCGTAATACCAATGGATGTATTTCCACTCAGGCGTGACCACGGCCATGGATTGCGCCGACTTCGTGCCCCAGAAATTGAAGAGCGGGAGAAACTCGCGGACCTGCCCCGTCGGATTCGTCAGGAGCGGCAACAGGCTCCGGCCGTCAATGCCCTCGGGCGTCGGCACGCCGGAGAACGCGAAGATGGTGGCGGCCATGTCCACGTTGCCGGTGATGGCCTCGCTCACCGCGCCTGCGTGCTGCTTGGGCAGGCGCGGATCGAAGATGATGAGCGGCGACTTCGAGCCTTCCTCATAGGGAATCACCTTGTCGCCGAAGCCGTGCGAGCCGGAGTTGTAGCCGTTGTCCGAGGTGAAAATGATGACGGTGTT
Source organism: Chthoniobacteraceae bacterium (assembly GCA_040081625.1). Lineage (GTDB taxonomy): Bacteria > Verrucomicrobiota > Verrucomicrobiia > Chthoniobacterales > Chthoniobacteraceae > VFJQ01. The sequence continues at coordinate 65,665 of JBEBGD010000019.1, forward strand.
CTCCGCGAGGCCTTCGCGTTCGAGTCCCTCGCGGATCATGCCCACTGCGGCATCCACGCCGGTGATGAGCGCGTAGTAAATCGCCGCCGCCTTGTCGTAGTCGTTGACCCACTCGCGGTAGCTGGCGGCGGCGCGACTGGTCTGCGACTGCGGCGACAGGTGCTTCGCATTCTCGACGCCCCAGTTCGGCGGGCGGGTGAACTTCTTCCCTTCGTAGAGCTTCATGTCGATCGGATCGGGCGTGGGCGGCAGATGAGGCGCCTTGAAACTGATGCTCATGGAGAACGGCTTCCCGCTCGCCTTCGCCGCTTTCAGAAAATCCTGCGCCCACGCGCCATAAGCCCGCGAGCAATGCGGATACTTGCCGGCATACTTCGCGATGCCCTCGTTCTTCGCCGTCTCATAATGCGTCTGGCC
>JBEBGD010000108.1:0-18728 GCA_040081625.1 Chthoniobacteraceae bacterium
AGAGACAGCCATTGATGTCATCCCGGTGCAGCTCAACCGGCACAAGTTCAAGACCGTTCACGTCACGGCGCGCGAGGCTGCGGAGACTGCGCTGAACGTGCTCGAAACGCTCGTGTCCAGCGCCGTGAAGCAGCTCGCGCAGGATGTTCTCCAGGACATCTTCAGCGAAGTCACGCAGGCCAACTACGGTGATCCCGCCATCGCAGCGCTCGCGGGTTCCGCCTTCGACTACAAGAAGGTGCTCGCGGTGCGCGAGAAGTGCGCCACGGGCAAGATGCCGGTCAGCGACCGCGCGCTCGTGCTCGACAGCGCGTATTTCACGAACCTGCTCGGTGACGAGATCGTGGCGAAGAGCTTCATGCCGCCGATCGCGCAGCCGAGCGTGGTCGAGGGCGTCATCCGCCGCCTCGCGGGCTTCGACGTGTATGAGACGAACATCCTGCCGGAGAACGGCGAGAAGCTCGTCGGCTTCGCCGCCCACCCGAGCTGCCTCGCCGTCGCCATGCGCTACCTGATGCCCGTCGCCGACTACGACGAAGCCGGCGCCGTCACCGATCCCGATACGGGCCTGACCTTCGGCTACCTGCGTTACACCGAGACGAGCAGCAACCGCATCTTCGTCACGGTCGAGTGCCTCTACGGCTTCAAGAAAGCCATCGGCGACGGCCTCAAGCGCATCGTGAAGCCGTAAGCGCGGCAGACATCATTCGGTGGTTGCGAGCCCCGCTGCTGGAAACGGCAGCGGGGCTTTTCGTGCTGGGGAAGGCGACTCCGCATTCGGCAAATTTCTGCGAGGGATTTCGCAGGGCGTGGTGTGTGAGGGAGTGCGGGTGAGTGAAAGAAACGAGCCCGCAAGAAACAGAAACGAAACCTCAAACCTCACACGAAAATGAAAACACTGACTAAACTGACTCTCACCATGGTGGCTGCGATGACTCTGGGCGTGACGACTCTCCTCGCCGGCCCGGGTGGTGGCCCTTACGGCCCGCAATATGGCGCGGTGCCGAATGCTCGCCCGGCGCATCAAGTTCGGACACCGGTCACGCTCACGTGCAAGACCATGGCGGTGAACCGGAATCCGAAGCTCGGCGGTCCGACCACCGTCGCCTGCACCAAGGCGATCAAGGACACGGCAGCTTGCCGTTTGGCCTGCCGGTAACGCAGCCTCAACACAGACAGGTCAGTGCCGGGTGGCCCTAAAGGCACCCGGCATTGGTCGCAACGAACTAAAACCTATGAATGCCAACGATCCGCTCCGCGAAAGACTCCGGGCCTGGAAGGTCGAACCGACGATTCCGAACCGCTTTCACGCTGACGTGTGGGCGCGGATTCGTGAACGGGAAGAAGCGCGCGAGGTGACGGGTTGGGCCGGTTTCCTTAGCTGGCTCTTTCCGTCGAGAACGGCCTGGCAACTTGCCGCCGTGACTGCTGCGGTGGTCGTCGCGGTAGGCGCCGGTTTGGGAAACATCAATGGCGGTTGGGCGAATGAACGGAGCCGGGCCGAACTCGCCCTGCGTTACGCGCAGTCAGTCGATCCATACCTCCAAGTGACTCTCTCTTCCGCCAAATGAAACGCCTTCTCATCATCGTCCTCGCTGCGCTCGCGCTGGGCGCTGCGACTTACTTTCTCTGCTTTCGCATGGCGACCGTGCCGATGCGGCAGATGGCTTCGGTGAATAATGAATTGGTCTGGCTTGCCACGGAATTCCACCTGAGCCCCGAGCAGACGAAGCGGGTCGAGCAACTGCACTCAGCCTATGAGCCGCGTTGCATGACGATGTGCCGCAAGATCGCCGAGAACAGCGCGCAACTCGATCGGCTCATCACGACGAAGCACGAGTTCACACCGGAGATGGAGCGGCTGCTCCGCGACAGCGCGGAGATCCAGATCGAGTGCCGGCGCGAGATGCTCACGCACATCTACGCCGTCGCAGCGGTGATGCCGCCCGAGCAGGGCGCCCGCTACATCGAACTTTTGAAAATGCAGGTGCTCCAACCGGGCACACCACATGCGCCGCCCGCCGCCGGCCACGCGCATGAATGAGGCTGCCTCGGAGGTCGATACGGAAGCGATGCTGCGATTGCGCGATGGTGACGACCTTGCCTTGAACGAACTGATGACCCGCTGGCAGCAACCGCTCGTGCGTTTCCTCTACCGCTACACGGTGAGCGAACAAGATGCGCTCGATCTCGCGCAAGAGACGTTCGTGCGCGTGTATGAGCACCGCGCGAAATACGATGCGCGCGGAAAGTTTTCGACCTGGCTCTACACGATCGCGGGCAACCTCTGCCGCAATCACGCACGGTGGAAAACTCGGCATCCGACCGTGTCGATGGAGACTCAAACTTCCGCTCAATCCGACACGACGCTTGGCGATCAGCTTCCCGACAAGACACGGACGCCAGCGCAGGACGCTGCGAGCCACGAACTCGCCGACGCCGTGCGGGACGCGATTCAGGAACTGCCGGACGACCAGCGAACGGCGACCGTTCTCTACGAATACGAAGACGTCGCCTACGCCGACATCGCTCAGGTGCTGGGGTGTTCCGTGAAGGCGGTGGAGAACAAGCTGTATCGGGCGCGCCAGTTTTTGCGAGAGAGGCTCTCCCGATGGCTGTGAATGCTCGGCTTCGCAAGAAATCCGCGCTTGACCGAAAAGGCGCGGCGCTCACTCTCACCGGTGCCTTGAGAACCTTGCGTCACCATCTGCTAATCCGCGTCTCTGTGGTCGCGCTGCTCATGCTGTCGTGGGTCATCCTCACCAATCATTGTGCGCTGGGGTTGATGCGGCCGATGGCGGAGACGACAGGGAGTTCCGCTAACTGTTGCGGCGGAAAGACGAACCCGCCGCACGACGCACCGGTCTCTCTTCGCTCGTGCTGCAACGTCAAAGTTACCACCGCGCCCGCCAAGGCCGAGGTGAAGTTCGACGCCTCGAAGTTCGCGTTTCAGGTTTTTGCACCGGTCCACGTGTTGGCCGCGCACCAGACGGAGCGGGGGCTCACATTGCCTGTCTTCGATCACGGACCACCGAGAGCTGTCTCCTTCACGGAATCCGTGCTCCAGCGTAGCCTTCTCAGCCACGCTCCTCCTTTCGCGGTCTAACGACGCGCCGCCCGCGTTCGCGGGTGTCGCGCGCCGTTTGCTGATCTCGGTCGCGATTGCTCGCGCCCTGCAATCTCCGGCCTTCGCGCTGCCTGCGCGCCACCGCCGGCAAACCGCGCAGGCAAACCAATACCTGCAATTCACTTCACAAATTCGCTCCAACTCACGACGCCCTTTACCGCTGCCGCTCGCGTATCGGCGAGGGTTTTCGCCGGTCCAAGTGTGTAACTCAGTATGACTCCCGCAGACGACAACAGCTCACTCTCGGTCCTCTCCGCATCGCGGATGTATCAGGACTACGCGCGGGCCTTCACCCGCGGCACCGGACTACCGCTGGACCTGCACGCGCCAGAAGTCACGCGCGTCATCAATTTTGCCCGCAAGGACGAGAACCCATTCTGCGCCTTGATGGCGAAGACCAACCAGTCCTGCGCCGCGTGCTACGGACTTCAGCAAAAGCTCGAGTCAGAAGCGCAACTCGCGCCGAAGACGCTCAAATGTTTCGCCGGGCTGTGCGAAACGGCGGTGCCGGTGCGCGTCGGCGACAAGCTCATCGCCTTCCTCCAGACCGGCCACATCCTCACGCACCGTCCGAATCGCACCGAGTTCAACAAAGTCGCGCGAACCTTGTTGTCCTTCGGCGCTGAGGTCGATCTCAAGCGGTTGGAGGAAGCCTACTTTAACACCCGCGTCCTCGCACCGAAGCAATACGAGGCGCTCATCCGGCTGCTCACCATCTTCGCTGAGCACTTAGGCGAGTGCAGCGAGGCCCTCGCCCTAAAAAGCCAGCCGGAAGAACCAACGGCCATCGCCAACGCGCGGATCATCATCGCGGAGCAATCAGCGGATCAAATGTCGCTCGCGGCGGTCGCCAGGGCGGTGAACATGAGCGCGAGCTATTTCAGCGCAAAGTTCAAGGAGATCACCGGCATCAACTTCGTTGCCTACGTCGCGCGCACGCGGATCGAAAAGGCCCGGCATCTTCTGCAAAACCCGAAGCTGCGCGTCAGCGAGATCGCCTACGAGGTCGGCTTCCAATCGCTCTCGCAGTTCAACCGCGCTTTCAAAAGTTTCACGGGCAAGGCCCCGAGCGAATACCGCCAGTCGCTCGCGGGCTAAGTTGATAAATGATGCAAGGTGCCATCGCCGCGCTTTGCGGATCACTGTTCGGGATTGCCTTCGGTCTGACCGGCGTGGGCTCGATCTTCGCGGTGCCGTTGCTCGTCTATGCGCTCGGCCTCCCGCCGCACCAGGCGGTGTGTGTTTCAATGGTCGCGGTGAATGTGCTCGCGCTCGTGTCGAGCGTGCAGCGGCTCAAGGCACACGAAGTCGTAGTCAGCGACGGTCTGCGACTCGCCATTCCCGGCCTGCTCGGAGCGCCGCTGGGCGCGTGGATCGGCACATTTCTCGCCGGACACACGCTGATGATCGTCTTCGGTATTTTCGTCGGCGTGCTCGCTGTGCAGATGCTCTTCATTGGCGAGCCAAAGCAGTCGGCAGGAGCTGATGCGCAACGACCGCAGCTTCGCTCGATCATGCTCATCGCGGCGGGAATGAGCACCGGCCTGCTCGCGGGCTTGCTCGGTGCGGGCGGCGTCTTGATCGTGCCATCGCTCGTGTTGCTTGGCGGCTTGGCGATTCATCGCGCCATCGCTACTTCGCTGCCGGTCATTTACGCCATCAGCGTCGCGGCGATCTCCTCTCATCTGCTCGGCGGTCAAACTATTCCGCTCATCGTGGCAGCGTGGTTTGTCGCCGGAGCCGGAGTGGGCCTGTTCGCCGGGAGAGCGCTAGGACAAAGGCTTTCCGGCCCACATCTGCAAAGAGTCTTCGCCTTCGCGCTGCTGGCCGTGGCCACCTTCATTCTCGCGCGGACGGTCGTCTGATCCGGAAATCTCGAGGGTTTTGGGCGCTTGGGCACCGGAAGATATGCGCAGTCTTTCCGCGCGGATGCGGAGCGGGAGGATCGCTGCGGTGTGATTGTGTCGTTCAAGAGCACGCACCACGCGGCTCATACAAAATCCGACAGGCCCTCAAAAATAACGACCATGAAACCGACACTAAAATCCACGCTAGCAGCGCTGACATTCGCCATTCTCGCCGCGTTCGCCTTTTCCGGCTGTGAGAGCACTAGCGGACGTTCCGGGAGCGGAACGCACGAAATGGGTCCGCCAAAAAGCCCCTCCCGGATGTCCGACCATGACATGCCCGGTCGCTAAGTGATCGAGGTTTTCGGCCGCACGGGCACCGCAAAATATGCGCAGTCTTTCCGCGCGGATGCGTAGCCGTCTTCTCGAAGCTCCGCGAGCCTTTGCCCATGAACGGCTCTGGCCGCTCACACAAAAACAAACATCAAAACAAAAAGACACGAAATGAAACTGACTAAACTCCACCTCGTCCTCGCTATCGGAGCGGCGATGTTCACCACATCCGCGATCGCCGGTCCCGGCGGCAAAACTCCAGCCGACCTCCCGACTCGCGTCGAGACGAAGGAGCAAGCGATGGACTGTTGCAAAGCCAAGGCCAAGGTCGCGCTCGCCTGCATGGACTGCAAATCGGTCGAAGTCGGCAAGGACGAGAAGGGCATCCTTGCGTGGTTCGCGCCCGACTCGAAACACGGCTGCAGTGGCTGCGGCGGCAAGATCACCGTCACGAGCGGCGACAAGAAGGGCACGAGCGGCACCTACAAGCACGTGTGCAGCAAGTGCGGCCCGGACTCCGCCTCCGTCTGCACGGATCACAAGAAGAGCTGAGCTGCGGTCTCAAAACCGCACCGCTTCCAAATCATGAAAATGAAATCACTAAAACTGACTCTGCTGCTCGGTGCAGCCTTCGCCGCCATGAATCTGGCGGCATTCGCCGGTCCCGGTCCGCAACAAGTGTTCCGACCGGTCACTAAACAGGAACTCGGCGTGCTCAAGCCGGGCACTCAAGTCGCGCACGAATGCCCACACTGCGGAACGATTGCCGTTTCCAAAGTGGGCAAAGACAAGGCCCATGCGGAGAGCCATACCTGCCCGGTGTGCAAAATGACGGTCACCTACCGCGACTCGGGCAGTGGAAAGGCTCCAAAGACCGGACTGATCGACTGTGTGGACGCGAAGACCGGCAAGAAAATGACGGCCCGCGTCTGCGCGCTTCACAAGTAATTCAGCACCCTCAGGAAATCTGAATTCCGGGCGGAGTCGCCTGGCGCCAGCCGCGCCGGGCGACTCCTCCGCCCCACTATGTTCCGCAAACTCAAGAACGTCATGGTCGAGTTGAGCACACCGAAAGGCAGCGTCTTCTCAGGTCAGGCTGGGGGTGTGGAACTGCGGACGACGGACGGCGTGATCGCGATCAATCCACAGGAGGAGAGTTATCTCAACCTGACTGAAACGACGCAGATCACGCTGCGCATCGGCACGGAGTTTCTCAGCTTCGTGCTCAAGAACGCCGCTGCGAGCCTGCGGGAGGGACAGCTCACCGTGCTCGCGGAGGAGGTTGAGCCTATGCCCGCAGTGTCGGCTTCCGCCGCATCACGGAACGGAGGTCTCGCGCCGTGAAACTCATCCTGCTGCTTGGCCTCGGCTGTCTGTCGCTCATTTCGTCCTACGCCGGCGAGGCTGAGGGAAAGCTCGCTGTGGAGGAGGTCGTGAGCCGCGCGCTCGCGGCCAATCCGATGCTCAAAGCATCGGCGGCGAAGTGGGCGTCGATGAAGGAGCGGGTGCCGCAGGCGAAGGCGTGGGAAGATCCGATGGTCGGTGTGGATTTCGAGCGGATGGGCACCACACGATTCAGCACGTATTCCGATGCGGAGTGGATGGCCTCACAGTCGCTGCCGATCAGCGGCAAGAATCTCAGCCGTGGCCGCGCGGCGGAGGCGGAAGCGCGGGCTGCTTACGAGGACGTGCGACGGCTGCGTCTGGAAGTCACCGCGAAGGCGAAGGTCGCTTACCACCGGCTCGCCAACGCCCATGCGCAACTCGCGATCAATCGGCAGAACCGCGGACTTTTCGAGAGCGTTCTGGCCATCGGCAATGCAAAGCTTTCCGTCGGCAAAAGCGCCCAAGGCGATGTGCTCGCGACGGAGACGGATATTCAGCGGCTCGACATCGAGCGTGAGAGTCTGGCGCAGGCGCTCTCCGATCAGCAGACCGCGCTCAATGTCCTGATGAACCGCCCGGCGGGCTCTCCGCTCGGACAGCCAGCGGCGCTGGCGTTTCGTCCGATGCGCGCCGATCCCGGCCAGCTCGAAGCCCGGCTGCTCGCGCAGAGGCCGGAGATCGCGGCGGCGGAACAGCGGCTCAAGGCCGAGGAGGCGCGGCTCCAGCTCGCGCACCGCGAGTGGATTCCCGATCCGCAGGTGCGCGTGGAAGCGCGGCAATTTCGCGGAAGTGGCGACACTTTCACCGAATACGACACCGGCATCTTCTTCAGCGTCCCGTGGGTGAATCCGCGGAAGTATTCCGCCGGCGTGCGGGAAGCGCAGCAGATGGTGGAAGCGATGCGGCGCGAGATCGAAGGCGAGCGCGCCACGGCGCTCGGGATGTTGCGCGATCAGCTCCGCAAGATCACCGCGTTTCGCCGCCAGTATGAACTCTCGCGCGACAAGCTCCTGCCGCTCGCGCGCAAGACGACGGAGACGCTGCGGATCAATTACCAGACAGACACCGCGACTTTCATCGAGATGCTGACCGTGCAGCGGATGCTCCGCGATGCGGAGGCCACGACTTCGACCCAGCTCACCGACTACCTCGCCGCGCTCGCGGAGTTGGAGGCGATCGTCGGCTCCGATCCGACGGAGACTGCATCGGCCAAGACCATCACCACTCCCTCGAAACGGAGGAAGCCATGAAACCCGAACAACCGCGCCGCAGACCGTTCATCCGCGTCGCCATCGTCCTCGCCGTCATCGCGGTGCTGGCCGTGATCGCTGCGCAATTCTTCTCCGGCCCTTCATCGGGCGACAGTGCGGCACCGGCCGCCGGCGCCGCAGTCTGGACCTGCTCGATGCATCCGCAGGTGCGCCTTCCGAAGCCGGGCAAATGTCCGATCTGCTCGATGCCGCTCGTGCCCGCTCCATCGTTCGCGAAGGCCACTGCGGGTGCCGATGCGAGCGGCGAGTCCATGCTCACTCTCTCCGATCACGCCCGCGCGATGGCCAGCGTGGAAACTGCGCCGGTCGAGCGCCGTAAACTCAGCCGCGAAATCCGCGCCGTCGGCAAGGTGCAATACAACGAGTCCGCGCTCTCCACGATCACCGCGCGCGTGGATGGTTACATTGAGCGGCTGTTCATCGACTACACCGGCGTCGAGGTGAAGGCGGGCGATCACCTCGTTGAAATTTACAGCCCCGATTTGGTCGTCGCGCAGGGCGAGCTGCTGATGAATCCTCCGCAGGGCAACATGATCGAAATGGTGCGGCGGAAGCTTAGACGGTGGGAGATTACGGACGAGCAAATCGACGAAGTTCTCCGCACCCGGAAGCCGCAGGACCGCGTGACTATTTCAGCCCCGATCAACGGCACGGTGACGGAGAAGATGGTCGTGCAGAAGAGCGCGGTGAAAGCCGGCGACGTGCTCTACAAACTCGCGAACCTGGATTCCGTCTGGGTCTATCTCGACATCTACGAATACGAACTGGCTTCGGTCCGCTACGGGCAGACGGCGGAGATCACAACCGAGGCTTACCCCGGCGAGACGTTCACCGGGCGGGTCTGGTTCATCAACCCGATGCTCACCGACGAATCGCGCACGGTGAAGGTGCTCGTGAACATCGCGAACAAGGACAAGCGACTGAAGCCGGGGATGTTTGTCAGCGCCACAATCCGCGCCGGGTTGCTCGCGAATGGCGAACTCGCGCCGACCGGCGTCGAGGGTAAGTGGACGTGCCTCATGCATCCGCAGGTGCTGGAGGCGGAGGGTGGCCCGTGCCGCGTCTGCAAGATGGCACTCACGCAAATCCCGCCCGCCGCTGCGACCCCAAAGCCCGAGGACGAACTCGTGCTCGCCGTGCCCGTGACCGCCGTGCTCGACAGCGGCGTGCGCAAGATCGCCTACGTCGAGCGCGCGCCAGGCGAATACGTGCCTGCCGCTCTCAAGGTCGGCTCGCGCGCCGGTGATTTCTACCCGGTGCTTGATGGCTTGAAGGAAGGCGATCGAGTCGCAGTGCGCGGCAATTTCCTGCTCGATTCGCAGTTTCAAATCAGCGGACTGCCGAGTCTTTTCTACGAGCACGGCCAGGCACCTGCCGCAGGACATCAGCACGGCGCGTCGGCTGACAAACAAGCGCCTGCGCCGAAACCGACCGGGCACGAAGGCCACGCCACGCCGAAGCCGGCCGAACCCAAGCCCTAGCCATGATCGACGGGCTGATTCGCTGGTGCCTGAAGAACACCTTCCTCGTCATCATCGCCGTCGTCGGCATCGCGTTTGGCGGCTACTACGCGCTGAAGAATACGCCGGTCGATGCCATCCCGGACATCGGCGAGAAGCAGGTCATCGTCTTCGCCGACTGGCCGGGCCGCTCGCCGCAGGACGTGGACAACCAGGTCACGTATCCGCTGACCACGGCGCTCACCGGCACGCCCGGCGTGAAGACCATCCGCAGCATGTCCGGCTTCGGCTTCGCGATGGTCTTCGTCATTTTCAAGGACGACGTGGATTACTACTGGGCGCGGTCGCGCGTGCTGGAACGCATCAACGTCGCGCAGCAGCGTCTGCCCGCTGGCGTCACTCCGGTGCTCGGTCCAGACGCCACCGCGCTCGGCCAGGTCTATTGGTATACGGTCGAGGGCGAGGGCTTCGACCTCGCGGAGCTGCGCAGCATTCAGGACTGGTATCTGCGCTACCAGATCAACGCCGTCGAAGGCGTGAGCGAAGTCGCGAGCATCGGCGGCTTCGTGAAGCAGTATCAGATCGACGTTCACCCGGATAAACTGCGCGCGCACCGGGTCTCGCTGTTCGATGTCTATGAGGCCGTGCGGAAGTCGAACATCGATGTCGGCGCCAAGGTGCTGGAGAAAAACGGCGTCGAGTTTTTCATCCGCGGTGTCGGCTTCATCAAGACGGTCGAGGACATCGAGAAAGTCGTCATCCGCCAAGAGAAAGGCACGCCGATCCAGGTGAAAAACGTCGCCACGGTCACGATCGGGCCGGACTTCCGCCGCGGCGCGCTCGACAAGGCGGGCGTTGAAGCCGTGGGCGGCGTGGCGCTGATGCGCTACGGCGAAAACCCGCTGCACGTCGTCGAGCGGGTGAAGGCGAAGATTAAGCAACTCGAAGCGGGGCTGCCGCAGAAGACGCTCGCCGACGGCCGCATCTCGAAGGTCCACATCGTGCCGTTCTACGACCGCACGGACATCGTCCACGAGACCATCGACACGCTCAAGGAAGCGCTCAGCGAGGAAGCGCTCATGGCCGCCGCGGTCATCTTCATCTTCCTGCTGCATCTGCGCAGCACGGTTTCGGTGATTGTGACGCTGCCGCTCTCCGTCGGGCTCTGCTTCATCCTGATGTATTTCTTCGGCGTCGATGCCAACATCATGTCGCTGGCGGGCCTCGCCATCGCCATCGGCGACGTGGGCGACATGGGGATCATCATGACGGAAAACATCTACCGTCACGTCGCAATCGCCGATCCAAAGAAGTCGCACTTCGAGCGCGTCTTCGACGGTGCGCGCGAAGTGGGCGGCGCGATCATTACGGCGGTCTCAAACACCCTCGTCTCGTTCATCCCGGTGTTCTTCCTCACCGACCAGGAAGGGAAACTCTTCCGCCCGCTCGCCTTCACCAAGACCTTTGCCATCGGCGCCAGCGTGATCCTCGCGCTCACGGTCGTGCCGCTCGTCTGCTACTACATTTTCCGTCCTGTGAAATGGTCGCGCCGCACCATTTGGATGATCGCTGGCGGGCTTGGTTTCATCAGCATTCTCGCCGCGCACGCCGTCTTCATGTGGGTGCTCACCGGCTCGCACTACAGCGGTTGGCCGATGAGCATCGTGGTCGGCGTGATCGTCGCGCTGGCCTTCGTGCGCATGACCCGCGAGCGCTTTCTGCCGCTGGAGGAAAACCCCGTCTCGCGCGGCATCGCGCGCGTTTACACGCCGGTGCTGCACTGGATTCTGGACCACAAGAAGACGTTCCTCATTGCGCCCGTCACGATCCTCTTCCTCGGAGTAACCATCTGGCTCGGCATCGGCACGACGCTCAAACCCGTCGAATGGCTCGTGAACCTCGGCGCGCCAGCGGATCACCCGCGGCTCGAACTCGCCAAGCTCCGCTGGGGCGACAAGCGCATCTTGCCCGGCATCGGACGCGAGTTCATTCCGCCGCTCGACGAAGGTTCCTTTCTCTACATGCCGTCGCTGCTGCCGCAGGCCGGTCTCAGCGCGGCCATCGAGGTGAACTCGAAACAAGACCTCGCCATCGCCAGCGTGCCGGAGGTGGAGAGCGTCGTCGGCAAACTCGGTCGCGCTGAGAGCGCGCTCGACCCCGCGCCCATCGGCATGATGGAAAGCATCGTCATCCTCAAGCCCGAGTCCGACTGGCGGCACCTCCCGGTGAAGCGCTGGTTTTCCGAATGGCCGGGCTGGCTCAGGAAACCGCTCGCCTTTTTCGCGCCGGAACATCGCCAGATCACGAAGGGCGAAATTCTCACCGAACTTCAGGAGAAGACCGCGATCCCCGGCGTGTTGCCCACTTTTCTCCAGCCGATCCAGACGCGCCTCGTCATGCTGCAAACCGGCTTCCGCGCGATGATGGGCGTGAAGATTTACGGCAGCGATTTGAAGGAGATCGAACGCATCGGCCTGCAAATCGAGGCGCTGGTCAAAGAAGTGCCCGGCGCGACCGACATCGTGGCCGACCGGATCGTCGGGAAGCCGTATCTCGAGTTCGAGATCGATCGCGACCGCATCGCGCGTTACGGCGTCAGCATCCGCGACGTGCAGGATGTCATCGAGATCGCCATCGGCGGCATGAACATCATGGAGTCGGTCGAAGGCCGCGAGCGTTACCCGATCCGCGTGCGCTACCTGCGCGAGTTTCGCGAGGACATTCCCGAACTGGAAAAGATCCTCCTGCCCACGAGCACCGGCGCGCAGGTGCCGCTCGCGCAAGTGCTCACCATCAAGAGCGTGCTCGGTCCGCAGGAGATCAAGGGCGAGCGCGGTCTGCTCGTCGGCTACGTCACCATGAACACGCGCGACCGGGACGAAGTGAGCGTCGTCGAAGACGCTGAGCGCCTCTTGCAAGCCGCGCTCAAGGATGGCCGGCTGAAACTTCCCGCCGGCTACTACTGGGAGTGGAGCGGCCAGTTCGAGAACCAGGTCCGCGCCACCAAGCGGATGCAAATCCTCATCCCGGTCTGCCTCGCGATCATGTTCGTCATGCTCTACCTCGGCTTTGAGCGCTGGTGGATCGCACCCGTCATCTACTTCGCCATCCTCGTCTCCGCGGCCGGCGGCTTCATCATGCTCGCGCTCTGGGGCGTGAACCTTTCCATCGCCGTGTGGGTCGGCTTCCTCGTGCTGTTCGGCGTGGTCGATGACGACGGCGTGGTGATGTCCACGTATCTCGAAGGCTTGTTCAAAAACCGCACCTTCAACTCCATCCAGGAGATCCGCGAAACGGTTATCGAAGCCGGCCTCAAGCGTGTGCGGCCCGGCCTGATGACCATCTCCACGACCATCTTCGGCCTGCTACCGATATTCTGGGCGACCGGACGCGGCAGCGACATCATGCGCCCGATGGCGATCCCGAGCGTCGGCGGCATGGTCGTGAGCGTCCTCGTCACCATCTACATCGCGCCCTGCCTCTTCTGCGCCGTCGAGGAGTGGAAATGGAAGCGCGCGCAGCGTCTCGGCTTAACCGCGCCCGGTGACTCACCCGCCCCCTCCCACAATCCAATATGAATACCAAAGCCCAGCTAAGCCTCCGTGCAGCATTGTGCGCTGCTCTCTTCGCGACCTGCTCCGAAGCTTCCGCACGGCCTCCGCGAGCCCAGGTCGAAAGCGGAACAATCGAGACGATTCAGCAGAATGGCCGCACCCTGCGGGTCCAATGCTGCATTGGAACGATCGAGACGATCGACCGGGATGCCCGCATTCTTCGGATCAAGCCCCGAGGTGAAGCAGCTCCGCTGACGCTGGTTTGGAATAGCCGAACCCACTTCGTGAAAGGCACCCGCATTGTCACGGCCGCGGAACTGACGAAAGGCGCATCGGTGACGGTCTGGTATCACACGCCGCTCTTCGGAAAACGCTTCGCCACGAAGATTGTGATCGAGCGCGGTCCGGTGCGTCCAAAGCGATGAACACACCATTGGCAAAACGCGCATCGGTGGGGCAGGGCTGCGGGCGCAATCCCGTAGCCAGAGCGCGAGGCCGCTTCGGCGCGATGGCCGCTGGGGCATCGGAGGTTTCCGCATGAAAGCAGCCCGGCGATGCCCGGATTGTTGCCGCATCGCTCTCACGGGCGGTCCCGGCGGCGGCAAGACAACCGCTGCCGATCTGTTCCGGCGGGAGATTGGCGAGCGCGTAGTCATCGTGCCGGAAGCGGCGACAATACTTTTTCAAGGCGGCTTCCCGCGCTCGCGCGAGCCGCACGCATCACGCTTCGCACAGACGAGCATCTACCATGTGCAGCGGAATCTCGAAGACGTGCAGGCCGCGCTGTATCCAGGTCGGACGCTGCTCTGCGACCGCGGAACCGTGGACGGCGCGGCTTACTGGCCGGGCGAGCCTCACCACTACTTCAACGCCATCGGCACGACATTGGAGGCCGAACTGCAACGCTACGATGCCGTCATCTTTTTCGAGACCGCAGCCGTTGGCGGCGCGTCCATCGAAGGCGGCAATCCGGTGCGCAACGAGTCGCTCGAAGAAGCTGTGGAGCTCGATGGCCGGCTGCGCAAACTGTGGGCGCGGCATCCGCGCTTCGTCCTCGTCCCGAACAACCGTTCGTTCTTCAAAAAGATCAGCCTCGGACTCGCAGCGCTCGAAAGCATCGTCTCTCAGTTCGCGTGCGACGCGAGATGCACACCGGTCACGGCGAAGCGTCCTCGCGGAAGGAAAGGACCGTGAACGCATCGCCCGCCACGCCCGCGGCCTGGCATCAGCGCTCGGTCGAAGAAACGGTCGCCGCGCTCGGCGTCACGACCGCCGGGCTGTCCACCGCCGATGCCGCGCGTCGGCTCGCGGAGCACGGTCGTAACGAACTCACTGAGGGCGAAGCCATCAGTCCGTGGGCGATTTTTCTTGGGCAGTTCAAGAATCTCATCGTCTGGATTCTCATCGCTGCCGGCGTGATCAGCGGCGTTCTCGGCGAAGGCGTGGACGCGATTGCTATCCTCGCCATCGTCGTGCTCAACGCGGTGATCGGCTTCTACCAGGAATACAGCGCGGAGAAGTCCATCGCCGCGTTGCGGAAGATGACCGCGCCCAGCGCGAAGGTGGTGCGCGACGGCAAGGTGGCCGTCGTGCCGGCGGCGGAGGTGGTGCCCGGCGACATTCTGGAACTTGAAGCCGGCGACCTCGTGGCTGCGGACGCACGCGTGCTCGAAGCCGCCTCGCTGCGGTGCGTCGAGTCCGCGCTGACCGGTGAATCCGAAGCCGTGGACAAGCGTGCCACCACGCTCGACCGCGTCGACGTGCCGCTCGGGGATCGGGAGAACATGATCTTCATGGGGACGAGCGTGGCTGTGGGACAAGGCCGCGCGGTCATCGTCGGCACGGCGATGGACACGGAAATCGGCCGCATCGCGGGCTTGATCCAGGAAGCGGGGGCCGAGGACGGCACGCCGCTCCAGCAGAAGCTCGAAGCGTTCGGGCGCATCCTTGTGTGGGCATCGCTGGGCATTGTCGCGTTGCTCTTCGCCCTCGGCCTGGCGCGTGGAATGAAATTCTTCGAGCTGTTCATGACCTCGGTGAGCCTCGCCGTCGCCGCCGTCCCGGAGGGTCTGCCTGCGGTCGTGACCGTCTCGCTCGCGCTCGGCGTGCTGCGCATGTCCCGCCGACGCGCACTGGTGCGGCGATTGCCGGCGGTCGAAACACTCGGCTCCACGAGCGTCATCTGCACCGACAAGACCGGGACGCTGACCGTCGGCGAAATGACCGTGCGCGAGCTTTACGTCGCCGGGCGCACTTTTGAAGTCACCGGCGAAGGCTATGGCCCACAGGGCGACGTGTTGTTCGAGGGGAAAGCGCGTGATGCACAGCACGCCGCGCCGCTGCTCGAACTCGGCAATATTCTCGTCGGCTGCAACAACGCCCACCTGGTCCTCGAAGACGGCAACTGGAAAGTCGTTGGCGATCCGACCGAGGGCGCGCTGCTCGCGGTCGGGCAGAAAGCTGGCGGAGACAAGCAACGGCTCGATGCCGAGCGCCCGAAGCATCACGAGATTCCTTTCGACTCCGACCGCAAGCGCCGCTCAGTCATCCGCGCGATGCCTGACGGACGGCTGCGCGCCTTCATCAACGGTGCGCCGGACGAACTGCTGCGGCTCTGCACGCACCTCTACACCGCGGACGGCATTCGCCCCATCACCGACGACGACCGCAGCCGCATCACCGCGCAGAACACCAGCATGGCGGGCCGCGCGCTCCGCGTGCTCGGCTCGACGTTCCGCGATCTCGATCACAGCGCGCCCGCGCAACTCACCGCCGAAAGCGTCGAGCGCGATCTCGTCTTCGTCGGCCTCACCGGGATGTATGACCCGCCGCGCGCGGAGGCGAAGGTCGCCGTCGCCAAGTGCCACGCCGCCGGCATCCGCGTGGTGATGATCACCGGCGATCACCCACACACGGCGCTGGCCATCGGTCGCGAGCTGGGCATCGCCACCGGCGACAGCGTGGCCCTTTCCGGCCTCGAACTCGACAAGCTCGACGACACCAAACTGGCCGCCCGCACCGCGCAAGTCGCCGTCTATGCCCGCGTCACTGCCGCGCACAAGCTGCGCATCATCCGTGCGTGGAAGGCCACCGGCGCCGTAGTCGCGATGACCGGCGACGGCGTGAACGACGCGCCGGCCATCAAAGGCGCGGACATCGGCATCGCGATGGGCCGCAGCGGCACCGAGGTCACGAAGCAGGCGTCCGACATGGTCATCACCGACGACAACTTCGCCAGCATCGTCGCCGCCGTGGAGGAAGGCCGCGGCATCTACGACAACATCCGCAAGACGCTCCAATACTTGCTCGCCGGCAACTGCGGCGAGCTGCTGCTCATGACCGCCGCGATTGTGGCCGGGCTGCCCATGCCGCTGCTCGCGATCCATTTGCTGTGGATCAATCTCGTCACCGACGGCCTCCCTGCGCTCTGCCTCGCCACCGACCCGATCGACCCCGATGTGATGAAACAGCCGCCGCGCGCCCGGAACGAGCGCATCACCGACGGCGGTTTCCTTGGCACGATGTTCCTTACCGGCTTGCTCACGGCTGGCGTCTCGTTCGCGGTCTATCTCTACGGCCTGAAAACCGAAACGCCTGAGATGGCCCGCACGCACGCCTTTGCCGCGCTGGTTTTCGCCGAGTTGCTGCGCTCCTTCGGCGCCCGCAGCGAGACGCGCCCGCTGTGGCGGATGAACCTCTTCTCGAACCTCAACCTGATCATCGTCGTGACGATTTCATTCAGCATCCAGGTCTGGAGTCATCACAACGTGATCTTGGCGAAGTTTCTCAAGACATCGCTCATCCCGTTGAGCGATTGCCTCATGCTCCTCGCGGTCTCGACCATTCCGCTCCTCGTCCTTGAAGCCCGCAAGCTCTTCATCCGTCAGCGCGCGACGCCGCTTCCGGCATGAATGCATCTGCGCGTAACCGCGGGCTACGGTCGAGCGGGTTCGCCGCAGGTGCAATCAAGGCAGCCGTGCGTGGCGCAGACGCGGCAGGTCGCTTCGAGCAGTTCACGCAGGCGGCGGCGGGCGCGGTGCAACTGCACGGTCAGTGCGTTCGCGCTGACGCCACGCTCGGCAGCGAGGACCGTCGGGCTGCCGCCGTTGAGATCCACGCGGCGGATCAAATCCCGATATTGTTCCGGAAGCTCTGGAAGCAGCCGCTCGAAGCAGGCGCAAAGCAGTCGCGTTTCCTCGGTGTCAGCCGCGGCCTCAAGGTCAGTCTCGTAGCGGGCGAGGGCGCGCTCCCGGGCATCGCGCCGCCGATGCAGGTCGATGATCGTCCGGCGCAGGATGCGATAGAACCAGCGCACGGCATCCGTCTCCGCCGGCTGATGCTCCGCGGTGATGGCTTTGAGCAGACTCTCCTGCACGGCATCGCGCGCCAGTTCGCCGTCGCCCAACTGCGCGCGGGCGAAGCCGGTGAAAGCGTCGAGATTTTCCAGCAAGATGGCGGCGGTATCAGCCATGCGCGCACCCTAGCGGCAGACGCTACTCGGCTCAATCCACGGCGAGGTGTAAGGTTTCGCCAGCTCCTGCGTTTGTCTCAGTAAAGGAACCGAACCACCATGCCACACCCCGACCATCGTCACCCGACCGAGCCGACGACACCCGCTCCCAAGTCCTGCTCCGACACCGCCGCGCCCGCCCCGGAGGCGGCTGCCGCTACGCTCTCCTGCTGCTCCGGCGGCAAGGCAGCTCCTGCAACTTCGGAGCCAGCGACCGAAGTTCATTCCTGCTGCGGCGGAGAGAACGAACACGATCATGATCACGGCGATGTGAAGCCATCCGCGTCGGCGAAATACTTTTGCCCGATGTGCCCCGGCGTGGAGAGCGACAAGCCCGGCGCTTGCCCGAAGTGCGGCATGGCGCTGGAGCGGAACCCGACGTGGAAGCCAGCGGGAAAGACGATCTACACATGCCCGATGCACCCGGAGATCGAGCAGGATCATCCGGGCAATTGCCCCAAGTGCGGCATGGCCCTTGAGCCGAAGACGATCGCGGCTGGGAGCGATGATGAGAACGACGAGTTGCGCGACATGACGCGCCGATTCTGGATCGGCGCGGCGCTCAGCCTGCCGGTGTTCCTAGTCGCGATGGCGCACATTTTCCCCGGCGCGCCGGCGTGGCTCGATAGCGATCCGTCGCGCTGGATGCAGTTCGCGCTCAGCACGCCGGTGGTGCTCTGGGCGGGCTGGCCGTTCTTCGTGCGCGGCTGGCAGTCGCTGGTGAATCGGCACTTGAACATGTTCACGCTCATCGCGATGGGCGTCGGCGTGGCGTGGCTCTACAGCGCGGTCGTGATGCTCGCGCCGGGCGTCTTCCCACCGTCGTTTCAGCATCACGGAAAGATCGGCGTCTATTTTGAAGCGGCGGCAGTCATCACCGTGCTCGTGTTGCTTGGGCAGGTGCTGGAACTGCGCGCCCGCAGCCGCACTGGCAACGCGATCCGCGCTTTGCTCGACCTCGCACCACCGACCGCGCGCGTCGTGCGCGATGGCGAAGAGCGAGAGCTGCCGCTCGATGAAGTGCAGCGCGGCGATCACCTCCGCGTGCGCCCCGGCGAGAAAGTGCCGGTCGATGGCCGCGTGATCGACGGTCAGACGAACGTCGATGAATCCATGCTCACCGGCGAGCCGCTCCCGATCGGGAAAGCGAGCGGCGACAAGGTGAGCGGCGGCACGGTGAATGGCACCGGCAGCTTTCTCATGGAAGCCGAGCGCGTCGGCAGCGACACGGTTCTCTCGC
>JBEBGD010000109.1:0-18693 GCA_040081625.1 Chthoniobacteraceae bacterium
GCTACACCCTCGCCCCCACCGCCCGCCGCGAAATCCTCGATCGCCTCCTCGCCCTCAACCACCAGCGCCACGCCGAAGAAGTCGCCGCCGGCCTGCACGACGAGAAGAAACCCAAGGCCGGCAAGCGAAGGGCGAAAGGCACACCCAGCGCCCCCGTGCAGAGCGATCTCATTCCATCACCCCAAGGCGACCTTTTCACATGAACCCGAGCGCTCCTTGCCCCGTGGCGTCCAACCTGCGTATCGTGCGCGCGCCGTGATTTCCGAAATCCGCATCCAGAATTTCAAAAGCATCCACGACCTCGCGTTGAAGCCGGGCCGCGTGACCGTGCTCATCGGCGAAAACGGCAGCGGCAAAAGCAACATCCTCGAAGCCATCGCCTTCGCCGCCGGCGCAGCAGCAGGGAAGCTGGACAGCATCTTTCTCGCAAACCGCGGTGTCCGAGTCGTCGAGGATACTTGGACGACAGCCGCATTTCCGCCGGGTGAGGACGAGGACGAGGAGAAAGGGCCAAAACGCATCCGACTGAGCGTGAAAGGCGGAAGCGAAGAGCCGGTTTTCGAGTGTCGCGTTCACGCAAAACGCCGAAAGGATGACGGGAGTTTCGATAGCTGGGCAGTTTCAGCACCTGTCTGGAAGAAGGAGGTGGATGAGGCGTTTCAGGAGCAGGAGTTCGCTGAAGAAATCGAGAAAACACTGGAAGGGCTAAAGTCCAAAGGCGGGACGCGTAAGGATGCGAACTCTCAGTTGGAACAAACGCTCCGCCGGGTTCTGGCTTCGGCGAGGCTGAGTGCGCAGAAGCGAGCCAAGCTCGAGCATAATGCGACCGTGCTGGGCCTCGCAGACTTCATGATTTACGCGCCGGACAACGAAACTCTGCGCACTCCGCCACCTGAGAGTGTGGTTCAACCACTCGGGGTCAGGGGCCAAGGCTTGTTGAAGCTGCTCCAGTCTTTCTCAGAGCCGAAGTTCGCAGAACGTCTTCCGGACATGAAGGAGCGGCTTCAACTGTTCGGTTGGTTTGAAGATTTTCTCACGCCTGATGACGCCGCGACGGTCGAGGCGCGTCTGCAAATCCGAGACAAGTGGCTCGCTCAAGACCGCGCGGTCTTTGACCAACGCAGCGCGAACGAGGGGTTCCTATATCTGCTGTTTTACTTCACGGTGCTGATGAGCTGGCGAACGCCGCGCTTTTTCGCGTTCGACAACGTGGACAACGCGCTGAACCCGAAGTTGTGCTCCGCGCTGATGCGCCAAATCGCCGAGCTGACGAAAAAGCACAAGAAGCAGGTCATCTGCACGACACACAACGCGGCAATTCTCGACGGACTGAATCTCCACGACGATGAGCAGAGGCTCTACGCCGTGCGGCGCGATAGCGATGGGCACACCGTGGTCCACCGCGTGCGCGCGCCCCAGCCGCAGTCGGGCGAGACGCCGGTGCGGCTCTCGGAAGCGTTCGCGCGCGGCATCATTGGTGGGCTGCCGGACCATTTTTAAGCACGACGCGGCATGGGCGACTTCGCATTGGTCACAGAAGGCGTCACCGACCACATGGTCCTGAAAAATGTCCTCATCGGTTTCTACAAGGAGCAGCGTGACCCAGTTATCACCTTCGAGTTTCCCGACCCACAAGCGGCAACGCACACGGGCGGCTGGACGCTGGTGCTGCAATACCTGCGGGAGAAAAAATTCCGCGAGGCCTTTCAATTGAATCAGTATGTCATCGTGCAGGTGGACACCGATGTGGCGGAAGACCCTGGCTTTGACGTGCCCAAGCAGAATGCCGACGGGCCGCTGTCGATCGAAGAATTCATCGCGAAAGTGGTGGAGCGGCTGATGCAAGAAATCGGCGCGGAGGACTGCGCAACCTATGGTGATCGGTTCATCTTCGCCATCGGCGTAGAGCAAATCGAATGTTGGGTGCTGCCGCTGTGGTATGCCGACGCGAAGGGCGAACAAATCGCGAACTGCACTTCGCGGTTGGGCGGATCGGCGCAACTGCGTAACGAATTGAACACAAAAAACTTCAAATGGATAAAGCCGGGTCAGAAAGAGCAGCGAAGTTACGACGTCGCCTCACGCGAATACCGCAAACGCGCGACGCTGCTCGCGGAAGGACCGCGAAATCCGAGCCTCAGAGTTTTTCTCGAAGAGCTGGATCGCCGGGCCATTGTCTTGCCGCCGTTTGAATGAAGCTCTGCTGAATGCGCCCCCTTGATGATTCGCGATAACTCCAAGGAGGAATTGGTTTTGGAGAGTGAGATGACGCGAATCATCAACGGACAATGAGCTTTCGACTCATCGGCGAGGGAAAGGACTTCGACGGGCTATTCATCGGCGCGAACGGCGATAGCGACATGGTTTTCACCAAGGCCGACATCCTGCGTGCCGCCACTCTCACCGGACGCACCCGCACTAGCGCGAAGCGGTTCGGCGCTCAGTCGCGACTGGAGACGCGCTGGCGACTCTCGGCAATCCAACTCGCGCTGGACCTGGAGCCGCCGCCCGCCGGCACGGGGCCGAAGTTGTTCCGGCATCCCGCGCAATGGTGGCGTCTCGATCGCTCGGAGAAAGCCGCGCTGAATTTTACGTTGGGAAGTGTGGTCGCCAAGCTCGTAGCCGAGCGGCTCTTGAACACGCCGCTCCTGCTGCACCACGATGTGTATTCCCATTTTCTCCGCACGGATCTGCGTCAACGCGATCCGCGGCCGGATTTCGCCGGCTGGACGAACTTCCCCAATGCCCGCTGGGTTGCCATCGAAGCAAAAGGTCGCAGTCAGCGCCCGTTCGCGCCGGACCTAAGCGGCGCAAAATTTCAAGCGACTGCGCTGCGCCGCGTGCGCAACGAGACTGTGAGCTGCCATGCGACATGCTGGGCCTACGAACGGAGCCGGCAGATTTTCGCGTTCTACGAAGACCCGCCGCCCCCTGATGATGACGGCCTGACGCTGGACATCGATCCGTGGCAGTTCGGCGCGGCCTACTACGCGCCGCTCCGTGCGATGCTGGAGGTGGCGGAACCCGGTGTGAATCGCGATGAGTTCATCACCTACCGGGTGCCATCGCTCGACGTGAAGCTCGCGCTGCACCGAAAGCTCGACGGCATCGTGCGTGAGCCGAATTCGCGGGTGATGGAGCACTTCATGGAACTGCTGCCAATTCACGATGTGATGGCGGGCGACTTCCTACTCGGGCCGGACGGCGTGGCGATTCTGCCTGCCGACACGCGGCTCGGTGACACCGAGGGCGAGTCGCACACACCGCAGAAGAAGTAGTGAGTTTGACCGGCGTTGAGTGCTCCCGGCGCGACCTGATAGCATCACGCAGCCCCAATTTTTTGTGTGAACGCGGTTTGTGGCTACTGCCCGCGCCAGAGGCGTTCGGTTGCCTTCGTCTCCCGCCCGACAGCGGTGATGATTTCATCGGCGACACGCTCGCATTCGCCGGCGATGGGGAGTTGCGGAGCGGGGGTGGCATTCCCGAAGAGCCGGCCGATCCACGAGCGGGGAACTGCCGCGGCTTTGTAACGCAGCGTGGTGATGCCATCGAGGTCGGAGATGCGGTGGACTTCGTCGTGGACGATCAGGGAGCGTTCGCTGCGATGGAGACCGACGCCCATGCCAAGCTCGAAAATGACGTTGCCGCGAGGGGTGACGACGTTGCGGTTGCGGATGGTGAGCTTGTCGTCGGGGGTGAGGACGTAGATGCCGAAGTCGCAGGCGCCGATGATACGCTCAAGGTCGTCGAGGGTGCTCTTGCCCGGAGTGAAGACGCTCGGGTCGTTCCACAACATGAGTTTCCACGCCGGCTTTTTCGCGGCTAGCGCGGCGCGGAACTGTTCGGCGGCATCCGCACCCTCGGAGGAGCTGGCGACGAAGAACGTGACTTCAGCCGCCGGCACGGGCGGCGGGAGGCAGTCGAGGCAGATCGCGCGGCCGGAGGCGACCCAGGCGTGCGAGAGATCGTCGAGCCATTGATCAAGGTCGGCGCGCGCCGTCGCGAGCGGGTCTGCGACTTTCCACTGCCCGGCGAGCGCGACGCGCTGTGTGGGATCTTGCCACGGGCCAACGACGTGAGAGGTGATCGAGGCAAGGAGCCGGGTGAGACGATCGAGCAAGGCGGGATGCCACGGCGGTGTGAGTTGCATGGCGCGGCCGGCGGTGAGGAGCGGCCGGGCGTCGTTGTGAGTCGCGGAGACACTGTTGACGACGGAGTCGAGATTCGCGTCGGTTTCGAGCGGGAGTTCGGAAGCCCACATGTCGAGCCCGAGCCGGATGCGCTGGCCAGCGCGGAAGACGAGACAAGCAATGGCGACGTTGCGATTATGCGCCCGATCCATCCTCTGGAGGGAAAATAAGTCCGCGCCCGGACTAGCGCGCGCCCTCGGCGAGGAATTCGCAGCGGCGCGCCATTTTCTCAAAGTAAACGCGCACCTTGGCGTGGTCGCTCGATGTGATGGAACTCAGCGTGGGTGTCTCCAAGCCAGCGACTTGGCCGAGCAAGTCGAGCGAGCGCTGACGATGCTGTCGCGAGATTTCCGAGTAGCCGGTCTCCCAAGCTTCCACCTCGATCGCGATGCGCATGGTGCGGCTGCGCTGGCACAAGAGCTGGGCCGTGCGCGCAGAAGCGGCGCGATCGAGACTCGTGACGAGCTCGGCGAATGTTTGGATTTCTTGGGCGGCATCCAGCTTTTCGGCGGGGTAATCCTTCAACTCCGGAACCGCAATTGCGGGCGATGTGGAAACAGGCATGGCTTCTTTTAATTGAAATCGGATCGGCGGGTCAACGGGGATGCACCGATTTTAATGAAAAAGTTTCAGTGACTTTTTCACTGAAAATTTGTATGAAAACTGGCTCGAAATGCCCGACCACCACGCCCCCTCGTTCCTCCAACGTCACGCCGATAGCAAGCTTCAGATTGAGCGAAGGATTCTCGCGAAGTGGATCGCCGGCAACCTGGTGGAGGAAGGCGCGCGGCTTTTCGTCGTCTCCGGGACCACGGCGGCGGCGGCTGGCGAGGAGATTTTGCAGCGAGTGGATTCGGTCCACATCACGACCAACTCGGTGCCCATGGCGTGGTATTTCATCGGGCTGGTCGAGAAGGGCTTCGCGGCACCGCATGTCTCGGTGTCGGTCGTGGGCGGGGAGTTGCGCGCGGTGACCGGCGCGATTGCCGGCAAGGCCAAGCCCGAGCGCGGCGCCACATTGTTGATTTCGCCGCACGGACTCACGGCCAAGGCGATCACCGGTAACCGCGACGTGGATCAGCTCAAGCCGCTGGTGAACGGCCACCGAAAGGTGATCATGCCCGTGTCGTGGTCGAAGCTGAACCGGGAAGCTTTCGGCGTGGTGAAACATCTCGGCCACTGGAAACGGGTGGACTGCCAGCTCGTCATCACCGAGCGGCCGCACAGCAGCCTGCGGCTCAGTGAGGAAGATCATCGGAACGGCATCGATCTGCTGAAGTCGGTGGCGACGACCATGGGCAATCGCTTGACGATTCACTGGCTTCCGCTCAAGCGAGGGCGGTAGTTGAGTTCCTCCCGTGCACCGGCGGTGCCGCCAGGTGTTCATGCGACTAGACTTCGTATGGCCGTTAGCCCGTAGCGGCGAAGCAGCGAGTGGGCCGGTGCGAGCGGTAGGTGAATCATGCCCGGGTGCATAAGCAGGCGCGGTGCGAGCGAGCCGGTCCAATTGCGTGCGAGCAACGCGGGGGGATCGCGATTTTGCCGCTGGAATCATCAAGGTTTTCATACCGCGCGGCCAACGTAGGCCGCGCGGCCCGGTGTGCAATGGCCGTCCTTCAGATGTATGACACAATTGTGTTGGCGCCGACCGACTGAGCTTGCCGACCAGCGGGTTTTGGACTGACGATCTCATCCCATGCCGCGCCACAACCGGCCATCACCTCTCTCGCCATCCGCCGCTTCCGCACCAGCGCAACCTGCACCAACGCCCGCTTCTGCGGTAAGCGCGGCGCAGCTCCGGCTGGAACTGCACGACCTCGTGGCGGCGGACCTCGTCGGTCCCGCGCACGACGGCGGCGAGGAAGAGGAACTCCCGAGCGTGATGCGAACGCGTCCGCGCGAGCGCTACCTGTGCGGGATGCTCGCGCCGGCACGGACGCCGGGCATGGCGAGCGACGAGGCGCGGCTCGCGGTGGCGACGAAGGCGCCAGACGAAGGCGCAGACGAAGCGGAAAACGTGAGTGAGCACATGTTCTCCTCGTCCATCGGCGTCAGCTTCACCGTGGCGGCGGATGCTGCGGCGGTGGACATCGAGGCGCGCTGGGGACGCTACGAGCGCGGCCCGAGCGCGCGGGAAGTGACGGAGAAAACCGGCCAGCCGCGAACCGTGTGGAAACGAAAGCCAATGCGCGGCTCGCGCTCGCTCGCGCTCGTGGAAGGGGACGCACCACGGGTGGCGATGGCCGACGATCCCGCGGTGTTTCTCGATGCGCGCGTGCGCCGGAGGCCGGAAGGCTGGATCATCACGGTGTTCCTCGTGAACCGGCACGATCCCGCGCAGGCGAAGTCGGATTCCGCGTGGCTTTTCCAGCCGGAGCTTCGCGTGAGTGGGCCGGATAACGCGGCGATTTTCGAGCGGCACGGCGCGAACGGGCGCGCGACTTTCGCCGAAGCTGAGCGCGAGGAACGCGAGCATCACGCGATGATCTACCGCGACGACGTGCAGTTTGCTACCGGCCACGGCGTCGCCGTCCACGCCACGCCCGCGCCCGGCACGCCCGCCCGCGCTACGGTCATCGTCACACGCGTGATGCCATTTTTCGACGTGCCGCAGGTCGAGGCGCCGCGCGCAGACGAGAACCGTGACCTGCGCGGCCTGCTGCTCGACATGAAGGAACTGGCCGAGTGCGCGCCGACCGAGGTCGTCATCGCACTGCGCGTGCTTGCGACGGCGTATGAAAAGTGGATTTCCAAGCGCACGGA
This sequence comes from Chthoniobacteraceae bacterium, assembly GCA_040081625.1. Taxonomy (GTDB): domain Bacteria; phylum Verrucomicrobiota; class Verrucomicrobiia; order Chthoniobacterales; family Chthoniobacteraceae; genus VFJQ01. Next base: position 6,954 of record JBEBGD010000109.1, read on the forward strand.
CGAAGTGGCTGCCAACGCTCACGGTCTCGCTGCCCATGGCGCGGCGGCGGAACGCGCGCTCACCGCCTGCCGTCGCGCGCACGCACGCATCGCCGCGGGCGTCGAGCTGCTCGCGACGAATACGACTGCAATGGAGGCGTTCCAATTCGCCAACCGCGCGATGTGGCAGCAGCGACTGCACACCCTCATCGCCCGCGCGACTCGCAAGGGCCGCCTCGCGGAATCGCTGACGTTCGACGATCCGAAATACCGTTCGTGGCGTCCGTTTCAGCTCGCCTTCATCCTGCTGAATCTGCCCGGCATCACGGACCTGCATCACCCGGAGCGTTCGCATCCCACGGACGCCGCGGCGGATTTGCTTTGGTTCCCAACCGGCGGTGGCAAGACGGAGGCGTATCTCGGCCTCACGGGCTACACGCTCGCGCTGCGCCGTCTGCAAGGCCCCATCGCCGGCCACAGCGGCGAGCACGGGCTCGCGGTGCTCATGCGCTACACGCTGCGCCTGCTCACGCTCCAGCAATTTCAGCGCGCCGCGACGCTGCTGTGCGCGTGCGAATTCATCCGCAAGGGCGACGAGAAAAAATGGGGTCGCACGCCATTTCGCATCGGCCTCTGGGTCGGGCGAAAGACGACGCCGAACACGACCGCGCAAGCCGCCGAGGCGATTCAGGAATTGATCGACTCGAATTTCACCACGCACGGTTCGCCCGCGCAGCTCACGACGTGTCCGTGGTGCGGCACGCGCATCCTGCCGGGCCGGGACATCGTGGTGTATCGCCGGCCCGGTGACATCGGCCGCACGGTGCTCTACTGCGGCGACGAGCGCGGCTTCTGCCCGTTCTCGCGCAGGCACGCGGATCGCGAAGGGCTGCCGGTGCTGGTCGTGGACGAGGAAATTTACCGCCGCCCGCCTTCGGTGCTCGTGGCCACCGTGGACAAGTTCGCGCAGATGCCGTGGCGCGGCGAAGTGCAGATGCTTTTTGGCCGCGTGACGGGCGAGTGTCCGCGCCATGGATTTCTCTCACCCCAGGTGGACGACGCCTCACGCCACAACGCCACGCCGCCGCATCCCGCATCGCAGAATCAACCGCATCCGCTGCTGCGTCCGCCAGACCTCATCATCCAGGACGAACTGCATCTCATCAGCGGCCCGCTCGGCTCGATGGTCGGCCTCTACGAAACCGCCGTGGACGAGTTGTGCTCGTGGACCGTGGACGGCAAGCGCGTGCGCCCGAAGGTCGTCGCCTCGACCGCGACTATCCGGCGTGCGGCAGAGCAGGTGCGGCAGCTTTTCGTGCGGCAGGTCGAAGTCTTTCCGCCGCCGGGAGTCCATGCGGACGACAATTTTTTCGCCGTGAAACGCGCGCCTGAAGTGCTGCCCGGTCGGCGCTACGTGGGCGTGTGCGCATTCGGTCGGCGGTTCCCCGAGGCGCTCATCCGGTTGAAAGTCGCCGTCATGGCCGCGGCGCAAAAGCTCTACGTCAAATACGACTACGCGGCGGACCCATGGATGACGCTCGTGGGTTACTTCAATTCCATCCGCGAACTCGGCGGCGCGCGCCGGGTGGTGGACGACGACATCCGCGCGCGCCTTTTCCGAGCCGACGAACGCGGGCTCGCGCGTCGCTCGCTGCGCCGCGTCGAGGAACTCACGTCGCGCCAGCGCAGCGATCGTATCCCGGAAATTCTCGACCGGCTCGACATCCGCTTCGCCGCTGCGGATGAAGCGGCGCGCAAGGCATTGCAGGAGGCAAACAAGAAGGTCGAGCCCCCGTTACCTTACGATGTGATCCTGGCCACGAACATGATCTCCGTGGGCGTGGACGTGGACCGACTCGGGCTGATGGTCGTGGCTGGCCAGCCGAAGACGACCGCCGAATACATTCAGGCGACGAGCCGCGTCGGGCGTCAAAGCCCAGGCCTCGTCTTCATGCTCTTCAACTGGGCGCGCCCGCGAGACCTGTCGCACTACGAGACTTTCGAGCACTACCACGCGACCTTTTATCAGCATGTCGAGGCGCTCTCCATCACTCCCTTCGCGCCGCGAGCGCTCGACCGCGGTCTTTCCGCCGTGATGACCGCGCTCATCCGCCAGCCCGAAGCCCGGCTTAATGCTAACGAAAGCGCCGCTGCACTCGCGGACCACGATCCGCTGCTGGTGGCGGCCATGGAAACGCTCGCCGCGCGCGCGGAGAACACGACGCAGCGTAAAGACCGGCGCAAGGAAACGCTCGATGCTGTGGAAGAACGACGCCAGCACTGGCTGAAAAAGGCGCGTGCCGGCGGTGGCGCACGGCTCGGCTACGTGGAGCAGTCCGACAAGAACAACGAGTGCGTTGGTCTGCTGAGTTCTCCGGGCCAACTCGGGTGGAGTCTTTTCACGTGTCTGCACTCGCTTCGCGACGTGGAGCCGACTGTTCACCTTCTCCTAAGCGAAGCGCCGCTCGATTCCGCGGCGCCCCAACCACCACCGCCGCCCGCTCCATGAAACCGGTCGGTCAACTCCGCCCCAGCCAGCTCATTTTCACTTTCGGTGTCGGCTCGCTCACGGATTTGCCGTCGCTGTCCGTCATCATCATGGGGCTCGATGAGTGGCGTGACGAAGCGAGGTTGAACATCACCGAGGAGCGCCTGCTCGCCGCCGTGCGCGCGCTGCTCGGCGCGCAGGTCGAGGCTTTGAAGCTCGCGCCCGCCGACTGGGATGCGGATGGCCTCAAACCAAGCGAACCGGGCCTTGGTGTCCCTGTCGCTGCCTTTCCCCGCTGGCTGCGCTGTCCCCGGTGCGGCGCGATGGGCACGATCGACCGCGGCGTGTTTGAACTTCGCGAGGATCGTTACCGCCCGGAATTGACCTGCTACGTCCACGCGGCCTGCCAAAAGGCCGAAAAGCCCCGCGCGTTGCCGATGCGATTTCTGCGTGCGTGTCGAAATGGGCACGTCAGCGATGTGGACTGGGATGATTTCGTTCACAGCGGGATGCCGTGCGCAAATGGCGGCGGCGGCTTGCGGTTCACTGAGATGGGCGGGGCCGATGAACCCGTGGATCTCATGGTGCGATGCACCGCTTGTAATATTCCACGCATCGTCGCGGACGTTTTCGAGGGCGAAAAATACCCGTCCGCGTGTTCGGGATTTCATCCGCACCTTCGGCGTTACGACGCCGTGTCGTGCAGTGAACCGGCACGCACCGTCGTGCTGGGCGCGTCGAACCTCTGGTTTTCAATCGTGCTGTCCGTGCTCTCGCTACCGCCGAGAAATGACAAGCTCGCGCGGCTCGTGGCCGAGAAATGGGCGCTCCTCGGGATCGTCACCAGCGAGGATACGGCCCGCTTTTTTCTGAACCTCCCGCAAGCCGCGCCATTCGACGGTTTCGATGCGGCGCAGGTTTGGCAGGCCATCGAAAAGAAGCGGACTGCCGACAAAGCGGCAGCCGGAGCGAGCGCCGAGCCCGCCGACCTTTACACGCCGGAGTGGCGAATCCTCAGTGATCCGGCAACGGCACCGGTGACTGAGGACTTCCAACTGCGCGAGGTTCCTCCGCCTTTCGGTTTCGAGGCTTCGTTCACGCGCACCGTCCTTGTCGAGCGGATGCGCGAAGTGCGGGCGCTGATCGGTTTCAATCGTATCGAGTCGCGCGGCGAGTTCACCGAGGCCGACGTTGCTGCCGACGAGCGTCGCGTTCCGCTGTGCCGCGGCTCGGAGAAATGGGTGCCAGCGGCGGAAGTTCGTGGCGAAGGAATTTTCCTCCAGTTTCGCGAGGAGGCTGTGCAGAAATGGTTGGCGACCGCTTCGGTGGAAACGAGGAAAGAGGAGTTCAGCACTGGGCATCGCGAGTGGCGCCGGTTTCGCAAACTCCAGCCTCCCGAGGCCATGTTTCCCGGCCTGCGATACGTCTTGCTGCACAGCGTTGCGCACTCGCTTCTGCGGCAACTCGCGGTTGAATGTGGTTACGCGGCGGCAAGCATCCGCGAGCGGATTTACTGTCGTGAAGCGTCCGCCGGAGTGGAGCCGATGGCCGGAATTCTCCTCTACACGGCTGCCAGCGACAGCGAAGGCACGCTCGGCGGCCTCGTCGCGCTGGGGGAGCCTGACGCATTTGGTCGCCTGCTCGCCGGTGCGCTCGCGTCCGCCGCCCTGTGCGGCAGTGACCCGCTATGCGCAGAACATCCGCCAACGCTGGACCCGAAGACGCTCCACGGCGCTTGTTGCCATGCCTGCCTCTTTGCTTCGGAGACGAGCTGTGAGCGGGGTAATCGTTTTCTCGACCGCGCTGTGCTTACGCCCACGCTCAAGCACGCCGACATAGCGTTCTTCAAGCCTGCTGCTGAAGTATGACGCCAGCCGCGTCAATCGCTGCATTAGCTGCTCGGCTCGGAACCGCCGCCCTCGAACGCGCATGTTGCTTGCTCGAAAGTGCGTCGTCCGAGGCAAGCGCTTCTGAGGTATTGCGCATCGCCGCAGAAGACTTCGCACCTTGGGCGGCAGCGGAACTCGAAGCGATTGCGACATGTGTCCCGAACCCGTCTGCACTGGCACTCGCGTTGCGCACTGCGGCAGTGTCGGATGATTTGGCTCGGGCAAGGTGCGGCGAAACAGAACCTGTGTGGAGCGGTCCGACTGTTGGTTCGACTGGATTGCGGAGCATCGAGCAAGCTCTGAGGGATGTTATTCTTTCCGCGACCAGTGAGTTATGGTTGGTCTCATTCGCGGCTTTCCGGGTGGCGCACTTGTCCGATGCCTTGAAACAAACGGCCAATCGGGGAACGCGTCTGCACTTCCTACTTGAGTCCGCCGACGACAGCGAAGGCGCACTGACCGTAGATGCCCGGGCAGCATTCGACCCACAACTTCCGGTGACATTCTACACCTGGCCTCTTGAGAACCGGGCGCGGAATGCCCTGGGGCGCCCTGGCAAGCTGCACGCAAAATTTGCGGTGGCAGATGCGCAAACGGCTATCGTTTCGAGCGCGAATTTGACTGCCGACGCGTTGGAGCGAAACCTCGAATGCGGTGTTTTGATCCGCGGCGGCCCGGTGCCTGCCAAACTTGCCGAGCAACTTGCCCGATTGGTGGCAACCGGGCAAATCAGGGTTGTCACTGCAACCTAGGATACACCATATTCTTCATCGTCGGCAGCCGCCTCCGGGCAAGGAAAGTTTTTCGCGTGTCAGCGCCCGCCCAGCGTTCATGCACCACAATTCACTGCGACTGCTTTTGCCAGTGGCGCTTTACCACCGCGCAAACCAAGTGACTCGCCGAGCGCCGATTTCGCACGCCCCACAGCGCCGGGTTGCCGGCGATTTAGTGGATCGCATCGACCGTGTAACCCTCGACCATTGCGAGCGCGATGCGCGCCTGCACGTTCAGTCATGGGACGCCACGATGGAGCGCGCCACGCCGCGCAAGCCTCCGATTAAACACGGTTTCCCGTTACTGCTGTCGGATGCATCCGACACCGGCCCCGTCACGCGTGCCGTCGCCACGCGTTCGGCCCGCGATCTGGCGGCCCTTTGCGCCGGCGCCGCTTGCCGACGAAGTAGGTCGCGCCGGCCATCGTCACGAGCGCGATGCCGAGCGCGATAACGTGATCGTCGTGCGGCGCGCGGTCCACGCCATCCGGTTGCCGCGCCATCTTCGCGCACTCGTCCTGCAAGACGCGGCTCGGGCTCAGGATGCCGTTGCCAAGGTCGCCCGACTTCGCCCCCTCGGCGTTCGCCCTGATCGCGGCCTTGAGCGTGGCGATCAACTGCGGGCGCGTTTTGCCGTCGGTCTTCCATCCGCTGTGGTCGGTCCATTCCTGCGTCACCTTGTCGAACTCCTGCCGTCGGTAGAGCGTCATGCCCATCGCCTTCGCCAGCACGAGGAAGGCGGCGCCGCTGCTGTTAACCTCGGGCGCCACCATGCAGTTGCCGTAGAAGCGAGCGAGCATCCAGACGTGCCGGGTGAGCACGTCGGGATCGTCGTCGTTCTGCGCGCGCAATCCGGCGCACTGGAAGGGCGGCTGCTTGCGGCCCTCGTCGTCGATGAACGGCGATCGCAGCACGACGGCCGCGTTGAAGTCGCTCGCGCCGCTGTTCTTCACCTGCTCCTTGCCCGTCATCGTATCGACGCCGACGTTGTAGCGGTAGCCTTCGCGCGGCTCCTGATACAGCTCGAGCCACGCGTCTTGCGGCTCGGTGCGCTGGAAAACGACGGCGCCGTCGGCCTGCTCGTGAAGGATGCCATACTCGACTGCCGGCGGCGCGAGGTCGCGCATCACGCGCACGCCTTCGCGGCTGAACGTGTGGCGGCCAGTGCTCGCGAACGCCACGCCGGGGCTGCTCGGGTTCTCCTGGTCGAACGCCTCCGCGTCGCCCTCGAACTCGGTCGCGATCACCGATCGACGCCAAGCAAGCTGCTCCTCGGTCGTCGCGTCGCACTCGCCGCCGAGCCGGCGCCCACGCGGCCCGTCCTGCTCGTAGCGATCGATCAAGTCGCGCTCCGTCCGGTCGAGCGTGTCGCGGATGCGCATCGCCTTCACGCCGTCGATCTCCATCCGGCACTCGTCATCCTCGAACCACGCGGCGAAGATGCGGACGAACTGAAGCTCGTCACCGAACTCCATCACGGTTTGCGGGCTGTCGTGCTCGAACTGGTGCCACCACGTCGCCGACGCCGGCCAGCGCGCCCGCGTCCACGTATCGGCAAACGCTCCGGTCGAGCCGTTGGCCGTGCTCTCCTCGATGCCGAGCGTGAAGCCATGCCGCGGCACCGATCCGCGGATTGATCGCAGCGTGTCCTTGGCTGAGATCACGGCGCTGTCCTGCCAGCGCGCCACCTCGGAAGCGTGATACGCCTGCAAGCCGGCGCTTCGGCTCGCCTCGGGGTTCTCGGCGGTGTATCGCTGGCACGTCGAGCCGTTGGGCCACTGGACGAGATCGTCGATGACCTTGCTCGCCCGATGCCAGCCGGGGAAGGTGTCGTGCCGGTCGTAGTGCTTCACCATCGCCATGAGGTTCGCGCTCACCTCGTAGTCGGTCCCGATCACGCCGGCCCGCGTGCGGAAGTTGTGCGCGTGGATGTAGAGCAGGCCGCCGGCGCCGGTCGAGCCGCCGCCGCGCCTGATCTTCAGCGCGATCATGCGGCACGGGATGTCGAGCCCTTGGCAATGGCGGTAGTATTCGATCATCCGGCGTTGGAGGGTCGTCGGCGTCCACGCGATCGGTTCCTTGGTGAGCCGGTGCTCGACCTTGCCGTGTAGTCGTCCCCAAAGGCCTGGATCGCCGCTGATCTCGAACGTCTCGGCCTCGGTGTAGAGCGCGTTGGCGAGTGGCTCATCGCGCGCCGGCGCCAGCGTGTCGGCGGTCCGCTTCCACGCGCTCGAGACCGGGGTTGTGGCGACGTCGCTCATTCCGAGGGGTAGGACAGCGGGCAACCGCGTGTCAGATGCCATCTGACACGGGCATCCAACAGAGTAGCGCGCTCGAAAAACCGTCGTCCTGGTCGCCGATTCGCGACCGTTTCGCGCGCACAAAACGCGCTGGCGAGGCGCCTGGGCGGCCTGTTTCGAGCCGATCGGCTCACGAGCGGCTCGCGTGCGCGGCCTGCTCGGCGCGGGCCTTGTCGAGCGCGGCGCGGGCCTCGGCGCGGGTCATGTGCGCGCCTTCGGTGATCTCGATGGACTGCTTCTCGCGCCACGTCGGGTCGAGTCGGCCAAGGATGCGGAGCAGAAGTGTCGTGTCGTATTCGATCTTGCGGCTCACCAACTTCCCGTCGCGGTCGAAGTGTTCCTGCGCGGTGCCCTCAACGGCCCGCCTGATTGCCTCGTCCTCGTAGGAGGCTCGCGCCTCGTCGAGGCATTCCTTCTCCTCCGCTGCAAAGGCCGGGTCGGTCTTGCGACGCAGCTTGACCATTCGATACGACACGCCGGCAGCGTCCGCGCTCCGACGGACCATGCCGAGCGACGAGAGCGCGGCGAAGTAAGCCCGCGTCCAGTCGCCGGGCTTTGGTCCCATCGTCGGGCGCGCGCGCGCGTCGGAAGGGGAAGACCGTGGTGGTTTCCCCTTCGGTTGTTTGCGCGGTGCCCGCGCTGGTAGTTGGTCGCTCTGCATGATCGTGACGTTGTGCAGTCGCCACGCGATCGCAAGCACCGCGCAGGCGAGTTCGCGCAACTCGGTCGATCGCGCCGAGCAGTCGGCGGTCGAAGCGTTCGAGTCATAAGGCTGTGCTTCAGCTAAGCCCGAGTGACGCAGTGGCAGGGTCATTGACGAGCCGTCGCGCGCTGGACCGTCACAGCACGCCACGCACGGTGATCGCGTCGTTGTGCGCCGCACCTCGACACCGGATTGCCTCGCTCCATGCGCGCGTAGCCGCGTTGCGTTTCGTTGCGCGGTTTCGAGGCATGCAGCGCTGCGCTCACTTGTAAAAAATGGGGGTGCTCAAGCACGATCGCAACGACCGTGACACGCGTTTGGTCAAACGCCCGCAAAACACGCCACCAAGTAACTTGCCAACTACTTGCCAAATAGAGTGCGTTTTCGTGCGTCTTGTCGCGCATCGCTGCACAACGTGAGTTCACTCTGAATCGCTATGAAGCCCTCTATTCATCAGCATTCCAGAGTGATTTGAGGTGGTGGGTTGGGCGGGACTTGAACCCGCAACCAACGCCTTAAAAGGGCGCTGCTCTACCATTGAGCTACCAACCCCGACTGCCGGAAGGGGCGCACACCTAATCGCGCCGCGCGGGCTGCGCAAGCGCGACGTTCATCGCGCGATCACAGCGCGGAACCATTCGCGCAATTGCGCCCGCGTTTCACTCGGGCGGAGGATCCATGCGTCGTTGTGATTGCGGAATCCGGTGCTCGCAAACGTGAATCCAGGGGAGCTGCCGAGAACCTTGCGCGTCTCGTCCGCGTTGGCGCCTTCGCCGCAGATGAATTGCTCCCGGCCCGCGAGCCGCGCGAGGCGCGCGCGTGCGGCCGCGCTGTCACTGCCGGGATACGGCCAGCGGCGCACGCCGTCGAAGTGGCTGTAGCAGATGAATGCACGCCAGAGCTTCGCTGTCTCGTCGTCGTGCAGGCCGATGTAGTTCACGGCGATCGAGCCGCGGGAGAAACCGGCGAGCACCACTCGCGACGCATCGCCGCCGAATCGCGCGCACACTTCGCGCACCGTCGCGCGGAGGTAGGCCAGCGTGGGTTCAGGGTCATAGGCGGGCGCGTCGCCCCACCATTTTTCGGCGATCGCCCTGCCGCTGGCGGCGACAAACGGCGCGCTGACCCAGATCGCGTCCTGCGCCACGCCGAAGCCGAGATTGCACCCCTCGGGGCGGCCGTTGCACTCGTCGCCATGCGCGCTGCGGAAGCCGCCATTGCCCGGCAACTCGACGATGACCGGTCGCTTCCCGTCGCCACTCCAGTCAGGCGGAAGATAGAGCGCGTGATAGACCGCGGTGTTCTCCCAGCCGCTCGTCACGGCGCGCACGCGGCGACCGGCAGCGGGCGCGCCTTCGCTCATCGGCGGCACGACGAGGTCGGCGGCGACGCTGCGGATGTCGGGAAGCTCCTGGCCGTGCGCGATTGCGGCGCCGAGCGCGGCGATGGCGAAGCGACGGTTCACTTCACCGGCGTCACGGTCGCGCTTGCGCGCAGCGAGTCGTGCGCGGGCAGCCATGCTTCGATCGTGAACGCCTCCTCGGGCTTCATCTCGCGCGTCGCGACGCTCGCGCTGTATTCGAGCCGCTCGCCGGGATTGATCGTCACGATCCCCTGCCCGTGCTCGAAGCGCCGGTCCTCGCTCCACCGGTCGATGATGCGCCCCGTCTTGTCTTTGATCACCACCTCGATGCGTTGCGTGCTCGGGAAGTCCAGCCGCACCGTGCGTTTGCCGCGATTGATCAACTGCACGGTCACCTTCACCTGCCTCACCTCGGAGAGCTTCGGCGCGGGCGGCTCGACGCTGACGCTCGCCACGAGCGACTTCAGATTCGGCGGCGGCGCACTCTTCATTTCGCGCGGCTTGAGATCGCGGCTGAGCGGGTTGAGCCGCTGCGTGGAAGACCACATGCGGCCGAGCAGGCCGGGCTCGTCCGACTTGGGCGCCGAGGAGCAACCGCCGAGCAGCAGCGCGCAGCAGAGCGAGAGATAAGTTGAGAGTTGAGAGGTCAGAGGTGAGAGGCGCATGGTGACGGGGCGGCGCGCAGCGTATTGCGCGGCTCGCAACCCTCAACTCTCATCTCCATGTATCGCATCCTTCTCGTCTGCTTCGCCGTCGCCCTCTGCGGCTTCGCTCGAAAACCAAAACTCAGCGTCCGCTTCCACGTCGAAGCCACCAACAACGCCGGCGGCTCCTTCACCATCCCGTCAAAATTCGTCAACCCGCCACGCGACGGCTTCATCGAGGCCGTCCCCTTCGCCTCGGAGAAAAACATCGTCGCGATCTTTCCCATCGAGCACGCGAACGGCGGACTCGGCTGCGCGTTCCAGTTGAATCAAAGCGGCGCCCTCGCGCTGCGCACCGTCAGCACGCAGCGTCGCGGCGCGTCGGTCGTCGGATTCATCTCCACCAAGGCCGGAGTCCACCAGCTCCTCGACCTCCCGATCGACCGCCCGATCACCGATGGCGTCATCTACTTCCCGCGCGGCCTGTCGGGCGGCGAGATCGCCGAACTGCGCAAGCTCTACCCGCTCATGGAGGGAAAATCGTCCGCCACGCCCGTGCCGCGAACCGTCCAGCCGGTCCCGTGACGGTCGGCTGATGTCCGCCTACGCCACTCTCCTCGGCGCCGTCGCGCCGATCTTCATCATGCTCGCCATCGGCTGGGCGATGCGCCGCTCGGGCGCCCTCTCGGCGGACGCGGACTCGAGCATTTTGCGGCTGGGCATCAATGTCTTCTACCCCGCTCTCATCGCCGACACCATCCTCGGCAACTCCGCGCTTCAGCGCATCGAGAATGTGCTCGTGCCTGCCGCGGCGGGCGCGGCCACGGTGCTCATCGGCTTCGGCATCGCCCTCATCGGGGCGCGCACGCTCGGGCTCGAGCGGCCGCACCCCGCCCGCACGTTCGCGTTCTCCGTCGGTTTGCAAAACTATGGCTTCATCGCGATCCCGCTGGTGCAGACTCTTTACGGTCGCGGCGCGCTCGGAGTGCAGTTCACCTTCACGCTCGGCGTGGAGCTGGCGCTTTGGAGCGCGGGCATCTGGCTATTGTCCGGTCACCGCGGCACCGCGAGCTGGCGCGACATGGTCACCGCGCCGGTCATCGCTATCATCGTCTCCACGGGCATCAATTACTTCGTGGGCGACCAGTGGTTGCCGCAGTTCGGTCGCGTCGCGATGCAAAGCCTCGGCGCCTGCTCCATCCCCAGCCAGGTCGTGCTCACCGGCGCCGTCCTCGCCGATGTGATGCGTCGCGCCGCGCCCGGCCCGTGGCTGCGCCCGGTCATCGTCGGCAACCTTCTTCGCATCACGATCATCCCCGCGCTCATCCTCCTGCTCGGCGGGCTGCTGAGCCCGAGCGTCGAGCTGCGCCACGTCCTCATCGTGCAGGCCGCCATGCCGAGCGCGATGGTGCCGATCGTCCTCGTGAAGCACTACGGCGGCGAGACGAACCTCGCCGCCTGGATCGTGAGCGCGAGCACCGCGCTGGGCATCGTATCCATCCCGTTTTGGCTGCGGATCGGTCCCTGGTGGCTGGGGAACTGAGGGCGCGTGGATCGTAGATGGTGGATTGTGGATGGTAGGGGCGGCCTCGGGTTTGCGA
>JBEBGD010000020.1:0-65055 GCA_040081625.1 Chthoniobacteraceae bacterium
CCCCTCCCCCCTTTGGAGATCCCGCGCCCACTTTTGAAAAGGGGGCGGCGGAAATGCGGCCCTGAATCGCCAGCCGGCGGCCCTCCCGACGCGTCGTCCTCCGACCCGTTGCCCCGGCACCAAACACTGAGCCTAAGACGAAGAACCTTGCGCGATCAACGGCGTTCCGGCGTTCCGGCGTTCCGGCGTTCCGGCGTTCCGGGAGCGACGGGCGACTTGCGTTCGCGATGTGAAATCGAGTGCATGATCAGCGAGGAGCGAGTGCGGGTGTAGGACTCCGCCCGGCACGGTGCAAACCTATTTTTTGTGGCTCGCGAGGAGCACCTTCAACCCCGCGCTCGCCATCGCCGCCGCGTCGTGGACAATGCGCCTCCATGCCCGAACGCCGCGCGCTGCTCGTCCTCCTTTTCCTCGTCCTCGCCCTCGGCACGTGGCTGCGGATGCCGCGCGAACAGGACCGGCGCAAGGGCGTGGATGAAGCCCACTACGAACGCTACATCAACGCACTCGACCAGACCGGCGTGCTCGGCTGGCCCAGCGTTCATGCCGGTTACATCGAGGAGCAGAAACGCCAGCCCCACGCCTTCCTCCCGCCGACTCGCGTGCTCTTCCTCGGCTCCGCAAAGATCGTCCACGCGCTCGGCGTCTCGGCGCTCGAATCCATCCGCGTCGTCTCCTGCGCGGCGGGCATCGCGATGCTGCTCATCGGCACCGCGTTCGCGTGGCGCAATGGCGGACCCGGCGCGGCGCTCGGCGTCGGCGCGCTGCTCGCGTGCGCGCCGCTGCTCATCCACCTCTCGCATCGCGCGCTCATCGACGGGTTCTTCGCGCTCTGGGCCACTGTCGCGCTGTGGGGATTTTGGGAAAGCGTGCGCGCGCCGAACCCTGTAGCCGCGCCGCTCTGCGGCGCGCCCACGGCGCAGAGCGCCGTGGCTACACCTCATCGCGGCTGGCTCGCGCTCTACGGCGTGGGCCTCGCGGCGATGGTGCTCACGAAGGAGAACGCCGCGTTCGCCTTCATCGCGCTCGTCGCGATCATCGCGCTCAATCGCTGGCTGAAGGTCGGCTCGATCACGCGCGAATTCCTCGTCGTCACCGTCGTCGCGCCCGCGCTCGGCGCGGCGGTGCTCATCGTCGCCGCCGGCGGCATCGGCCCGCTGCTCGAGGCGTATCGGCTCAACGTCGAGAAATCCGTCATCCTCCCCTACGCGATCGCCACCGGCGACGGCCCGTGGCACCGCTACCTGCTCGACTTCATCCTCGTCAGCCCCGCAGTGACGCTGCTCGCCGTGGCCGCGATCGGCGCGACGCCGTGGACCGATCCCGCCAAGCGCTGCCTCGTCGTCTTCCTCCTCGTCTCCTACGCGGTCATGCAAGTGCGCTACGGCATGAACATGCGCTACGGCGCGATGTGGGCGCTGCCGATGTGCTGGCTCGCCTTCACGCTGCTCGGCACGCTCGCGGCGCGTTTCGCCGGGCGCTGGCGCACGCCCGCGCTCGCGCTCGCCGTCGCCATCGTCTGCGCGCTCGAACTGCACAGCTACCGCACGCTTTTCGTCGTCGGCAAAATCTACGACCCCGTCGCCGGCGCGCTCACGCAGCCGTTGAAAATGTGGAAGCCTTAAACCTTCGGCAGCAGCAGCGAATGGCTGTCGTCCACGCGCTCGATCGTCCAGTGCGGCAGCGCGTCCGGGATTCCGCGATGCCACTCGATCAGCAGCGGCACGCGCTGAAACGCGGGCGCCTTGATCAGCTCATACTCGCCGCCCTCGATGTCGATCTTCACGAGCCCGGGCCGGCCGAACTTCGCCACGGCATCATCGACCGAAATCGTCATCGCCCGCGGGCCTTCCGGCTCGAGGAAAAAATCCGGGTCGCACGACACGCGCATCGGCGCGCCGTCGAGCGTGAGCGCGCACGGCACCACCGTCACGCGCGGCAGGTGCCGCGTGTTCCAGCCGAGGTAGTAAAGGCTGTTCAATCCCGGCTCGAAGGCGATCACGTCGAACTTCTCCGCGATCCGGTGCGCGATCTTTCCCACGTTGGCGCCCACGTCCCACACCGGCCCCTGCCAGTCGCCGCGCAGGATCGCCTCGGTCACCTCCGGCTCCCATCCGCCGGGCTGGATGAAACGCTCCGCATCGCGCGAGTGCGCCCATCGGGACACGCGGCAGCGGCGCATTTCGAGCAGGGCGGCATAGAGAAGTCGGGCGATCACCGCCGCATCGTCACGTCCGCACCCGCGAGCGGCAAGCCTTTCCGCCGATGAGCGACGCGGCGAAACGTCAGCTCCGCGAACTCGCCTCCAATCAAGGCTGGGAGATGCTCGGCGCGGCGGCGAAGGCGCTCTTCGTGTTCGTCGTCACGCCGGTGCTGCTGCGCCGCCTCGGCGAAGACGGCTTCGGTTTCCTCGCGCTCGCGCTCTCCGCCCTCACCGCGCTCGTCGCGCTCGACTTCGGTCTGCGGATGCGGCTGCGCATCGCGCTGAGCGCCGCGACTTCGCAGCCGCGCGCGCTCGCGCGCTCGATCGGCCACTACCTCGCGCTCGTCGCGCTCTCGGTCGCGATCGCCGCGGTCGCGGCGCACTTCGGCTGGTGGCAGCGCGCGACCGGGAGCAGCAACGGCCTGCTCTTCGCCGCCGTGCTCGGCGGAGGCGCCTACGGTTTGTCGCTGCTGCTCCTCGAGCCGCTCGCCGCACGCGGGCGGCTCTCGATGGCGAAGGCCGCCGCCTTCGCCGGCAGCGCGCTCACGATCCCGGTGCTGCTCGCGCTCGCCGCGAGCGGCGCGTCGGTGGGCGTTTGCTTCGTCGGCCAGGCCGCGGCGCTCACGATTCCGAATCTCTGCGTCGCGCTCTTCGTGCGCACGCCGGAGGTCGCGGAGCTGCCTCGCGCCCTCGCCTCGATCAGCCCGGCGGGATTCGTTCGCAGCCTGCGCGATGGGCGGTGGTTCGCGCTCACCGCCGCGGAATGGCTGGCAAAAAGTTACCTGCTCACCTTCCTCGCGGGCCTGCTCCTCGGCCCCGCCGCAGCCGGCACCTACTTCATCCTCCTCAAGCTCAGCGAACTCGTCAGCGCCTTCGGCGCGAGTGCGAGCGACACCTCGACCGCCGACCTCGCCGCGCTGCCGGATGCCGGGTCGCGCGCCGGGAACTTCCGCGCGTCGTTCAGCTACTCCTCGGGCATGTGTCTCATCGCCTTCGCCGGCCTCGCGTGCCTCGGCCCGCTCGTGCTCGGGCAATGGCTCCGCCTTCCGCTGAACGACCCGGCGCTCGCCGTCCTCGCCGGCGCGTTCGGTCTCGCCGCCGCCTTTCACCGGGTGCTGCTGACCGCGTGCATGGGCGTGGCGCTCACGCACGTCGTCGCACTGTGGGGCCTCGCGGAGATCGCCATCGTGCTCGGCGGCTCGGCGCTGCTCGTGCCGCGGTTCGGTCTCGGCGGCATCCTCGCCGCCGGCACGCTCGGCAGCCTCGCGCTCCTGCCGGTCGCGCGGCACGTCTCGCGCGAACTCGGGCAAGGCTCATGGCAGGTCTGGGTGCGGCCGGTCGCGGCGCTCGTGCCCGCATTCGCCATCGCCACGGCCGGCGCGTGGCACGCGCCGATCACCGGTTTTCTCGTCGCCGCATCGGTCGGCGTTTACCGGCTCCGGCAGCTTCAGATCAAAGGCGCGCCCGCGATCAATTCCTGATCCTCCGCCGACGCGCAGCCGCCGAGCTGGCGGTAGTGCGCGCGGAAAAGGCGCGCGGTTTTCTCCCACGTAAACTGCTTCACCCGCTGCTCGCCGAGCGCGCGCAACCGCGCCCGCTCCGCATCGTCCTCCCACAGCCGCCGGATCGCCGCCGCGATCGCCTGCACGTCGTTCGGATCGAAAAGCAGCGCCGCGCCACCAGCCTGCGCGGGCAGCGAAGTGACCGTCGAGCACGCGACGGGCGCGCCCATTTCAAACGCCTCCCACATCGGGAAGCTCGCCGACTCGAACGTCGTCGGGATGCACACGAGCCGGCACATCGCGTAGAGCGCGCGCAGTTCCGCCGGGCTGACGAAGCCGAGGAACTGCACGTTCGCCTCGACGCCTGCCGCGCGCGCCGCCGCCTCGATCTTCGGCTGATGCTCGCGGCTGAGCGCGCCGGTGCAGACGAGGTTCACCGGACAGTCGCGCCGCAACTGCCCGAGCGCCTCGATCAGCCGGATGTGATTTTTGTGCGGCCACGTCTGCGCGGGGTAGAAGATGAAGTCGGCGGGAAGGCGATGCTTCGCGCGCAGCGCGGCTTCGTCCGCCCGCGCGTAGGACTGGATGACCGGCGCGAGATTCATGATCCGCACCTTCGCGGCGCTGAGGCCGAGCTGGCGGACGAAGTCCCGCGCGGTCCACTCCGTGCCCGCCGAAACGATCGACGCGCGATGGCAAAACAGGCGGTAGAGCAGGCTGCGCCCGATGCGGTCCGCGAACGAAAAGTTCCGCGGCAGGTGGAGGTGCTGCAGGTCGTGCGGGTGGTAGATGCTCGGCACGCGCGTGAGAAACGCGAACTGCCACGAGAAGTGCATCACATCGATCCCAGCGGCCTCGATCGTGCCGTCGCTGAACACGCGCCGACCCGCACCGCGCCGCGTGAAGAGCAGCTCCGCACCGGGCCAGAGCCGGCCCTCGAGCCAGTCGGCCTGGCCGTCGTTGACGAGCAGATGGTAGCGCTCGCCACCCGGCTCGAGCCGCGCGAGGCCATCGATCAAGCCGAGCACGAACTGCTCGATGCCGCCCATCTTGCCGGACGGAAACCGCGCATCGATCGCAACCCGCAGCGGCTTCACCGCGCGCGCGCCAGCTCCACGATCGCACGCGCGACGCGGCGCACGTCGTCGTCGGTCATCGTCGTGTAAGTCGGAAGATTGATGCCGGTCGCGCCGAGCTTCTCCGTCCACGGGAGGTGCTCGCCGCGCTGACGCGAACCTTCGCGAAACGGCGGGAGCGTGTGCAGCGGGATGAAGAATGGCCGCGTGTCGATGCCCTGCCCCGCGAGCCCCGTCAGCAGCGCGTCGCGCGACATGCCAAACTCCGTCGCATCCACCAGCGCGCAGAAAAGCCACGGCGCGCACTCGGCCCAGTCCGCCTGCTGCTGGAAGCCCAGCCCCGGCACGCCCGCGAGCAGTTCGCGATAGAGCGCGAAGATCTCCCGCCGCCGCGCGATGAGCTGCTCGCGCCGCTCGAACTGCGCGCACAGGAACGCGCACGCGACATTCGTAAGCCGGAAGTTGTAGCCGGTGATCGGGAAGAAATAACGTCGCGCGGGGTCCATCCCCTGGCCGCGCAGCGTCCGCAGGCGCACGGCGAGTTGCTGGTCGTTCACCGTCACCGCGCCGCCTTCGCCGCTCGTGAAAATCTTGTTCGCGTAAAACGAAAACGTGCCGATCGCGGCGAGGCTGCCGACCGGACGTCCCTTGTAACGCGCGAGGTGCGCCTCGGCGGCGTCCTCGACCACCCACAGGCCATGCACCGCGGCGAGATGATTGATCGCATCCATGTCCGCCGGATGACCGTAGAGATGCACGGCGATGATGCCCTTGGTCCGCCGCGTGATGGCGGCCTCGATCAGCGCCGGGTCCATGCACCACGTCTTCGGATCGACATCGATGAAGACCGGCTCCGCGCCCATGTAGCGCACGGCGTTCGCGGTCGCGACGTAGGTCAGCGACGGCACGAGGATCTCGTCGCCGGGCCGCACATCGAGGCCGAGCAGCGCGAGGTGCAGCGCGACGGTTCCATTGCTCACGCTCAGCGCGGTGCGCGTGCCGCAGAGCGCGGCGAATTCGTGCTCGAAGCGATCGACAAATTTTCCCGTCGATGAAATCCACGTGCTCTGGATCGCCTCCATCACGTAGGCGGCTTCGTTGCCCTGCAGGTCCGGCGTTGCGAGAGGAGTGGTGGTCACGAAGCAGGGCAGGCTAGTTCGCGCGCGAGACATTCAGCAACCAGCTTCTCCCACGCGCGCAGCGGGTCGGTGAAGGCCGCGTCGCGCGAGGCGGCGAGTTCGTCCGCCATCTCGCCGGCGAATCCGGTGCCGATGACTTCGCGCCCGGCGGCGAGGCTGTTCCAAATCTTCGACGGGAAGATCGCGGCGCGGATGTCCGGGTGCGCGGCGACGAGGTGAAGTTCATGCCGGATCAACGCAGCGCGCAGTTCCGCCTCGGACGAAAACGCGGGACCGGTGTCGATCCACGACGGCAGGCGGCGGAGGCCGGGGCCGTCGCCGCGGACGACGATGCGGCAGCCGCGCGCGCGCAGTTCCTCGCACTTCGCGACGAAGCTCGCGACATCGTGGCCGTAGCCGAAGTTGCCGGTGTAGAGCGCGGTGCCCGGCTCCGGCGGCGGGACTTCGGCGAACGTCAGCGTCGGCCAGTTGCGAATCACGGCCGCATTCGCGCCGTGATATCCGAGGTTCGCCGCCGACTTCACCACGCGATCCCACGACGCGAGGTGCCGGTGCCAGTGGCGATCGAGCATGGCACGGATCACGGCCGGGTAATTCCACACTCCCCGCAGCAGCTCTGGATAGTAGTCTTGCAGCCAGTAGATGCCGGTCGCGCCCTGCTGATGGATGACGCGGTGCAGGTGGACGGTCGTCGGCGGGGCGCTGCTGATGATGACCACGTCGCCCTCGCGCACTTCGCGCCGCACGTAGTCGGTGAAGGCGGAGTTGACCGACCAGTATTCGCCGAGCGTGCTAAGGTGCGAGCCGCGCCGACCGCGCTGCGCACGCAGCCGCACGATCGGCGTGGCCGGCTCGGGGCGCGTCGTCTTGCGATAGCTCCCGCCGCCGCCGACGAGCGCGACGTCGCAGCCCTCGAGCGCGAGCCGGTCGGCGAGCATCTCGGCGTAGATGCCGGTCGGCGCGCCATCGGGCCAGAGATACTGATTGAGGACGTGGACTTTCGCCACGGTCAGGAGACGGCGCGGTGGTCGGGTTGCGTGGTCGCGCGCAAGCCGCCGTGCTTGCGGAGCTGGACCTGATACGCCTCGCGATGATGCCGCAGGCTCGACTGGAGCAGCACGCCGACGAGCAGTAGGATCACAGCGATGTTCACGAGCGCGGCGGCGAGGATGGCGAGCGGGAAGTGGCTGATCAATCCCGTCTGCATGAACTCGACGACCGGCACGGAGCCCGCGAGCAGGCCGAGCAGCAGAGTCACGACCGCGACGGCGCCGAAGCAGGTGAGCGGCTTGAAGTCGCGGAACAGCAGCAGCAGAAAGCGCATGATGAGCCAGCCGTCGCGGAAGGTGCGCAGCTTCGAGACCGAGCCCTCGGCGCGCGCGCGGAACGGCGTGAGCACGTCGCGCGTGCTGAAGCCCTTGTCGATGGCCTGGAGCGTGAGCTCGATCTCCAGCTCGAAGCCGCCGGAGAGCACCGGCACGTTGCGATAGAACCGGCTCGAGAAGAGCCGCAGACCGGAAAATAAATCCGCGAAGCGATGCCCGAAAACCGTCTTGAGGATCGTCGCGAAGACCGACATGCCGAACTGGTGCATCGGCCGGAAGACCTCGCTCTTTTCCGCCGCGCAGCGGATGCCGGTGATCATGTCGGCGGGCGCGCGCAGGTATTCGTCGTGGAGAATCCGCGCGCCTTTCGCCGGGTAGCTGCCGTCGCCGTCGGTCATGATGACGAGATCGGAATCGACCTCGCTCAGCGCGGTCTGGATGGCGCGGGCTTTTCCGCGGCGCGGCTCGTAGAGGACCTCGGCGCCGGCTGCGCGCGCGATCTCCGCGGTGCGATCGGTCGAGCCGTTATCGACGACGAGGATTCGCGCGCGGGGAAACTCCGCGCGGTGCTCGGCGACGACGGCGCCGATGCCGAGCTCCTCATTAAGGCATGGGATCAGGATCGTGAGGCTTGGGTTTTGCATGGGTTTGGCGAGGGATGAGTCCGAAACGGGAGAGCTGTTCCGGCGTGAGGTCGGCGACGGAGCCTTCGGTGCGCAGCCATTGCAGCACCTCGATCGGCAGCCGCAGGCGCACGACGCGCAGCGGGCGCTCGTGGAGGAAGGGATCGTTGCGAACGAAGTCGCTGCCATACCAGACGGCGCCCGGCGTGATGAGCAGCGCCGCGGCTTCCGCCTGCCGGAGCGCGGCGTCCGCGTCCGCAAATGGGCGGATGATCGACTCCGCCTGTAACGCGCGGAGCGGGCAGAGCACGAGCAGCGAAAGGAGCGCCGACGCGCCGGCGAAGATGTGCGCGCGGCGTTCGCCCCACGCCTGCCGCAGCGGCTCCATGCCGGCGACGGCGAGCAGCATGAAGCTGCCGAGCACCGAGTGGCAGTAGCGGTAGCCCCAGCCGTGTCCTTGCGTGCTGTCGAAGCCGATGTGGAAGGCGAAGGTGAGCGCGCAACCCCAGGCGAGGTCGCGCACGAGAGGCGGCAGCGTCTTCCACCGCCGCAGCGCGAGCAGCACGAGCACGCCCGCCGCGAGGCTCTGCCACGAGAAGAGCACCACGAGACTCATCGGCTGATTAAGCAGTTGGATCAGCTTCGGCAGCTTCATCATGCCGGTGCTGTCGGCCATCGCGTCGGGCCGCACCCAGCGCCACCACGCGAGCCACAGCGCCAGCGCGGCGATGTATGCGAGCGCGTAATACGCCGCCCATCCCCAGCGCCGCTGCCACAGCAGCCGCACTCCGAATGGGAGCGCGAAAAGCAAATGAACATTCGGCTGGTGAAGGCCGACCGCGGCGAGGCCGATGAGCGGCGCGAGCAGCATCCCGATGCGATCCTGCCGCGTGTAGAGCCAGAGCCACGCGAGGTTCAGCGCGAGGTGCGCCTGCATCGCGTAGGCGCTCATGCCGGTGATGAGAAACTGCGGCGACGACACGAGAAATGCCGCCGCGAGCCACGGCGCGGCCGACGATTGCGGCCACAGCCTGCGCGCGACGGCGGCGATGCCGAGCACGCTGAGCGCGGAGAGCACGGGGTTGAGCATCCACGAGTCGCCGGCGAGCCGGAAGACCGCGCGCATCGCCGCATAGACCGGCAGATACGGCCCCATCCACGTTTGG
Source organism: Chthoniobacteraceae bacterium (assembly GCA_040081625.1). Classification (GTDB taxonomy): domain Bacteria; phylum Verrucomicrobiota; class Verrucomicrobiia; order Chthoniobacterales; family Chthoniobacteraceae; genus VFJQ01. The sequence continues at coordinate 9,035 of JBEBGD010000020.1, forward strand.
TTCTCGCGGTCGTGGACGATGAATCCGGGCTTGAGCCAGCCGACGATCGGCTGCCATTTCGTCGGGATGGGCGCGGCGATTTTTCCCTCGCTGAAAATCTCCGCCTGAAACTCCGCGCAGTATTCATCGAGCGACAACGCGTAGCGGTGATAGACCGCCGAGGTGCCGATGGAGGTGACCACGAGCGTGAGCCCGACGAGCAGGGCGATCGCGTGACGCCGAGCCCACGACGTGACCCGCCACTCGCGCCGCTGCGCCCACCAGAGGAAGGCCAGGCCGAGGAGCTGCAGCGCGCAACCGGCGGGTTCGTGCAGGGTGAAGAGCACGTAGAAGGCGTTCTCCGGGATCGGCGTCTCGCGGCTCGCGAGCGAGGTCGGCCACAGCCCGATCGCCAGCGCAATCCCGACCAGCATCAGCACGCTGTAAGCAATCAGCGCCCATCGGACCATGCGCTGCGCCGGCGTCGCGGCGCGGCGCGGCGGCTCGATGACGTCGGGACGCAAGTCGAGCGCCGAGCCTGGAAAAGCTTCGGTTTGGTGATGCATGGGCAGGACCGGATAAGCACGGCCTCTGCCAGCCAGCCCTACGTCGCGACCGACTCGCCGATCCAGCGCAGGTAATCGGGCAGCCCGTCCGCGACCGGGAGGGCGATGCACTCGGGCACTTCGTAGGGGTGCAGCTCGCGCAGGCGCACCTTGAGTTGGTCGAAGCGGGAGTCCTCCGTCTTCAAGATGCCGAGCACCTCCGCGCCCGTCTCGACCTCGCCTTTCCAGCGGTAGATCGACTCGACGCCGGGCACGAGATTGCCGCACGCGATGAGTCGCTCCTCGACGAGCGTGCGGACGATGCGGCGCGCGGTGACGATGTCGGGAAAGGTGGCAAGGACGACGAGCGCGCTCACGCCGTCACCAGCGCGGCCTGCCGGCAAATCCATCCACCGCCGAGCACCACGTCGCCGCGATAGCACACCGCGGCCTGGCCGGGCGTGATCGCACGCTGCGGTTCGTGAAGGCGGACGCGGGCTCGCTGGCCTTGCGGCTCGATCGTCGCGGCGACGCCGGGATGCGCGTATCGGATCTTCACCGTCGCCTCGAAGGGTAGAAGCGGCGCCTCGCCGCTTCCACACTCGTGCCAGATCACGTTATCGATCTCGAACTCCTCGACCGTGAGGTCTTCCACGTCGCCCACGATCACGCTCGCGGACTCGGGATCGATGTCGATGACGTAGCGCGGCGTCGCGCTGCCGCCGGGCAGGCCCTTGCGCTGGCCGATGGTGAAAAGCTCGATGCCCTCGTGCGCGCCGAGATCGTTCCCCGCCTTGTCGCGCAGCCGGCCGGGATGAAATTCCTTCTCGCCGAGATGCGAGCGGAGGAACGCCTTGTAGTCATTCCCCGGCACAAAGCAGATCTCCTGACTGTCCACCTTGTCCGCCGTCTTCAGCCCGATCTCGCGCGCGATGCGACGGATCTCCGGCTTCTCCATCCCGCCGAGCGGGAAGAGCGCGCGCTGGAGCTGCTCCTGCCGCAGCGAGAAAAGGAAATAGCTCTGGTCCTTGCGCGGATCGACCCCGCGCCGCAGCACGGCGTGATCTTCAAAATGATCGACGATCGCGTAATGCCCCGTCGCGATGAACTCCGCGCCGACCGACTTCGCCTTCAGCCACAGGTTGCCGAACTTCACCTTCTCGTTGCACATCACGCACGGATTCGGCGTGCGCCCGGCGCGATACTCGGCGGTGAAGTAATCGATCACCGCGCGCTCGAAGTTCACCGCCTCATCGACGACGTAGTGCGGGATGCCGAGCGCGTGCGCCACGCCGCGCGCATCCGCGATCGCCTGCGGGCCGCAGCATTTGTCCGCCTCGCGCGAGATGCAGTCCTGCGGCCACACCTTCATCGTCACGCCGACCACGTCGTAGCCCTGCTGCTTGAGCAGGTAAGCGGCGACCGACGAGTCCACGCCGCCGCTCATCCCCACGACGACGCGCGGCTTGGTGGTGGAAGTGGACGGATTCATCGGGCGCGACGGTGCCCGCGAGCGGGCGGACTTCAACCGCTTTCCCCGTCAGCGCTTCTGCCGAGGGTCGAGCGCGTCGCGGAGGCCGTCGCCGAGGAAATTGAGCGCGAGGAGCGTGAGGCTCATCGCGAGCGCGGGGAAGACGAGCAGCCACCAGTGGCTGCGCACGGGATTGATCGCGTTCGCGCCGTCGCTGAGCAGCGAACCCCAACTCGCCTGCGGCGCCTGGATGCCGAGGCCGAGGAAGCTGAGGAAACTCTCGTCGAGAATGACCTGCGGGATCGTGAGCGTGAGATAGACGATCACGATGCCCATGAGGTTCGGCAGCAGGTGGCGCAGGATGATGCGCGCGTGGCTCTGGCCGAGCGCGCGCGCGGCGAGGATGAACTGCTGCTCCTTCAGCGCGAGCACCTGCCCGCGCACGATGCGCGCGAGGCTCAGCCACGCATTCAAGCCGAGCACGATGATGAGCAGCACCATGCGAGAGAAACCGACGAGCGTCATCCAGCCCTGCGCGGCGAACCATTCCTTGAGCGGCTTATCGAAGGTGTAGATCGCGACCATGATGATGAGCAGCCGCGGCACCGAGTAGAGGATGTCCACGAAGCGCATCATCCAGCCATCCACGCGCCCGCCGAAGTAGCCCGAGATCATGCCGTAGCCGGTGCCGACGACGAAGGCGATGAGCGCGCCGCACGCGCCGACGAGCAGCGAGATGCGCGCGCCCTGGATGACGCGCGAGAGTTCGTCGCGGCCGTTCAGATCGGTGCCGAAAAGGTGCGCGCCCGATGGCGGTTGGAACTGATCCTTGGTCGTGACGGCCGGCCGGTAGTCGAAGAACCACGGCCCCGCGATCGCGAAGACGACGATGAACACGAGCAGCGCGAGCGAGGCCATCGCGGTGCGATTGCGGCGCAGCCGCGACCAGACGCCCGGTGGGGAAAGCGTGGGCTCACTCATGGCGCGGGCATTGCGCAAAGCGACGGCGCCTGCGGCGGGCCAAACTTCAAACTCCAAACTCCAAACTTCAAACGCCAAACGAAAGATGAACGGCCGCCTCGTTTGGCGTTTGGCGTTTTGCGTTTGGCGTTTGGCGTTAAGCCGCGCGCAGCGCCGTCACATTTGAAATGATCGCGCTCACTCATGGAGCCGGATGCGGCGGTCGAGCCACGTGTAGGAGAGGTCGGTGAGGAAGTTCAGCACCACGAGCACCGTGCAATAGACGATCGTCACGCCCATGAGCAGGTAACGGTCGCTGTTCAAAATCGACTGCACGAAATACGGCCCGGCGCCGGGGATGTTGAAGATCGTCTCCACGACGAGCGAGCCGGTGAGCAGGTTCGCCGCGAGCGGGCCGATGAAGCTGACCACCGGCAGCACCGCGACCTTCAGCGCGTGGCGATAGACGGTCGTCTTCTCGTCGAGACCCTTCGCGCGCGCGGTGCGGATGAAATCCTGCGAGAGCACCTCGAGCAGCGACGAACGCATGAGCCGCGCGACGTAGGCGATGTATGGGCCGGCGAGCGTGACCGCGGGGAGGATGAGACTTTGCCACGAAGTCCATCCGCCCACCGGCAGCCAGCGCAGCCACAACGCGAAGACGAGAATGAGCAGCGGGCCGATGACGAATGTCGGGATGCTGATGAGCGCGAGCGCGGCAAACATCGCGCCGGCATCGGTCGCCGAGTGCTGGCGCACCGCAGCCATGGTGCCCAGCCAGATGCCGCCCGCCGTGGCGATGAGCAGCGCCGCCGCGCCGAGCGTGATGGAGACCGGCAGTCCGTCGGCGAGCAGTTGGTTCACCGAGCGTTCCTTGAACTTGAGCGAGAGCCGCAGGTCGCCGTGCAGCAGGTCGCCGAGATAGGCCCAGTATTGCGAGATCATCGGCCCCTCGACTTTGTAGCGGGCCTTCATCTGCTTCATGATCGACTCCGGGATGTCGCGCTCGCGGACGAAGGGATCGCCCGGCGCGACATACACGATGAGGAAGGTGAGCGTGACCACGGCCCAGAGCACGAGCACCATCGCGGCAAGTCTGCGGAGGATGAAGGTAAGCATCGGGGTGGCGGCGCGGAGGTTTGGCGAAAGCGGCGCGCTGCGCCACCGGGAAATTCGGGAGGTGCTTCCCCCTTTGCACATCGCGGGATTCCCGCTAACGGGCACGCTCCCCGTCGGTTCTCCCCGCACCTTTTCCATCATACCCATGACAATGCGTCTCCTCATCCCGTGCCTCCTCGCCGCCACCTGCTTCGCGCAGCAGCCGACGATACTTGAACTCAAAAAGGGCGATCACATCGCCATCGTCGGCAGCGGGCTCGCGGATCGGCAGCAACATCACGGCTGGCTCGAGTCGCTCGTCCACAAGGCGTATCCCGATCTCGAACTGACGGTGCGCAATCTCGGCTTCGCGGCGGACGAGGTGAATGTGCGTCCGCGCAGCGATGAGGTGCCGACGACGGAGCAGTTCCTGAACATGAAGCCGGGGACCACCACGCTCACCGTCGGCAAAACCGAGGTGACCTACCACTGGGGCGCGGACTTCCACTCGAACGTGATCCTCGCGTATTGGGGCTTCAACGAGTCGTTCAAGGGCGAGGCCGGGCTGGCGGAATTCCGCACGGCGCTCGACGCGTATTTGAAGAAGCTGACGGGAACGGATTTCGGGAAGGGCAAGCCGCGGGTCGTGCTGCTCTCGCCGATCGCGCACGAGAATATGAAGGACCCCGTGAATTTCCCGGACGGCTCGGCGAACAACAAGAACCTCGCGCTTTACACGAAGGCGATGGGCGAGGTCGCGAAAGCGAACGGCGTGCAGTTCGTCGATCTCTTCCAGTCGTCGCAGGAGGTGTATGCGAAGGCGGCGCGTCCGCTCACGCTGAACGGCATCCATTTGACCGACGACGGCGACAAGGCGCTCGCGCCGGTGCAGTTCAAGGCGATCTTCGGCAAGGACGCGCCGGGCGCGGACAGTTCCGACGTGCTGAAGATCCGCGAGGCGGTGCTCGAGAAGAACACGCAGTGGCATCACCGCTACCGGACGGTCGATCAGTTCAACATTTTCGGCCAGCGCTCGCGCATCAAATACGCCGACCCGAATGACCCGAAGAACGCGCCGGACAACGCGACGATCATGGGTCAGGAGTTGGCGCAGCGCGACGTGAAGGTGGCGAACCGCGACAAGGCGGTGTGGGCTGCGGCGCAGGGGAAGAAGTTCACGGTGACGGACGACAACCTGCCGAAAGTGGACCCGGTGCCGCCGAACCGCTTCGGGCCGATCCCGGTGAAAGCGAAGGATGCGGCGAAAGTGAATACGACGGACAAAAAGCCGGATCCGAAATCCCCGCTTCGCCCTTACATCGAGAAGGGCGAGGACACGCTCAAATACATCAAGTCACCCGAGGGCACGAAGGTGGAGTTCATCGCCTCGGAGAAGGAATTCCCCGAGCTGGTGAACCCGGTGCAGATGAACTTCGACACGAAGGGCCGGCTGTGGGTCGCGGTGTGGCCGAACTATCCCGAGACGACGCCGACGACGAAGGTCTTCGACAAGCTCATCGTTTTCGACATCGACCCGAAGACCGGGAAGTTCACCAAGTGCACGACCTTCGCGGACGGGCTGAACTGCCCGACGGGCTTCCAGCTTTATAAGGACGGCGTGCTCGTGATGCAGTCGCCGGACATGTGGTTCCTGCGCGACACGAACGGCGACGGAAAGGCCGACTGGAAGGAGCGCCTCGTCCATGGTCTCGACGCGGCGGACTCGCATCACGAAACGAACTCGATCTGCTACGAGCCGGGCGGCGCGGTGTATTTCAGCGACGGCGTCTTCCACCGCACAAACGTCGAGACGCTCAACGGCCCCGTGCGCAACGTGAATGGCGCGATCTATCGCTTCGAGCCGCGCACGAGCCGCTTCGACCGCTACGTGCCCTACGGCTTCGCGAATCCGCACGGGCGCGTCTTCGACTACTGGGGCAACGACATCATCACCGACGCGACCGGCAACGCGAACTACTTCGGCCCGGCGTTCAGCGGGCACCTCGACAGCGGCGCGCACCCGAAGATGAACCAATTCTGGAATCGCCCGTCGCGTCCGTGCCCCGGCACGAACATCCTCAGCAGCCGCCATTTTCCGGACGACTGGCAGGGGCAGTTCCTGAATGCGAACGTGATCGGCTTCCAAGGCATCTTCCGCGCGAAGGTCTCCGAGGAAGGCTCGGGGCTGAAGGGCGAGACCATCGATCCGCTCGTCGAGGGCATCCTCGGCGACGACGAGCACGAGGGAAATCCGAACTTCCGCCCGAGCGGCATCGCCGTGGCGCCGGATGGCTCGCTCTATTTCATGGACTGGTCGCAGATGCTCATCGGCCATTTGCAGCACCACCTGCGCGATCCCAACCGCGGCCACGCTCATGGGCGCATCTATCGAATCACGTATCCCTCACGCCCGCTGCTGAAGCCGAAGAAGATCGCGGGCGAGTCGATCGAGAACCTGCTCGATCTGCTCAAGGAGCACGAAGACAATGTTCGGATGCTCGCGAAGGTCGAACTCGACACGCACGACACCGCGAAGGTCATCGCCGCCGTGCAGAAGTGGGAGAAGGCGCTCGATAAGAAAGGCAAAGACTACGAGCACAACCGGCTCGAAGCGCTGTGGGTTCACCAATGGCACAACGTCGTGAACCTCGACCTGCTCAACGCGGTGCTCAAATCGCCCGAGCCCCGCGCCCGAGCACAAGCGATCCGCGTCGCCTGCTACTGGCGCGACCGCTTGCCGAACGCGCTGGCCATCTTCGACGCCGGCATCAAGGACGCCGCGCCGCGTGTGCGGCTCGAAGCAGTGCGCGCGCTCAGTTTCGTGAAGGGCAAGGACGTGCCGGCAGCGATCGAACTCGCGAAGCTCGTGATCGCCGAGAAGGACTACTATATCGACTACTGCTTCCGCGAGACGATGAAGCAACTCGGCTCACTGCCCGAGGGCAAGGACCTCATCGGCAAGGATCCGCTGCTCACCGCGCGACTGCGCGCCGTGCCCGACGCCAGCTACGGCCCGACCGACAAGAAGCTCTCCGCCGCGGACAAAAAGGTCTATGACCTCGGCAAGGAAGTCTTCAACCGCGAGGCGCACTGCGGCACCTGCCACCAGCCCGACGGCAAGGGTGTGGAGAATATCTACCCCGGACTCGTGAAGAGCGAATGGCTCGAAGGCGGCAACGAGCGCGTCATCAAGATCGTGCTCAAGGGCCTGTTCGGCCCGCTCGATTTCCAAGGCAAACGCTACGGCCCCGAGAAAGGCACGCCGCCCATGACCGGCCTCGGGCCGTTGCTCAAGGACGAGGAAGTTGCCGCCGTGATTTCCTACGTGCATCAATCTTTCGGCAACAACCTGCCGATGGTGAAGACCGAGGAAGTCGCCAAGGTCCGCGAAGCGACGAAGGACCGCGCCATCTTCTACATGGTGGACGAGATCCTGAAGGAGCATCCGCTGCCGAAGAAAAAGTAGCGCCCGCTGCGCCGCTACGGAGCGCGAAAGCGCTGCGCGTTCACGAAGCCGGCGAGCTCGATCGCGCCGTCGCGGATGCGCACCGACACCGCGCCGCACTCGTCCTGCCGGAAGACCGTGACGCCGCGCGATCGCGTCGCCGCAGTCCACTCGTCGAGCGACTGCGGAGCCGGGGCGCGAAAGTCCGGCGCGCCGACGACGATCGCCGCGGGCCGGACGTGGGCGAGGAAGTCCGCGGTGCCGGAGAAATCCTTTCCATGATGTCCTTTGACGATCACATCCGCGCGGAGCGCGGGCTCGTGCTCGATCAGCCAACGCTCGGTCGCCACACCGGAGTCGGACATGAGCAGCACGCTCCGCCCTTCGCACTCGACGAGAATGACGAGCGCCTTGTCGTCGGCGGCCGGTCGCTTCCAGCCGGCAGGCGGAAAAAGCACGCGCACACGCGCGGCGCCCGCGACGAATTCGTCGCCCCGGCGGGCGAACACCTTGCCGCGATGGGCTTCCGCGAGCGCGGCGTGGAATCCGCGGCGCGTCGGCGAGAGGTCTTTGATTGTCGAGTCCAGGATGAGCTTCGGCGTGAAGTCATCGAGTGCCTCGATCGCCCCGCCGATGTGCTGCGCGTCGCCGTGGGTGAGCACGAGAGCGTCGAGCCGGTTCACGCCGCGGGATCGGAGGTAGGGCAGCGCGACGTTTCGGAAGCGCGAATCCTTCCCGCCATCGATGAGCCAGTCGTGCCGCCCCGATCGCAGATGAATCGCCGCGCCTGCGCCGACATCGAGCACGGTCAGCTCGCACTGAGGAGGCGGCCCGGCGCGCGGCAGTTCGACGTAGAGATGACCACCGGGCATCAGCGCGAAGACTTGCACCGAGGCGAGCAGCGCCTTCGCGCAGAGCCAGTTTGCGTTGCTGAAAAGAATCGCAACCGGCTTCGCGACGAGCGCGGCGAGAACCGTGGCCAGGCCGAGCGCGAGCACGCAAAAGGCGATCGGCACCGCGATGAGGTTCGCGAAGATCGCCGACGGCGAGACGATGTGGAAATAGCCCGCCATGAAAAGCAGCGAGCCGATCCACGACGCGAGCGTGACGCCGAGCACCGCGGCGAGCATCTTCGACGCGAACGCAACGGTCCGCTGGCGGAAGGTCCACAGCGGCTTCGGCAGAAATGGATCGGGGTGACCGAGCGGCTCGAGGCGGCGGCTGATCTTTCCCGCGAGCCACACGATGGTGAACACGAGCACGAACGAGAACTGAAAGCCGGGCACGAAGAGCTGGTTTGTGTCCCACGCGAGGATGAGGACGGCGGCGGCGGCGAGGCTGTTATAGACCACGCCGCGCCGCTCGAAGAGCAACGCGAGCAGGACGAGCGAGCCCATGATCGCCGCGCGCACACAGCTCGCGCTCAGTCCGGTGACGAGCGCGTAGAAGATCAGGATCGGGATGGTCGTCGTCGCGACGAAGCGGCGACCGAGGCCGAGCGGCTTGAGCACGTAGGCGGCGATGATCGCGAGCATCGCGATGTTCAGCCCGCTGACGGCGAAGAGGTGCAGCGTGCCGGTGGTGCGAAACATATCCGTCGTCTCCGCAGGCGTCTCGCCCCGCATCCCGAGCACCATGCTCGCGATGAGCGTGGCCAGTTCGGGCGAGTCCTCGATGTCGAGCCTGAGTTGCTCCTGCATCCATCGGCTCGTGCGTAACGAGAGTGCGATGAGCGGATTGCCGGCCCCGCGCGCGTCGATGCGGCAGTCCTGCGGATACTTCGTCTCGAGCTGCGCGAAGACGCCGCTCCGGGCGAGATGCGACGCAAAGTCGAGCTGACCGGGATTGCGTGGACGCTCGATCGCCTCAATCCAGCCGCTCACCGTGACGCGGTCGCCATACGCGGGAAGCGGCCCGCACCAGGTGACGAGCACGTCCCCGTCTTCCGGCCGCAATCGAAATGTCCCCGTCTGCCGGAATGCGAAATACGGCAGCGGCTCCGGATCACTCGCGACCAACCCGCTCACCGTCGCCATGCGCGCGGCGACGACCCGCGCGGGATTCTGCTTGAATGCAAAGGTGTGAACCGAGGCGAAGCTGACGCTGGCGCAGAACGCGCAAAGCCACGTGCGCGGAACGAACAAGCTCGCGAGCGCGCTGACCACGAACGTCCCGATGAGCACCGCCGCCGGAAGTGCGAACCGATCGGCCAGCACGATGCCGGCGACCGCCGCGAGGGCTAGGCCGAGGAATGGAAGACGCGGGCGCATCGCCGCGAAGATTACCAGAGTCACGCAGACGGATACAAACCCGGCGCTTGGCTAGCTCACGCCACCCGTGTAAGACCCCGCGCCAATGGACGCACCCGATTGGGTTCCACTCACCGACGAACAACTGCTCGATCGCCGCATTTCGTCGCTCGGACTCGCGCTCGAAGGCACGCCACTCCAGCCCTTGATCCAGCAGCTCTACGACGAGCTTTCCGCGAAGGGACTCGTCTTTCATCCGCCGTGTCACGTCGGCGACGAGTGGTTCGTGCCGGTCGGTATCCCGGCAATCTTTGTTCCGTTTTTTCTCGTCCACGATCGGCTGCGCGCGCTCGAGCGGACGATGATGCTCGAGGTCGAAGGCGAGACGCCGGAGTGGTTCATGAAGCTGATCCGGCACGAAGCGGCACACGCCTACGCGTATGCGTATCAGCTCCCGCGGAAGAAGAAGTGGCAGCAGATCTTCGGGCGCACCTCGACGGACGAGACGCCGCAATTCTACCGCCCGCGGCCCTACAGCCGCAGCTACGTGGTGCATCTCGACGACTGGTATGCGCAGAGCCACCCGGACGAGGATTTCGCGGAGACGTTCGCCGTGTGGCTCATGCCGGGGCTCGACTGGCGCGCGCGTTATCGCGGCTGGAAGGCGCTCGCGAAGCTCGAATACATGGACGAGCTGATGCGCTCGATCGCCGGAAAACCGCCGGTGCATCAGCCCGAATATCGCGCGCCCGATCACGACTGCCTGAATCTCAAGCTCAAGACTTTCTACGCGCGAAAACGAAAAGTCTTCGAGGACACGTATCCGGATTTTTACGACCGCGACTTGCGCGAGCTTTTCCCCGCGGCGCCGGACGCGGCGGGGCGGATCAAGGCCAGTTCATATCTGCGGATGCGGCGGCGGCGGCTGATGAACGCGGTCTGCAAATGGACCAACGAGCGAAAGTATCGCGTGGACAAGCTGCTCGACCGGCTCACCGCGCGGAGCGACGCGCTCGCGCTCGGCGTGCTCAATGACGATCCGCAGCAGGACTTCCGAGTGTCGGCGTATCTCACGACGTTGGTGATGAACTACCTGTTCACCGGCCGCTTCAAGCGCACCAAGTAGGCGATGAAGAAGAAGCTCAAAATCCTCGCCCTCTTCGACGCAATCAGGGCGACCACGCTTGACCAGGACTTGAGCGCGGAGCTTAAGACCGAGGACTGGAAGACCGAGGCGAACGTGCTCGCGGCGCTCGGCGCGCTCGGTCACACGGTCGATCACCTCGCGATCTTCGACGACCTCGACCTGCTGAGGCAAAAGCTCACGAGCTTCGCGCCCGACGTGGTCTTCAACCTCGCCGATCAGTTCAAAAACAATCGCGCCTTCGACACCGCGATCGCGTCATTCATGGAGATGCACGGCGTGCGCTACACGGGCTGCGGGCCGACGGGGCTGACGCTGTGCAAGCACAAGGGCATCTCAAAAAAGATTCTCGGATACCACCGGATCCACGTGCCGGATTTCGTCATCATCGCGCGCGGCGCGCGCATCGCGCGGCCGAAGCGGCTGAAGTTTCCCATCCTCGTGAAGCCGCTCAAGGAGGAGGCGTCGCTCGGGATTTCGCAGGCGTCGTTCGTCGAGACCGACGATCAATTCCGCGAGCGCGTCGCCTTCATCCACGAGAAATACGCGGGCGATGTGATCGCGGAGGAATACATCGAGGGCCGCGAACTCTACGTGAGCGTGATGGGCAATTTGCAACTGCGCGTGCTCCCGATCCGCGAGCTGGTCTTCCGTGAGGTGCCGCCCGACGAGCCGAAGATCGCGACGTATCGCGCGAAGTGGGACGAGGAGTATCGGAAGAAATGGGGATTGCAGAACCAGTTTGCCGAGGGGCTCGACCCGGCGCTCGTGGCGGGCATCGAGCGCACCTGCAAGCGCATCTACCGGCTGCTGACCATCGACGGATATGCGCGGATCGACCTCCGGCTCAACGCGGCCGGCGAGGTGTATTTCATCGAGGCGAACCCGAATCCGATCCTCGCGGAGGACGAGGACTTCGCACAGTCGGCGGCGCGGGCGGGGCTGGCGTATCCGCAGCTCATCGAGCGGATCATCCGGCTCGGGCTGAAAACGGTGCGGGACTGAGGCACGCTTCCTGCAACTGAGGCTCGCCGCTTAACAGCCCAACCCATCATGAAACATCTCGTCCTCGCCCTCAGCTCCTCTCTCCTGCTCGCCGGTTGCGCCGGTGTGAAAGTCATCGATACCCAGGTCGCCTCCAGCGGCCCGGCTCCACGTGCAATTTACATCCGTCCCTTTGATGTGGCCGCGACGGAATACGTCGGTCATCATCGTGGCGGCAAGGGTGAACGCCCGATTCGCCAGGCTCTCGCCGGGCGCAATTTCGCCGAGTCGCTCAAGGAAGAGATGGAGAAGATGGCACCGGCGATGGTCATCGAGAGCGATGAGCATCCGCCCCGGCCCGACGCGGACGAGAACGGAAGTTTCTGGCTCGTGGAAGGCTCGCTCGATGTCGTGGACAACGGCTGTGGACCGGCGCGTGGCGCGGTGCCATTTGGCAAGCTGGGGCTCGGGCGCTCGCGCCTGCTCATGCATGTTCGCGTTCGCGAGATCGGCGGGAGTCATCGCAGCGACGACAAGGACGCCGGCAAAATCGGCCGCCGCGGCAACGTGATTTATGAGTTCGACCTCGCGGGCGGCAGCGCGCTGAGCGGCCACAACGGTTCGATCTACGCCCCCGGCCTTGGCGACGCGGAACCGTTCGATTTCAAGAACGCCGCCGAGCGCGTGATGATGGCCCTCTCGACCGACCCGCACCGCTACGGCGTGCGGACCTCGCCGGTCATCCGCTGACCGACTGGATCAGTCGTAGCGCTTCACATCCCGCGAGCACTCGCTCACTTCGGTCTTCGCGGCCTCGACCTTCTCCTCGGACTGGTTGCACAGCGATACGCCCATGAGCGTGGAGACATGGTAGTGGCGCATGATGAATTTTTTCTTCGCCCGGTCGCCGGTGATTTCGATCCGCGTGGTCGGTTTTGAGAAATCGCCGACGAAGTCGAAGTGCAGGTCGAACAGATCGGTCGAGACCAGCGGCGTGTATTCCCACTTGATGCGCTTGCGGCCGGTCATGTTCGCACCCGCGACGTGGCCTTGCGCGATGGCGCTGTGCCACTGCTCCATGCGCCGCTGCCCGCCGAAGATCCGGTCCGGGAAAAGCGCGATGTCGCCGACGGCATACACGCCCTTTTCCTCGGTCTCGAGGTAGTCGTTCACGGGCGTGCCGTTGGGATAGTTGAGCGGCGTGTTCAGGAAGAGGCTCGTATTCATGTCGGTTCCGACCGCCACGATCGCCACCTGCGCCGGGAAACGCTGGCCGCTCTTGGTCTGCACATTGCGGATGACGGTGCGGCCCTCGAACCCGTTGAGCGTCTCTCCGAGCAGCATCGTCACGCCATTGCTCGCGAAATATTCCGCCAGCCACACGCTCGTCTCCTCGTCGAGAAAACGACCGAGCAGCCCTTTGCCACGATGCATGAGGCTCAATTTCATTTTCGGCCGCTCCGAAATGATCGCCGCCACTTCGCACGCCACGCGTCCGCCGCCGACGATCACGATCTCGCGCTCAGTATCGAGGATCTCGTGCAGGCCGAGCACGTCGCGCAGTGAGCGGAGGTAGAAAATATTGCCGAGGTTTGCACCCGCAACTTGCGGACGTCGCGCGCGGGCACCCGTGGCGAGGCACGCTTTCTTGAACTCCACCGCCTGCCCGTTCCCGAGCACGGCGATCTTCCGCTCGAGGTTGAACTGCGTAACGATGGTGCCGAGCCGTAAGTCGATGTGCTTGCGCTTGAACCAGTCCGCGTCGTGGACGTGGAGCTTGTCGGTATTGATTTTTCCTTTGCTGAGGGCTTGCGGGAATAGCTGGGGGCGGTGGTAGGGGAGTTCATGCTCGGCACCCACGAGCATGACGGAGCCCTTCGGGTCGTGCTCGCGGACGCCTTCGCACGCGCTCACGCCGCCAACACCTGCGCCGACAATAAGGTAGTCGCGACGAATCATTTGTTCAGGGCGTTTAACGTGCCGATGCGGCACCCGGCGACAAAAAAATTGCGTTGGGGCAAAAAAAGCCGCGCTTGGCGCTGCGGGCCCGCCCCGCTACATCGCGCGGCTCGCATGATTTCTCTCACGATCGACCACCTGACCAAGCGCTTCGGAGAGACCGTCGCGCTACGCTCGGTCGATTTGCGGATCGAGGCCGGCGAGATTTTTTTTCTGCTCGGTCCGAGCGGCTGCGGCAAAACCACGCTGCTGCGCACCATCGCCGGCTTCTACGTGCCGGAGGAAGGCCGCGTCCTCTTTGGCGATGAAGACGTGACCCGCGTGCCGCCGCACCTGCGCCACACGGGCATGATGTTTCAGAGCTACGCGCTGTGGCCCCACATGACGGTCGCGAAGAACGTCGCCTTCGGCCTCGAGGAGCGAAGGGTCGCGTCCGCCGAGATCACGCGCCGCGTGAGCGAGGCGCTCGCGACCGTGCGGATGGAACACCTCGCAGGGCGCAGGATTCATCAGCTCTCCGGCGGCCAGCAGCAGCGCGTCGCGCTCGCCCGCGCGCTGGTCATCCGCCCGCGCTGCCTGCTGCTCGACGAGCCGCTCTCAAACCTCGACACCAAGCTGCGCGTCGAGATGCGCGGAGAAATCCGGCGCATCTGCCGCGAGTCCGGCCTCACGGCGATCTACGTCACGCACGATCAAAAGGAGGCGTGCTCGATCGCCGATCGCATGGCCGTGCTCGAGGCGGGCCAGGTCCGCCAGCACGGCACGCCGGCGGAAGTCTATCGCCACCCGCACTCGCGCTTCGTCGCCGACTTCATGGGCGAGACCAATTTCGTCGAGGGCCGCACGCTCGGCGGGGATCGCGTCGAGACCGCGCTCGGCGTTTTTGAAGGCCGCACGACCGGCGGCTGGCAGCCCGCCGCCGGCGAGCCGTGCGTCCTCTCGATCCGCCCCGAGGCGCTGCGGCTCGGCACGACCGCGCCGGACGAAAACAGCATCACCGGCCGGCTGCATGACCGCGTGTATCTCGGCGAGATGGCGCAGTATCAATTCGCCGCCGGTGCGCACACGCTCAAGATCTACGAGTTGAACCCGCGCTTCGTGGACGCGAGCAGCGAGCGCGAACTCTTCGCGAGCGCAGCGGCGGAAGACGTCGTCATCCTTCAGCCGTGACCCGCAACCTCGCGCTCCTCGCCGCGTTTCTCGTCGTGCTGGTCGGGCCGATCCTGCTCCGGCCAAAGCAGGACACGACGCGCGCCGGGCGCACGGTCGTGGTCATCACGCCGCACAACGAATCGATCCGCTACGAGTTCGCGCGCGGCTTCGAGAAGCACTACCTCGCGAAGACAGGGCAACGGGTGCGCGTCGATTTCCGCACGCCGGGCGGCACCACAGAGATCACGCGCTACATCGACGGCGAGTATCTCGCGGCGTTCCAGAATTACTGGCGCCAGACGCTCGACCGGCCATGGAGCACGCAGGTCGAGAAGGACTTCATGAACGCGAAGGCCGCGCCCGATCACGAAGCGCGCACCGCATTTCTCGCCTCGGACGTGAGCTGCAAGATCGACGTCTTCTTCGGCGGCGGCGCCTACGATTTCCAACAGGCCGCGGCCAAGGGCCAGCTCGTCGATTGCGGCTACATCGCCGCACACCCCGAGCTTTTCGGCGACGGCCCGGGACGGATCCCACCCAAGCTCAGCGGCGAGCCATTCTACGATCCGCAGGGCCGCTGGCTCGGCTGTGTCGTCTCCGCCTTCGGCATCGTGAGCAACACCGACGCACTCGCGCGGCTCGGCATCGCGGAGCCGCCGCGCCGCTGGGCAGACCTGGCTGATCCACGCTACTTCGGCGAAGTCGCGCTCTCGAACCCGAACCAAAGCAGCTCGATCAACAAATCCTTCGAGATGCTCATCCAGCAGCAGATCGCGGCGGAGGTCGCCGCGCACGGCGAGGGCGATGCCGCCATCGCCGCCGGCTGGCTGCGCGCGCTGCGACTGCTCCAGCGCATCTGCGCGAATGCGCGCTACTTCACCGACTCCTCGACCAAGCCGTCGCTCGACATCGCCGCCGGCGATTGCGCCGCGGGCATGACGATCGATTTCTACGCGCGCTTCCAGGCCGAGGCGGTCGCGCGCAGCGGCGGCGATTACTTGCGCTACGCGAATGCCGCGGGCGGCACGAGCGTCGGTGTGGATCCCGTCGCGCTGCTGCGCGGCGCTCCGAATCCCGACGTTGCGCGCGAGTTCGTCGCCTTCGTCATGTCGGCCGGGGGGCAGAAGCTGTGGAACTGGAAGGTCGGCGTGCCCGGCGGCCCCGAGCACTACGCGCTGCGCCGGATGCCGATCCTGCCATCGCTCTACGCCCCGGAGTTTACGCCGCAGCGCACGGACCCGGACGTGTTCCCCTACGAGATGGCGAAGCACTTCACGTATCGCGAAGCGTGGACGAGCCCGCTCTTCCGCGCGCAATCCTTCATCGTCCGCGTGATGTGCATCGACACGCACGACGAGCTGCGCGCCGCGTGGCGGGCGCTGATCGACGCCGGTTTTCCACCCGCCGCCGTCGCCGAGTTCGAGCGGCTCGATTCCGTCGATTACGCGATGGCGAAAGGCCGCATCAAGGACTCGCTCGGCCCGAACAAAATCGTCGAGGTGCGGCTCGCCAAGGAACTCGCCGACGGCTTCCGCGCGCAATTCCGCCGCACCGTCGAACTGGCGCGCGCAGGACGATAGGCGGCCTACGGTCCGGCGGGCACCACGCGCACGCTGCCGCTCTGGCTGACGCCGAAGAACTGGCCGAGCGCCTCGTCGGACTTTTGCAGGAAGACGCCTTTGCACGCGGTCTTTCGCCTGCCGGGTTGCGTGAAGCTCGCGCTGAATGCGCCGGTCTTTCCATTTCCGCCCAGCGCGAATGGCAGCGGTGTCGTCACCGCGATCTTGTTCTTCGTGTCGAGACTACCGCCGAAGCTCAGCGGCGCGGCGAGATTGCCGTCGCGCAGCGCGATCGCGCTGTCGCCGTTGTCGGCATCGAAGGCGGAGTCGATCCGCGCGTTCGCGCCGCGCGGGGCGAAGATCGACGCGACGAAATTCAGCGTCGTGGTGAAGCCGGGAACGAAGAACTTCTGCCCGCGCAGGTTCGCTGGCTTGAACCAATCGAGCGTGCCATCGGCATCGGTGAGCGGCTGGTCGCGGAAGCACAGGACGCCGCCGACGGCGCCCTGTTTTCCGTAGAGCAGCGAGTAAAAGTGCGCCTTGCCGCTCTGCGCGATGAAGCCGCTCCCGGTGAGCTTTGTCGAGTCGCCGAGCTGGCCGGCCTTGATCTTGAACGTGCCATTCGTCGAGACGGCCATCGTCGCGGTGCCGAAGCCCTGCGGGATACCGACCCCGACCGAGGTGGGCAGCGCCGCGAGCGTGAACGGCCCCGCCTGCGGATAGAGCCGCGTCTTCCCGTCGTAAAAAGAAGATTCGCCGCTGAAGGTCGAGTCGAAGCTGTTGTCATAGACGTGGCCGTTGAGTGTCTGCCCGTCGTCGGTGAGTTGCATCGCGATCGCCAGCGCCGGTGCGCCTTTGCGCGCGACCGCGACGAGCGCCGAGCCCTGGGCATCGAAGCCGCCCTTGAGCGCCACGGTCTTGCCGCCGAGGATCAGCTTGCCCGTGAAGCTCCCGGTCGCGCTCTGCTTGAGCGTGAGGCAGCCGGAGGTCGCGAACGGTCCGCCGCGATTCACCAGCGCCGCGAAATTCACCGCGTCCGGCGCGTAGGAATCGCCACTCGTGATCACGACAGCGGCGGTCGTCGCGGTGCCGAGGGTCGCGCCATTGGTCGGCGCGCTGAGCACGACGGAGAAACCCTCGGCGGTTTCGAACAGCGTGTCGTTGATCAACGGAACGGTGATCGTCATCGTGGTTTCGCCGTCGGCGAAATTGAGGTCGCCCGAGGTGGCCGTGTAGTCCTGGCCGGCGATCGCGCTGCCATCCACGGTCGTGAAATGAACGCTGACGGCATCGTCCGCGCCAACCTCGCGCACGACGGTGATCATCACGCTCGGAGACGCTTCGTCCACGGCGTAGCTCGCCGGGTTGAACTGGATCACGCCGGGCAGCACGAGATCCCACGTCAGCGTGATGTCGCCGCGCGATGCAGCGGTGCCGTCCACGGCGATCACGTAGATGCCGCCTTTGGTCGCGGCGAAATTGATCTCACCCGGAGTGCCCGAGCTGTTCGCGACTTCGGTGAGCGCGTTGACCGCCGCGCCCGTGTAGGCCGCGACCGCCGTCGAGATGGCGCTGCCGGCGGTGGAGAATGTCACCGCACCCGTAGCCGGCGCCGTCCAGCGGAACCAGATCGACGCGCCCGTGCCGGTGCCGGCATGAGCCGGCTCACCGCTTTGCCGGCTCGCGCCCGAGTTGTCGCCGAAGGCCGTGCCGAACGGACCACTGAGCCCGAGCGCGCCGGCGAAGGCGTCGTTCGCGGGGCTGTCTTCGTCGTCGTTGATCGTCAGCGCGACGATGTCGCCCGGGCCATAACCGACGAGCGCGCCGCCGGTGGCGTCGGTGAGCAGCAGGCTGATGGTCTCATCCCCTTCGAGCAACGCGTCGTTGCTGATCGGCACGCTCGCCGTCTGGCTGGTGATGCCGTCCGCGAAGTTCACCGTGGCCGGCGACGACGTGAAGTCCGCGCCCGACGTGGCCGTGAGGCCCATCGTGCTGAAGCGCACCGTGACCGCGCCCGCGCTGCCATTCGTGCGCAGGATGGTGATCGTCGCCGAGCCCGCGTCTTCATTCACCTCCAGCCCGCTCGTGGCGAAGCGGAACACGCCCGCGCCCGTGAAGTTCAGCGTCACGACGAAGTTCGGATTCGCGCCGGAGAGCGCATTGACCTGAATGAAGAAGGTCGTGCCGGACGCGGTGGAGAATGTCGTGCCGATGAAATTGCTCACCGGCGTGAGGTCGGCGAGCGAGCTGCCGGTGAAGACGTTGAACGTGTGCCCCGCATCGCCGACCGAGACCGTCGCCGCGCCCGTCGCCGGTGCCGTCCATTTAAACCACACCGATTGGTTCGGCGAACCCGGCTCACCCGCCTCGATCGTCGCGCCGTCGGTGAATCCCGCGACGATGGGATTCGAGCCAGAAAGCGTCGCCGCGTTGGCAAACGCGTCGTTCGCCGGCGGCGCGGGCACGACATCGTCGTCGGCGATCGTCACCGCGATTTCAGTCGTCGCATTCGGCGAGAGCGCGGCGCCCTGCGCATTCGACAGCTCGACGGTGAAGCGCTCGTCGGCCTCGACCATCGAGTCGTTCGTGATCGGGATCGCGATCGTCTTCGTCACGTCGGTCGGGTTAAACGTCACCGTCCCGGTGCTCGCGGTGTAGTCGGAGCCGGCTGCGGCAGTGTCATCGAACGTCTGGAAATCCACGCTCGATGTGCCCGCGGTCGAGCCGGTGCGAGTGAGCGTGACCTCTAGATTCCCGCCCGCGACATCTTCCGTCACCGACACGCTCGTGCCCGCGATGCTGATGAGACTGCCCGCCGCATTGAGCGAGTAGCCAAGCGTGAACGCGCTCGGGTTGCCGAACTGATCGGCTTCCGTGATCGCGATGACGTAGGTGGTCAGCGCGGTCGCGACGAAGCTCGCGCTGCCCGCGCCCTGCGCGACGGGTGTCAGGCTGCCGATCGCGGTGCCGCTGTAAACGGCCACGGTCGGCTGCGACATCATACTCGTGCCGCCGAGCGAAAAGGTCGCGAGGCCGCCTGCCGGCGCGGTCCACGAATACCACACCGAATTAAAACCATGCGCTGGCTCGCCCGGCTCGAGATCCGCGCCCGCGGTCGTGCCGGGGCTCGATCCACTGGCGCCCGCGAGCGTCGTCCGGGCTGCGAACTCGTTGTTCGCCGGATTGTCGTCGAAGTCGCCGATCGTGACGCGAGTGATGGTGATTCCCCCAAGCAGCGCGCCCGTGGGATTGCCCAGGATGACATCGAAGCTCGTATCTCCCGGCGCAGCAGTCGTGTGATGAATAGTGATATCGACCAGCTTGATGCTCTCGCCGGGCTCGAACACGACGGTGCGCGAAAGTCCGGCGTATTGCCCCGCAGTCGTCGGAGTGTCCGAGATGGCCGGGGCGTCAAACGTGACGATCTCCACCGATGCACCGCTCCCGATTCCACCAGTGCGTTGGAGGGGAAGCTGGAAGATCGAGTCGCCGCCGGCTTCGCGAGTCGAGTAGCTCGACTGCTGGAAGGAAATGATGCCGCCGGGCGCCACGCTCCACCGCAGCTTGGTGATGCCGAAGAATTGCTGCGAGGCGAGGCTGTCCACGCGCACCATGTAGGCCTGGCCGGCGATGGCGCTGAAGCGGCCCTTGCCCGCGGTGCTCGCCACGAGCGTGAGTCCTCCCACGTCCGCACTGAACACATCCGTGATCGCGACCCTGTCCCTGACGCCGACCGTGGCGACGAACTCCGCCGTGCCGCTCAGCGGCGCGACCCAGCTATACCAGACCGACCGGCCCGCGGCATCGTCGCTGAACGGAGGTTCTGTCATCTCAGGATCGGCCAGACGGTTGTCGCCGATCACGAGCCCCGACACGCCGAAGATCGGCTGAGCATTGGCGACGTCGTCATTCGCCGGGTCGCCTTCGTTGTCGAAGATCACCAGCGGCAGACGCGTCACATTGCCGAGCAACGTCGCACCCGTCGGCGTCGAAAGACCGACGACGAGGTCCTCACTTGCTTCCACCGTGAGGTCGTCCGCGATCGGCAGCGTCACGAGCTTCAAGCTTTCGCCGGGAAGAAAGGCGACCGTCACGCTTGTCGGGGTGAAATCGCTTCCGGCGATTGCGTTCGCGAATGGAAATTCATCGGCGGCGTCTTCCACCACGGAGCATACTACCGTCACGGTCCCGGTCACGGAGCCGACCCGACGCACGCCGATCGTCAGGCTGCCACCTTCCTCATTGGCTATCAGTAGCGGCGGCCGGCGGCCAGTGGGCGGATCGAAGAACGCGCGAAAGCCAGAGAGCTCGAAGACGCCGGTGGTGGTCGTCTGCCACGACAGCGTAAATGCGCCCTGCCCGCCACCGAGGGCGATATAGTAAGTCGCCCCGGCGACGACGCTGATCGCGGCAGTCTTTCCGAGCAATTGCCCGCTGACGAACTGGAGCGTGGGCACGCCGGTGCCACGCAGGATCTCAGCGAAGTGCGCGCCATTCCCAGTCACGGTAAACGCGACCTGTCCACTCGTCGGCGCTACCCACTTATACCAGACGACCGGCCCGAGCACGCTGAACTCGGCGTCGCTCTCGGAGGTGGAGTTGATATCGAATCCCTGCACGCTTCCCGATCCGCCGGTGATAGTCTGGGCGTCGGCGAAGTCGTCATTCGGAGGCGGTCGGTTATCGACAATCGTCACTGCCGCCTGCGTGGTGGCACCGAGGGTCGCGCCGCCGGTCGGGTTGCTCAATTCCACCGTGAAGGTCTTCGGAAACTGAACCGTGGCCTGAAGAATGACCGGGACCTGGATGAACTGCACGTTCTCTCCATCGGCAAAATTGAGCACCTGATTAATCGACGCAGCGTAATCGGCCGGGGCGAACGCGGAGCCGTCGGCTGTGTTGTAGGTCACACTCACGGCGCCGACACTGCCGCCGAGTCGATCGACCTGGAGGATAGCCATGCCGTCCTGCGCATTCACGCTCTGCGTCGCCTGCGAGAATCGGATCGTGCCGGGAAAGACGACGTCGATCGACCGTGTCGCCGAGCCTGAGTTGGTGTTGTCGAGCGCGGTGAAAGTAACCGTGCGAACTGCAGTCGAGGGAGTGGGGTTGCTGTTGAAATAACTCACCGAACGCAGCGCGGCCTCATAGTTCGCGAGCGTTGCGGTGCCGGTCAGCGTCAGAACTCCAGTGCCCCCATCGTAGTTGCCGGTGATCCCGTTCTGGTTTCCGAAGGCCAGGACATCCTCGCCAGTGTTGAAGTTGCCGGTGATCGCGACCGTCGCGCCGGTGAGATTTGAACCTCCGCTGTAACTGAGGGTCAGCCCCGGATCGATCGCGAGCGGCACCTGGTTCGCGACATACGTGATATTCCCGCTGCTGGTCATCACCACCAGCGCGACATCGATGGTGAGGAGGAAAGAGCCGCGGCCCATCGTGCCGACCACGAGCACTTGATCGATCGGGTTGTAGGTCATGTCATAGACGACGGCGTTGGGAAACCCGCTCCCCAGCTTGAACCACGTGCCCAGGTTGCCGACGAAGGAGCAATAGACCCCGGTATCAGTTCCGACCGCGACGCAGTCCGCGGCGCCGAAGGGGAAGAACTCGAGCGTGTGCAACGCGCCCACGCCGGTGAGATCGCCGGTGATATTCGTCCAACTGCCGCCGGTGTTGGTGCTGACATGGACGGTGGACGAGCCGGCCACGAAGACGTGCTGCCAGTCGTTTCGATCGAGCACGATGTCCTGGATATTGCCGCCGGGAAACGGAGCGGCGGTGGGGTTGATCGCACCACCGGCGGTCGTCCGGACGCGGACGGTCGTTGAGGACCCGTAGTAGAGCACGTCGGGATTCGAGACGCCGAGGCGACGGCCGCCGTAAGCGATCGGCTTGCCGGTGAAGGTGCCGTTGACGCCACCGCTCTGCAGCGCCGTGATCGTGTTGCCGCGATCGAGCGATTCATAGGCAGAGTTCGAACCGCCGATGATGAGCCGGGTGGGATCGATTTTGTTCAGCTCGACCGGCGTCGCAAACTGCACCGTGATGGCGGGTCCGCCTCCTTGCACGGTCAGGCTTGGGAAGGTCGTGTTTATCAGCGTGTTCGAGGCGTTGTAAGTCCGGCGGTAGAACCCACCGAGGTTTTGCGAACTGCCATAGCGGATGGACTGCCCGGCTGTGCTCGTGTCGTCGATCGCCACGTCGCCGCCGTCGCCGCCCGAGATGAACGTCCAGACCGATGAACCCTGCGCCGTCTGGATGTGCGTGCCGTTGTCCTGCGTGCCCACCATGCCCACATGCGCGACGCTGTCGTAGGCCACGTCGTGAACTTCCACCACGGCGAGGTTGCCGATCACCGAACTCCACACGCCGGCGCTCGATTGCGGCGAGGTGCGCCGATACAGGCCGCCGTCGTCGCCCTGGATCAAGTTTCCGTTCGCATCCATGAGCATCTCGCGGGAGTCGGCGTGCGGCGCAGTGTTGCCGCCGTTGGCATTCATGATCGTTGTGAACTGGGTCCCCAAACCCAGCGAAGCGTCGCCGCGGAAAAGATTCCCGGTAAATGGAGACCCGGCGATGCGGTCGCCTCCGATATACACGAAGTTCGGGCTGTTTCGGTCAGCCGCGATCGAGAAGTGAATCTGCCCCTGGCCGCCGTTGTGCGCGACCGGCGTATCCATCTGCGTCCACGTGGTGCCGAGGCTCGTCGAGCGCCATACGCTCGCGAGGAAGTTTGAATTGATCACCGCGACGAACACCGCGTTGGTCGTGCCGTTATTGTGCACTCCCATCTCGATTTTCGTCGTCGTGCCGGTGATCCCGGTGATGTTCCCGGTCACATTCGTCCAAGTCGCGCCGGTATCGTCGCTGCGGAAAATCCCCGCCGTGCGCACGGCTGCATAAAAGCGGTTCGGAACATTCGGGTCCGCCACGATGTCGCTCACAGAACCCGTCGGGAGCCCGTTGGTGCCGGAGACGAGCGCAAACGACCCTCCGGTATTCGTGCTGCGAAACAGTCCGCTCCCACTTCCCCCGCCCCACTGGCTGTCGGACCCCGCCATGATGATGCTGCCGCGCGCCGCGACGCTGAGCAGGTTCTCGGTGGCAAACTGGGTGCCAAGAGTCGTCCATGTGTTGCCGCCATCCGTTGTCCGCAGCACACCGATGCGCGCGCCGCCGACCGCGCCGAAGCTGCTCGTTCGCGCACTGCCGGCGACGAGCGTTTGGAACGTCGGATCGGTGAGGTCGAACTCCAGCGAGCCGACCGACAGCGACGCAAGATTGTCCGTCAGCGGGGTCCACGTCGGGCTTGCAGCAGTGGCGTTGGAGGTGCGCCAGACGCCGCCGTTGACCGCGCCGAGGTAGAGAATGTTCGGGTCAGTCGGATGCACCGCGATCGCCTGGATCGCACCGCACACTTCGTTGTTCGGCGGAACAGCGACCTGCGCATTTCTCGTCGGCGCCGGCCCGAGCGGATTCCACAGCCCTCCCACCACGGTGGTCGGTGCCGGCGGTGCATCGGCAGCGAACGCAGGCGTTGCACCCGGGTTCGTGATGATCTCTGGTGCAGCCGCAGTCGGCGGAGGCGCCGGATCTTGAGCCACGCTCCGCGCGCCGGGCAGCAGCCCATTTATTAAGCAGATACAAAGCGCCATTCGCCGGAGCAAGCCGCGGCAGTTCTGGTTTGGCGCGGTAGCTTCAACGGTCGTCGGGTCCATCATAGTCGGAGAGTTGCTGAGGTGATAATGCTGCCACGAGCGGAGCGTGGGCCAGGTCCGCGCAGACTGCGGGGCGCCCGGCGCTTGTCGATTAAATATCTTCCAGCCCCGCCGCCTCGCAGCGCGTCAGTTTTCCCAGATCCGCGTGCGGAAAAACTGCTGATCGCCGATGCGCGGACCGGTGACCGACGCAGGGCCGCCGGGGTGCGGCAGGCCGGCATTGCCGGGGACATTCCAGGGCAGCCACATCTGCAAGTCGATGGAGGTCTCGACCTGGAATGAGCGGTTCGCGGGGAGGTTCAGGTCGATCCAGACGTTGCCGCCGGGAAGGCTGAGCTGCGGCGCGAAACTGCTGCCGGGAATGAGCGGCGCAGTGCCGGCGAGAAACTCGTGCCGGTTTTTCTTTCCATCGAAGTCGGCATCGAATTCGGGATCGCCCTCGGGTGACGTGTCGTTCCCGAAATTCGCGATGCGCCATTGCGCGTAGGTCTGCTGCGCCGGGAGCGCGGCATTGATCCACTCGGTGAGCAGCGCGATGGCGCCGGGGTCGAGTTCGTTGCTGCCGAGCGGCGGCATGCGGCTGAAGCCGTTCGTCACCGCGACGCGATTGAGCACGATCGAGTGCGTGGTGTCGCCGGGGACGATGAGACGGTTGAGCGGATCGACGCCGCTCTGCGTGGCGGTGCCATTGATGAGGCCGGTTTGCGCGAGCGTGAGCGGCGCGCGCGCATCCCACGTTGGCGGCGTGCTGCCGCCGGCCATGTGGCAGTTCGCGCAGTTCACATCGAGATACGCGCGCACGCGGGCTTCGACGGGGAATTGCGTCTCGTCGGCGCGGATGTGGCGCGGCAGCAGGTTCGGCGACTCCGGCGTGTTGGAGAAGTAGCCCGCGTTCTGCAGCAGCGTGAGCTGGTTGCCGATGAAGTTGTGGATGTTCTCCGTGCGGTTGAGCTGCCGGGTGTTGAAGGACAGCGCGTGCCCGGCGGGCGGGTTGTGACAGGAGATGCACTCGCTCCGGCTTGGGATGCGGTAGTGCTGCATGCCGACACCGGCGATGTTGATGTCGAACTCCTCGCCCGCATCGCCGACGAGCGTGGCCTCCGTCTGCGCCGGGTTCCAGCGGTAGCTCACGCCATAGACGCCGGCCGCGTTCTTCACCAACAGCCGCGTTTCGATCCGCTGCGCCGTGGCGGGATTGCCGCGCGTGGTCTCGAGATCGAAGTGCTTCACCCAGATCATCCCATCCGGGAAAGTCCACGCGCCTTCGCGGCTCCACGTCATCGTGCTCACGGCGTCGGGGATCACGAACCAGCGGCGCTTGATCGCGTAGTCGCTCCAGAACGAAACGTTCGGCGTGATCGGCAGCACGCCCGGCGCGGGCGAGAGATCGCTCACGTCGGCGAAAATCCCGGTCTCGCTCAGCGTCGCGGGATAATTTCCGCCGCCGGCGCCGGTGACGAGCCGGTAAATGCGCCCTTCGGCGTAGTCCATCATCAGCACGTCGCCATTCGATGGATCGGGACGGAACGCGACCTGCCCGCCATTGCCGGTGAGCCGCACGACCGTCACCGCGGGCGTGCGCCGCAGCGCCCAGATGTGACCATCCACGTAGTCGCCGAAAATGTAGGCGCCGGTGAGATCGGGCAAATTCGTGCCGCGATAGACGAAGCCCCCGGTGACCGAGTGCCCCTGGAACTCGCCGTTGCCGAGCGCGTATTCATAGAGCGGATCGGTGTAGGTGAAGCCCGGCAGCGCCTCTCCCGCATTCGGCCCGGCAATCGTTCCCTCGCGCCACGACCATCCGAAGTTCGCGCCATTCGTGGCGAGATTGATCTCCTCGCGCTCGAGCTGCCCCACATCGCCGACCCAGATTTCCCCCGTCGGTGCGTCGATGGAAAAGCGGAACGGATTTCGCAGCCCGACGGAAAAGAACTCCGAGCGCACAGTCGAGGCGACGAGGTTCTGGCCATTGAAGACGACGTTGTCGGTCGGGTTCGGGCGGACGAACGGATTGTCCGCCGGCACTTTGTAAGCAGCGACGCCCGCGTAAAGCGGCACCGATGCGTGGCTGTTCGGTTCCACATTCGCGGGCAGGCGATCCACGTCGAGCCGCAGCAGCGCGCAGTGGAAATCGAGGTCGATGCGCTGGCCGTAGCGGCGCGAGTCGAACTGCTCGCCGCCATCACCGCTCGAGACATAGAGGTATCCATCCGGGCCGAAGTGCATGTCGGTGCCGAGGTGATAGCCGAACGGGTCCGCCTGCTCGATGAGCACGACTTCCGAAGCCGTGTCCGCGGCGTTCGGATTTCCCGCCTGCACATTGAAACGCGAGATGCGGTAGAAAAACGGCCCGCCCGCGCCGATGCGCACCGAATACCAGACGAAGAAGCGCCCGTTCGCCGCGTGCTGCGGGTGGAAAGCCATGCTCATCAGTCCGCGATCCGGCGAGCTGCCGATCGACTCGCCGCGCGATGCGCAGAGCGCCGCGAGATTGAAGAACGTGGAGGATGTCGGCGACGGCGCGGCGACGTTCGGGATCATCCGGATCACGCCCGCGCGCTCGATCACGAAAAGCCGCTGCGTGTCGCCCGGCGCGGTCGCCATGTTCACGGCCTGATTCGCATTGAAAGTGAGCGCGCCAAACGCGGGCGCGGTCGTGTAGGTCGTCGTGGGCGGCGTGGCCGGCACGTTGAGCGTCGAATTCGGAATCCGCAGCGTGTTCGAGAAAGCGAGGTTCACCGTCGTGTCCGCCGACGTGCCGAGCGGCCCGCTCACGCGATAGGTGAAGCTGTCGCCCGCCGGCGAACCCGTCGTGTGCGTGTAAAGAATCTGCCCGCCGCTCACCACCGCCGTGCCGGAGCCGGGCGGCGTCACGACCGCGAGCGTCGCGGGCGTGATGCTGCCGGTGTCGTTCGCGAGCACGTTCACGCGCACCTTCTGCCCGTGATGCAGCGTCGCCGCGTCCGCCTGCCCGCCCGGCGGCTGGATGTCTGCTCCCGCGGCGAAGCTCGCGCTCACTTCCCCGGCGCTGAACGCGTGATCGTAGATCCGCACCTCGTCGTAGGCGGCGTTGGTCGTCGAGTTCGCCGACCACTGCGAACGGCCGAGCCAGTTGTTCACGTCCTCGATCGCGCTCAGCGCGAAAGCCGTGCTGCCCGTGCCGACGAGCGCGCCATTGCGATACCACGCCGTCGTCGTGCCCGCGCCGTTGCTCTGCACGGTGATGACGTAGTGATACGTCGTTCCCAGCGTTGTGCTGAGCGAGCTGGAGATCGCCGACTGAAATCCGCCGTCGATCATCACAACCTGATATTGCGAGTTGATGTTCATCGCCTGGTTGAACGAGCAGCCGAGCAAGTCGCTGCCCTGCGAGTTCACCGGTCCGCCCACCGCGTCGCCCGTCCACTCGCCCGGCGCGCCGTCGCCCGCGATGTTCATGCGACCGAACTCGAAAAGCGGCTGCCAGTTTTGCACGGTGATCGGCGCCGCCCAGATCTCGACGGTGATGCTCGTCTTCGACGACGCGATCCCGTTCGGCAGGTCGAGGTAAGCCGAGATGGTCGAGTTCGGATTCGCGCTCGTCGTCGTGCCCGGCAGCACCATGCGCGAGCCATCGAGCGCCGCGCCACCCCCGCGCACCGTCATCGGCAGGCCCGAGACCGAGTCATTGAAAACCGTCCCGTTCGGCGCCGCGGCCGCCGCCGCGTTAAACGACCATCGATTCACCAATTCCGCCCGCGCCGGAAACACCGGAAGGAGCAGAGCGGCAGCGAGAACGAGGGCGATTCTCATCTGAAAGACATGGTTCATCCTCGGCTTTACGCAATTCGTCATCGGTTCGTTACGCACGACTTCGCTCTGAGCCAAAACCACGCCGCGCCGCTCAGGGAGCGTGATTCTGCAAAATCGCGCGGAGGCGGTAGTAGGTGCGGTCGGCCGGCGCGGTGGTGGTGACGGCGACGCTTCGCAGCGTGCCGCCGCCTTCGCTCACGCCCGCAGGGCCGCCCGGGGTCGCGCCGTTGATGGAAGTGGCGAGCGGCGTCCAGGTGATGAGGTCGTCGCTTTCCTCGGCGATGAGCGTGACGCCGCGGGCATCCGCGTTGCGGATGAATCCAAGCTGCGCGGTGCGCGCCTCCGGCGGACCGATGAGATCGAGATCGAGTCCGCCCGGTGCCACGTAGTCGAGCAGGTTCGGCCGGCCGTCTTGATTCGCGTCGCCCAGCGGGTCGGTCGCAGCGGGATACGCGAGATCAGCGGCGCTGCGATTCGCGACCAGCCACGCAGCGTAGCTTTGCCCATCCACGACGACAGGCACGGGCGCTGCGGCGTCGCCGAGGCTGGAGTTGGCGAGCAGTTGCACGGGGCCGAACTGGCCGGTGAGCGGCAGCGCATTGAGCACGGTGGAAGTCAGCGCGGGCGCGGGAGTGGCGAGGCGGAACCACTCGGCATCCACGACCACATCCGGCGTGCCGGCGGCGATGACGGTGCGGTTGTGATCGAAGGCGCTGAGCCCGCTGATGGCGTTGAAATGCGTGGCGGTGTTGATGCCGATTTGCAGCGTCGCGGGGAAATCCGCACGCGTGAAGCGCTGCTCGACGATCCACTGCCCGCCGGGATGCTGGCGAAGCAGGACGATCGCGCTGCCGACGCGCACGAGTTGCATGGTGACCGTGTTTTCACCGAGCGGCACGCCCTGCGTGGAGGTGTAAAAGGTGCTGACACTGTTGGTGGTGTTCGAGACGATGCACTGCCATTGATTCGCGTTCGGCTGCGCGATGGGATCGGCGGTGCCGAAGTTGAACGCTACGCGATTTTCCGTGCCCGCAATCCAGTCGCTCCCGGGCGAGGCTCCCGCATTGGCGAAGGCGCGCGGCACGCGCACCATGAGGCCGCCGAAACTGAAGTTCGTGCTCGGCCGGCCTGCGGCGTCGTTGCGGCGGCTCACGTCCATCCGCACCGTCGCCACGAAGTCGCCGGTGACGGTGCGGAACACATACGGCCCGGCGTAATCCTGATACCAGCCGCTCGCCACGGGCATGAGCCGCATGTGACCGCTGCGCGTGGTGTTCACGTCCCACGTCGCGAGTTTGTCCGCGTTCCAGCCTTCGGTCTGGTGAAGCCGCTGCCAGTTCGCGAGGGAGCCTGCGTCTTGGAACTCATCGCCGAGCGACGCGAGCGGATCGATGACCGGCACGGGGCTGACGTAATCCGCGCTGACCGGCAACGCCGCACGGCTCGCGACACCGCCCGCGCTCGCCGCGCCGATGTTCAGGCGCAAAGTCACGCTGCCATTGCCGGTGAAGCCGCCGAGGCGGGCGCGGTAGATCATGCCGCCGCCCTGCGGGATCAAGACGACCCACGTCGCTCCCGCGCTGCCGCCGACGATGAGATCGTCTTCCGCGAAGCCCGTGACCGCGGTGCTGAAGACGATGTCGAAGTCCACAAACGGCCAGCGCACCGGCGAGCCCTGGCCGACGCTCGGCGCGATGCTCACGAACGGCGCATCCGCCGCATCCACGGTGACGGCGCTGCCATCGAGCGAGCGCAGATACGCGAGCAAGTTCGCGCGTTCACCCGCCGGCACGCTGCGATGCGGCACCGCGTCCACGAGATCGTTCAGCGTGCTCACCGTGAAGTGATCCACCGCCCAATCGCCGCCCGCGCGCAGGATCTCCACCGTGTTGTTCGCACCCGCGAGCAGCGGCACGTTTTCCGCGCGAGCCGTGCTCCAGAAGGTCGTGCGGAACGCGGGCGCATTGCCGGTGCCGACGAGCGTGACGGCGTGGGATTGTCCATTCACGCGGATGGTGGCCTGGCCGCCGGTGGTCGCGCTGTAGCGGATCTCCACCGCTCCGATCCCGCCGATGCCGCCGTCCACGTCGGTGCGCGTCGCGACGCCGTTGCTGTTGAGTTGCACGAGTCCGCCCATCACCGTGTTGTCCCAGTTGATGAAGACGTTGCCGTTCGCTCCGGTTTGAATCGTGCCGCCGGTGACGCTGCCAGCTTCCGCCTGATAGACCGTGCCACCCGCGACGGTGAACACATCGTCGAGCGTGCGCGCGGAGCCATCGTGGAAGAACGGCGCATTCGCCCACACCCCGCGCAACGTCGGCGCATCGATGCCGGTCAAGGCCGCGCCAAGCCGCTGGCCACTCGTGGTGCGCAGCGTGCCCACGTTGTGCAGCGCGTTCGTGCTGCTGTCGGTCAGCGCCGTGCCGCTGTGACATGAGACGCAGTTCATCGCGCTGAAGACCTGCCGGCCCGCCTCGGCGGCGACGGTGAGCGAGCCATCGGCAGCACGCGATGGACTGCGCGGCAGATGCTCATTTCCGAGCGAGGTCACGTAGGCAGCGAGCGCATCGAGATCCGCGCTCTGGCCCGCCTTCGCAGCGCCGAGCGGATGCTGCGCGGCGGCGAACTGTTCGTTGGTCAGAAATCCGTTGCCGCCGAAGAAGCCGCGGATGTCGTTCTCGAAGTCCTGGACCTCGTCGAAATTCCCCGACCAATGCACGCGGCCATGGCCGATGCCGGAGCGGCCGCGCAGTTCCACCGTGTTGCGCAGGCCTTCACCCCGCTGCGTGAAATCCCACACGCGACCATCCGAACCGCCGTCGGTGTGGCACGACGCGCAACTGATGTAGCCCTCGGCGCTCATGCGTTCATCGGCGTGGTAGAAGATGCGCTTGCCGAGCAGCACCGCGGCGCTCAGCGGCTCATTCGCGACCGTGCTCACCGTCGAGTTCGCCAGCGAGATACTGCCCGTGTCGAACAACGCCGCGGCAGGAACGACCGACAAACTGCGGCCCATGAAATTCTGCACAAACACCCGCCCCGTGACCGCATCCACCGCCACGCCCTGCGGTGCCGCGCCGGCCATCTGCCGCGTGACCATCGCGCCGAGCCCGGACACTTCCGCCGCGGCGAGCATGTCGAAGACGACGACCTGGTTGTTGCCCTGCAGCGTGACGAAAAGGTAGTCGCCACGCGGTGAGAACGCGAGCGCGGTGGCGGAGTCGCTGTTGTCGATATCGACATCGCGCATCACCGCCCCGGTGGTGAGGTCGATCTGCAGCAGCATGTTGCGCTGCGTGCTGTCGTGCGTCTGCGCGGCGTTGAAGAGCGTGCCGCGCTCCGTGTTCTGCTTCGTCGCGGCGACCCACGCCGAAAGGCCGTCGGGCGAGTAGGCGACGGCGGCGAGGTAATTCGGCACGCCACGGCTGTTCGCGGTTCCGTCGCGATGTTCGTCGTCGCCGAGCTTCGCCAGGCGCAGCGTGCGGTTGAGCGTGAAAGTGGCCGCGTTCACTTCCCACACGTCGCCCTGATTTTGCGCAGAGATGAAGCGCGTGACCAGCACCCGCGCCCCATCGCCGCTCACCGCGACCGCGCGCGCCGTATGGCCGAGCGCGAGATCGTTTCCGATCTGCGTGCGCGCCGCGACATCGTAGCGCCGCAACGCGCCGCTGCCGTAGAGCGAGACATACGCGTTCTGCCCATCCGGCGAGATCGCCACGCCGAAGGGCGCGGTGCCGTAGCCCGTGGCGATGTCGGCGAGCACCGCGCCGGTGTTCGCGGCGAGCACCATCACGCGATCCGCATCGTGGCACGTCACCCACGCATTGCCGGAAGGGTCGAGCGCGACGCTGCGCGGATCGGTGCCGACCGCGATCTCGCTGAGCACCGCGAGCGTGTCGGCATGGACGACCGTGACGGTGTTCGCATCCGGGTTCACCGTCCACACACGGCGGCTCGCCGCATCCACCACGGTCGCGCTGCTCGCGGTCGCGGTGGGGCCGGCAGGCAGCGTGAGCACGTTGATCCCGATGGTGCGGCTCGACACCGCGCCGAGCGGATCGCGCGCCTGCACGAGCGGCTTGTAGTGGCCTGCATTCGCGTAGGTGAACGCCACGCCCGCCGTCGCGCCCCACGCTGTCTTCGGCCGGCCATCGCCCGCATCGAAGCGATACTCAACGCTCTGCCCCGGCTCATCCGTGGCCGCCGCGGTGAGCACGATCTCGCCGCCGGGCGCGATGACCGGCGTGTTCGCGGTGAACGAGCTGATCACCGGCGCGACATTTCCCGCGACAGTGCTGCCGGTGGAAAAGGTGAAGCTGTAAGGCTCCATCGCATTTCCCGCCGCGTCTTCGATCCCATCGAGCACGACCTCGTAGGTCGTGTTCGCCGCGAGCGAGGCATCGGGGGTGAAAGTAATGATGCCATCGAAGGTGCGCGCAAACTGCGCAGCGAGCGGCGCGCCGCCGACAGGGCGGATGAGGATCGTGTCGCCGTTCACGATGCTGCGCGTCTCCAGCGTCTCGTGGATCAGGATGCTGATCGGCGAGGCCACCGGGTAATTCGTCTGCCCGGCGCGCGGGATGTGGTAGCCGACTTCCGGCGGGCGCGTGTCCGCGTCGGTCTGATGCACCCACACCGTCATGCCTTGCTGATCGCCGTAGCCGCCGAGGATGACGAGATTTCCCAGCGGCAGCGCGAACTGGCTCGCATCCATGCCGTTCGCCTCGGTGTTGAACGAGAGCGCCACTTCCTTCGAGCGCAGATCGATCTTGTGATTGCCCATGAAGGCGTAGTCGTCCTGGAACATCACATACATCGTCTGGTCCTCGTCCGGCAGTTCCTTGTCGATGACCCACTGCGGATCGGTCGGGTCGGTGACATCGACCATGCGGAAGCCGTGATTCCCTTCGTTGAACTCGCGTCGATACGGCCACACCACGTAGAGCCGTCCTCCCCCGCCCCACATGCTCGGCCAGTATCCGCCCGGCCCGCCGTCGGTCAGCGTGCTCAGCAACACGGGATTGTTCAGGTCGCTGATGTCGTAGATCGCCAGCCCGGTGCGGCTTTGATCTGACGCCATGAAGAGGATGTTCCCGACGATGAACGGATGTCCGATCACACCCGTGAGCGCGAGGTGATCCCAGTTTGCGAAGTTCTGCCACTGACCCGTCTGGATGTTGCGACGGCGCAGGTTCGCGTTCTGAACGAAGTCGTTATAGCTCCAGAAAGTCGGATCGGCGTTGAACGGATGAAACATCGAGCCGCGCTGCCCCACGCCACCCGCCTGATACAGCTCCGCGAAGGGTCCGCGCGTGTTGACCCCATACGTCGCCGTCGCCGCGAAGGACATCTGCGTCGGGAAGTTGTTGCCGATGACGAGCTGGTTGTTTCGATAGAAATACCCATGCGCCATCACCGGCATGTGCGACGTGCCGAGCGTTTCGATCACCGCGGGATTCGCCGGATCCGAAAAGTCCCATGACCGCGCGAGGACGCTCGATCCCGGCGCGCTGCCCGGCGCTTCCGGCGCGGTGTAGATCAGCCCGTTGTGCCACGCGATGATCGCGGTGCGCCCATCGGTGGCGGCGATGCGGGCGGGCGTGAGAAGCTC
The DNA here is from genome assembly GCA_040081625.1 of Chthoniobacteraceae bacterium. Classification (GTDB taxonomy): domain Bacteria; phylum Verrucomicrobiota; class Verrucomicrobiia; order Chthoniobacterales; family Chthoniobacteraceae; genus VFJQ01. The sequence continues at coordinate 42,701 of JBEBGD010000020.1, forward strand.
GCCCGCGACGGGCCGGGCGATGTTTGGAAAGCCTGCGCCCATCGCTACCGGGGCCAGGCCCGCGAGCGCGACTGCGATGCCGAGATACCGAGATGGATGTTTCATTGATGGCTTTACGCAAACTCCGAGGCGCCCGTTACAGCCGCGAACGAGGATTCGCGGTTGGCGTTCCGGGGCGGCTCCGGCTACCTCTGCCGCATGTCTGAAGCCCATGCCTGACTCCAACCTTCACGCTGCGCGCGTGCGCGGCGCCTTCGAGACAGCGCTGCGCGACGAAGGCGCGGCCGGCGGCTGGGTGCCGCCGGCACCGGAGGCGATCGGGCCGCTGTTTCCGGCGTTCGAGATCGAGGCGCTGCTCGGGCGCGGCGGGATGGGCGCGGTCTATCGCGCGCGGCAGAAGTCGCTCGACCGGCTCGTCGCGATCAAGCTGCTGCCGTTTGAGCTCGGCGTGCGCGAGGATTTCGCCGAGCGCTTTCGCCGCGAAGCCACGTCGCTCGCGCGGCTCAGCCATCCGCACATCGTCGCGGTGCATGACTTCGGGCAGGCGGACGACGGGCACTTCTTCATGGTGATGGAATACGTCGAGGGCTCCGACCTCGCCGCGCGGCTGCAAGCGGGGCCGCTGCCGCCGGAGGACGCGCTCGCCATCGTGCGGCAGGTTTGCGACGCGCTCGAGTTCGCGCATTCGCAAGGCGTCGTGCATCGCGACATCAAGCCGGGCAATGTCCTGCTCGACGCCACGGGTCGCGTGAAGGTGACCGACTTCGGCATCGCGCAGCTCGCCGGCGACGAGCCGCGCACCGCGCTGACCGCGACCGGCGTGATGCTCGGCACGCCCGAATACGTCGCGCCCGAGCAGATGCTCCCCGCGGCGACGGTGGATCACCGCGCGGATATTTTCAGCGTCGGCGTGATGCTCTACGAACTGCTCACCGGTCAGCTCCCGCGCGGCGTCTTCCGCCCGCTCGCGCAGCTCGTCCCCGCCGCGCGCTCTCTCGATCGCGTGCTGACGCGCGCCTTGCAAAGCGAACCGGGCCGCCGCTTCTCCTCCGTGCGCGAGCTGAGCGCGGAACTCACTGTGCTCGATCGCCCGCGTCCCGCGTGGCGCGTCGCTGCGCTGTTCGTCGTCGCGGCAGCGTTGGCCGCTTTGGTCTGGTGGCAGTCGGCGCCGCCCGCGCCGACGCCCGCCGCATTCACCAACAGTCTCGGACTGCGCTTCGTCCCCGCCGGCACGCCCGGCGTTTTTTTCTGCACCACGGAGACGCGGCTGCGCGATTTCACCGCGTTCGCGCACGCGCAAAGCATGGAAGCCTACGGCCCGATGTGGGTGAACTTCGCCGGAGCCGAGGAGGGCTGGCACTCGGTGAATGCGACGTGGAAGCAGCCCGGCTTCGCGCAGACCGACGAGCATCCCGTCGTGGGCGTCACGCAGATCGAAGCGATCGCGTTTTGTGAATGGCTCACCGCGCACGAACGCGCATCGGGCCGCATCGGCGCGGAGGATCGCTACCGGCTGCCGACGAATGAGGAATGGAGCGTCGCCGTGGGGCTCGACGCCGACGCGCACTTCCCGAGCGGCCGCTATCCGTGGGGCGCACACTTCCCTCCGCCCAACCCGGCGGGCAACTACGCGAGCGACGAAACGCGCGGCGCCGAAGGCGAGCACGCCGCCCTCGACGTGATCGCCGGCTATCGCGATGGCCACGCCTTCACCGCACCCGTCGGCAGCTTCGCGCCCGATGCGCACGGCCTGCACGACCTCGGCGGCAACGTGTGGGAATGGACCGACGACGGCCCGGACCGGCCGTCCACGCTGCGCGGCGCGAGCTGGTGGGACTCCCGCGCGGCGAAGCTCGACGCCGCCTGCGCGGTCACTCACGAGCGCAACCTGCGCTGCTACTGCTTCGGCTTTCGCGCCGTGCTCGAGCGCAAAGCGGCGCCGCGATGATCCAGGAACCTTCCGCCTTCAAAGCCACGCGCTGGAGCCTCGTCGCGCGCGCCGCATCGCCCGCCGAACCCGCCGCGCGCGCCGCGCTCGATGAACTGTGCCGGCTCTACTGGCAGCCGCTCCACGCGCTCGCCTGCCGCACTGGCCTCAGCGCGGCGGATGCGGACGACGCGACGCAGTCCTTCTTCGCCGAGTTCCTCCGCCACGAGCGCTTCACGGTCGCCGATCCGCTGCGCGGAAAACTGCGCACCTTCCTCTGCACCGCGTTTGCGAATCACCTGCGCGATCTGCACCGGCGCGCCGCCACGCAGCAGCGCGGCGGCGACCGCATCCACCTATCCATCGACGCCGCGCCCGACGACGACACTCCGCCGCTCGATCCCGCCGACCCGGCGAATCCCGCGCGCGACTTCGACCACGCCTGGGCGCTCGCGACGATGGATGCCGCCGTCGCCCGGCTCGAGACCGAGCTCGCCGCGAAAGGCCGCGCGGGCACGCTCGATCCGTATCGCGCCTTCCTCGGCTTCGAGGCCGGCGGGGGCGAAGACTACGCTGCAACCGCGCGCACGCTCGGCCTCACCGAAGGCGCGGTCCGAGTGAACGTCTGCCGGTTGCGAAAGCAATTCCGTGACGCGCTCTTCGCCGTGATCGCCGACACGCTCGACGACCCAAGCGAGGAAAACATCCGCGCCGAAGTCCGCGCGGTGATCGACGCGCTCACGGCGTAGCGGCTTCGGATCCGACCCACGCTTCGCGCCGCGAAAAATACATCGTGAGCGCGAGGAAACCGCAGAGGCAGAGCGTCGGAATGACGAGCACGGCGAACGTCGGCTCCTCGACGTTCCACGGGCCGACGCGGTAATCGACCCGGAGGGTGCCGGCGCCCGCGCCTTTGAAGAGCTTTCCGAACGTGGACCCGAGAACGCCGTGGATGAAACCGAGCGCGCTGAGATTGCGATAGCGGGCGTCCATGAAGAGCCACGCGAGGATGGTCCCGAGACCGGTCGTCACGAGCACGAGACCGTAGGAGTCGATGTGGATGAGGCCGAAGATCGAACCGGCAAGCGTGGCGACGAGCATCCGGCGCCGATCGCGGCAATAGAAGTGCGCCCAGAGCGCGCCGATCGGAAACGCGAAGACCGCGAACCAAGCGAGCATCGCGAGCGGGGCGTGGTTCGCGCCGTAGAGATTGCGGACGGCGAGCCAAAACGCCGGCGCAATGGTCGTCGCAGTCAGCAACCCGCCAATCGCCACGAACCGAGGCCGAAGCGCCAGCGGCACCGACTTCTCCGCGGCTGGCGCGGGCGCGAAGCCCTTTCGCAGCCGGGTCGCAAAATACGACGTGAACAGGAACTGCTGCGCGTAGCCCCAGAACATATAGGCGATCGCATCGAGGCCCCAGCGGGCCGCGTCGAAGTTTGCGAAAACTGCCGGCCCGCGATGAAGCATCGCGCCCGCGCCCGCGAAAACGAAAAGTCCGGCGGACACGCACAGCGCCGCGCGGAATGCCGGGGCGTAGTTGTCGTAACGGATCGCACACGTCGCGACGAATACCGAGAGCGCACCGGCGATGGCGCACACCGGCACCCATCCGTGTGGAGCGAGGATCCACTGCCGCGCCGCGACGGGCAGCCGGAGCATGCGCGCCGACTCGGGCCAATTCGCGACGGTCAGCAGGAAGATGACGCAGGCGATCGTGACGACCGCGCCGACAAGTCGCACGCGTCGGAAGCCGCGCCGCTCACGGATCGTCCGCCAGAGCTCGCGCGGGTTGCCGACGCCGAGCGACTCCGCCGTGTCGCCGTGTAATCGCGGGCTGACAAACACGACCCACACAAACAGCGCGACCAGCGGCCACTGCGCGACCTGGCGCACGGCCGCATTGTCGCCGAGCACTCCCCAGCCGTAGCAGAACGGCCACATGATCACGAAAAGCGCCGTCGTGACTCCAAGCGCCTCGATCACATTCGCGCGGCGCGAGCAGCGCTCGGGCTCGAGTTCTCCGATGGTATTGATGATTGATGGAGTCATCCCGAAAGATTCCGCCTCGTCCCAGAGACTGCTGAAACAGTCCACAGATTTCACGGATGGACACAGATTCGTCCCGACAGTCCGTTCAGCTTCTCTGTGAAAATCAGTGCAATCTGTGGACAACCACCGACGCGTCGAACTCGTCAACAGGCTGCTAAGGCGTGCCCGGATCGTCGTCCGGCACGAGCGTCACCGATCCGCTCTCGGTCGGGCCGAGGAAAAAGCCGGAGCCCAGCTTCTGCTTTTGCAGCACCGCACCCCCATATTTGGCTTTCCGCCCGCTGACTGAATGGATGAACCGGCCTTTCAGGAGCCCTGTCTTCGCGGAGAGCGCGATGGTGGGCCTTTCGACCGGTTGCGTGAGGAACCTCGGACGGTTGTTCGCATCGATGGAAAGCGCGAACGCGAGGCCGGCGATGCCGCCGTCGTTGAGAGAGAGTTCCGCGTTGCCGTCGCCATCGGCGGCGCCGAGACCAGGCAGCACCGGGCCGGGCGTGCGGCGCGTTGGCGCGGTGTATTCTGCGCCGACGAGGTCGAAGAAGATGCCGCCCGGCCAGCCATCGGGGTATTGTCTCGCGCGCGGGTTCGGCGGTTTGAACCAAAGCACGTCCATCGCATCCACGTCGCTCACCACAGCCACGTCGCGGAAGAACGCAAACCCGCTGACCGACCCGGTCTTGCCGAGCGCCTTGTAGAACGGCCAGCGACCGGACTTCGCGACCGGCGCGGCGGCGCTGACTTTCTTGCCGTCGGCGAGTGTGCCGGAAAACTTCGCGACGCCGCGCTTGCTCACGGTAAGCCGGCCGAATCCATCGCCTTGTGGATAGGTGCTCGCATTCCGCCCCTGCTCGGCGGCGGTGAGCGCCGGGAGGATGACGGTGAAGTTGCGTGGCAAGTCCGACGGCACGTTCTCCATCGGCGGCGCGGGGTTGCGCTTCGAGGTGTAAAGCGCGCGGTCGCCTTCGAGTCCGGCGAATTCGGCGCCACCTTGCTTCAGCATTCCGCCAAACGTGTTCGTCCCGCGCGCGACTTCGATCGTCAGCGCGAGGTCGAGCGGCGGAAGGCCCGTGCGGCTGATCGTGAGCGACGGCGTTTCCGCTCTCCCGAAACGCGCCACGCCGTCATGCCCGACCACTCCTTTCATCGCGACGCGTTTGCCGGCGAGCATGAGTCTCCCGCTGAATTTTCCTGTCTTCGTCAACTTCACCTGCACGCTGCCCGTGCGCGCATTCTCGCGCGTGCCTCCCGCCGCGGGCTGCACGAGTCCAGTGTAGCTGCCGAGTTCCTCGAGGACGCTCGTGATCGCGATCTCGACCATCTGTGGCGGGCTCGTGTCCACGCCGCCATTCGCGGTGCCGCCATCGTCTTGCAGCCGCACGGTCATGATCGCAATACCGCTGCCACCCGGCGCGGGCACGAACGCCAGCGTGCCTCCCGGCGTGATCGTCGGCAACGTGGCGAACAGCTCAGGCTTATCGACCGCGGCAATGAAGGTCACGCTTTGCCCGGACTCGCCCGCCCCGGGGTTGATCGCGGTGGCCCATGCCGGGATGCTCCGCGGCCCTGAATCCTGCGCGGCGTCGATCCTAGGGCCGGCCACGAAACTGGGGGCATCGTTCACGCCGGTCACCATGATGGTGAAGGTTTGCGCCGCACTCGTATCGACGCCGCCGTTTCCGGTGCCGCCCGTATCGACCGCCCTGACCGATACGCTCGCCGTGCCGGATGCATCGACCGCGGGCGTGTAGGTGAGCGTGCCATCCGGCGCCACCACCGGTTGCACGGAGAAAAGGGCGGCGTTGTCGTTGCTCACGGTGAAGGAAACCGTCTGCCCGGCTTCATCGGCCGGGCCCGGGCTGATCGCCGTGGCCAGGCCGGCGACGGTCTGCGCGGCAGCATCTTCGAACACGACCACATTCGCGCCCTTTGTGAAACTCGGCGCGTCGTTCACCGGCGTCACATTCACGACAAAGCTGCGCGTGATCGCGTTCACGCCGCCGCCTGCGGTGCCTCCGTCGTCCATGATCGTGACGGTGATCGTGGCCGCGCCGTTCGCATCGGGGACCGGTGTGTAGCTGAGTGAACCGGTCGCGGCGGAGCTGGCGTAATCGACCGTCGGATCCGCGATCACTGCCGCGTTGTCGGAGGTCGCCGTGACCGTCAGCGTCTGCGTTTCACCGCCACCGGCACTGATACCACTCAAGTTCACCATCTGCGCCACGGCATCCTCCACGATCGCCACCGGGTCGTCGATCGCCGCGAGCGTCGGCACGTCATTCACCGCTGTCACGTTCACCGTGAAGGTGCGCGTGAGCAGATTCACCCCGCCATTCGCGGTGCCACCGTTGTCCATCACCGTCACCGTGATCACCGCAGAGCCGCTCGCATTCGCCACCGGCGTGTAGCCGAGCGAGCCCGTCGCGTTCGGGCTCGTGTAAGTGACCGTCGGGTTCGGGATCAGCGCCGTGTTGTCGGAAGTCGCCGTGACTGTCAGCACCTGCGTCTCGCCACCGCCTGCGGCGATGCCAGTCAGGTTCACCGTCTGCGCCACGGCATCCTCCAGGATCGCCGCCGGGTTGCTGATTACCGCGAGCGTCGGCACGTCGTTCACCGCCGTCACGTTCACCGTGAACGTCCGCGTGAGCAGATCGACGCCGCCATTCGCCGTGCCTCCGTTGTCCATCACCGTCACCGTGATCACCGCCGAGCCATTCGCATTCGCCACCGGTGTGTAGCTCAGCGAGCCCATCGCATTCGGGCTCGTGTAGGTCACCGTCGGGTCCGGGATCAACGCCGTGTTGTTCGAGGTCGCCGTCACCGTCAGCACGTGCGTCTCACCACCGCCTGCAGCGATGCCACTCACGTTCACCGTCTGTGCCACGGCATCCTCCATGATCGCCGCCGGGTCGTCGATCGCCACGAGCGTCGGCGCGTCGTTCACCGCCGTCACGTTCACCGTGAACGTCCGCGTGAGCAGATCGACGCCGCCATTCGCCGTGCCCCCGTTGTCCATCACCGTCACCGTGATCACCGCCGAGCCGCTCGCATTCGCCACCGGCGTGTAGCCGAGCGAGCCCATCGCATTCGGGCTCGTGTAAGTGACCGTCGGGTTCGGGACCAGCGCCGTATTGTTGGAGGTCGCCGTGACTGTCAGCACCTGCGTCTCACCACCGCCTGCAGCGATGCCGCTCAAGTTCACGGTCTGCGCCACGGCATCCTCCAGGATCGCCGCCGGGTCGTCGATCGCCACGAGCGTCGGCACGTCGTTCACCGCCGTCACGTTCACCGTGAACGTCCGCGTGAGCAGATCGACGCCGCCATTGGCCGTGCCTCCATTGTCCATCACCGTCACCGTGATCACCGCCGAACCGCTCGCATTCGCCACCGGCGTGTAGCCGAGCGAGCCCGTCGCGTTCGGGCTCGTGTAAGTGACCGTCGGGTTCGGGACCAGCGCCGTATTGTCGGAAGTCGCCGTGACTGTCAGCACCTGCGTTTCGCCGCCGCCCGCGCCGATGCCGGTGAGGTCGATCGTCTGCAAACCGGCGTCCTCGAGAATCGCCGCAGGGGCAGCGATGGCAGCGAGTGTCGGCGCGTCGTTTACCGCGGTGACGTTCACGGTGAAGGTGCGCGTGATCGTGTTCACCCCGCCGTCGGTGGTGCCGCCGTCGTCCTGCACGGTGACGGTGATGACGGCGGAACCGTTCGCATTCCCGACTGGAGCGTAGCGGAGCGAGCCCGTCTCACTCGCACTGGTGTAAGTAACCGATGGATTCGGAATGACCGCAGGGTTGTCCGACGTGGCCGTGACGGTGAGCGCCTGCGTTTCGCCGCCGCCTGCGCCGATTCCGGTGAGGTTGATCGTCTGCACCGCCGCGTCTTCGAGGATCGCCGCGGGATTGGCGATCGCCGTGAGCGTGGGCGCGTCATTCACGGCGGTCACGTTCACGGTGAAGGTGCGCACGATCGTGTTCACGCCGCCGTCGGCGGTGCCGCCGTTGTCTTGCACGGTCACGGTGATGACGGCGCTGCCGCTCATGTCCGCGACGGGCGTGTAGCTGAGCGCGCCAGTCGCGTTCGCACTCGTGTAGTCCACTGTCGGGTCCGGGATGAGCGCCGGATTGTCGGAGCTCGCGGTCACGCTGAGCGTCTGCGTCTCGCCGCCGCCGGCGCTGATGCCGGCGAGGTTCACAATCTGCACCGCGGCGTCTTCGAGGATCGCCGCGGGATCGGTAACGGAAGTGAGCGTCGGCGCGTCGTTCACCGCGGTAACCGAGATCGTGAAGGTCTGCGCCGCGCTGGTGTCCACGCCGCTATTGGCCGTCCCGCCATCGTCGTGGATCTGCACGCTCACGATTGCCGAACCGTTCGCATTCGCCGCCGCCGTGTAGGTCAGCGTGCCATTGGCCGCCACCACCGGCTGCACGGCGAAGAGCGCGTTGTTGTCGTTCGAGACGATGAAGCTCACGGCCTGCCCGCTCTCATCTGCAGGCCCGGCGCTGATCGCCGCTGCCCAGTCCGCGACGCTCTGCGCACCCGCGTCCTCGATCACGACCTGATTCCCGCCGCTGGTGAAGACCGGCACATCGTTCACCGGATTGATCGTGAAGCTCGCCGTGGCGCTGGCGGACTTAAAATCATCCATCGGAGGATTCCCGGTCTGTCCGTTGTCCTGCATCGTGTAGCTGAAGCTCGCGATGCCGTTGAAGTTCGCCGCCGGGGTGAAACGAATCTCGCTCCCATTGATCGCGACGCTGCCGCCGACGGCGCTGCCGACGGCGATGACGGTGCGCGCCTGTCCTGCCTCTCCCGGCCCGGCGCTGTCGTTGTCCGTCAGGGCGCCGAAAGAGATGGTCCGCAGCCCGCTGTCTTCGTCCACCGCCGTCAATGTGTCGGCCGAGGCGATCGGCGGGTCGTTGACCGGCGCGACCACGATCTCGATCGTCGCCGGCGGTCCGGTTGCGTCGTCGTCGTCAGTTGCGTCGAATTGAAAAGTTGCCGTGCCGAAGAAGTTCGCGGCTGGCGTAAAGGTAACGTCGTTTCGCACGACTCCGCCGAGCGTGCCCGCGCTTGGTGGGTTCAGGCTCCCGGCCACGATGGCGACGCTATACGCGTCGAGCGCACCGGCCGGATCGGACGCCGCCATGGTGATCGTTGAAGCGGGCGCATCTTCCATCGTGTGCACCGCCCCCGCACCGGTCTGCGCGATGGCGCTCGGCGCGACATTCGCCACGCTCACGGGCTTCGTGCTGCCGAACGTGCCGTCTTCATCAGTGAGCGAGACTGTGATGGTGAAGTTGGCCGCCCCATCGGCGTAGGTGTGTAACTTCGACGTGCCTGTCGGGTTGCCGGTGAAGTTATCCGTCGTGCCGTCGCCCCAGTTGATGCTGTAAGCCGTGACCGTATCCATTCCCGGATCGGTGATCGCGCCAAGGTCCAGCGCATAGCTCGACCCTTCATCCGTGCTGCCAGCGCCGGTCAGGGCGATGATCGGTGCGACGTTGTTCACCGTCACGGTGAAGCTCGTGTTCGACGTAAGCGAGTTTGTGTCCGTTGCCGTGATGGTGACTGTCGTCGGGCCTGCCGGCCCGTCGGCACCGGCGAAGCTCCAACTCCACGTCCCGGCGCCATTGTTTTGCACCAGTGCGCCGATGCTCGCGCTGAGTGTGACCGTGCCATTGCCCTGCCAGTCCACAAACGTGCCGGTGTTCGAGACGACGCCTCCTTCGTTTCCACCAACCGTCGCATTGTTCACAGCGACGCCCGGTCTGAAATCGGAGAGCGTCACGTCATTCCCGGTGCCCCCGGTGTAGCTGAGCTCGAGCGGCACTCCGTTGAAGTTGATGATCGCACCCTGGGCCAGGCCTGTGAACGTGCCAGTGATCGGGTCGCTGCCGTCGTTGTCCACGACCGTGAACCTGTTCCCCGCGCTCGGCGTGAAGCTGCCGCTGAGGCTGAGCGTGACGCCGGTGAGATCCACATTGCCGGTGACCTTCAGCTGCCGGTAGCCGGTATCGACCGTCGCGGCGCTGATGGCGATGGCGAGCCGGTCGCCGCTGCCGAAGCTCACGGTTCCGGTGCTGCTCATCGCGATGTCGGTGCCGCTGGCGGTGGGGCTGAAGGTGTTGGTCGCGCCGCCGGGATCGAGCGTCACGTTGCCTCCGAGGCTATCGAGCGGGCCGGTATTCAGCACAATCGCGGCGCTGCTCGTCAACGCGATCGCCGTGTTCGCCGGGCGCGAGATTGCCGCGCTTTGCGTGATCGCGCCGCTGTTCGCGTCGCCAATGCGAAGCGTGCCGCACGTGATGCGGTCGAGCTCCGCGTCAGAAAGTTGCAGAGTGCCGGTGAATGGGCCGCCGGCGGAGCCGAGATCGATCGCGGTGCCATTGGTGCGCTGGCGAATGATGACCTGACTCGAAACGGCGGAAATGTTCGTCACCGAGCCGACGGAAAGAGAATCGGAAATGAGCGTGATCGTGCCCGGGAAATTGGCGCTGATCGTGGCCGGACTGCCACCGCTGCCGAGCAGAATGCCGTCCGACGGATTTCCCGCTGTCCCTCCATTTACCCCTTCGAGCGTGAGCGAACCGGTGCCACCGGCCGAGACGCTGCTGCTGATATCGACGCGGACGCCGAAGTTGCTCGAGCCATTGGCGCCGCCCTGGCCGAAAATGGAAACATTCCCGTTGTTGGAACGGATCGCTGCGCCTGTGCTGGCGACATACACCCCGCGATCCTGACCGCCCAAGCCACCCGTGGTCCCGTTGACGGTGACGTTGCCCGTGCCACCGGCAGAGATCACTGCGGCATCGACGAGAACGCCGTCGCAGTTCGAGACGCCGCTGAAGCCTGTGCCGGACCCGCCGATTCCGGTGACCTGCACGTTGGCACCAGTGGATGTGATCCCGTTGGAGGTTCCTGAGACATGCACGCCCCTCAGGCCGAACCCAGCTCCACCGGTATTGGCGCCGCGACCTTCCACAACAAGGGTGCCCGTGGTGCCCGCACGAATGCCACCAAGACCTCCAGTGGCTTGCACCCTTACGCCGCTGACGTTGTCGTCTCCGCCCTTGCCCTTCACGGTCACCTGCCCTGTTCCGTTACTTCGGATCATGCCGCTGTTGAGATAGACGCCGTGAAAGTTTCCCGTGGTCCGAATCGCTTGTTGATTGGCCTCGACGACAAGCGGGCCGTTGACGACTTCCAAGCTTGCCGACGAGTTGAGCGTGACGCCCTGGCTGCACTTCACCGTCGCCGCGCCAGTCCCCGAGAGGAGCACATTCGCATTGGCCGCCCAAGCCACGGCATCCGTGCCGGGCACCGCGTCGTCGTTCTGGAGGTCCACATCGAGGTTCGCATTCGTCGCGAAAGTGATGTCGCCGTTGAAATTGACCGTGTCGTTGCCGGTGCCGCCATTGATCGTGAAGCCCGGCGGGCTGACCGTGAACGAGCCGATATTGATCGTGTCCTCACCCGCGGCGGCGTTGACAGTGATGCTGTTCACACCCGCGAGCGGGAGCGAACCGGAGTTGCCGGAGATACTCAGCCCGCCGTTCACGCTGAAGGTGCGCCCCGCCGCGGCAAACTGGATGCTCCCCGCGACCGGTTGCGAAAGCGCGAGCGTGTCGCCATTGCCCGCCACATCCGTCACCACGATCGCGCCGCCGGTCGTCGCGACGGTGTAGTCCGCCGCGGCCTGCACGGTGACGCTGAAGGTCTGCGCCGCGCTTGTGTTCGCGCCGCCGCCGTTGTCGCTGAGCGTCACGGACATCGTCGCGGCGCCCGCGGTGCCATTGGGCCTGTAGGTCAGCGTGCCATTGCTCGCGATGGCCGGAGCGGTGGTGAAGAGGCTCGCGCCACCGGTCACGCTCACATTGAAGGTGAGCGTCTGCCCCGCTTCATCCGCTGGACCCGCGCTGATCGCGGTCGCCCAGCCGGGAAAACTCTGCACGGTGTTTGTGCCTGCGGGATGGAGATTGTCCGGCCCCTTGGTGAAGCTCGGCGTATCGTTCACGGCGGTGCCGGTCATGGCCTTGTTGCCGGTGATCGCCGCAGCGACGCCGTCGCTCACGCTTGTGGCGATGGAAAAGTTTGCGTTGAAATCCGCGGCCGGATCGAAGGTCACACCGGCGAGCAGCGTGTTCACATCGGCGATCGCGCCCGAAGCGCTCCACTCGCCCGCGCTGAAGGTCGACGTCACCGCGCCCGAGGTGCCCGTGCTGAGGATGCCGGCAGCCGCGTTCGAGAGCGTTAAGGTCGCGGTCACGCTGGCGCTGTCGATGTCGCTCATCACGATGTCGGTGAGATTCCGCACGGCGTCCTCGGTGTAGTTCTCGGCGGCCGAGAGGTTGGTCGCCTCGGGCGGGTCGTTCACGGCGGTCACGTTCACCGTGAACGTCCGCGTGAGCAGATCGACGCCGCCATTCGCCGTGCCTCCACTGTCCATCACCGTCACCGTGATCACCGCCGAGCCATTCGCATTCGCCACCGGCGTGTAGCTCAGCGAGCCCATCGCGTTCGGGCTCGTGTAAGTCACCGTCGGGTTCGGGATCAGCGCCGTATTGTTGGAGGTCGCCGTCACGGTCAGCACCTGCGTCTCACCACCGCCTGCGCCGATGCCGCTCAAGTTCACCGTCTGAGCCACGGCATCCTCCAGGATCGCCGCCGGATCGCTGATCGCCGCGAGCGTCGGCGCATCATTCACGGCCGTCACGTTCACCATGAAGGTCCGCGTGAGTAGATTTATCCCTCCGTTTGCGGTGCCCCCGTTATCCATCACCGTCACGCTGATCACCGCCGAGCCGCTCGCATTTGCCACCGGCGTGTAGCTGAGCGAGCCCGTCGCGTTCGGGCTCGTGTAAGTGACCGTCGGGTTCGGAATCAACGCCGTATTGTCGGAGGTCGCCGTAACGGTCAGCACCTGCGTTTCGCCGCCGCCTGCAGCGATGCCGCTCAAGTTCACCGTCTGAGCCACGGCGTCCTCCAGGATCGCCGCCGGGTTGCTGATCGCCGCGAGCGTCGGCACGTCGTTCACCGCTGTCACGTTCACGGTTTTCGTCGCCGCGGCACTCGTGCCGCCATCGCCGTCGGTCACGGCAAAGCGCACCGTGCGCGCGAGCGTGGAAGGCGCGTCCGAGACGTTTTGATAGGTGATGTTGCGCGCGAGCGCCTGCGCCGCGGCGGGCGTGGCGCTGGCGGAGTTGAACGTGACGACGAGCGGGCTGGCTCCGCTCGTTCCGCCCGTGAAGGTGCCGATCGTCACGCCGCCGAAGTTCACGTTCGCGCCGCTCACACCGATCTGTCCCGCGCCAGCGCCTTCGTTGCGGATGGCGAGTCGGTCTTCCGCGGTGCCGTTGGCGGTGAAGTCCACCGTCAGCGTGCCCGTGTTGAAGTCGGTGCTGTCCGCGTCGGAGACTGTTGCGGTCGAGTCGAGGATCGAGGCTGGTGCGTTCTCGGTGAAAGTGATCGACGGCCCCGGCAGGGCGGTCGTGGGCGGGCTATTGGCACCGCCCGACGTGTTGGTGACCCCTCCGAGGGCGTCGGCCAGTCCGTTGCCAAAAGTGTTGTCAAATCCCGCGGTGCCTTTGTCGATAGCGCCAGCCATCAAGGCAGCACGAATCTGCGTCGGAGTGGCCGCTGGATTCTTGTCGAGCATCAGAGCGCAGATGCCCGCAAGGTGTGGTGCCGCGGCCGAAGTCCCGAAGAACGGGCTCGAGAATCCGCCGGCACCCGTGACCACCGTGCCATCCAGTGCGGTGATGGCCGGCGTCTGCCGCGTCTGCGCACTCGGAAAGGCGATGGTCGAAGGCCCGCGCGAGCTGTAGCTGGCGATGGTCGCCAGCCCCGGATTGGAGGCATTAATGGTCGCGGCGGAGAGCACTTCAGCGACAGCCGGATGCCCGAAGATGCTATCCGCGGACGTGGCGTCATCATCCGCCGCCTGCGGGGTGCCAAGACCGTAGATCTCCAACGTCTTCGCCGCTCCGGAAAACTTCGCGACGCCCGCGACGATCTGCACCGAGGTGGCGCCCGTATTCGTGAACGTGGCGAACTCGAACGGATCGTCGTTGCCATCCTGCGCGTTTTCCCCGGCCTGACCGACAAGCCCACCCAGCGCGCTATCGAGCAGGTAGAGGTCGTAGTCGTTCGCCGATGCGCCAAAGGCGTCGTCCCATTGCAAGATCACGACGATGGTTTGGCCGGGATTGACGATGAAATTGAGCCCCTGATCAACCCCGGTCCCGGCCTTGAAATCGTGCAGGAAGTTCCCGCCCACACTCACCCCCGCGCCCGGGTTGGTGAATAGACCTTGATAGTGCGCGAGCGCATCGTTCCCGGCGGCCGAGCAAAAGACCCGGCCGCTCGTGACCACGGCGTTACGCGCGGCGGTGGCGATCGGTCCATCGGAGAACCACGGCTCGTCGAAAAAACCGAGATCGTCGCAAATGACCTGGCAGTTCACGGTGTTGGCCATCCAGTTGATGACGGTGACCATCTCCGCCGAAGTGCTCGGGCCACCGAAATAGAGTTCGGCTCCCGGCGCGAGGTCGTGGACGATCTCGAGCATGGCTGTGCCTTCATCGCCGCTGCCCGAGATCGTCGGATGGATGGTAATGCCGGACGCGGGCAGATCCCCGGTGGCAATCGCGGACGAGCGGCTGCTAACACCGTCGGAAATGATGCCGACGCGGATTCCGCTGCCGTTGTAAGGCCCCGGTGCGGCCAGCGCGCGCACATCATCGGCGTTGAGCAGACTATCGGCTTCGGTGTTCACGCTCCCGGTGCGCCGACGGGCGTAACCGGGCAACTGCACCCGTTCGACATATGGCAACCCGGCCAGAGATTCGACCCGGTCGAAGGCCACCCAACCCTGGACCGCACGCATCGCGTCAACAGCCAACTCCGCGCGCAACCCCGCCCCGCGCAGCTCCTCGACGCGCGTAGGGGTGATCAATTCGACAATGACGTAAACTTGAATTTCGCCGATGGCGCTGACCTTGGCCAGACTTGGCTGGCTCAAGTCGTCGAGCGCCAGTCCTGTCCTCGTTCCCACCGGAAGCCCGCGCGTGGCGGCGCGGCGGACAGCTTCAGCGGAGACCCGCCGGCGCGTGGCATCCAGCCGGGCCTCGACCTTTCCCGCCGCGGGCGAAACCGCGGGAGTCGCCGCGACCTTCTTCGGCGAAGACAACTCACGTCGGCCAGGCGCCGCTGGCGCCTCCTCAATCTGCGCGCGAGCTGTCGGTGCTGCGCAAAACTGCCCGAGCAGCAACGCAGCAAGGGCGGGGCGAAGCAGACCGAGCAATCGTGAGGACGCCATTCGGCTCGTCGGTGAGGAATCTGGGCTATTCATAGTGGATTTGGCGCCGAGCGCTCAACCGTCCGAGCGCCAGATCGATGGCGCTTAAGGTGATCGGGCGATGAGCAGCATGTAAAGCCCCGACTCCCCAGTCGCGAACATTGGGGCTTAACCGAACCGCGGCGCGTCCACGCTTCCCACCCTAACTGCCCAGCCGATACCAGTTATCCCGCCGCCTCGGCTCGTAGCCGGCTTCGCAGATGAGGCGCTCGATGTCTTCCTTTTGCAGTCGGAAGGAGGTCCCCGCGCTGCTCACCACGTTCTCCTCCATCATCACGCTGCCGAAGTCGTTCGCGCCATAGTTAAGCGCGACCTGGCCGATGCGCGGGCCTTGCGTGACCCATGAGCTTTGCACGTTCGCGAAGTTGTCGAGGAAGATGCGGCTGAGCGCTTGCATCCGCAGGTATTCGCTGCTGCCGACGGGCTCGGCGCGCAGCTTGGTGTGCTCGGGCTGGAAGGTCCAGCAGATGAACGCGGTGAAGCCGCCGGTCTCGTCCTGCAACGCGCGCAGCCGATCGAGATGCTCGATGCGATCCTCGATCGTCTCGACGTGGCCGAACATCATCGTCGCGCTCGAACGCAGGCCAAGTGCGTGCGCGTCGCGCATCACGCCGAGCCATTGGTCGCTCTTGCACTTGAGCGGGGCGATCCGGTCGCGCACGGCATCGACGAGGATCTCGCCGCCGCCGCCGGGGACGCTGCCGAGGCCCGCTTCCATGAACTTCTTCAAGACCTCGCGCACCGGCATCCCGAAGACTTCCGCGAAGTGACAGAACTCCGGCGGGGAGAAGCCGTGGATATTGATATGCGGATACCTCGCGCGGATGTGCGCGAGCATCGTGAGATACCAGTCTAGGTCGAGCTTCGGGTGATGTCCGCCTTGCAGCAGGATCTGGATGCCGCCGATGGCGGTGAGTTCGTCGAGCTTCGCGTCGAGTTGGTCGAGCGTGAGCACGTAGTGGTCGTCGTCCTTTTCCGTGCGGTAGAACGCGCAGAACTTGCAATAGACGTTGCAGACGTTGGTGTAGTTGATGTTGCGGTCGATGATGTAGGTCACGATCCGCTCGCGGTCGGGCGTGGCGAGATTGCGGCGGTGATCGGCGAGCGCGCCGAGTTCATTCAGCGGCAGCGCGTAGAGCGCGCGGGCGTCGTCCGGCGAGATGCGCCCGCCGGCGAGGACGTGGTCGATGAGCGCTTCGTCGAGATCGGTGGCAACGGACATGGTGAACGGCAGGGAAGGGAGAAAGGCGGGCGCGTCAAGAACGGCTGCTCCTTGCCAAGCCCTCCCGACGCGGCTACTCCGCGCGCTCCATGTTTTTCCTCACGCCGCGCTATATCAAGATCGGGCGCCAATTCGTCAAGGACGCGAAGAAGCTGCTCGCCTACAAGCGCGACCTCGTGACCCCGGAAGTCATCGCCGAGGTGGAGACCGAGATCGCCGCGCTCGCGACGGCGGTGAAGAAGCGCGACCGCGCCGGGGTGGAGAAGCAGGCGGGGGTGCTCGACAACGTGTGCGGCAAGCTCACCCAGCCTCACGCGGACGCGTGGTGGCGCGAGAATGTGGAGGTTTTCCTCGTGGCGATCGTCGTCGCGCTCGGCGTGCGCACGTATTTCCTCCAGCCGTTCACGATCCCGACCAGCTCGATGTTCCCGACGCTCAACGGCATCATCTTCCACAAGCGGACCGACCCGCCGCCGAACATCCTCGTGCGCATCCCGCAGATCGCCATCTTTGGGCGCGAGTATGTGGATATCATCGCCCGCGAGGGCGAACGCGTGGCCGCGGTCGAGCAGGCCAAGTCGCCGCTGCCCTTCATTCCGCGGGTGCCGGGGATCAAGGGCGGCATCTTCGACCGCACGAAGGTCACGCTCGAATCGCCCGACGGATCGCAGCGCGCTTTCTACATCAAGCAGGCGCCCGAGACGGTGCGCAGCCAGCTCCCGGAGGTGTATGGCAATCACTCGAGGCGATACGCCGCCGGCCAGTCGATCGCGCGCGGTTACTTCAACGCCGGCGATCACGTCTTCGTGGACAAGATGAGCTACCACTTCCGGCGCCCGCGCCGCGGCGAGACGTTTGTCTTCAGCACCGCGGACATCCCGCTCATCAGGTCCAACACTCCGGGCAACACCTCGCAGTATTACATCAAGCGCGTCGGCGGCGTGCCGGGCGACACGCTGCAGATCCGGCCGCCGGAGCTTTTCATCGATGGAAAGCGCGCCGACGATCCCGCGATCGCGCGGGTGATGAGCGGCACGCGCGAACAGCCGCACGACGACTACCGCGGCTACGGCAACGGCCCGTTTGGCTGGAGCCATCTGCTCACGCCCGAGGACACCTTCACGCTCCCGCCGCGCGAATACTTCGCGCTCGGCGACAACAGCTACAGCTCGTGGGACAGCCGCGGCTGGGGCACCGTGCCGGAGCGGGCGCTGATGGGCCGCGCGCTCATCATCTACTGGCCGTTCTGGCCGCACTTCGGGCTGGCGAAGTAGGGCGGCTGGCGCCGCTCGGCGCATGAACATCCGCGCGCCTGGTGAAACCAATCGTCGTCGGTGGCGAGTGAGAATCGTGAAACCGCAACTCATCCCGTCGCCATGAATCCACTCCGCACCCTCACAATCCTCACCGCAGCGCTCGTCGGCCGATTCTACGGCGGAGGCTCTTTGCGAAGCGATGGCGGTTCCCAAATGTAGCCGCCATCTCCTTTCGCGGCGCAGCCGAGGCGCTGGCCGCTGGGGCTGAATGCGAGCGTATCCGGCGTGGCAAGCGGGCCGCGCAACTCCTCCAGCCGCCGGCCGGTCTCGATGTTCCAAAGCCGGATGCTCAAGTCAGCCGAGGCCGTCGCGACGATGGGCTCGGTGGGATGCCACGCCAGGGCGGTGATGCCGGCATCGTGCGCGCGGAACTCCCGCTCCACGGCCAGCGTCGCGGCGTTGCGGATGCGCACGCAGCGGTCCGCGCCGGCCTCGGCGAAGCGCCGGCCATCGGGCGCGATGGCGAGCGCGTCCATGGCGGTGTGGTGCGTGACCGTGCGCGCGATCCGGCCCGTGGCCGCGTCCCAGACGACGAGCTTTTCCTCGGAGCCGCTCTCGCCGCGCGCGGCGCCGGCGGTCACCAATCCCAGGAACTGCTGCCCGTCGAGCCAGCCGAGATCGTTGAATGCCTGCACGCCCGTCCGGTCCACTTTCGCGACGTCGACACCGGTGGCGGTGTCGTAAATTCTGAGGCCGCCGGATGCTTCGGCAGAAAGAAGGCGGCTGCCGTCCGGGCTGAGGCGCAGTTTTCGCAAGCTGTAGCTCAGCTGAATGGTCGCGACCTGCTCGACCGCGGAGCCGGAGAAACGGAGGAGCAGGATGGGACGTTTGGCCATCGGGACGCCGATGGCGGCCAGCCGGAGGTCCTTGCTCACACTGAACTCGTGGTAGGCCCCCTCGGGCGATCTCCAAAGCACCGCGGGGCTGCTCGCTTGCAGATTCAGCACAGCACTTTCGACGGCGTTGTGGCGCGCAAAGATCACGTCGTCGGAGGTCCAGAAAACCAGCGCGGAATTTCCGCGCGCCGATTTCCACTTCGGCGGCGTGCCCACGAGGTCCCACGCGCGGGCATTCGGACCGGCGACGAGCAATTCCCCGGAGAGCGGATGCACCGCCGCGTCGTCGATCGGACCGCTGCCGCCGAAGAGAGTCTGCGCGGGCTCGCCAGTCTCCGCATCGCAAAGCAGCAACGCCTGCCGGCCATCGGTCAGCGTCGTCATGTGGAGAAAACGCGTGCCGTCGGCCGTGAAGGCGAGCCGCGAGCCGCGGCGATCGGGCAGTTTGTTTTCAAACAGCACGGCGCCGTCCGCCATCCTGATGCCCTGCACGGCGCCGCCACGCAGCGCGAGCACCACCATGCGGCCCACCGGATGCACGGCGAAGGAAAAGACGCTCTCCTTGCTCAACGGCCGCACGAGCGAGCCGTCGCTGGCCTTGATCAACCGGAGCTTGTCCCGGAAGTCGAAGGTCAGCACGGATTGCCCGTCGGGCATCCACCGGCCCATCTTCCAATCGCCGGCCACTTCCAGCCGCCAACGGAGCTGGCCGGTGTCCGCATCCCACATGCCGAGGCCCGGCTGGTTCTGCGCGCCCTGGAGCAGCGATTTACCGTCGGGGCTGAACTCCAGCCGCGAGGTCGGTGGCGCCGCCCACGTCGCGAGCACCTCGCCATCGCGCGCGCCGTGGATGACGATGCCACCGTCGCGGCCCCATTGCCCGATGGCGATGCGCTCGCCGTCCGGCGAAAAAGCCAGCCGCAGCGTGGGGTCGATTTTTTTAAACCCTGGCGCGAACTCGAGCAGCCGCGCGCCGGTGCGCATATCGAGCAGGGTGATTTTGCCCGCCCGGTCCGCGACCGCGAAGACGCCGGCTTGCGTCGGGTGCGCCGCGACGCCGCCGATGTCGGTCGTGCTCGTGCGGATGCGGGCGAGCGAAGTGTCCGACTGCGCGAGCAGGTAATGCCACGTCGAGTCGCGCAAATTCTCGGGCACTTCGCCGAGCGCGGCCTGCATGCCCGGGCCATTGCCCTCGCGCTGCGCCGCCTCGGCGAGGGCGAGATTCGCCCGGGCGGAAGAGCGGCGCGCCGCTTCCTTTTCCTGCACCGCGACCGCTTCGCCGGCGACCGCCCGTTTCTCCTTCGCGCGCAGATTCACGACGAACCAAACCGCCAGCACCGTGATGAGCAGCCACGCCGCCGCCGCGGTGGCGAAGATGCCGCGATGCCGCCGGATGAGCAGCGCGACTTGCTTCACCAGCCCCGCGTGCTCGGCACTGGTGGCAAAGCCGTTTTGGAAAGCGGTGATGTCGGCCTGCAAGTCGGCGACCGACGCGTAGCGGTGCGTTTTCTCCAGCGCCATCGCCTCGCGCACGACAGCGGCGAGCGAGTCGGGGATCGCACGCGCAGCTTTCGGAAGTGGATCAATCTCCCCGCGCGCGACGCGCTCGACGATCGCATACGCATCTTCGCCCGTGACCGACGGCCGCAGCGCGAGGACGTGGTAAAGGATCGCGCCGAGCGCGTAGATGTCCGCACGTTCGTCGAGTTGCTCGACTTCCCCGCGCGCCTGCTCCGGCGCCATGTATTGCGGCGTGCCCATGATCGAGCCCGTCATCGTCGCCGTCCCGAAATCGGAGAGCGGCGAGCGGATGCCGGAGAGATCGGATGCGGCGTCGCTTTCCGCTTTCCGCTTTCCGCTCTCCGGTTTCAAAACTTTTGCCAGCCCCCAGTCCATCACCAGCACCTCGCCGAAGTCCCCGAGCATGATGTTCTCCGGCTTGAGATCGCGATGGATCACGCCCTTCGAGTGCGCGAACGCCACCGCGTCGCAGACCTTTTGAAAAATGGTTAGCAGCGTCGCGAGCGGATATTTCTCGAGCGTCGGCGCTTCGCCGCCCGCCAGCAGCTCAAGCACCTTCCGCAGCGTGATCCCGCGCACGAACTTCATCGTGTAAAAGACCTGCCCGTTCTCATCCACACCCAGTTCATGCACCGGCACGATGTTCGGATGCTCGAGCTGCCCGGTCACCTTCGCCTCCGCAACGAAGCGCACGAGTTCATCCGCCGCTGAACCGTCGAGCATCACCTTCATTGCCACCGTGCGCTCGATCGCCGCTTCCTTCGCGTTGAGGATTGCGCCCATGCCGCCCTGCGCGACCACGCCGCCGATGTCGTATTTCTTCTCGCGCAGGATTTCCTCCGGCAGCAGCGCGCGCGTCGTCTCCGCGCTCGGCGTGAGCGTCGCGTCGGGCACGACCGTCTTCACGCGCCGCAGCTCGATCGCCACGCTGCCGGCCTGGATTTTTTGATTCGGCCAAAGCCGCACGTTGCCGCTCACGATCGTGCCGTTCACCTTCGTCCCATTCGCCGAGCTGAGGTCTTCGATCAGCGCGTGGTCGAAGTTGATCGTCAGCCTCGCGTGCTCGCGCGACAGGCTCGGGTCATCGACGCAGAGCGCGCACGCCGCGTCGCGCCCGAGCACATACTCGCCCGGCGCGAGCGTCGCGCGCAGCAGCTCCGTGCCGTCAGCGGCGCGGATGAAGACTTCGGTTTTCGGGGCGGGCATGGGGGCGAGCTAACGAACGGATCGCGCGAAGGCAACGGTGGACCGCGCGTTCCGCCTTCACTTCGTCACCCTCTGCTCGATCCGCTCCAGCCGCGCGCGCAACTCCGCGATCTCCGCGTCCTTCTCGCGCAGCTTCGCGTTCAGTTCCTTGATCGCCGCCAGCGCGGTGATCGTCGCGGGATACGTGTCCACTTGCAGAAACTCCGAGCCATCGGGCAGCCGCTCGCCGCTTCCGCGGACGGCGGCGGCATGAAGGCGCCGTCGAGAGCGAACTCGCGTGGCTGATGGGCGCACTGCGTGGGTGACGCGAGCGGCGCGCGCCAAAATCTCGCCTCACTGAATACTGGCTTACTGCCCGACTGGTTACTACGTTCCCGCCATGCCCCGCCGCGCCAGCTCCTCCGCACATCCGCTCTGGCTCATCGCCGCCGCCGCGCTCGTCGTAGCCGCGGTCGTGGGCGGGCTGGTGATCCGCTCGCAAGGCGATCCCTTCCGCGCGGTCGCCGCGCTGCCGGTGAAGGACTACCTCGAGAACTCGAACAGCCTGCGCGGAAACATCTACAAGCTCGACGCGACGATCGCGAAATCGATCGACTGGTCCGCGAGCGGCGGCCGGCTTTTCGCGGTGGAGACTGGCGGTGAAGTGGTCGCCGTGCTCGTGCCGCCGCAGTTCAGCGCGATCAACATCGAGCGCGGCCAGCGCTACGTCTTCAAACTGGAAGTCGCCGAGAAAGGCGTGCTCCGCGTGCAGGAGGTGCGCAAGGCGTGAACGCGCAGGGATGAACACCAAACGCCAATCGCCAATCGCCAAACACCGAACGCCGCGTAATCGCAGCGGATGTTTCGTTTGGCGTTTGGCATTTGGCGTTTGGTGTTTGGCATTAAGCGCCGCAGGCACCCTCGCCCTCGCGCAACTCCCCAC
>JBEBGD010000110.1:0-18592 GCA_040081625.1 Chthoniobacteraceae bacterium
GCGCGAAAAAGCACGCGCTCGACCGCGCCGCTGTCCGCGAGCTGTCCGCGCGCCCGCTCGAAATTTTTCACGGATGGAGCGGCGAGAGCGTGCGCAGCCTGCGCGAATGCCGCCGACGCGGCGTGCGCAGCGTCATCGAGATCCCGACGTGGCATCGCAACAAGGGCAAGGCCAAGCCCGACCGGCTGACCAAGACCGAGCGGGAGCGCGCCGCGCTGCGCGGCTGGGCGGGGTGGAAGGCGTCGCACATCATCACGCGCCAGCAGATGCTCGAGGAATACGAACTCGCCGACCTCATCCTCGTGCTCTCGGAGAAGGCTGAGGAAACCTTCCTCGCCGCACGCATCGCGAAGGAAAAACTTTTCCGTCATCAGCGCGGCGTGGATGTCGAACGCTTCACGCCCGCGCCCGCGCCGCCGGCAAAATTCACCGCCGTCTTCGTCGGCGCGCTGATCCAGCGCAAGGGCGTCGATCACCTCATCCGTGTCTGGAACCGGCTTGCGCTGAAGGACGCGGAGCTGGTCCTGGTCGGCACCGTGCATTCACCGATCGACGGCGTGCTGCACGAATGGGGCGGGTCGAATGTCCGCGTGACCGGTTTTCTGCCGAAGGTCGAGGACGCCTACCGCTCGGCGACGGTCCACGTCTTCCCGAGCGAGTGCGAAGGCAGCGCGAAGTCCACGTATGAGGCCGCCGCGTGCGGCCTCGCGCAGATCACCACGCGCGAATCGGGCGACGTGGTGCAGGACGGCGTGAACGGGCTCATCATCCCGCCGAACGACCCCGACGCTCTCGCCGAGGCGATCCTGCGTTTGTATAAAGACCGCGACCTCTGCGCGCGCTTCGGTGCCGCGGGCCGGCAGCGCGTGGTGGAGAATTTCACATGGTCGCACTTCCGCGCGCGGCTGATGGAGGCTTACTCGCGCGTGCTCGCCTGATGCGAATCCTCGCGCTCCAACTCAAGCGGATCGGCGATCTCGTGCTCACCACGCCCGCGCTCGCCGCGCTCAAGTCGCTGCCGGATGCGAACATCACGCTCGGCGTCCACGCGGGCACGGCCGGGCTGCTGCCCGCAATTGAGCACTGCGATTCCGCGATCGTTTTCGGCGGCGGATGGACGCCGTGGCAGCAGACGCTCACGGGGCGCTTCGACGTCGTGCTCGATTTCACCGGCACCGATCGCTCGGCTCTCGCCGCGTTTGCGGCACGTGCGCGGCGGCGGATCACGTTTGAGTGGGTTCGGCGGAAGCGGCTGCGGGCGCTGGCGCACAATGAGTTCGTCGAGTCGAGCGTGCGTGAGCGGCACACCGCGGACCACTACCTCGACCTGCTGCAGCCGCTTGGCATCGAAGGCGCGAGCGCCGAGCCCGTGCTGCGATCGCCGGGGAAGGCGGCGCCGCAGGACTATGCGGTCCTCCATCCCGGCACGGCGCGCGCGGAGAAGAACTGGCTCGCGGAGCGGTGGGGCGATGTCGCGCGGCATCTCTCCGAACGGCATGGACTGAAGGTCGTCGTGACCTCCGGCCCGGACCCGTCCGAGCGCGCGCACGCCCTGCAGATCCAGCCCGCGATTCACACGCCCGCCGACTTGTGCGCGTTTGCCGCCCTGCTCGCCCGGGCGCGAATCGTCGTGAGTTGCGACACCGCGGCCGTGCATCTCGCCGCCGCCTTTCAGCGGCCACAGGTCGCGCTCTTCGGCCCGACGAACCCCTTCCACTGGCGCCCCCGACACGAGCGCGCGGCCGTCATTTCAGCCGCGAAACCGGACGCGCCGCTCACGAGCTTCGATCCCCGAATGAAAGGCGCGCCGATGGACGGTATCTCGACCGCAGTCGTGTGCCGTGCTATCGACGCCCTTCTCGCCACGTGAGCAAAACCAAGAAAGTCAGCCGCAAAGATATCGCGAAGATGAGCTTCGCCGAGTTCGTGCGTGCGGCGAAGGAGCCGTATCGAAAGCTCTTCAGCTACCTGCGACCGTATCGCGGGCGCTTCTTCCTCGGCATCCTGTTCGGCGCGCTCTTCGGCGTGGTGCAGGGCATCCTGATCTTCGACGTGCAGTTCGTCGCCGGGACCGTCTTCCCTGACGGAAAGCCGAATCTGCCGGAGAAGGTCGCAGCGTGGGCGCCATGGCTCGCGCACCTCGGAGCGTCGCCGACGCTCGGCAGTGTGCTGCTCATCTGCGCCACCATCCCGCTGATGATGGGCCTGCGCGGGCTGTTCGGCTATCTCAACAGCTACT
Organism: Chthoniobacteraceae bacterium; assembly: GCA_040081625.1. Taxonomy (GTDB): domain Bacteria; phylum Verrucomicrobiota; class Verrucomicrobiia; order Chthoniobacterales; family Chthoniobacteraceae; genus VFJQ01. Next base: position 2,240 of record JBEBGD010000110.1, read on the forward strand.
GCATGCTGTGGGTGAGCGTGCGCGTGCTCGACGACATCCGGAAGGCCGTGTTCCGGCACACGCTCGGGCAGGCGATGGAGTTCTTCAATCGCGCCAAGGCGGGCGATCTCGTGCAGACCGTCTTCAACCAGACGCGCATCGCGCAGCAGGCGCTCACGACGATCGCCGGCGACATCGTGAAGCAGCCCATCTCGATCCTGTCCGCGCTGGCGGTGCTCTTCGTCATCGATTGGCGCTTCACGCTCGTCTCCTTCATCATCTTCCCGCTCTGCCTCGTGCCGGTCGTGATCATCGCGAAAAAAGTGCGCAAGGCCGGCGCGCGCGAGGAGGAGGAGGCCGCGGGGCTGATGGTCGTGATGACCGAGGCCTTCGCCGGCATCCGCGTGGTGAAGACGCACGCGCGCGAGGACTACGAATCCGGGCGCTTCAACGCGGCGAACGCGAAGATCATGCAATTCATCATGCGGTGGCGGAAGGCGATGGAGATGGCCGGGCCGATGGTCGAGACGGTCGCAAGTTTCGGCGTGGCGATGGCGCTCGTGTGGGCGTGGCACTTCGATCTCGGGTTCAAGAAATTCATCGCGCTCAATGGCGGCATGATACTGCTCTACCCGCCGTTCAAGGCGCTCAGCCGCATCCATCTCACGATGCAAAAATGTCTCGCGGCGACGACGAAGGTTTTCGAACTGCTCGAGCGCGCGCCGGCGATCACCGACGTGCCCGATGCGAAGACGCTGCCGCGGGTGCGCGGCGAGATTCGGTTTGAAGGCGTGAGCTTCACCTATGGCAGCGACAAGGCCGCGGTGCATGAGGTCGATCTCACGATTCCCGCAGGCAGCACCTGCGCGCTCGTGGGCTCCAGCGGCGCGGGGAAGACGACGATGCTCGCGCTGCTCCAGCGGCTTTACGACGTGCAGGCGGGGCGCATCAGCATCGACGGCGCGGACATCCGCGAAGTCACGCAGGCTTCGCTGCGCGCGAACATCGCGACCGTGAACCAGGACATCTTTCTCTTTCACGACACCATCGCGGACAACATCCGCTACGGGCGGCTCGACGCGACGCAGGCCGAGGTCGAGGCGGCGGCGAAGCAGGCCTTCGCGCACGACTTCATCCTCGCGCAGCCGCAGGGTTACGAGACGATCATCGGCGACAAGGGCTGCCTGCTCAGCGGCGGCCAGCAGCAGCGACTCTCGATCGCGCGGGCGCTGCTCAAAAACGCGCCGATCCTGCTGCTCGACGAAGCCACCAGCGCGCTCGACAGCGAGAGCGAGCGGCAGATCCAGGCCGCGCTCGACACGCTCACCGAGGGCCGCACGGTCGTCGCGATCGCGCACCGGCTCAGCACGATCCTGCACGCGCAGCAGATCGTGGTGATGGATCACGGCCGCATCGTGGACCTCGGCACGCACGCGGATCTCTACAGCCGCAGCGCGATCTACCGGCGGCTCTACGATCTTCAGTTCAACCAAACGCTCACACCCGTCTCGTGAAAGCACTCGCCTTCCTCCCCGCCATGCTCGCCATCGCCGTCGCGCAGGACGCGCCCGTCGTGCGCGCGACGACACGCGTGCTCGCCGACGGTTCGCGCGCGACGACCATCACCGACCTCGAGGAACGCACCGCGACCGAGACGGTGACCGACGCCGGCGGCAAGCTGATGCGCAAGACGATCTTCACGCTCGACGCGAGTGGCGCGAGCACCGGCGCGATCCACTACGACGCGAAGAACAACATCCGCTACAAGGAATCCTACAAGCGCGACGGCGCGGGGCAGATCAGCGCGAGCTATCTCTACAGCAAGGACGATCGGCTGCTCGGACACCGGGTGTTTCAATACGACGGCAAAGGCGCCGTCGCGCAGATCGACGACTACGACGCGGCCGGGAAGCTCATCCCGAAGGCCGCAACACCCGCGCCTGGAAAGAAGCGCCGCTAGCGACTGTGCCGATGGATAAATCCGAATTGCGCCGCGACCCACTGACAGACGCATGGACGGTCTTCACCGCCACGCGCGCGCTGCGGCCCGCGTTCGGCTCGGTCCGCGGTGAAAACGGAACCCCCGATCCGTTCATCGCCGGGCGCGAGCGATTCGCCGCGCACGCGCTGCACTCGGCGCCGGGCGGCGATGGCTGGCAGGTGCGCGTGGTGCCGAATCGCACGCCCGTGCTCCGCGTGGAAGGCGACGCGACGACGCGGCCGGATGGATTTTACGACCGCATGGACGGCGTCGGTGCGCACGAGGTGATTGTCGAGGATCCAGGCGCCCGCGCATTCGAGGAACTGCCGCTCGCCGACGTGGAGAAGGTCATCGAGGCGTGGAAGTGGCGGATGCTCGACCTCATGCGCGACCCGCGGATGCGCACGCTCTCCATCGTGAAGAACGTCGGCCGCGCTGCGGGCGGGCTGGTGAATCACAGCGTCTCGCAGCTCGTGGCGATGGCGATCATCCCGCCGGTGCTGCGGCAGAAGCTGCGCGTGGCGCGCGCGTTTTACGCCGCGAAAAAGCGCTCGATCTTCGAGGACGTGCTGGCCGAGGAGGTGCGCACCGCGACGCGGCTCGTGTATGAAAACAACGGCTTCACCGTCTTCTGCCCGTATGCGTCGCGCGCACCGTTCGAGCTGTCGGTGATTCCGAAACGCCAATGCCCGGACTTCCACGGCATCAGCGACCAGGAACGCACGCAGCTCGCCGACGCGCTGCGAACCGTGCTGCGCAAACTCAACCGCGCACTCGATCATCCGCCATACAACCTCATGCTCTTCACCGCGCCGACCCGCACGCCGCGCCACGACGAGTGGAACACGATCGAGCAGGACTTCCGCTGGCACATCGAGATCCTGCCGCGCCTGCATCACTCCGGCGGCTTCGAACTCGCGAGCGGCTGCTGGGTCAACGGCGTGTGGCCCGAGGTCGCGGCGGACTACCTGCGCCAGGCGGAGGTGCCCGAATGACCGCTCGGCACGTCTTCTACGAAGGCCGCGTGCAGGGCGTCGGCTTCCGCTACAGCGTGAAGTTTCTCGCGCGCGGCTACGATGTCGTCGGATGGGTTCGCAACCTCGACGACGGCCGCGTCGAGATGCAGTGCAGCGGCGAGGCCGATGAAGTCGAGGCCTTCCTCGAGGCCATCGTCGAGAGCAACCTCAAGGCGCACATCCGCGGCGTCGAGGCGAGCGTCATTCCATCGCTTGAAGGCGTGCGCGGGTTCGAGATCACGGCATGACAATCGCCGCGAACTGCATACGATTTGTGGCATGAGCACTGTCGCCGAAATCCGCAAAGCCATTGAAGAGCTGAGTCTCGAAGAACGGGTCGAGTTGTTCGCAAGTTTTACGCGATTCGAGGACGACGCTTGGGACCGGCAGATGAAGGCGGACGCCGAGGCTGGAAAGTTCGACGAGATGCATCGACAAGCTATCGAAGATCTTCGGGCGGGGCGCTGCGTCCCGCTGGAAGAGGGACTGTGAATGTCCCGAGCCGGGGAAGCCCCACATTCTGGAAGTATTACCGGGCGCTGCCCGCGGAAGTGAAGGCCGTCGCGCGGAAGAATTACCAGCTTTGGCGCGCGGATGCCTTGCACCCTTCGCTGCATTTCAAGCGCATCCGAAGGCCGTGGTGGTCGGTGCGTGTCGGCGACAACTACCGCGCCGTAGGTGGATTCGAGGGCAACGTATTTGTGTGGGAGTGGATCGGCGCGCACGCGGAATACGACAGGCGCTACTGAGGATGTCTGTTCCAGCGATCTCGATTCAGAACGTCACGAAGGTCTTCCCTATTCCGTTCAAGCGGGAGGGGGTGGTCGCGGTCGATGGGCTCTCGCTGACGGTCGAGCCAGGGCAGGTGTATGGCCTGCTCGGCCCAAATGGATCGGGCAAATCGACGACGATGAAGATCGTGCTCGGTCTCGTGACGCCCACGGAGGGGCGCACGGAAATCTTCGGCTGCGACTCGGCGCGCGTCGCGAGCCGCGAGCAGGTCGGCTTCCTGCCGGAGAATCCGTATTTCTACAAGTTCCTCACCGGCTTCGAGACGCTGCAATTCTTCGGCAAGCTCTGCGGCCTGCGCGGCCGGAAGCTCGACGAGCGCGCTCGCGAGTTGCTCGCGCTCGTGGGGCTCGAAGACGCCGCGGCCCGGCGCATCGGCGGCTACTCGAAGGGCATGCTCCAGCGCATCGGCCTCGCGCAGGCGCTCGTGCAGGAGCCGCGCCTGCTCGTGCTCGATGAGCCGACCGCGGGTGTAGATCCCGCCGGCTCGCGCGATATTTGCGATCTCATCCTCGGGTTCAAGGCACGCGGCATCACGGTGCTGCTGTGTTCGCATCTGCTCGCGCAGGTGCAGGAGATTTGCGACCGGGTCGGCATCCTCAACCGCGGGCGACTCATCCGTGAAGGCGCGCTCGACGAACTGATCGCGATCGAGAACCAGACCGAGTTGGTGCTCGAAAACGCGACGACGGAGTTGCTGGCGGAGATCGCGGCGAAGGCCGCGGCCGGTGGCGCGCGCGTGGTTTCGCAAAACAAGCCGCAGCAAAATCTCGAGCGCTACTTCCTCGACGTAACCCGCAAATGACCTCGCTCTCCCGCATCACGGCCATCGCCGGGAACACGCTGCTCGAACTCGTCCGGCAGAAGGTTTTCTATTTCATGCTACTCTTCGCGACCGTCGCGATCGGCGCGGCGTTCGCGGCCTCGGCGATCCCGTTCGCGGAGGTTTTCCAGGTGCTCAAGGACGCGTCGCTCGGCGCGATGACGATCTTTAGCTGGCTGCTCGTGACGCTCGCGACGGCGATGATCCTGCCGAAGGATCTCGAGGACCGCACGCTCTACACGATCCTCGCCAAGCCGGTCTCGCGCCTCGAATACCTGCTCGGCAAGCTACTCGGCGTGCTGCTGCTGCTCGCGGTCGCGCTGGCGCTGATGAGCGTGCTTTTCTCCATCGCGCTGCTGATCCGCGAGCGCATCGCGATCGCCGGCGCGCTGCGCGACTACGGCACCGGGCCCGACGGACAGGCGGCGATCGCGGAAATCAAACGCGCCGCCTTCGACTGGAATCTCGTCCCGGCGATCCTCGTGATCTTCACCAAGTCCGCGGTGTGCGCCGCGCTGACGCTGCTGCTGAGCACCTTCGCGTCGTCGTGGATCTTCACCGTGATGATCTCGGTGAGCGTGTATGTCATCGGCCACCTGCAACCGCTCGTGCGCGAGGCGTGGCTGACGCAGGGCGACGTGAATCCCTCGGAGCTGCTCAAGGTGCTCATGGGATTCGTCTCGCTCGTCTTCCCGGACTTTCAGCTCTTCAACATCGTGGACGAGATCGTCGTCGGGAATGCGGTGCCGGGTTGGATGTTCGGGCAGACGTTCGCGCTCGGGTTCGGTTACGTGTTCGTCTATACGCTCGTCGGCTACATCGCGTTTTCGAATCGCGAGATATGAGGACGCGGCTGCTCTGTCTCGCGATCATCCTCGTGTTCGGCGCGATTCGTCTGCCGATCGAGATGCGGCTCGAGAAGGAGCAGCGCGCGCTGCACTACCACGGTGCGAAGTTCAGCCTCAGCATGCGGCAGCAGCTCAGCCAGCTTGGCTTCGTGGCGGCGCTCAGCGGCTTTCGCGCGGTCGTCGCGAGCGTGCTCGAACTTCAGGCCTACACCGCGTGGCAGCGCGTCGAGTGGGGCCGGCTCAAGCTGCTCTACGACACGGTCTGCGCGCTGCAGCCACGCAATCTCCAGGCTTGGGACATGGCCGCATGGCACATGGCCTACAATGCGAGTGTGGCCGCGCGCGAAGACGACACGCAGCCACGCGCCGCGCTGCGGCTCAAGGCCGAGCGCGAGTATTTCAAGCTCGGCGAAAACTTCATGCTGCGCGGGATCGAGAACAATCCCGACCGAGCCTTCCTCTTCGAGCGGCTCGCGACGATCTACCGCGACAAATTTGAGGACCACGAAAAGGCGGCGCACTACTACGACGAAGCCTCGAAGCGTCCCGACGCGATGCACTACGTCCATCGCTTCGCCGTCTATGAGCTGGCGAAAGTGCCGGGGCGCGAGCGTGAAGCTTACGAGCGGCTCAAGGCGCTTTACTTGAAGGGAAAGGACGAAAGACTGCCTACGCTCTTGCGTTTGCTCGGCGAGATGGAGCAAAAATTGAATGTTCCCCCAAGCGAGCGTCTCTATACTCCACCAACCCAGAAGTAATTTTTCATCATGCGTTTTGCCATTTTCGGAGACATCCACGCCAATCTCGAGGCGCTTCAAGCCGTCATGGCCGACGCGGAAGCGCACGGCGTCACGCACTATGTCTGTCTGGGAGACGTCGTCGGCTACAACGCGAATCCGCACGAGTGCCTGGACATCGTGCGCGGGCTCGAGTGTCCCGTGGTTAAGGGCAATCACGACGAGCAGGCCTCGATGACCGAGGACCTCACCGGCTTCAATCCACTCGCCGAGGAGGCGATCAACTGGACGCGCCGCCAGCTCAACGACGAGGACAAACAGTGGCTGCGCGACCTCAAGATGGTGCGTCAGGTGCGCGACTTCACGATCGTCCACGCGACGCTCGATACGCCGCACAAGTGGGGCTACGTCTTCAACCAGCTCGATGCCGCGGCGAGCTTCAACTACCAGCACACCGGGCTCTGCTTCTACGGACACACGCACGCGCCGCGCGCCTACATCCGCGATGGCAGCGTGAAGAGCCAGGTGCTCGACAAGCTCACCATCGAGCAGGGCAAAAAGTATTTCATCAACGTCGGCAGCGTCGGCCAGCCGCGCGATGGGGACTGGCACGCGGCGTATTGCCTCTACTACCCGGACAAGAACCTCGTCGAGCTGCGCCGGATCGAATACGACATCTGGACCGCGCAGGACAAGATCGTCGCCGCTGGCCTGCCGCAGCGGCTCGCGGATCGGCTGGCGCTCGGGAAGTAGCGCGGTTCGCTACTGCTTCTTCAGCTCCTCCTTCACCGCGGCGGCGCCCTTCTTTTTCCGCTCCTCATACTTCGAGTCGCGCGGCTCGATCACGCCGTCGGCGATGAGCTTCTCGACCGGGATGGCGCCCATGTCGTTCATCTTCACGACCCACGCCTCGCACGCGGCGCGCAGCTCCGCGAGCTTGGCGGCATACTTCGGATCGCCGGCGAGGTTCTTCACTTCGTATGGATCGACCTCGGTCTCGTAGAGTTCCTCCTTCGGCTTGGTCGGCGCGAAGAAGAGCTTCTGCACATCGTTCAGTTTCCCCTCGGCGTTCCACTGCCGCCACACCTGCATCGTCCTGCCGATCTCCATGTAGCCGATGATCTGCGCATACGGCAGCTCCGGCGCGTAGTTGCGGATGTAGCGGAAGCGCGCGTCGCGCACGCTGCGGATGCGGTCATAAGTCTCGTCCATGTAATCGCGCGCAGCCGGCACATATTTGCGCGGCGCCGCCTTGCGCGGGCCGACGATCACCTGCCCATCGAAACTCTCCGGCACCTTCGTCCCGCTGAGATCGACCGCCGTCGCCGAGAGATCGAGAAACGTCACGAGTTCATCGCTCACCGTGCCCGGCTTGAGCTGACCCGGCCACCGCACGAGCAGCGGCACATGCACGCCGGTCTCGTAGCACCAGCGCTTGTAGCGCGCCATGCCGCGTCCGTGATCGCCGGTGATGAACACGATCGTGTTCTCCGCGAGCCCCTGTTTATCGAGCCATGCGAGCACGTCGCCCATTTCGTAATCCACGGCCGTGACGAGATCGTAGTAGCGCGCGATCTCCTCGCGCACCTCGGGTGCGTCGGGATAAAACGGCGGCACCACGACCTTCGCCGGATCATGTCGCTGCGCGGGCGTGAGCCGCTTCGTGTTCGCGGCGTATTTCGCGCCGTCGTTGCGCACCTGCGACTCGTGGCTCTGCGTGAAGTTCGCGTAGGCGAAGAACGGCTGCTTGAGCGGCTTGTCCTCCTTCCACCAGTTCTCCTTCGAGTCGCAGAAGTCGTCGGGCACCTTGAAGTTGAAGTCCGTCTTCCCCGGCCACGCGACGTGATAGCCCGCGTCACGCAGGATCTTCGTGAACGTCACCGGCGGATTCTTCAGCACCGAGCGCATGTGCATCGAGCCCATCTTGATCGGATACTGCCCCGTGATCCATCCGCTGCGCGTCGGCGCGCACACCGCGGTGTGCGTGTAGCAATGAGTGTAGCGCACGCCCTGCGACGCAAACTTGTCCATGACCGGCGTGATCGCCTGCGCGTCGCCATAGCACCCCTGCTCGGGGCCCATGTCTTCGCCGACGATCCACACAATGTTTGGCCGGTCCGCGGCGAAGGCGCACGCGGCGAGTGAGAGGAGAGTGAGGAAGAATTTCATCGCCGCCACGTTATGCAGCCGCTGCCGGAGGCGTCACCGCTTTCCCGCCATCCAAGCGCGTAGGCGATCGCGCAACCAACCCAGCTCACGGAAGAGCGTGTCGAGGTCCGCGTGGAAATGCTCGAAGCACCACGGCCCGCGGAAGCCGGCGTCCCAGCCGATCTGGAAGCACCGCTTGAGATCGTAGGCCTTGTGTCCGCCGTCGGCGTCGATCGCGAGCGCCTTGAAATCGCACGTCGCCGCAAATGGAAACGCCTTCGCGAGTCCGTCGTAGCGCACCGCGTCGGCCCAGTTGCCGGTGTCTGGCTGCGCGCGCAGCGCGGGGCCGGCTTCACGGATCACCGCCGGGATCGCGTCCGCATCGTCCTTCATCCAGCCGTTGTTCTCGATCAGCAGCGCGATGCCCTTCGGCGCCGCAAAGTCCATCAGTTCGCGCAACCCGCTCGCGAGCAGCTTCAAGTCCTGCCGCTTCCCCGGCGTCGCGGGCCGCACCCAGCGCACGCCGAGCCGCGCAGCCGATTCGATCGTCTGCTTGTATTCATCGAGCGATCGCCGCCGGAGCGCCACGTCGGGGCTCGCGAGATCGAGGCCCGCTTGATTCATCTTGAGGTTCGTCAGCACGCAGCCCGCGCTGTCCGCCGCCGTGCGCAGCTTGTCGAGATACGCCGGTTCCATCGAGGCGAGCGTCGCTGTCATCAGGTCGATCACGCGCATGTCCAGTTCGTCGCGCATCCGCCGCGGCAGATCGAGCAGACGCAGCTTCCCGGGCTGCGGCTCGATCGTGAGATGCTTCATGAATGAGCCAGTCGTCACGCCGAGTTCGCCCGCGAGGGAGGGTGGTGCCGCGCGCAACGCAGCACCGACCGTCGCCACGGAGATGAACGTTCTGCGTTTCACGCGCCCTTCGGCACCGCCCAGTGCCCGCCTTTGCGATACTCGCGGCCCACGAGTTTGTTCGCCTCATCGTCGCCGATGAATTTCTCCGCCTTCCCGTCGAAGTTGAGCGTTCGCCCGACGCGCGTCGCGATGTTCCCGAGGTGGCAGAGGCACGCCGAGTAGTGGTGGATCTCGATGTCCGCATTCGGCCGCGCGCCGGTGCGGATGCAGTCGAAGAAATTCTGGTGATGCGCGTCGAGATCGATCTTCCCCTGCATCGCCTCGCCCGGCTCGTTGCGTTTGCCGAACATCTGCCAGCCTTTGCCTTTGCCGAGCACGAGGCAGCCGTTCGTGCCGTAATAAGCGTCGCCGTTCTCGTGGCCTTCCTGCACGTAAGGCGACCAGAGGCGTTGCTCGTAGATGAGCTGCTTCTTCTTCCCGCCGCCGAGGTCGTATTCGAAAAGCACGTTCTGCGTGTCCGGGAACTCCTGGTCGTCATCGAAGAAATACTTCCCGCCGAGCGCAGCGATGCGGCTCGGGTGCCGCAGGCCGACGCCGAGGCCCCACACGCCGAGGTCGATGTCATGCACGCCGTCGTTGCCCATGTCGCCCGCGCCGAACGCATGGAACCAGCGCCACGAAGCGTGCAGCAGATTGGAGCGATACGGCTCGACCGGCGCGGGCCCGAGCCAGAGGTCGAAGTCGAGCGTCGCCGGCGGCTGCGCGGGCTGCTGTTTGCCGATGTCGCGGCGAAGCTGGCTGTTCCAGACTTTCGTCGTGAGCACGTCGCCGATCGCGCCCGCCGCCAGTTTTTCGATCGCACTCTTCACATGCACGGCGCTGCGCGACTGCGTGCCGACCTGCACCACGCGCTTGTTGCGCCGCGCGGCTTCGATCATCAGGCGGCCTTCGCGGATGTTGTGCGACGCAGGCTTCTCCACATAGACGTGCTTGCCGGCATCGATCGCGAGCAGCGCCGCAGGCGCGTGCCAGTGGTCCGGCGTGGCGATGAAGACGGCGTCGATCGACTTGTCGTCGAGCACACGGCGCAAATCCGTCTCCCCGCGCGGCGTCGGCTTGCCGGCGAGTTCGACGTTCTTCACGGCGATGCCGAGCCGATTCGAGTCCACGTCGCACACGGCGGCGATGTTCACTTCCGACAATCGCGCCAGCCCGCGCAGATGGCTCGAGCCCATCCCGCCGGGGCCGATGATGCCGACGGTGAACTTTTCATTCGGGCTCTGCGCGCGCAGGCCGGAGGCGATGTGAAAGGTGGCGGCGCCGACAGCAAGCGCGCCGGATTTGACGAAGGAACGACGGGTGATCGGGGGCATTGGGGAGTGTAGGGCGCGCCGCGCGGCGACTGGCAGCTATTTGAATTGGTAGGCGAACACGTCCGCGTCCTTCAGTTCGAAACGCAGCCGCACCGGCTTCCCTGCCAGCGCGCTCACGTCGGATCCGGCCTTCCACGCGACGATGCGCTCGATCGCGTCGCCGAAGGTCTCCTCGCAATCGTCGAGCGCGAAGCCGGGCAGCGGCTTGCCGGCCGCGTCCTGGATCTCCACGCGCACGCTGCCGGCGGCGGAGGTGGAGAAGTTCAGCGTCAGCTTGCTGCCGGTAAACGTGATCGGCTTGGTCACGAGTTCGCCCCCGCGCATCGGCGCGCTCGCCGAGACGAAGCCATCGAGCCGCAGCGTGTAGCGGCGCACGGCGCTGCTCGTGCCGGTCCAGTAGTCCTCGCCGGAGTAGGACGAGAGCTCGTTCGGCGCGCCCGCGAGCGCGGACTTCGTCTCGACCGCGTGCCACGCGATGTATTGCTGCCCGTAATTCCACGTCCCTTCGCGCTCGATGCCGGGCCGCATGAAGGCTTCGTTCCAGCGCTTGAAGCGCACGCCATCGCGGCTGGCCATGAGCAGGCCCTCGGTGATCGCCGTGCCGTAGCGCGGGCTCGCCTTTGCGCGCAGCTCGCGGTGCTCGCGCTCTGGCAGTGCGCGCATCGACTCCGACCAGCCGCGCTCGACGTAGCGCGTCGGGAAGCCGATCAGCACATGCGGCGCGCGGTGATAGGGCTTGATCTGGTTCGTATAGAGCTGCTCGCTCGGCGAGTCCGTGTAGGTGAGGTCGGCCTGATTCTCCCAGCGCAGGAAGTCCTTCGAGGTTGCCGTGCGAATCGCGCGATGCCCCTCGGGCTTCCAGTTCTTCTCATCCGTCACGCCGCCGGTGAAGATGCGCCAGTAGGCGCGATACTCCCCGCGCGCCGCATCCCAAAACGCGAGGTTTTGCGAATCGAACGCGCCCGCCGTGATCACCGGCGCCGTCTGCATCGGCGACCAGCGCAGCCCGTCCGCCGACTTGAAGGCGAGCAATCCCTTCGGGCTGTTCGAGCGGAGGATCGCCTTGTAGCGCGCGTCCGGCGGCGCGGCGGGATTGTCGTCCTTGAAAATCGCCGGATGCCCCGCGTCCGCGTTCACCTCGCCGATCATTCCGCTCGCGATCACGATGTTGTTCGCCTTCGAGCCGTTGAACTCATTGATCCCCAGCTCCGGCTTGCGCCAGCGGATGCCGTCGTCGCTCTCCGCATAGCAGCAGAGGAGCGGATGCGCGTTCGTCTTCACACCCGCCGCCGTCACGTCGAGCTGCCACGCCTTGTAATACATCCGGTAGCGATCGCCGTCCTTGAACACGCTGTGGTAGCCGCTCCCGCTGCCTTCCCACGGCGCGTCATGCACGAGCGCAATCTCGCGCGGCTCCGGGTGATGCAGCCGCAGCGTCGCGCCGCCGCTCACGCGTTCGATCAAGGCATCGTCCACGAAAAGCTCGCGTCGCGAGCCGATAGACGTGGGCGTTTCCGCGGCGGATGCGACGACGACGAGGGCGGCGAGAGCGATGGGGAACTTCATGCTTCAATCACCGCGAAGTCGCGTCGTCCTTGAGAGAAATTAGCAGCTTCATCATCTCCTCCGCCGCGCCGGCGGCGATCTGCGCGAGCAGGGCGCGGTCGATTTCGTCGCCGGGTTCGTAGGCGATCGCGGGGATTCCGAGCGCGCAGTGCGCCCAAAAGACCGACGGGTTCGGCGTCGGCGTGGGGCTGCCGGAACGGTTCGCTTTGTAGTCGGGAACGCGGCGCTGGATCGCCTCGATCCATCGGCCGGTTAAGCCGGCGGTGGCGAGCAGGGGGAGAGGTCGCATGATGCGCGAGAGCAAACATTTCTGCGCGGCGGGCACGCAAATCGGTATGTGACCGACCGAAAACCCACCTGCCCTGTGAAAATCCCGATCTCCCGCGTTCGTCGTGCCAAGGCCCCTTTCTTCGTAGAGCCGCTCGAATCCCGCATCGCACCGGCGGCAGCGTTTTCGCAATTCGTCGATCCTCACCCCGCACCGGGCAATCAGTTTGGATTCGATCTCGTGGTCTTGAGCACCGGGAATGTCGTGATCACGTCGCCGTTCGACGATTTCAACGGCCCGGATACGGGGGCGGTTTATCTTTTTAATGGAGCGACTGGCGCGCTGATCTCCGAATTGCACGGCTCGTCGGCCAGCGATCAGGTGGGCTTCGGCGGAGTGACGGCGCTGACCAACGGCAACTTTGTCGTGAGCAGCCCGGGTTGGGACAATGGAGGGTTGTTCGACGCTGGCGCGGTGACGTGGGGCAGTGGCACGACGGGCATCTCCGGCACGGTGAGCCAGACGAACAGCCTGGTGGGCACGACCGCGAACGACATCGTCGGCGGCGCGGGTGGGGTGACGGCGCTGAGCAACGGAAACTATGTGGTGGGCAGCTCGCTTTGGAAGGATGGCGGGGGTGCGTCGGTGGGCGCGGCGACCTGGGGCAACGGGATCAGCGGCAGCTTCGGGGCGGTGGACGCGACGAACAGCCTCGTGGGCAGCACGGCGGGTGACGCGGTGGGCAGCTCCATCCTTCCGCTCGGCAATACTGGCAACTACGTGGTGACCAGCTTCAATTGGGACAACACCGGCGCGATCGATGCCGGCGCTGTGACGTGGGGCAACGGCAGCAACGGCAGCACGGTCGGGGCGGTGAGCGCGGCGAATAGCCTCGTGGGCACCACGGCGGGCGATCAGGTCGGCTTCAATGCTGCGGGCGGTTTGATCGTGCTGAACAATGGCAACTACGTGGTCTCGAGCATCTTCTGGGACAACGGCGCGGCGCTCGATGCAGGCGCGGCGACGTGGGGCAGCGGCACGACTGGCGTCTCCGGCTCCGTGAGCGCCGTGAACAGCCTCGTGGGATCCACCAATAGTGATCAAGTGGGGTCCGGCCTGCGGGCGCTGAGCAATGGCAACTACGTCGTGCTCTCCGTTCGGTGGAATGACGGCGCTGTGCCTGAAGCGGGCGCCGCGACGTGGGGCAGTGGCACCGCAGGCGTAATCGGCGGAGTGAGCGCGGCCAATAGCCTGGTCGGCAGCCAGGCGTTCGATCAGGTCGGCAGCAATGCCTTCGCCTTGACCAACGGAAACTATGTGGTGCTGAGCTCACTTTGGGACAACGGCGCGGTCGGCGATGCGGGCGCGGCGACTTGGGGCGACGGCACCACCGGCATCTCCGGCGTGGTAAGTTCGGGCAATAGTCTGGTCGGGAGCACGTCGGCAGATCAGGTCAGCAACTCCGGCGTGGTGCTGAGCAATGGCAACTACGTGGTCCTCAGCCCATCGTGGAACTCCGGCGGAGCCGCGACTTTCGTCGGTGCCGCGACGTGGGGCGACGGCACCACCGGCATCTCCGGCGTGGTAAGTTCGGGCAATAGTCTGGTCGGGAGCACGTCGGCAGATCAGGTCAGCAACTCCGGCGTGGTGGCGCTGACCAATGGAAACTACGTGGTGCTCAGCCCGGAATGGGACAATGGCGGTTCTTTCAATGGCGGTGCCGCGACCTGGGGTGACGGGACGACTGGCATCTCCGGCAGTATCACCTCGGCGAATAGCCTGGTCGGCGACACGCTCGATCGAGTCGGCAGCGGCGCAGTCGCGCTCACCAACGGCAACTACGTGGTGCGCAGCCCGCTGTGGAACTTCCAACAAGGAGCCGCGACCTGGGGCAACGGCACCACCGGCGTCACCGGCTTGGTGGGCGTGGGGAATAGCCTCGTCGGCAACACGCCAAACGACCGCGTCGGCGCCGGCGTGACGGCGCTGACGAACGGAAACTACGTGGTCGTCAGCTACGAGTGGGACAATGGCGCGATCGCCGACACTGGCGCGGTGACTTGGGGCAACGGCACGACCGGCGTCGTGGGCGCGGTGAGCGCCGCGAACAGCCTCGTCGGCAGCACGGAAAACGACCATCTCGGCTACGACTTCAGCGGCCCGGTGGAAGTGACCGCGCTGAGCAACGGACACTACGTGGTGAAGAGCCCGGATTGGGACAGCGGCCTCCTGGCCGATGCGGGCGCGATCACCTTCGGCGACGGCACCACCGGCGTCGTCGGCACGATCAATTCCACCAACAGCGGCATCGGCGCCACGGCCTCGACCGCGCTCTTCCGCGTGGACGTGGATGCTGCGAACATGAACTTTTTCGGGACGTTTGCCTCGGAAGGCGGCGGCGTGATCCGGGTGGGTGCATTTGCGGATGGCTTCGCCCTGCCCGGGTCCGACACGCTCATCACCTTGACCGCGGGAGATCTCCTCGTCGCCGGCAGCGGCAACGACGACGTGATCACGATCGTCTTGATGGGAGCAAATGTGCGGATCAGCGATCTGGACAATCTGCTCGGCGCCGGGCCCGGCACGACCCAGGTGGATACGCACACGGTGGATGTGCCCTTCGCCTCGATCACTGGCACGATCACCTTCGACGCGCTCGCCGGGACGGATGTGCTGGTGCTGGATCTGAGTGGCGGCAACCCCATGCCGTCCGGCGGCATTTTCTTCGCTGGCGGCGCGGACGGCGGAGCCGGGGACGATTCGATCGAGATCGCCGGGGGTCTGCAGTCTCTGGTGACTTACAACTTCACCAACACGAACGATGGCAACGTGGTGCTGGCCAGTTTCGGAACGCTGAACTTCACCGGCCTTGGGCTGATCACCGACTTCGGCAGTGCGAACGACATCATCTTCAACCTGCCCGCCGCGGGCGTGGGAGTGCTGCTGGACGACGGAACGCCGGGCGATACCCTCTCGCAGTTGAGCAGCACGTCGATTCCGACCGTCCAGTTCGCGAACCCGCTCGCCACGGTCGCGCTCAACCGCGGCACCGCGGCGGACAACGTGGTGGTCCTGTCGCTCCCGGATCTCACCGCCGATCTCACCTTCGGTTCGGTCGCGAGCCCGTTCAACGCGCTGACTTTTTTCGGCGCCACGATCGCGCTCGGGTCGGGCCGGAACCTCACCGCCTTTGCGAGCGGCACGATCGACGTGCGCGACTCGGCGAACCTCTCCACAGCCGGCTTCGGGGCGATCACGCTCACGACGCTGCGCGACATCGTCTTCTCGGCCGGGTCGGTCATTTCCACCGGGAATGGCAACCTGACGCTCTCGGCGAACGCGGCGGGGACCACGACGGGCAGCTTCATCGGGATCGATCTCAACTCCGGCACGGTGGATGTGGGGGAAGGCGGCATCCTCACGATCACCGCCTCGGGGGGCAACGGGGCCGGCTCGCAGCATGGCCTGCGGCTGAGCAATGGGGCCTTCATTTCCGGCGGCGCCGACGTGGGGGAACTGGCCAGCATCACCGGCCTCGGGGGCAACTCGACCAACGGCAACGCGAGTGTCGGCATCCTCTTCGACGGAGGGGTGATCTCTTCCCACGGCGGCGATGTGGCGGTGACCGGCGTGGGCGGCACCGGCGGGACGGCGGGCGAAAGTTCCGGCATTTACATGATCGGCGCTTCTTCGGTGATCACCTCGGCGGGCACGGTCGCGGTCACGGGCACCGGCGGCGACGCGGTGGGCTCGACGAATACCGGCGTGGACGTGCGCACCGGCGCGACGATCCTTTCTACCGGAGGCACGGTGACCGTGACCGGCACGGGCGGGCCGAACCCGGCGAGCGTGAACCCCGGCGTCCGCTCAATCATCGGCAGCCTCATCTCGACCGGCACCGGCGGGACGCTGACCGTCGTCGGGACCGCCGGCGCGGGCACGGGGGTGGGGACGAGCGGTGTCGTGG
>JBEBGD010000111.1:0-18550 GCA_040081625.1 Chthoniobacteraceae bacterium
CTCTCGCAGATCATCGACATGGTCGCGCAGGCGCAACGCAGCCGCGCGCCGATCCAAGGGCTCGCGGATAAGGTCGCGGGTTGGTTTGTGCCGGCGGTAATCGGCCTGGCGCTGCTTACCTTCGCGCTGTGGGCGTGGCTCGGACCGGAGCCGCGATTTGCCTACGCCATCGTGAATGCCGTCGCGGTGCTGATCATTGCTTGCCCGTGCGCGCTCGGGCTCGCCACGCCGATGTCGATCATGGTCGGCGTTGGCCGCGGCGCGCAGGCCGGCGTGCTCATCAAGGATGCCGCGGCCATCGAGCGGGTGGAAAAAGTGGACACGCTCGTCGTGGATAAAACGGGCACGCTCACGGAAGGAAAACCGCGCCTGACGAACGTCATTCCCTCCGCGGGAGTCTCCGAGTCAGAGCTGCTCACCGCCGCCGCGGCTGTTGAAGCACACAGCGAGCATCCGCTCGCCGCCGCAATCGTGCGCGGCGCGGACGAGCGAGGCATCAAGCCCGGCGAAGTCCGCAATTTCGAGTCGAGCACCGGCGGCGGTGTGAGTGGCGAAGTCAATGGCCGTCGCATCCTCATCGGCAAAGCGCCCTTTCTGCAAAGCCAGGGCGTGAGCGGTCTGGAGGATCTCGAACGCCAAGCCGCGGAGCTGCAAGAGCGAGGCCACGGCGCGGTGTTCGTCGCGATCGACGGCAGGGCTGCGGGCGTCCTCGCCGTCTCCGATCCGATCAAGGAATCGACCGCCGACGCCATCGCGCACCTGCATCAGCTCGGCATCAAAGTGATCATGCTCACCGGCGACAACGAGCGCACCGCGCGCGCCGTCGCGGGGAAGCTCGGCATCGATGAAGTCGAAGCCGGCGTCGAGCCGCAGCGCAAAAACGAGCGCGTGCGCAAATTGCGCGAGCAAGGCCATGTCGTCGCGATGGCCGGCGACGGCATCAACGACGCGCCCGCGCTCGCCGCCGCCGATGTCGGCATCGCGATGGGCACCGGCACCGACGTGGCGATGGAAAGCGCCGGCATCACGCTTCTCAAAGGCGACCTTCGCGGCATCGAAAAAGCCATCCGCCTCAGCCGCGCGATGATGAGCAACATCCGCCAGAACCTCTTCTTCGCCTTCATCTACAACGCCGCCGGCATCCCCATTGCCGCCGGTGCGCTCTATCCGTTCTTCGGCCTACTGCTCAGCCCGATGATCGCCGGCGCGGCGATGAGCCTCAGCTCCGTCTCAGTGATCGTAAATGCGCTGCGATTGCGTCATGTCGATCTCGATGGGCGGTAGCCGCTATTTTTTCGCGTTCCTCGGATCGTCGGCGGGAGGGGGCGCGTCAAGGGAACGATGCGGTTAGCGGTGGTTCTTGCGCCCTTCCTCCGCTTTGAGAAAGCGTTCGCGGTCGTCGGGGTTCATCGTGTCGGCGACTTCTTGATGGTGGGCGCGCATTTCCTCCGGGCTGTGCGAGCGAAGCAGGAAGGGATTGCCGCTGCCGTGGAAATTGCGCTCGATAGCGCGCACGCGGCTGGCTTGCTCGGAGTTGAGATGAAACTCAGCGCTCCAGCGGTTGATGACCCGGTCGAGGTGCCGCGCCGCCCTTGTGGTCGTGTAGATGTGGAACCATCCGAGAATGAGGACGAGGGCTCCGAACACCCAGGCGAAGAGTCCCCATCTGTCGCGTCGGCTCATCACGGCTGGCGCGGACGGATGTCCTTTCTTCGGCTTCTTCGGTTTTCGCGGGCGTTGCACGGCGGCTCAGGACTTGGGCGCTTTGAGCAAGCGGAGCGCGTTGGCGATGACCAGCAGCGTCGCGCCCGTGTCCGCGAGGATGGCGAGCCACAGGCTCGTGTAGCCAAGCAGCGCGAGGACGAGGAAGACGGCTTTGATCGCGAGGGCGAAGGCGATGTTGAACTGTATGATGCCGACGGTGCGCCGCCCGAGCGCGATGGCTTCGGCGACTTTGCCGAGGTCGTCCTGCATCAGCGCCACGTCGGCGGTTTCGATCGCGGTGTCGGTGCCGGCCTGGCCCATCGCGATGCCGATGCTCGCCGCGGCCATCGCGGGCGCGTCGTTCACGCCGTCGCCGATCATGCCGACGTGTTTGAACTTTGCGGTGAGTTCGCGGATGCGGGCGATCTTGTCGTCGGGCAAAAGGTCACCGTGGGCTTCGTCGATGCCGGCCTGCTTCGCGATGGCGTCGGCGGTGCGCTGGTTGTCGCCGCTGAGCATCACGACTTTCTCGACGCCCGCCGCGTGAATGGCGCGCAGCGCGTCGGCGGCGTGGGCGCGGATCGTATCGCCGATGGCGAGGATGCCGAGCACTTCGCCAGCGCAGTCGGCGTGCGGCTTGTGGCCGACGACGACGACCGATTGCGCCGCGGCTTCGATCTCCGCGAGGCGCTGCTCGACCTCCGGCGTGCAGATGCCGAGTTCGTGCGCGAAGCGGTGATTGCCGACGAAGTAACGATGCCCGGCGATGGTCGCTTCCGCTCCGCGACCGCTGAGCGACTGGTAATCTTCGCTGCGCTCGAAAATGATCTTCCGCTCCGTGGCGTAAGCGACGACGGCGAGGGCGAGCGGATGTTCGGAGTGCGTGTCGATGCCAGCGGCGATGCGCACGATCTCCTCCTCGGCGCCCTTCAACGTCACGACCTTCGCGACGCGCGGTTTGCCTTCGGTGATCGTGCCGGTCTTATCCACGGCGAGCGCGCGCAGTTTGCCGATGGATTCGAGGTGCGCGCCGCCTTTGATGAGCACGCCACGCCGCGCCATCGCGGTGAGGCCGGAGACGATCGAGACGGGCGTGGAAATGACGAGCGCGCACGGACACGCGATGACGAGCAGCACGAGCGCGCGGTAAAACCACACGCCCCACGCGCCCCCGAAAAGCAGCGGCGGCACGAGCAGGACGATCAATGCCACGGCCATGACCGCAGGCGTGTAGTAGCGCGCGAAGACATCCACGAACCGCTGCGCGGGAGCCTTCTGCGCCTGCGCCTCGCCGACGAGCCGCACGATCTTCGCGAGCATCGTGTCGCCGCTCGCTTTGGTGACGCGGACTTCGAGCGCGCCTTCGCCATTGATCGTGCCCGCGAAAACGCCGTCGCCGACTTTCTTCTCCACCGGCATCGACTCGCCGGTGATCGGCGCTTGATTCACCGCCGATGCGCCCGACGTCACCTCGCCATCGAGCGGCACGCGCGAGCCGGATTTCACGGCGACGATTTCATCGAGCTTCACGTTCGCGACAGGCACCTCCACGAATTCCTCGCCACGCTTCACCAGCGCCGTCTCGGGCGCGAGAGCGAGCAGCGATTCGATGGCCCGCCGCGCCCGCTGCACGCTGAACGCCTCCAGCAATTCGGAGACGCCGAAAAGGAAAGTAACCGCTGCGCCTTCGCTCCACTCGCCGATGACCGCCGCGCCGACGACGGCGACGAGCATGAGCAGATTCATGTCCGGCGCGAAACGGCGCGCGGCAGCGATGGCCTTCGGGAAAATGAACCAGCCTCCCGCCACGATCGCCGCAGCATTGATCGCGATGAGCACCGGCGCGGGCGCGGCCTTCGTCCAGTGCAGCACCAAGCCCAGCCCGGTGAGCAGCCCGGCTGCGCCCACGAGCAGCGCGCGCGTGCGGTTCGCTTCGCCCCCGTGTTCGTCCGGCGCGCTGCCAGCGAGCCGCGCTTTCATGCCCGTCGGCTCGATGGCCGCGATCAATGTCTCGCCGGTCACGCTCGCGTCGTGCGCGATGGTGACGCGGCTGGCGATGAGATTCACGCTCAGCCCGCGCACGCCGGGCAACGGCTTGAGCACGCTTTCGAGCACCGCGATTTCTTCCGAACAATCCATCCCGCTGACGGCGAGTTCCGTGCGCCGCTCGGAAACGGGCAGCGCGGCGGGAGATTGTGCGGGTGAGGCGTCGGCTTCGTGATCGTGCGGATGGTTCATGGAATCTTTTCGCGTTCGGACTGGCACGCGTCGCCTTCGAGTTCCGTCTCGATGGTGATGTGCTCGAAATCGTGCGGCTCGAGCAACTCGCGGACGCGCAGCTTCGCCGTGCTGGCGTCTTCGGCGCTGGCGCTGCGCGGGAGGACGAGGTGCGTCGAGAAGACGTGGCGCTCGCCGTCGATGGACCAACTGTGCGTGTGATGGATCGACTGCACGCCGGGCAGCGTCGCGACTTCCTCGGAAAATTTCGCCGCGTCGAATGAGGCGGGCGCGCTTTGCAGGAAGACGAGAAAGACGCGCTTCATGCTGCGGATCACGTTCCAGAGCACGAAGAGCGAGATCGCGATGGAGAGAAGCGGATCGAGGATCGGCAGTCCCCACAACGCCATCGCGATGCTGCCGGCGAGCACGGCGACCCAGCCGAGCACGTCTTCGAGCAAGTGCCAGCTCACGACTTTTTCCTCGAGCTTGCTGCTGCCGCGCAGGCGCAGCACGGCGGCGCCATTCACGGCGATGCCGATGATCGCGAGGACGATCATGCCCGGCGCTTGCACCGGCTCCGGCGCGAAGAGCCGCGGCACGGCTTTGCCGATGATGAAGACGAGTCCGGCGAGCAGCACGAGGCCCGTGATGAGCGCGCCGAGCACCGAGAAGCGGCGGTAGCCGTAGGTGAAAGTGGCATCGCTGCGGCGGCGGGCGACGCGTTGCAAAAACCACGCGACGCCGATGGATGCAGTATCGCCGGCGTCGTGCAGCGCGTCGGTCAGGATGGCGAGGCTGTTGGTCCAGAGGCCGCCGACGACTTCGAGAATGGCGAAGCCGAGGTTGAGGAAAAACGGCAGCGCGAGATTCCCGCCTTCGCCGCCATGGCTGTGCCCGTGCGAATGTCCGCCTTCTCCGCTGGTGGAATGTCCGTGATCGTGGGCCATGTTACTTCAGCAGATTGGTGAGCGAGATGCGGAGGATCTGCCGGTTCCGATGCACGATCGCCTCAACCGTGTGAGGCGATGTGAACACGAGCGTAGTCTCGCGCAGGAAGCCGTCGTATGGCTCGCTCTCGACCCCATCGAGCACCACGAGCACACTACCGGCCTGGCCCGCCATGTGCGCCCAATGTTTGCTGTCGGGACCGAAAACGAGTTCGCCTCCGCCATCGTATTCCTTGCCCACTTTTCCATCGACAATCGCCAGCCATTTCACCCCGCGCTTTGCGACGTAGCCGAGCCGCTGGCTGTCCGGGCTGAAGACCGGGCCGGAGGCGTGCAAGCCGTCAAACGCCGGCTGCTCGACGCCATCGACGACGAGGAAACTCTCGTCGCCCCGCTCGGCGAGATGCACGAAACGCTTGCTGTCGGGGCTGAACGTCACGCGACCAACGGCCTCGTATTCTTTTCCTTCCACGCCATCGACGACGATCACCTTGCGACTCTTGCGGCCGGCCACGAATGCGACGCGCTGGCTGTCGGGGCTGAATAGCGGGTCCATCTTTCCGACCGCGTCGTATTTTTTGCCCTCGATGTCATCGACGACGAGCCACCACTTGTCGCCCTCCGCGGACTTGCGAAAAAAGGCGATCCGCGTGCGGTCCGGGCTGACTGAAATCGACGTGGGCGCAGTGCCTTCCAACACGCGTCCCATCTTGACCTCAAGCGCGGTCAGCTCATTCGGTTGCGGCTCTTCCGCCGCGATAACCGACCCCGTGATCGCGACCGCGAGGAAAAGCCGGGGCAGCACTTTTGAAATGTGGCCGTTCATACCACCGTTCGCTCCTTTCGCCATCGCGCCAAGCGGCCTTGAGCAGCGCCGGTGTGCAGCCACCGCAGGCGCACCGGGCCGACCCGCACGGCTGCTAAAAATGTTTCGGCAGGCATCGGAAAGGGTCACGGCGGACGCCGGGTGAAGATTTCACGACCGGCGCGAACGAATGTGCGTGCGGCTTCATGATCTTCGGTCCAGAGCCGGGGAGCGGACGCGGTGGTCCGCTCCCCGATTCGCAGCGGCGGTTACTTCTTCTTCTCGGTCTTCTTCTCGTCCTCGTGCGCGCAGATGCAGGCGTATTCCTGGTATTTGCACGTCGGGCACTTCTCGAGGTTCAGGTTGAACTTCGCATAGACCGCCTTGCCGCTCGCGCTTGGCTTGATGCTCACGGAGACGGGGAAGTCGTTGCCCGCCGGGAGCGCATTCGTGGAGACGAGCTTGCCGCCGTCTTCCTTGAACTCGAGCTTCGTCGGTTTGGCGCGGTCGCCGGCGGTGACGGCGATGACCTGGCCGCTGAGCTTGGCGGGCTTGAGGTCTTCGGTCAGCGCGGTGATTTCGACTTTGCGGTCCTTGGTGACAAGGAATTCCAGGTGCGGCTCGACGGCCGTGATGACCATGCCGCCGTTCGGGCCGGCGACTTTCTTTTCGTGTTTGTGGTCCTTCTCCGCGGCGAAGGCCGGGACGGTGAGCGCGAGCGCGGCGATGAGTTTCAGTGCGATGGACTTCATGTGGTTTGTTTTTCGGTTTTGTTGTTTTGGTTTGGAAGTTGTGGACCGCCGCGGTGTCCAAACCGGCATCACGGCGGAGATTTTTCAGTGCGAGGCGGGGGCTTCGTTGGCGATGGCGTTCGCTGCGGCTTTGCGGCCGAAGGTGTAGAAGACCGTCGGGGTGACGCCCAAGCCGAGCAGCGTGCTGGTGATGAGTCCGCCGACGATGACGACGGCGACGGGATGCAGGATTTCCTTGCCCGGCTGATCGGCGGCAAGGACGAGCGGGACGAGGCCGATGCCGGCGGCGAGCGCGGTCATGAGCACGGGGACGAGGCGCTCTTTCGTGCCGCGGATGACCATCGCCTTGGTGAAATCCTCGCCCTCGTGCTGCATGAGGTGCAGGTAGTGGCTGATGAGCATGATCGAGTTGCGCGCGGCGACCCCGGCCACGGCGATGAAGCCGACGAGCGTGGCGATGCTGATGTTCCCGAGCTTGAAATAGGTGAAGATCAGCCCGCCGACGAGCGCGAGCGGGATGTCGCAGATGACCTGCGCGGCGAAGAACGGCGTGCGAAAGTAGCCGTAGAGCAGGAAGGCGATGATGACGAAAATGACCGCGCTGAGGATGGCGATGCGCCGCGTGGCGTCCTGCTGCGCCTGGAACTCGCCCTCGTAGGTCACAAAGTAGCCCTCGGGCAGCTTCACTTTTTCCGCGACGGTCTTTTGCATCTGCAAAACGAGCGCGCCCACGTCGCGCACCGTGGGCTTGATGGCGAGGACGAAGCGCCGCTGCGAGTTTTCGCGGTTGATGACGTTCGGGCCTTTCGCCTCGCGCACGTCGGCGACGAGAGAAAGCGGGAGCCGCTGGATGTGGCCGTCGCCGCCGGAGTCATGGACTTCGATGGGCAGCTCGGCGAGCTTCTCGGGCGATTCGCGCCATTCGAGCGGCAGGCGCATGACGAGATCGACCGTGCGCTGGCCTTCGCGCAGCTCGGCGAGTTTTTCGCCGCCGACGAGCGAGGAGACGGTTTCGTTCAACTTCACCGGCGTGATGCCGTAGGCGCGCGCGCGGTCACGGTCAGGTTCGATGCGGAGCTGCGGGATGGACGATTGCTGGTCGAGCTTGCAGTCCTGGAAACCGGGGATGGCTTTCGCGATGGCCTGAATCTCGATGCCGATTTGCCGCAGCTTGTCGAGGTCGGGGCCGAAGACCTTGATGGCCACGGGCGCGCTCACGCCGCTGAGCATGTGGCCGATGCGGTCGGCGAGCGGCCCCATCACCACGCTGAACGTGCCGGGCACGCCTTTCGCCTTCATTTTTACGTCCTCGAGAATTTCGGCGCGCGAGCGGCCCTTGGGTGCGCCGCCCTTGTGTGTGCTCGGGTCTTCGCGGAAATCCACGTCGAACTCCGAAGTGCTCACGGGCACGACGTGGTCGCCGCGCTCGGCGCGTCCGAGTCGGCGCCCGACTTTTTTCACCTCGGGGATCGTGAGCAGTTCGCTCTCGATCACGTCGCTGATGCGGTTCATCTCGTCGAGCGAAGTGCCCGGCGCGGCGGTCGCGGAGACGAGCGCGGTTTCCTCGCGGAAGGTCGGCAGGAAGTCCTTGCTCATTTGCGGATAGAGCATGAACGCGCCGATGACGATGAGACCGACGACGCCGAGCAGCAGATACGGCTGCGACAGGCCGAGCCGCAGCAGCGTGTTTTCGAGCACCCATTTCATCAGCCGGACGAACGCGCCGTCCTTGTGCGCCTCGCCTTCCTTGGGCCGCAGCAGCATCCAGCACAGCACGGGAATCGCAGTGAGCGAGACGATGAACGACGCAATCATCGAGATGATGGTCGCGATGGCGATGGGTGCGAAAAGCTTCCCTTCGACGCCGCTCAGGCCGAGCAGCGGGAGGAAGACGAGGACGATGAGGACCGTCGCGTAGAAGATGGAGTTTCGCACTTCGGTCGAGGCACGCGCGATGACCTCGAGGCGCGGGTGCGGCTTGGGCAGCGAGGCGTTTTCGCGTAGGCGCCGCCAGACGTTTTCCATGCCAACGATGGCGTCGTCCACGACCATGCCGATGGCCACGGCGAGACCACCGAGCGTCATCGAGTTCACCGAGATGCCCTGCCATTTGAAGACGAGCAGCGTGATGGCGAACGAGAGCGGCATCGCCATCAGCGAGATGAACGTCGTGCGGAAGTTCAGCAGGAAAAGGAACAGCACCAGCGTGACCATGATGGCGCCATCGCGGATGGCTTCCTTGAGGTTGCCGATGGCGTGCTCGATGAAATCGCCCTGCCGGAAAAGCACCATGGTCTCGACTCCCGCGGGCAGCACGGGCGCGAGTTCCTTGAGCGCAGCCTCGATTTGCTCGGTGAGCGCGAGGGTGTCGAAGCCCGGCGCTTTCGTGATGCTCATCACCACGCCGCGCGTGCCGTTCACGCTCGCGTCGCCGCGCATCGGCTCGATGCCCCAGTCCACCTTCGCCACGTCGCTGATGCTGATGGCGCGGTCGTTCACCTTTTTCACGACCGTGCGCGCGATGTCGTCGAGCTGGACGGTCATGGCGAGGTTGCGCACCATGATTTCCGTTGGCCCCGTGTTGATGAAGCCGCCGGTCGAATTGCCCGCCGCTTCCTTCGCCGCCGTTTTCAGTTCCTCGAACGTGACCTCGTGCGCGGCCATGCGGTGCGGGTCGGGCATCACCTGCACCTGCTTGATGCCGCCGCCCATGTTCAGGATTTCCGCGATGCCGGGGATGCTCTGGAGCCGTTTGCGCACCGTCCAGTCCGCGAGTGAACGCACTTCCATCGCCGGCACTTTCCCATCTGTGCTGCGGATGCCGATGAGCAGGATCTCGCCCATCAGCGACGCGACGGGCGTGAGGAATGGCGACACGCCCTCCGGCAGCGACTCGCGCACGCCCTGCATCCGCTCCTGCACGAACTGCCGCGCCTTGTAGATGTCCGTGCCCCACGCAAACTCGGCATAGATGAGCGAGAGCGACACATCGGAAGCCGAGCGCAGGCGCGTCAGCCCGGCGACGCCCATGAGCGCGCTCTCGATGGGCTGCGTGACATTCGTCTCGACCTCCTCCGGCGCGAGGCCGGCCGATTCAGTGAGGATGATGACGGTGGGTTTCGTGAGGTCCGGCAAGACTTCGACCGGCAGTTCCCGCACCGTCTGAAAGCCGAGCACGAGCAGCAGCAGCGAGGCGCCGATGACGACGGCACGGTTGTGCAGCGAGAAATAGATGAGCTTGTTGAGCATGGCCTAGTGCGCCTCCGCCTTGGGCTGCGGCTTGGCCGCGGGCGCGGCGGGTTCGTCGTCCGCCTTCGGCTTGCGCCGCATCGCCACGATGAGCAGCACGAGCAGCAGGCCATTGCCCGCAAACGAAAAGATCGTGAGCATCCCCACGCCCTTGCCGTGTTCGTGCCCTTCTTCCCCGCCCTGGCCTTTCGCGGCCTTTTGCGCGTCGGTGAGTTCTCCGCCGTCCGCGGCGTGCTCGTGCCCGTGTGCCGCGTCGAGCGCTTCTTTCAAGGACAGGCTGCCCTTGCCCGCGAAAGCCAGCGAGTAAGCGCCGCGCGTCACCACCTTATCGCCCGGCAGCAGGCCGCTGACGATTTCCACAAAGCGATCGTTCTGCGCACCGACCACGACCGGCGTCTTCACAAAGGCGTTTTTGAGGTCGAAGTCCTCGACATAGACGAAGCGGTTGAGCGCGTCGCCTTGCAGCGCCGCGCGCGGCACCGTGACCACGCCCTCGCGTTTCCCGAGCACGATGGAAAACTCCGCGCGCATATCCGGGCGCAACGTCAGGCTCGGATTCGGCAGGCGGAAGACTGCATCGAGCGTGCCGCTTTCCTTGTCCGCCGCTGTGCCGAAGCGCAGCAGCGTGCCATCGAACTTTTCGTCGGGCAGCGCGGAGACGCGAATGTGCGCGACGGCTCCCGCCTTCAGCTTCCCGGCGAGATGTTCCGGCACACGCGCCACGGCAAAAACTTCGCCGAGGTCGGTGATTTCCAGCAACGCCTTGTCCGGTTCGACCGGCTCGCCCAGCCGCGACTCGCTGGCGGACACCAGCCCGCTGAGCGGCGCTTTCAGCATCACGCTTGGCGGCGGATCGCCCGGCTGGCGGCTCTCGATCTTCACCACGTCCGCCCCGATCTCCACGAGGTCGCCGATGCTCGCCTTGATCTCGATCACGCGCCCGGAGATGCGGCTCGAAACGACCGCGCGCTTTGCCGGGATGGCCTCGATGCGTCCGAGGGAGAAGATCGTTTCCTCAAAGTCCGTCTCCTCCGTCTCGACGGTTTCGATCTTGAGATTCTTCACGCCGTTCTCATCGAGGACGACGGTGTTCGCCGCGCGTTGCGGGTCGGCTTTTTCCGCGCCGAAAGCGACCGCCATGAGCGCGAGCGTGGGCAGCAAAGTGAGAGTGAGTTTTTTCAGCATAGGGTTTGGGATGAGTTTCAAAGATTGATGCCGGCGGTCTTCAGCAGCCGGGCGGTGACGAGGTAGAGGGCGAACGTGAGCAGCGCGCCCGCGCCGAGGGCGGGCCAGAAATGCCACCCGCGCCGCAGCAGCCACGGCACCGCGAGGAACATGGGCAGCGTCGGCAGGACGAACCAGAACGTGCCCGTCATGTGCCGCGCGATGAGCGCGGTGTCGCGCGTGCCGGTGTAGAGCCAGATGAGCGCGAGGAGCGAGATGAGCGGCAGCGAGTGGACGATGGCCGCGACGTAATTATTGCGCCGCGCGAGTTCGCCGATGCCGACGACCAGCGCGCCGGAGAGCAGGGCCTTGATGACGAGTTGCGCAGTCATTTCGTGGAGCGGGGTTTGCCGACGGCAGCTTCGTGCCGCACGCGGGCGAGGTGGTAGTCGCGCAACGCCGCGAGGCGCTGGAGCTCCAGGGCGAGCCGGCGGTCGCGGGCGCGGAGCACTTCTTGCAGCGGTGTCTGGCCAGTCGCGTAGGCGGCGCGGAGTTGCTCTTCGACTTGCGACGCCTTCGGCAAGACCTCGCTGTCGAGCGATGCGACGACTTTCGCCAGCGCGGCCATGGCTTCGCGCGCGGCGGCCGCTTCCGCGCCGATCGTGAGCGCGAGGGCTTCGGTTTCTTTTTCGGCCCGTGCCGCTGCCGCCGTGGCTTCCTGGATGCGGCCCGCGTTGCTGTTCCAGAGCGGAAGCGGAAGGCTGAAGCGCAAGCCGACGAACGTGTCGCGCTCGAACCCTTCGGGTGCATCCTCGGATCGCTCTTCCGTCACATTGAAGCCGACGGCGAGGTCCTCCCATTTCTGCGCGCGAGCCAATGATGCGCCCTGCCGCGCGGCTTCCGCCGTCATCTGCGCCGCCTCGAAATCCGGCCGCGCCGCCGGGTTCGCACCGCGCGCCGGCAAGCTTCTGATTGGCGGCAGCCCGCCGGCGATCATCGGATCGTCGCTCGCGGTCATGCCGAGCATCGGTCGCAGCTCGCCGATGAGCGCCGCCCGCTCGACTTCGAGTTGCAGCACCTCGGTGTGAAGCTGCAGAACTTCGAGATCCACGAGCGAAGCATCGACCACCGAAGCTTCGCCGCTCTCAGCCCGCTTGCGGGTGAACCCCGCCAGGTCGCGGCTGTTGATGAACTGCTTGGTGCGCAGCGCCTGCTGCCCGTCGATCGTCAGCAACCTCACCACCGCAGTGCGCACTTCTGCGACGAGCTTGCGTTCCGCGTCGCGCACCTCCGCTTCCGCCGCCGCCAGCTCCGCGCGCGACACCGCCTTCTCCAGCCTCAGCCGAGCGGTGAGCGGGAACTTCTGCATCAGCGCGACGCCCACCGCGCCTTCCGGCGCGCGGATGTTCCGATTCAGCTCCAGCTCTACTTCAGGATTCGAGAGCCTCCCAGCTTGATGCAACCGCCCGCGCGCTTCGTCAATGCGAAGCCGGGCTGCGGCGAGTGTGGGGTTGTGCTTTAGCGCGTAGTCGGCTGCTCCCTCGACACTGAGCGTGACGCTACCGGCCCACGCGGAGGCCGCGGAGACGAAGAAAAGTAGAATGAATGGATGAAAAGACATGAGTGCATGGGTTGGATGACGTGACGGAAGGACGCGCGCAGACGCGACAATGCGCCGGGCGCGGACGGACGACCGGTGACGGCGAGCGCCGTCACCAAACCACACTCAGATCAGCAGAACGATCGTGCGAGCCACCGTCACTCCGAACGGCGGCGACTCCCCAAAGTCCACGGAATAGCTGGCCGAAACTTTCGCATCCCGACTGGCGAAAAGCACCTCCACCATCGGCAGGATGGCGAGCAGCACTTGCGGCGCGATGACCTGCGCCGCCGCTTCCACCGGGCGCAACTGCACGTCCTGATTGACCACCTGATGATCCTCGCGCTCGCCCGCACCTTCTTCGCTATGCGGCGCTCCAGTCTGCGCATCATCGGTGTGGCATTTCTCTCCGTGCGGACCGTGGCAGTGCGAAGTCTGCGTCGGCACTGGCTTGTCCCCACACAGGCAGTAGTAACCCACCTTGCTGCCAAACGTCTGCGCCACGAACAGTGCAAGCACGCACAGGACGATGGCAAAGATGTGGCTATTGGAACGCGGTTTCAATCGGCGCTTAGATGCAGCGGTTATCGTTTTCGTTCAAGCAATGATTGGCCCGTGCCCGGAACGGATCGAACGCACCGGACACGGCCCATACGACCTTACTCGTCGCAGGTGCAGGCGTATTCGGGATGCGAGCAGCCCTTGCAGATGTGCGTTTCGAGTTTGATGCGGAAGTTCTTCGCCTTCGCATCGGCGCTCGTCTTCGCCTGCACGACGACCTGGTAGCCTTCCCCCGCGGGGAGCGGAGTTTTCGAGACGAGCAGGTCGCCCTTCTTCTCAAACTCCAGCTTCGTCTTCGCGCCCGGCGCTTCGGCGGTGACGGCGAAGACCTGTGCGGCGACGGGCTGTTTCTTTCCCGCGGCATCGTAGAAGGCGATGCTGACGGTGCGGTCCTTCTCGACGAAGAACTCGGCGTTCTGGCCTTCGAGTTCGAGGATGCGGCCGTGGCGCGGGCCGGCTTTGACTTTCGCATCCGCCAGCGCGGGCGCGACGGCGAGGGCGAGGACGGTGAGGATGTGGAGCAGTGTTTTCATGTGGTGACGAGTTCCGGCGCGGGTGTTTCGGTTTGGTTTGTTGTTTTGGTTTTCCGCTCAAGCCACTCGTAGAGCACCGGGACGACGAGCAGCGTGAGGAAAGTGGAGGTGAGGATTCCGCCGATGACGACGGTCGCGAGTGGGCGCTGGACTTCCGCGCCTGCGCCGGTCGCGATGGCCATCGGGACAAAGCCGAGCGACGCCACGAGCGCGGTCATCAGCTTGGGCCGCAGGCGCGTGAGCGTGCCTTCGACGACGGCCTCGCGCAGCGCGCTGCCCTGCTCGCGGAGCTGGTTGATGAAGCTGATGAGCATGATGCCGTTGAGCACCGCGATGCCGCTCAGCGCGATGAAGCCGACCGCCGCGGAGATCGTGAACGGCAGCCCGCGCAGCCACAGCGCGAAGATGCCGCCGGTGGCCGCGAGCGGCACGCACACGAAGATGAGCGCCGCCTGCCGCAGCGAGCCGAAGCTGAGGAAAATCAGCACGAAGATGAGCGCGAGCGCGAGCGGCACGACGATGGCGAGCCGCTGTTTCGCCTCGACGAGATTTTGAAACTGCCCGCCAAACTCGAAGTAGTAACCGTCGGGAAATTTCACCTTCTCGCGCAGCGCCCGCGTGGCCTCGGCGACAAAGCTGGCGGTATCGCGCCCGCGCACATTGATGAGGATGCTCACCCGGCGCTGCGTGTCCTCGCGGGCGATTTGCACGGGCTGATCCACGAGAATCACCTTCGCGACCTGACCCAGCGCGAGCAACCCGCCCTCCTCGGTGCGCAGCGGCAGGCGCTCCATCGCGGCGATGTCATTGCGCCGCTCCTCCGCGAGCCGGACGACGATGGGCGTGCGACGATTTCCCTCGATGAGGGTGCCAACTTCTTTCCCCGCGAGCGCGGTTTCCACGAGGCGGTTGAGATCGTCGGCGTGGACGTTGAATTTCCGCAGCGCGTCGCGGTCGGGCTGGATTTCCACCATCGGGTTCTTGCCGATGCTATCGAACTCCGTCTCGCCGCCGCCAGGGATGCGGGTGAGCACCTCGCGCACTTCGCCCGCGAGCCTCTCCATCTCGTCGTAGGTGTCGCCGAAAATTTTGCACACGAGGTCCGCCTTCGCGCCGGCCATGATTTCGTTGAAGCGCAATTGAATGGGCTGCGTGACGAGCACGTTCTGCCCCGGCACCTGGTCGAGCAGCGCCTTGCGCATGAGCGCGCCGAGTTCGTCCTTCGTCACGCCGCGGCGCCACTGCTCGCGCGGCTTCAGCATGATGTAGGTGTCGCTCACGTTCGGGTTCATCGGGTCGGTCGCGACTTCCGCGGTGCCGATGCGCGAGAAGACTTCCTTCACTTCCGGGAACTCCCGCCGCAGCACGGACTCACTCTGCTTTTGCAAATCGAGCGAGGAAGTCAGCCCCGCACTGCTGCTGCGGATGAGCTGAAAGGCGAAGTCTCCCTCGTCGAGTTGTGGAATGAATTCCGAGCCGAGCCGCGTGAAGACCACGAGCGAAAGCGCGAACAGCGCGAACATCGGCGCGACCACGAGCCAGCGGAAGCGCAGGCCGAATTCGAGCAGCGGGGTGTAGATGCGCTTGGTGAGCGCGACGAGCCAGTTGTCGTGCTCGCGGATTTCGCCGCCGAGCAGGAAGGAGCACAGCACCGGCATGAGCGTGAGCGCGAGGACGAGCGAGCCGCCGAGCGCGAGCATCACAACCACCGCCATCGGCTTGAACATTTTCCCCTCGATGCCCTGGAGCGCGAGGATCGGCAGATAGACGACGGTGATGATGAGCACGCCGAAGAACATCGGGTTCGCCACTTCTTTCGCGGAGCGCAGCACTTCCTTCGCGCGCTCGGCGGCGGTGAGGCGGCGGCGCAACGCGCGCTGCCGCTCGCCGAGATGCCGCACGATGTTTTCCACCATCACCACCGCGCCGTCGATGATGAGGCCGAAATCAATCGCGCCGAGGCTCATCAAATTCCCGCTCAGCCGCCACTCGACCATGCCGGTCATCGCAAAGAGCATCGCCAGCGGGATGACGAGCGCGACGATGAGCGCCGCGCGCCAGTTGCCGAGCAGCGCGAAGAGCACCACGACGACGAGCAGCGCACCCTCGGCGAGATTCGTCTCCACGGTGCGGATCGTTCGGTTCACCAACTCGCTCCGGTCGTAGAGAGCGCGGATGGCGATGCCCGCCGGAAGTTTCTCCTGCACTTGCGCGAGCTTCTTGCGGACGGCCCGCGCGACTAGGCGCGAGTTTTCGCCTGCGAGCATGATCGCCGCGCCGACGAGCGCTTCCTCAGCGTTGTCGGTGCTCGCGCCGGTGCGGAAGTTTGCGCCGATGCCAACGGTGGCGACTTCGCCGAGCAGGATCGGTTTCACGCCGCCCGCGAATTTCAGCGGCAGCTTCGCGATTTCGTCCGTCGTCGTCACGCGGCTCGCGGCGCGGACGATAAGTTGTTCGCCGCCGACTTCCACGTAGCCGCCGCCCGCGTTGCGCGTGTTCTGCTCGACGATCTCCGCAAGCGTATCGAGCGAGAGGCCAGCCGCTGCGAGCCGCGCCGCGTCGGGCTGGATGACGA
This sequence comes from Chthoniobacteraceae bacterium, assembly GCA_040081625.1. Lineage (GTDB taxonomy): Bacteria > Verrucomicrobiota > Verrucomicrobiia > Chthoniobacterales > Chthoniobacteraceae > VFJQ01. Next base: position 16,111 of record JBEBGD010000111.1, read on the forward strand.
TTTGCTTTTCGTAACCGCCACTCGTGTTCACCTCCGCGACGCCCGCGGTGCCGCGCAGCAGCGGCTTCACGTTGTATTCCTGAATCTGCCGCAGCGCCATGAGTTGCTCCTCGCGCGTCGCGGGCTTGCTCTTCGCGTCGGCGGTGTAATCGAGCGCGTAGTAAAAAATTTCGCCCAGCCCGGTGGCGATGGGCGCGAGCTTCGGCGTGAGGCCGGGCGGCAATTCGTCGAGCACGCCTTGCAACCGCTCGGTGACGAGCTGGCGGAGCAGGTAGAGGTTCACGCCGTCTTTGAAGGTCATCGTGACCTGCGACAGCCCGAACTTCGATAGCGACCGCAGCTCGACCATGTCCGGTAACCCGGCCATCTCGCTCTCGATGAGAAAGGTGACGAGCTTCTCCACTTCCTCCGGCGCGAGCGCAGGCACGGCGGTGTTTATTTGCACCTGCGGGTTCGTGATGTCCGGCACGGCATCGATCGGCAGCCGCAGCGCCGCCCATGCGCCGATGCCGATGAGCACAAGCGTCGCGAGCAGCACGGCGGCGCGCTGCCGCATCACGAGGTCGAGCAGGCGGTGCAGCATGTCAGTGCCCGCAGGTGCAGGCTTTGCCCCCGCGCAGGATTTGCAGCTCCGCGAGCCAGAGCGACATCACGGGCGACGTGACAACTTGATCGCCCGCATAAAGCCCGTCCGTGATTTCCGCGTGCTCGTCGCTCATCGCGCCGACCTTCACCGCTGTGCGCACGTAAAACTCGCCGTTCACCGCATAGACGAACGTTCCTTCCGCAGTCTTGAGCAGCGCCGGCCGCGGGATGGCGGTCACCGCTTCGCCCGCAGCGGCGCGGAAGGTGGCGAGCACGCGCTGGCCGATTTCCAACGGCGCGGCGGTTTCCACCGTCACCTCGAAATCGCCGAGCGTCTGATAAGGCGCCTTCTCCAAACGCTTCACCGTGCCGCGCGTCTGGCCGAAATCCGCGGCGCGCAACTCGACTTCCATGCCTGGCTTCACGAGCGCCGCCTGCTCGGCGGAGAGCCAGCCGGACGCTTCATTCGCCGAGGACGAAAGCGCCACCGGCTGCAAACCGCCCGCGCCCGCCATGACGTGCAGCGCGACCGTGAAGGAGGGAGCGACTTTGGCCTCGCCGACTTCCGCGACTTGGAGCGCGAGCGCCTTCTTCATCGTGTCGGTGAGCGAAAGACCGGAGTCCTTTTTGAACTGCGCGCCGTTCTCCGGCGGTTGCTCGTGGTTGGCGGTGGGTTTGTGACAGGCCGCGAGCGACGCGGCAGTGAGGATGAGGATGAGCGTTTTCATTTGGTGAGTTTGGTTCCGGTGAGCAGTTCGATTTCGGCGATGGCGTTGAGTGCGTCGGCTTGCGTGGCGTAGATGGCTTCAAGCGCTTCGAGATAGCTCGATTGCACTTCGAGGTAAGTGGACAGCGGCACGGCCCCGAGCCGGTAGTGCCGGTCGGCGAGCGTCGCGGCTTCGCGCAGTTGGTCGGCGACCTTCGGATTCCAGCGCGCCATTTCCTTTCGATGCACCGCGTAGTCCGCGGCGTGCGTGCGCAGCTTGCGTTCGACTTCGCGCTGCGCGAGGCGCAGCGAAGTCTGCGCCTGAAGTTCGCGCGCCTTCGCCGCTTCGACGTTGCCCGCGTTGCGATTCCACAGCGGCAGCGGGAGCGAGACACCGACGCTCGCGACCGTCTCCTTCTCGCCCGCCTTCTCCTGCGTGAACTGCGGCCCGATCGTGATGCTCGGCCATGCTTCGTTTTCGCTGAGCCGGACTTTGAAGCCTTGCTGTTCGAGTTCGATCGCGCGTTGCCGCAATTCAAAGTTCCCCGCTGCCGCCCGGCGGATCAGTTCCTCGACCGCGGGCAGCTCGACGAAATTCGGCGCGACCTCGAGGATCAGCACGCGCTCACCGATTGGCCGCCCTCGCAATTGGTTGAGTTCAAACAATGCCTCCAGCGCCTCGTGCGCGGCTTCGCTCGCCGCCCGGCGTTGCTTGATCACCGCCGCCTCGATCGCGCGCATCTCGACCAGCGGCGCCACGCCCGCCGGCTCGCGTTGCACGATAGTGGCGACAAGTTCTTCGCCTCGCGCCGCGATCTCGCCCGCCGCCGATTCGCGCCGCTGCGCGGCGAAAGCCCCGCGCGGCGGCTAGCGCCCGACCAGCGCGGCGACGTGCCGCAGCACCTCGGCCACGCTCCACGCCTGCGAGCGCGTGCCGCCGCCGCCCTGGCGCCGGGGAAGCGCCGGGACGACGGGACCGAGCCCTTCCGCGTCGTCGAGCGAGAACGAGAGCAGGCGAGGCGACGGCGAGCCGCCGTCGAAGACTTCCGGCAGCGAGCCTTCGGGCGAGCCCGCGAGATGCTCCGCGAGCGGCGCGAGCAGGCCCTTCGCCTCGGCGCGGATGCGCATGACGCCCCAGCCCTCGTCGCG
>JBEBGD010000184.1:0-5161 GCA_040081625.1 Chthoniobacteraceae bacterium
GCAGTTCGAGAAGGGCAAGGCGCTCTACGCCGCGGTGTGCGGCGCGTGCCATCAGCCCACCGGCAGCGGTCTCGCAAACCTCGCGCCGCCGCTGCTCAACTCCGAGTGGGTGCTCGGCCCCGCCGATCGCCCGATCCGCGCCGTGCTCCACGGCGTCGCCGGTCCGATCACGGTGAGCGGTGTGAAGTTCGATCTCGAGATGCCCGGCCTCGGCGCGTTTGCAGACGAAGATATCGCCGCGATCGTCACCTACATCCGGCGCGAGTGGGAGCACGGCGCGTCGCCCGTGAGCGCCGCCGACGTGGCGCAAGTGCGCGAACTCACGACCGGCCGCGCGAAGGCGTGGACGGAAGCGGAACTCAAGCAGCCCGCCGGCTGGCCCGCGGAAGTGAAGCCCGACCCGACGCCGAAGAAGAAGCGGAAGGCGAAGTAGCGCGCCCGTTTCCTAGGGGACTGCTGAAATCGTCCACAGATTTCACGGATGGACACAGATTGGTCCCGGCAATCCGTTCAGCTTCTCTGTGAAAATCGGTGCAATCTGTGGACAGCCACCGAGGCATCGAGTTTTGCAACAGGCTGCTAGGGGGAGTCGGCCTCGCGCAGCCGCACGGGCGCGATCTCGATCGAGCGAGTGCTGTCGCTCACCCAGATGCCGCCATCCTGCACCGTCACGTTGAGTTGCATCGTGCGCTGCGCGAGCGTCGCGAGCTGCTCGCACTGGCCGGCGGGGATCATCCACACGGTCAGGTTTCGCGCGCGCGTGAGCTTGGGCTCGATGCCTTCCCACCACTGCGCGGTGCTCGTGGCGTAGCTGAAGACGCTCACGCGATCCACGCGTGAGCAGATCCGCAGCAGCCGCTTTTCGTCGGGCTGGCCGACTTCGATCCAGTGAATGTCGCGCCCGGTGAAATCCTTTTGCCAAAGGCTCGGCGCGTCGGCTTCCCACAGGTCCTTCGCAAACTCGAGCGGCCCATGATCGCCATCCTCCGGCACGCTCAGCGCAAACGCGAGCAGCCGGATGAGCAAGCGTTCATCGGTCTCGGACGGATGCCGCGCGATCGTGATCGGGTAGTCGCCATAGACGCCGCGGTCGATGTCGGAGAGCTGCAGTTCGGCTTTGTAGATGGTGGCCTTGATCGCCATGCGCGGGATCGATAACCCATCGCGCGACGGGCGGGAACAGGCATTATCGCGCGATGCAACTCGTGATCATCGGCGGCGGACCGGCGGGACTTCGCGCGGCGGAAATCGCCGCGGCTGCCGGCGTGTCGGTGACGGTCTTCGAGGCGAAGGCGTCGGTGGGGAGGAAGTTCCTCGTCGCCGGCAAAGGCGGGCTGAACCTCACGAACGCGGAATCGCGTGAAGAGTTTCTCCCACGCTACTCCGCGGGCCCGTGGAGCGAACTGCTCGCGGAATGCGACGCGGAAGCGCTGCGTGCGTGGTTGGCTGAACTCGGCGTGGAGACATTCGCGGCATCGAGCGGGCGCGTGTATCCGCGCGAGATGAAAGCCGCGCCGCTGCTGCGGCGATGGGTGCATCGGCTGCGCGGGCTCGGCGTGCAGTTCGCGGTGCATCATCGGTGGATGGGGCTGCGCGCGGGCGCTCGATGGCAGGTGAAGTTCTCATTGGTCCCATCGCAGGCCGGCGATGGGACCGATGGGCCTCATGTGACCCATGATGCCGACGCCGTGCTCCTCGCGCTCGGCGGCGCGTCGTGGCCGGAGACGGGGTCGGATGGTTCTTGGACTGCGATCCTCGAAAAGCTCGGCGTGAGCATCGCGCCGCTCGCGCCGGCGAATTGCGGTTGGGAAGTCGCATGGCCGCCCGAGGTGCTCGCGCACGAGGGCGCGCCGCTCAAGAATATCGTCGCGCGAGCGGGCGATGCAGAGGCTCGAGGCGAGCTGCTCATCACGCGCTATGGCCTCGAAGGCGGAGCCATCTACCAGCTCGGTCCGGCCTTGCGCGCGATGCGCGAACCGGCGCTCGTCATCGACTTCAAGCCCTCGCTCACCGGCGCGCAGCTTGCGGAAAAGCTCGCGCCCGCGCAACGCGTTGCGCTGCTCGAAGCCGCGCGCCGCTGGAACCTGAACCCGGCGGTGCTGGCGATCGTGCGCGCACCACAGATCGCCACGCCCCTCGAACTCGCCGCCGCCGTGAAGCAGTGCCGCATCCGCCTCACGCAGCCGCGCCCGATCGCCGAGGCGATCTCCACCGCGGGCGGCGTGCGCTGGAGCGAACTCGACGATTCGCTCATGCTCCGCGCACTGCCGGGAGTCTTCGTCGCCGGCGAGATGATCGACTGGGAAGCGCCGACCGGCGGCTATCTCATCCAGGGCTGCTTCGCGACCGGCACGCGCGCGGCGCGCGGGGCGGTCGCGTGGCTCCGGGGCACGCGAGACGAGTCCTGAGGCGAGCGCGGATGCATCGTTGACGGCGCCGCCCTAGAGTCGGATACACCGACCTCCCCATCTCCGGGTGAGGACGCTCGCATGAACTTTTCGCCGAAGCTCCTCATCACTCACGCACGCTTTCTCAAGATCGTCGCGCCGGGAAAGGCTTCGATCTTCATTCGCGACGCGGAGCATGGCGAGACCTTCGATTCGCAGGCGGGTGCCCATGCATCCGGGAACAACGCGAATCCTGGCGATCTGTCCGCGCTGACGCCATTCATCGGGCCGCTCCCGCTCGCGCGGTATTCGGTGCCGGCTGCGAAGGCGTCGTCGGTATCGCCGGCGCCCGTTTCGCTGCTCGACGGCTCGGGTGCGATTGCCGCGGGTGCGCCGGCCACGTCGCTGACGCAGGCGCAGGTGGACGATTTCGAGACGGGCTTCGGCGCGACGCTCACGGCGATGCAGTCGAATCTCGTCGCGCAGGTTTTCGCGGAGAAGCTGCCTTTGCTTGGGGACAATTTGCAGGCGGCGAGCGGGAGCGCGGTGCAATTGCAGTTCATCACGACGCTCAAGAACGCGATCGTGAGCGGGCTCGGCACGCTGACCGGCTCGGCGACTTACACCGAGGCGCAGGTCGAGGGTGCAATCAATTCGGCGCTGAGCGCGGCGGGGATCACGGGCGCGGGCGCGAGTCTCGATCTCGCGGACATGGCGGATGTGAAGTTGAACTTTGTCACGGCGAAGGCGTTCGCAGCGATCGCAGTGCCGGTGGAAGGCGACATCGGGCTGCCGAATCTCGGCTTCACCGCGGGAGGGAATGCGCAGAGCGCGCTCGGCTACACGCTCAACTTTGGTTCGGGCATCGACGCGGCGGGTTTCTACGTCGGCACGGCGGGCACCACGTTCAACGTGCAGGCCGCGACGACGCTGCCCGGCGGCTACAGCGCGAGCGCGGAGCTGGGGTCGATCCCGTTTGCGGCGCTGAACAACCCGGTCACGCCGACGAATTTCACCGGCACTTTCAACGTCGCGCTCAAGGACGCGGACGGGCGGATCCGCAACGGCGATCTCGGCGGCGATTTGCTCGATGCGACGCTCAGCGGGAACGCGACGATCAATCTCAAGCTCGCCTCGGCGCTGCCTGCGGCGGCGGTGATGCCGAAGCTCGGCAGCGATTTCGGCGTCGCGTGGACGTTCGCGAATGCGCCGGTCGATCCGGCGGACAACAACGCGGACTTCGGCAACGCGCCGGTCGTTTCGTTTGCGAACAACACGGTCAATCTCGGCTCGTTCTTCGATGGCTTCGCCAGCGACGCGCTCCAGACGATCAGCGACATCACCGCGCCGCTGCAGCCGGTCATCGACATCCTCACCGCGCCGATCCCGATCCTCAGCGATCTCGGCTCGACCAAGGTCACGCTGCTCGATTTCGCGGGCGTCGAGCCGGAGACCGTGTCGGCGATCGAGGGGCTGAGCGACATCATCGATCTCGTGCAGCTCATCAATGGCTTTACGGGGAACGACGGCGTGCAGATCCAGATCGGGTCGGTGCGCATCAATGGCGACCTTCGCTCGGAGCTGGCGGCAGACGTGGACGTGGACGTGCTCAGCTCCCCGGCGCTGAGTGGTCAGGACCCGGATTTGAATCAATTCCTCAACAGCCTCGGCTCGCTCGGCGGCGGCGGGTTGAGTTTCCCGCTGCTCACGGTGCCGAAGACGATCGGCGAGTTTTTTCTCGGGAAGGACAACGCGGAGCTTTTCGAATACGCGCCCGCGCCGGTCGGGTTCGACTTTGCCTACTCGCAATACTTCCCCGTGCTCGGCGTGATCGGCGTGACGGTGGGCGGGCAGTTCGGTTTCTCGTTCAAGTTCGACATCGGCTTCGACACGCAGGGCGTGCGCGATTTCGTCGCCGGTGGCTCGACGGACGCGAGCAAGGTCTTCAACGGTTTCTTCGTCCGCGCGTTCGACGACGCGAATGCGCCGGTCACGGGCTTCTCCGTTTCGGCGGGCGTGACGGCGGGCGTCGAGGCGAACATCGGCATCGCGAACGCGGGCGTGGAGGGTGATCTCACGGCGACGGTCACGTTCAATTTCGACACCGCGCTCGATCCCGACGGCGACGGGAAAATCCGCGGCGACACTCTGCTCTCGACGCCGGTCGGCGACTTGTTCGATCCGACCGGCGAGCTGACGACGGGGCTGCGCGCGTATCTCGAAGTCGGCATCAGCCCGTTCTCGATCGAGTTCGATTTCGAGAGCCCGCGCATCACGCTTTTGAATTTCGAGGGCGACACGACGCAGCCGGTGCTCGCGAACGAATCGGGCAGCGACGTGCTGCTCAACGTCGGCCCGCGCAGCGCGCAGCGGCTCGTCGGCAATCTCGTGGATCGGCCGGAGACGTATTTCATCGACGTGGTCACGGTGCCGATCGTGAACACGACGCATCTCTCGGTGAAGGCGTTCAAGCTCGAGCAGAACTTCAACGACCTCCCCGCGCGCATCGTCGGCGATGGCGGCGAGAAGTCCGACAAACTCGAAGTCGCGGCGGGCGTGAATATCCCGGTCGTCTTCACCGGCGGCGCAAGCCGCGATGTGCTCGTCGGCGGCGCGGCGGCCGACGATCTGCGCGGCGACGACGGGCCGGACGTGCTAAGCGGAAATGGCGGCATCGACATGCTGCTCGGCGGCGCGGGCAACGATCACCTCACCGGCGGCGCGGGCGCGGACGTGCTCGATGGCGGCGCCGACAGCGACACGGCATCCTACTC
>JBEBGD010000112.1:0-18403 GCA_040081625.1 Chthoniobacteraceae bacterium
GCGGCGCCCCGCCGCTTTAGTGCGCCGTCATCGAAAGCGACGGGGGCGTCGCTTCTACGCTACCCGCGGACGTGCGCGGCTTTGGCGGACGTGGGCTTGCCGATGACGGTGCAGAGATCGATGAGCTTGCGCGCCTTGGCCGGCGTGAGCACGACGTCGCAGCGATCGGCGAAACCGTCCTTCGGCTCGTAGGTGACGAGGCGGGCGAACAGATCCGGGAAGGCGTCGCCGGCCAGCTCGCGGGCGAGCGTCTCGTGCTCGGCGGTGAGGGCGAAGGTGACCTTGCCGGGGCTGCCCAGGCTCGCGGCGACGACGGTGAAGACGTGCTGTCCGGAGTCGTCGGCGTAGCGGCCGGCGCCGAGCGCGATGAGCTGCTCATCGATGCGGCCCAGCGATGCCTTCAGCTCGTCGATCGAAGCGAGCAGCGTGGCGCGCTGCGCGCAGAGGTGGGTGGTGGTCGGAGGCGGTGCGGCGGGTTTGCTCATGGAGTCCGGGCGTCTGGAAAAAGAAGAAAGCCGGCGCCGCGTCCCACTAAGGCCGGCGCCGGCTTCCCCAACCAAGGAAAGGGTTACGGCGCGGCGAGCAGGCCGTTCGTGATGAACTTGGTGCGCACCAGGTTGACCTGCGTGCTCAGCTCCTTCACGGCGTCGGTGAGCGCGACGATCGCGGCTCGATTGGCGGCCTGCGCGGTGGTCAGCTCCTTGAAGTTGTCCTGCTCGGTCGTCTGCCGGGTGACGATCTCGATGACCTTTTGGGCGAGGTCGCTTTCGTTCTGCGCGATGACGCGCACCTCGGCGAGCAGCGTGTTGAACTCGGCCTCGGTCGGATCCTCGCCGCCGGTGAGGTCGGCCTGCGTGGTCGTCGCGGCGAGCGTGTCGTCGTGCGTGCCGGAGAGGCCGGTCGAGTCGGTGAGCGTGACGGCCGCGGCCATCGAAGCAACGGTCGCGTCGGCGGTGCCGCCGCCGTTGTCGGTGAGCGCGGTGGGCGCGGTGACGATGGCGATCGTGCCGTCGGCGGTGGCGCCGCCGGAGTTGTCGGTGATCGCGCCGATGGTCTGCTGGATGACCGGCGTGGCGCCCCAGAAGCCGATGGCCTGGTCAGCGGCGTCGCCGATGTGATAGCCATTGGTGGTCGGTCGGACCTGCGTGTTGTAGTCGATGGCGACGCCCACGCCGAGCAGGGTGAGGCAGAGCGCGGCGGCGAAGGTGATGAAGGAGGTGCGGCGGTTCATTTGGATTTGGATTTGGATTTCTTCTTCTGCGCGGAGGGAGATTCTTCGGACTCGGCGCCGGCGGCTTGCGCGGCGAGGTCCGCGTCGGCTTCGTCGGCCGTCGTCTCGGGAGCGGGCGCGGCGGCTTGCGCGGCGGCGGCGATCGCGGCCTGCTCGGCGGGCGAGCGGAACTTGAAGCGCTTCTTGATGCCGTCGCGGCCGGTCCAGATCTGGATCTCGGCGATGGTGGGATGCACGCGCCCGGCGTTGGCGAGCGCCTTGGCGTCGGCGACCTGCTGGTCGATGGCGACTTCCGGGCCGGTGGCGAGCTTGCAGCGGTCCTCGCCGTGCAGCCGGTGGAGTGTGATCGCAGTGCGCATCGGGTGGGCGGTCGTCGGTTACGCGGAGACGAGGATTTCGCCCTGGGCGGTGTCGCCGAGTCCCTTGCCGTAGTTGACCTCGACGACGCGCCGGGCCTTGTCGCTGTTCGGGTCGCCCCAGCTCCGATATTCGAGAGAGAGGCCGGTGGTCGGATCGGTGTAGATCCGGTAGTCGCTCATGTTGTCGCGCACCTCATCCGAGGGTTCGATGGGCGAGAAGGCGGTGAGCAGCGCGTAGGGCAGGCAGGCCATGCCGACGCGATTGATCGCGACGGTGGGCATGTTCGGGTGCTCGAAGAGATCCCAGCCGCCGGTGCGGGCGACCATGCCTTCGCGACGCACCTCGTCGCCGACCGCGGTGTCGGGCGCGTTCAGATCCTTCACGAGCGCGCCGATGTAGGCGCTCTCGAGGATGAGCGAGCGGCCCGCGGAAGGCCAGTGGGCCTGGCTCACGGTCGTGCCGATATCGACCGCGTCGTCGCGATCGAAGGTGGACGCGGCGCCGGTGAAGATCGCGGCGCCGAAGTTGGCGACGGTCGCGATCGAGAAGATGTCGTCGAGGACGTCCTCGGCGAGCTTCTCGACCTTGAGGGCCATGACCTGATTGAGATCGATGACGCTGTTGCGGCGCAGTTCCTTGCTCGTGAACTCGAGCGCCTGGTATTTGCGCTTGTCGATGACGACCGGCTTCGTGCCGACGGCGCCGTCGGCGTCCTCGAAGGAATAGCTGCCATCGAAGTCGCGGCTCGCCATCGTCTCGAGCGAGTAGAACGGCACCTGGATGGTGTCCGTCTCGGTGAGCACCTGGTCGCGCATGACGTGCGAGAGGGCGAGGACCGGCGAGAGGCGGCGCTTGAGCGCGCGGAGCGCCTCGCGCATGATCTTGTCGAGCGTGAGCGAGGCCGAGGGCGCGAGCGCGCCGAGCAGCGGGAAGGCCGTGAGCACGTCGAGCGCGGTGCAGTCCGCCGGGGTGAAGAACGCGAGGACCGCCATGGCGATCATCGCGAAGGAGAGAAGGGAGCGGACGTGTTTCATATTGGATTCAGAGGACTGTCAAAGCGGGTGCGGTTACTTCGTGAGCGTGGCGACGTGGGCGGTGATGGCCTTCTCGTGAGCGGCCATGATCTCGGAGGCTTCGCGGCCCTTGCCGGCATCCATCGCGGCTTGATAGGCATCGAAGTGTTTCTTGCCATCCCCGGCGCCGGCGCCGGCGGACTCGGGCGTCTTCGGGGTGCCAGCGCTGCCGTGCTGCGCGGCGATCTCGCGGGCCTTTTCCTCGGCGGTCTTCGACTTCGCCTCGAGGTCCGTGATCTTGCCGTTCGCCGTGGCGAGATCGGTCGTGAGCGTGCCGACCTTGCCGTTCGCGGTCGCGAGGTCCGTGGTGAGCGTGCCGACTTTGCCGTTCGCGGTGGCGAGGACGGTGGTGAGCGTGCCGACCTTGCCGGCGAGGCCGTCGAGCGCGGCCTTCACTTCGGCCTCGGTGGAATCTTCGGTGATCTTCGCGCCGGTGGCGGTGGCGAAGAGGGCGGCGATCGAGGCGTTCAAAAGTTTCATCTCGTCGGTCGGATTGTCAACGCGCAGCGCGTCGGGCACGTTGCGGAAGCCGGCGAGATCGAAGGCGCCGAGCGCGGCGGCTTTCATCTCCGGGCCGATGGCATCGACGAAGCCGAAGTCCTTCGCCTCCTTCGCGGTCATCCATGTCTCGTCATCCATCATCTTCTCGATCGCGGTGCGGGCGAGGCCGGTCTTCTCCTCGTAGGCGTTGACGAGGACCTCGCGCACCTTGTCGAGCAGCTCGGCGGATTTGCGGTGCTCGTCGGCGGTGCCGCCGAAGCTGCCGCCGCTCGGGTTGTGGATCATGATCATGCCGTTGGCGGCGATGTTCACAGTCTTGCCGGCGAGCGCGACGACGCTGGCCATGCTCGCGGCGAGGCCGTCGATGTGGCTGGTGATGACGGCGGGATGGCGCTGCAGCGCGTTGAAGATGGCGTGCCCCTCGAACACGTCGCCGCCGGGGCTGTGAATGCGCAGGTCGATCTTCTTCGCGGTGATCGCCTTGAGCTGCGCGATGAAGCTGCGGGCGCTGATGCCCCACAGGCCGATCACGTCGTAGATGGAGATCTCGGCGGTCTCGGCGGTGGCGTTCTTGATGGCAAACCAGCTCTTCGGCATACGGCGGGCGCGGAGTGTCAACGGAGGCAAAGATGCGAGAGGTCCTTCGGCTCGCTTCGCTCGCTCAGGATGACAGGGGGCTTAGTTCGCGCCGGCGGCTTCGATCTTCGGCGGACGGCCGCGGCGGCGCGGGAGTTGCGCGATGGCGGCGCGCGCGAGGCTGTCGTCGCCGTGCGTGACGGCGCTGCCGTCGCTGTAGAGGAAGACGTTCGCGGTGGGCGCGCCGTCGGGCGCGAAGCACTTGAGGATGGCGATGACGCGCGGCTCACTCATGGCGCGTTCGGATCGTCCGGCGGATCGTCGGGCTGCTGCTGCTGCTGATTCGGGTTGCCGGCGCCGGGCATCCCGGCGCGCCACTTGGCCAGGATGCGGGCCTTCTGTTCCGGCGTGGCCTTCTCGGCGTCGAGCATCGTGTCGAACTCGATCCATTCGCGGATCCACTGGCGCGTCTCGGGCCGCCAGTTCAGGCCGCGCCGGGCGAACATGCCGCGCAGGTTGTCGGCGCCGTCGGCGAGCTGCTTGAGCTCGAGGTTGCCGTCGCGGCCGTTGTCCACGGTGATGCGCGCGGGTTTCTGGAAGTTGATCTTCGCAGCCCAGTTCGGATCGGACGGCGCGCGCAGCTTGCCGCTCTGGATCCGATGGCTGAGGTAGCGGAAGGCCACGCCGGTGCACCAGCCGTAGATGAGCGCGTCGGCGAGGATGGAGAACCGCAGATCGGCGCGCGCGAGGATGAAGCGGCTCGCGGTGCCCTGCTTCGCGGGATTCCAGAAGAACTCCGCGGGCACGCCGAGCGCGAGGAAGACGTCGGGCGCGATGAGGTTCGTGAGGAAGGGCTCGAGCTTGTCGGTGGGCGACTGGCTGTTGATGACCTGCACTTCGCGATCCGCGCCGAGATAGGCGACGAGGCCGGGGAAGGCGCGCTCGAGCGCGGCGTTGTCGGCGCTCTCGGGCGCGGAAGGATCGCGACGGCGGACGTTGTTGAAGGCGCCGCGTCCGCCGACCTTCGCCATGGACTTCACCGCGAGCGCGAGCGCGCTGTGGGTCTTCGCGGTCTGGATGACGAGCTTCTCGAGGTCGCGCCAATCGACGAGCTTGTCCACGACGGGCGAGAAGGCGCTCTGGCCGCGGATCTGGTTCACGCCGGTCGGCTCATACCAGTGGAACATCTCGCCGGCCGGGATCGGCTCGTGCCCGCCGCCGGCCTTGCGCGCGTAGTAGGCGACCGGCTCCATGAACTCGCCGAGCTTCACGCCGTCATAGACGTGCGCATCGTCCTCCATGCTCTCGGGCGTCTCGATCTCGGTCGTGTCGAAGAGCTGCACGCACGGCTCGCCATCCCAGCGCGGGTTGCGGCGGTTCGCCGCGAAGAACTCGCCGCGAGCGAAGAGCTGCTGCGGCGCGGTCGTCTGCGCGTCGTAGAAGTCGCGCCGGCCCGCGATATCGAAGCGCGACTTGGTGAGCGAGTAGCGCAGGAAGTCCTCCTCGGCTTCGCGGTTCCAGTCCAGATCGGTGGTGTCGAGCCACATGGAGAGGCCGGTGCCGACGACGTGGCGCGCGCAGCCGACGACGCCTTCCTTGACCAGCCCGAACTTCTCCATGAGCCACTCGGTGCGGCGCGCGACCTCGGCGCGGGAGAGCGGGTCGAGATACTCGCGCGGGTTCTCCGGGAGCAGATACATGATCTGCGTGCGATCGGTCTGCCAGCGCAGCTTGTCTTCGTGACGGCGACGGAACCAGCCGAACATCGTGCTACTCCCCGATGCTCGAGAAATCGAGCGTGGTGCCGGTGACGCGGCCGCCGTCGGCGAGGTCGGCGTATTCGCTGAGCGCGCGGCGGCAGGCGATGGCGAGATCCACCGCGCTCAGCTCCTTGGCGCGGCCGAAGGTCTTGCCGTTGATCGTGCCGGTTTGCAGGAAGCTCAGCTCGCCCTTGCCGGCGATCTTCGCCTTGGCCGCGGTGAGCAGATCGTCGGCGAACGTGGTGGAGTCTGTCGCGACCATCTCGGCGACGAGGAACTCGACAAAGGCATCGATGGCGGCGGACATGATGCACGCGCGGCACTGTCAATCGACGCGAGCGGGCGCGGACGTTTCACTGTGAAACGTGGTTTGGCTGATTTTGCGGCACTTACGCGATGGTAGCGGCGGCGCCCTCGCCGCCGGGAGTGAGCCGGGATCTTCGCGGCGGGGGCGCCGCGGGCACTTCCGGCGACGGGGGCGTCGCCGCTACCCGGCGACGATGAGCGGCCCGCGATCCGCGCCCGGCGCGCCGCAGCAGTGCTTGAACTTTTTGCGACTGCGACACGGGCACGGGTCATTGCGTCCGCACGTCACGTTTGGCCTCGCCATGTATCGCGCGGGCGTGCTGCCCTGGCCGGGGCGCCACCACAGGCCGCACTTCTCGCAGTGCGGCTCGGGGCCGGAGACGTTCAGCGCGGGTGCGGGGCAGCGGCAGAATTCCATCAGTCTTTCTGGAGCGACATCAGCAGCACCGTGGCAAATCCCGCGACGGCGAGCTTTCGGCCGTCATTGCCGAGCGGCTCGAGCACGTCGGCGGGGACTTCGATCGTTTCATCCGCAGCGACCGCGATGAGCGGCATCAGTTTTCCCATCAGGACGAGCTTCCGCTGGTCGGTCATGGCGCGGACTTCGCAGTCCATGAGCTTTTCGATCTCCGCGAGTTCGGCTTTGATATCCATAGTCATGCGGCGATCTCCTTCAGCCGCGCCTCGGCTTGCTCGCGCAGCTCGGCGATCTTTGCGGTGTGGTCGAGGAACTCGCGCAGGTCGAGCGGCGACCAGGTATCGATGGGCTTCTCGGCGCTCACGACGAGGCGGAAGCTGTAGAGGCCGGGCTCGCGATCGCGCGCGGCATCGGGCTCGGCGGGCGGCGGGAGCAGGCCGAGCTTCACGTAGGCATCCTTGATCCGGTGCAGGTCCGGCTCGCCGTCGAGCAGGCGGTCGCGATCGGCGAAGAGCTGTCGCCAGCGCCACGCGGTCGTCTTCGAGACGGTCGGGAAATGGTTCTCGAGCCACTCTTCGTAATTGCCGGGGTAACGCTGCGCGGCTTCCTCGAAGAGTTCGCCCAGATCGATGGCGCGATCGAGCGTGTGCCGGCCGGCGCTCAGCGCGAGGTCGCGGGCTTGATGGAAGGTGACGAGCTTCTGCTCGATGCGCGCGATCAGCTCGTCGGCGCCGAGGGTGCTCAGGCTGCGATCGGGAGCGGGTTTCGCCATAGGGATGCGAGCGGCCAGGGCTCGTGAAGTTTGCGCGCACCGGTGCGGCGGCGCTTGCAGTCCTCGCGCGCGCGGTCGGACTTGTCGCCACGGCTGCGGAGCTGCGGATGCCGGCGCTGAAGCTGCCGATAGATGATCTGCACCGCGGCGCGGCCCACGCCGAACTGCGCGCCGATCGCCTCGAAGCTGCGGCCTTCGTGCCCGAGCAGGCGGAGATAGCACACCGCGCGCAGCGCGTAGTGGCGATCGGTGTCGCGGCTCATGTATTGCAGCACGCGGGCGAGCAAGGCCACGGTGTCTGCCGGCGCCACCGCCCCACTGACGGCGACGCCGGCACTTTCCGACGCGGCGAGGCCAAGGTCGAGCAGCTCGAGCGCTGTCACACGGAAGGCGGCGTGATCGCGCGGCAACCTGCCGCGGAATTGCGCGAAGGGCTCGGCGAGCACGTCGCGCAGGGAGTCGCAGTGCGGCTCCTGCGGAGGGCAGGAAGCGAGCGGGCTGTCAGCGAGGTCGCAATCGCGCATTGTAGGGTGATGGCCACACGGGGATTTGCGCTAGCGACGCGGCCCGCAATGGAAAGCACGGCGAACATTTTGCAAGCCCGGCGAGCACACGGGCGCGGTTCATCCGAGGATTTGCGCGCCCGTGGCGGTCGCTAGACGGCGGGGCGTGTATGTCAAAACGACGGGCGCCGGGCAAATACTTAACGAACATCAAGCCTCCTTCTTCGCCGCGCCGGCGGCGCGCTCGGCGCGGATCTCGTCGAGCATTTCCTCGATCGTGCCGGAGAGGACGCGCTGCATCTTTTCGCAGTCGCCGAGATGGTTGTCGCCGAATGCCTTCCAGACCAGGCGCTGATTCTCCTCGACCTGCCGCTCGGCGCAAAGCTGCGTGCGGTAGTCCTTGTCGAGGTCGGCGGGGAGCCACCATTGCACGGCGTCGCCCACGCCGTTCACGCCGTCGCGCACGCACGAGTAATAGAGATCGGCGGCGAAGTAGTCGCTCCACGCCCAGCAGAGATCGATGGCGTCGTCCATGATCGGCGTGAGGCGGATGGTGTTGCCGCGCGTCTTGGATTGATCGCCGCCCTTGTAGGGCGTGAAGACCTCGGCGTTGGCGAGGCAGAACTCATAGACCTTCTTGTTCGTCTCCGCCTCGAAGCCGGAATCGACGAGGCCGCGCGTGACCATGTATTGACGCTCGCCTCCGCTCGCGCCGAACTTGAACCGGCGCAGACGGCCGGTGCGATCGGCGAGCAGGCCGCACAGTTCGAGGATTTGATTCCAGCTCACGGCCTCGCCCCAATCGACGAGCGCGCTCCACGCGGGCTGCTCGGGATGATCCCACAGGATGCCCCATGCCCGGATGCAGAACCAGAATTGCTCGCCCTGGCAATCGACGGTCATCGAAAGCTCCTCGGCTTCCATGGGAATCTGCCCGCGCACGTAGCGCACCGGCGTGCGCGCGATGACGCGGTCGAGATCGTCTTCCTTGATCGCGGTGCGGGCGCGCGTGAACGGGAGGCCGCACGTCATGTTCGTCCACTTGATGAGCGCGCCGAGGTTGCCCTTCGCCTCGAGGAATTCCTTGGCGATGGTGCCCCAGCGCATGAACGGGCTGAGCGCGGCCCAGAGGTGGACGCTGATGCGATCGGCGGGCGCGTGCGGATGGTGCGCGACGAGGCGGTAGCGCGGGAGCATCCACTTGAGATCGATCCACTCGATCGGCTGTTTGCAGTGCGCGCATTCGTAGGTGGTGCCGCGATGCACGGCGTCGAGATCCCAGCCGACGCGGACGGCTTCGGTCTGCGTGGGATCGTCGATCCGCGGGCGCGTGCCCATGATGGCGAACTGATCGAACTTGAAGCGCCCCGTGGTTTCCTCGCGCCACTTCTCGCGCGGCGTGTCGGCGGGGAAGGCGCGCAGCCTGGCGTCGAACGGGACGAGTTTCTTTTGGCTCGTGAAGGTGAGGCGCTGCCAGCCGGCGAGGTCCGGATCGTAGCTGAGCCGCGACCATCCCGGCGCGCAGTCCGCGGGCGCGGGCGGCGTGAACACAGGAATTGGCTTTCGCGTGCCTTTGCGACGCTTGCGCGCGCGGGCGGCGGTGCAGTGCGGACACGGCAAATACGGCCAGTGCTGCGAGCCGGCGAGGAACTTCAGCCAGATCGGCGACAGTTCGCCGCCGTCGCCGGGCGTGGAGTTGAGCAGGATGAGCCGCGTGTCCTCGAAGAGGATCGTGCGCGCCTCGACCTTGTCGTAGCTGGCGGCGTCGCGCTCGATCGAGCGCCGGCATCGATCCAGCTCATTGCCGATGAAGAGCTCGGCGTTGAACCCGTGCAGATCCGCCTCGGCGCCGCTGGCGATGAGCCGCAGGATTTTTCCTCGAAAGGTTTTCCAGAGCGTGGTCCACGCGGTGCGGGTGACGATCGCAAGGGCCCAGACCGGCGGGCACTGTCGCAGGAAGGCCTCGAGCTCGGTGCGCACGAACTTCTTCGCGGAGACGCCGCTCGGCTCGAGCCAGACGACGTGCCCGAACTTCTCGGCGATCCAGTAGAGCGCGAAGCAGATCGAGATGAGCGTCTTGCCCACACGCGCGCTGGCGCAGAGCGTGAGGTAGTGGACGCCGCGGCGCTGCGCGAGATCGAAGATACCCTCGAGCAGCGGGAAGCGGCCCGTGCGCAGCGGCCCCGGGAAGGGTCCGCCGCTCTCCTCGGGCACGCGCACGTTGGCATTCACCCACTCGACCAGGCTCACGCGCGGGCGCGGCTTGAGGATCGCGCGGATGAGGCCGCGCAGCCATTGCTTCGCGTCGAGGAAGGCGGTCATTTCTTGCGTGCGCGCTTCTTCTTCTCATCCCGAGCGGAGCCGGGGAACCGCCTGCTTTTCCGACGAGAGGTGACAGGCCCTTGGGCTTCGCTCAGGGTGACAGGGGAGGGCGGCGCGGTGTCTGCGACGACGCCCGGCGGCGCCGAGCCCTCGATCACGCGACGGCCGATGCGGCGCAGGCACTCCTCGAGCAGCGTGGTGAGCTGCGCGCGCTGCGCGTCGTCGAGCCCGGCGATGCCGGCGACGACTTCCGCCGGCACGATCTCGACGTAGCGCGCGGCGTGCAGGTCGCGCAGGTCGGCATCGATCTCGTCGCGCAGGCGGTCCTCGATCTCGGCCACGTCGCGCAGGCCGGCGATGAAGCGCGCGACGCGCGGGGCGAACATGGCCATCTTGATATGCACCGCGGCGAGCGTGGCGCCGAGCGGCACCTCGAGATCGGCGGCGACGAGCAGCGTGCCGCACAGCGTGTCGAGCTGGGCCTGGCGCTTGTCGGTGATGAGCTTCTTCTCGAACTTGTCCCAGTCGGCCTTGCTGCCCCCGATGAGCGGCGGATGGATGACGGGCGGCTGCCCGTCTTCGGGCTCCGCGCCGCCGTGGCCCGACACATGATCGGCGGCGCGCTTGAGGCCGTGTAGGATCATCCACCCGGCGAACGCGGCCACGTCGAGACGGCCGTCTGCTTGCGGCTTCGGGCAATCGGGTGCGTAGCGCGGATCCTTGCGCCACTCCTGCAGGCTGCGGCGGGTGGTGCCGAGGCGCTGCGCGAGTTCGTCCCACGTCGGCGCGAACGCGGAGGCCGCGTCGCCGGCGCCGCCGACCTTCGCCTGGGCGAGCAACGCGGCTTCGCGCGCGGTCGGCGTTTTGCCGGCGCTGATCTTTCGGATGATGTTGGCGAGCTGTCGGGCTTCGAGCCGGGCGACGTCGTCGGGCGTGAGCTTCACGCCGACGCGGCTGCGTCAACGCTTCGGCAGCCGGGCGCGGATCTCGCGCGGGTAGAATTCCTCGAGCGGGGCGCGCAGGACCCGCGCGAGGATGGCGAGCTCGCCGTCGGTGAGGATGCGGCGGCCGAGTTCGATGTTGGCGATGATGGCGCGGGAGACATCCCAGCCGGCGAGCTGGCACTTGGCGGCAAGTTGTTCCTGCGAGATGTCGCCGCGGATCCGGACGAGCTCGCGGCCGCAGACGTTGAGCGAGGCGGGTTTGGAGGCCACGCTTGACGATAGCGGGCGCGCCCGGTGTGCTGCTGTGCAGTGGGCTGCACAAACACCGAAGCACTCAAGCTCCCCGATCAACTGCTCGTGCGGTATTTTCGCGCGGGCGAGATCGAGGCGATCGCGAAGGTGAAGCCGGGGAAGGACGGGAGTTTCGTCGTGTCACTTCGCGATCCGAAGCGCACCGACCACTGGCGGGATCTCGGCGGCGGGCTTGGCTTTGTGCCGGAGGGCGAGTAGCGTCGGCGCCCGTGACTGCCGACATCGCGATTCATTGCGTCTATTCCGATCTGCGCGCGCCGTTTTTGCTCAAGCCGAATCCGGACAATCCGAACCGGCACTCGGCGCATCAGATCCAACTGCTCGCGTCGATCATCCAGGAGCAGGGCTGGCGGAATCCGATCACGGTGAGCAAGCGCAGCGGGTTCGTGGTGCGCGGACACGGCCGGCTCGAGGCGGCGATGTTGCTCGGGTGCGAGCAGGTGCCGGTGGATGAGCAGGACTACGACAGCGAGGCGGCCGAACTCGCGGACTTGATCGCGGACAACCGGCTCTCGGAACTCGCGGAGCTGGACGAGGCCGGGCTGCGCGCGGTGATGGAGCGGATCAAGGCGGCGGACCCGGACTTCGATCGCGAGCTGACGGGGTTCGGCGAGGATGAGATCGCGCGGTTGTTCGACGAAATGGATGACGCGGCCGTCGATGATCGGATCCCGAAGATGGAGTGCCAGGCGTTCGAGCATCACGATTACCTCGTGTTCATGTTCCACGATCTGCGCGACTGGATGCAGGCGGTGCAGCTCCTCGGCGTGAAGCAGGTGGATGCGTCGATCACGCGCGGCGCGCGGAAGATCGGCGTCGGGCGGGTCATCAACGGGAAGCGGCTGCTGGCGATCTTGCAGCCGGGCGGTGCGGAATTGCAGCCGGCTGCCGGAAACGCGGCGGAAATTGCATCGCAGCCGTGAGCCTCCGCAATTGGCCCACGCTCTTGATCGCCTGCGCATTGCTCTACGCCTCATGGCAGATCGGAAGTGAGATGCTGCTGGCTGTCGGTGTGATGGCACTCTTCTATGGTCTTGCCCGCTGACTCGTTTTCCTCGCTCTCGATTCGGCTGGTGATCATGTCGCGCGGGCGGGCGCGGACGATGACGAGTCACCGTCTTTTTCCAACGGCGACGATCGTGGTGCCGGAGCGGGAGTTCATCGACTACGTCATGCTCGCGGTGGACAACGTGCCGATCTCCCCGCGGCTGGAGACGATCCCGGATTCGGTCACCGGCATCAGCGCGGTGCGAAACTGGATCGTCGCGCACTTCCCCGAGGACGCGATCGTGATGATCGACGACGACATCAAGGCGTGCGTGGCGCTGGTGTCGCTGCGGTGCCGGAAGCTGCTGCCTGCGGAGATCTCGGCGATGATCAGCAACACGGCGCACTGCGCGGCCGGCGCGGGGGCGCGGATCTTCGGGTGGCATCAGCGCAGCGATCCGAAGCTGCTCAACCGGTGCGATCCGTTCGGGCTGCATCATTGGGTCGGCGGCGTGCTCGGCGTGATCGGCAAGGAGACGCGCTGGGACGAGCTGCTGCGCTGCAAGTGCGACATCGATGCGTGCCTCACCGAGTTCATGGAGCGGCGGATCGTGTGGCAGGATGCGCGGTTCTGCTTCGTGCAGGAGCGCGACAAGAATCTCGGCGGCAACTCGCTCTTCCGCTCGTCGGAGCGGATCGCGGTCGAGCGGCGCTACCTCAAGTCGAAGTGGAAGGCGCACATTCGATTCGAGGAATACAAGAGCCAGGAGCGCGTGGCGATCGACGTGGTGCGCCGGCAGCCGGTGGCTTTGGTATGAACAGGCCGGAACTCACCATCGAGACGACGCCCGGAGTTCCGCCGACCTATCGGCTCGTGGGATGGGACAGGCTCGACGGCTACGCAGTAGCGAACGTGCCGCTCTGGTGCGCGATCACCCACAAATGTGATCACGCCGGGATCGCCGAAATGGATCGGCTGAAAATGCTCTGCGCCGCGCTGCTCGCTGACACGGAGAAGATGAAGGATATCGCGTTGGACTACGCACGCCGCGGCGATTCGACTCGGGCGCTGCCTCTACTTCCCGAATAGGTCCGGGCCTTGGTCTGGGAGATCGTCGAAATGGCCGCGCTGCTTGCGTTTTAAGGCGCGCTGTTCTTCACGGAAGAAGTCGGCCTTGGTCTTACCCTGACGCCTGCCTTTGAGGGTGTGGCAGTCGAAGGCGTAGTCGGGGACTTCGACACGGCCGGCTTTGCGCAGATCGCGCGCGAGGTCGCAGAGCTTCACGCCGATGCGTTCGTCGTAGATGAAGTTTTGCAGGTGGTCGGCGTCGCGGTTCTTCTTCGCGGCGCAGAGGATGATGACGGCTTTGCTGATGAAGATGCGGCCCCGGTGCTCGCGGGCTTTGCGGCCTTTGTTCACGAGTTCGTAGCTATCATGGAGGGCCTTCACTTCGCTGGTGAGGATGCCCCAGCAATCCTCGGCGCTGATGGTGAGCAGGCGGCGCCACGTGTAGGGGCCGAAGCCGCTGGTCCAGAGTTCGAGCGCCCAATAGCCGGCGAGTTTCACGTCGCCGCGGCGGACGGCTTTCTGCATGGCGCTGGCGACTTCGCCGAGATCGTAACCGCGTTTGGTGCGGATTCTCATGACAGTGCCCGCAGTGATGCGGCCTCGGTTTGGCGGCGCTCGATCGCGCGCGCTAGGTTTTCGATCGTGCGGCGCTCGCGTTCGAGCCGCGTCTCCCAGCGGCGGCAGCGGGCCTGCCTCTCTGCGAGTCGCTGTCGCATTCGCTCGAGATCATCGAGGGCGGCAGGCAGCGCGGCGGCGCCGGCGATGGTGGCCTCGATCTGCGCGAGACGCGTGGGGCGCGGCCGGGCGTCGCCGCGTTCGTAGTCGGAGAGCGTGCGCTTGTCCGGGATGCCGAGCAGGGCGCAGGCTTGCGACTGGTCGAGGCCGCGGGCTTTGCGCCACGCGCGGAGCCGCTGCGGAAGGGCGATCTCGGCGTGGCCGTCGGCGCTCAGCGCGGGGCCGCGCGCGATGATCTGCTCGATGCTGGCGAGGCGCGAGGCGCAGGGCATCGCGCGGCTGCGCTCGTAGTGGGAGAGGGTGGCCTTGTCGCTGATGCCGAGCAGGGCGCAGGCTTGCCGCTGGTCGCGCCGGCTGGCTTTGCGCCACGCGCGCAGGCGCGGGCCGAAGTCCAGGTCGCGGCGCGATGGCTTCGACGGCGGCGGCGCGCAGAGGATCGGCAGGACTCGCAGCAGGGTGCGCGGACCGGGCGCTTTGATCAGGTGCTCCCACGCGTGGACCGTGGCGGCTGTGACGCCGAGCGCTTTGCCCGCGAGGTTTTGACTGAGGCCACCGCTTTCACGCCACGCGCTGAGTTTGGCGGCGAAGTCTGCGGCGGCCGCGCACGCGTTTTGTTTTCGCGCGGACTGGCCGCGCAGGCGGCGTGCGATTTCGGCGAGCCGGGGCGGCTTGGGAACCCGGCGCAGATTCTTCAGATCGCAAAATGCGCTGAGGCTGAGGCCGAGGGTGGCGGCGGATTCGGCGTCGGTGTAGCCGGTGGTGTCGCGGAATTCGCGCAGGGCGAAGGAGAGTTCGACGGCGTTCATCAGGCGGCGGCGGTTTGGGCTGCGTCGATCTGCGCGCGGGCTTCGAGGATTCTCTCCACGCAGTAGCGGGCGTGATCGAGGGCGATGTTTTCGCCGCGGCGGAAGGTTCGCCGGCGCCAGTAGGTGCCGTCGTCGCCACCGAAGAAGCCGCACATTTTCATAAGCCTGCGCTCGCGGAGATCGGGGCGCGCGTGGAACTGGACGATGACGCGGCCGCGCTCGGGGCTGTCCTCGATGACGATGTCGCCGTGGCGTTCGCGCGTGCCGGGGGTGTCGGCGGCGAGCTGCTCGGCGGCGATGCGCTGCTCGGTCGCGCGGGCCTTTGCCGCGAGGCGCAGGATGGTGGCGACGTTCATGGTCTCGACGGCTTCGCGCAGGGCGTAGCGCAGGACTTCGAGGCGCTTGTCGAGCAGGGGCATGGTCATCACGCCGCCGCTGTGGACGGTGGCGAAACGCTGCTGGCACTTGGTGAGCAGCGGGGCTTCGCGCCATTGATCGCGGACGACGGGCGCGGGCTCGTCGCCTTCGTCGGGGTATCGGAAGTCCACCGTGGGGACGGCGGTGGTGTCGTCGAAGCCGATGTTCACAGCGCACCTCCTTCAATCGCGGTGACGATGGCCCGCAGGGTGAACCCGCGCGGCATCGCGCGTCCGGTTTCCCAGCGTTCAACCGTGCGCTCCGTGCAGCACAAGGCGCTTGCGGCTTCTGCGAGCGTCAAGGCGCGGAGTGCGCGCCACGCGATGATGAGTTTTGCGAACTGCGCGGTGCTCGCCGCGCGCGAGCCGGATTTGTCCGGCGTTGTCGTTGTTTGGGATGTGATGCGTTTCACCCCAATCTTCTGCCAGCCATGCCCCGCGGTAATCCATCGCGAGCCCGCACCAAATCTTGCCCGCGCTACGTCACCATCGGCCGCGCTGGCGCGAAAACTGAGCCCGCGCCACTCCTCTGTTTTTCATGGGAAGTTCGATTTTTGGCGGCTCGTAGAAATCCCCTGAGAGTCGCTAAGACTGCCCGAAGGGGGTAGCTGGGAAGAGATTCCTTGAGTGGGGGGCGTCCCTGATGCCTGCGACGTTTGTTCATGCGCCGGGAATGATCAGGCCACCGCCTGGCGCGTCGCTGACGATATGCACCGACGTGGACTTGCCCGAGAACACGGTGCGCGCGTCATCGAGCCCTCGCCTGATCGAGTGAATCGAGGATCGCAATCTTCACCTCGTCCGGCAGTGATTGATCGAGGGACACGAGCGCCGCGGCCGTGACACAGCCGATGCGAACGCCATCGATCGCCGCCGAAGTGACGCTCTCTTCATAGACAGCCGGCTCGCTCATCCCTTCCGCTTTCCGGGCGTCTGGACTTTCACCCCGAACACCTTCGCCGCCGACTGCACCGCGGTGTTGTCCGCGTGGTCGTAATCCCAGAGCAGCGTCTCGACGCAAATCCCGCGCAGTGTCTTGCCGTCGGCCTTCGCGATCAAAGCCATCATCGCCTTGCGCTTCGCGTCCCAACCCTCGCCGCACTTGATCCCGCGGCGTTCAAGCATTGCACCGCTTCCGCCGCGCTCGGTGAGCTTCATCACGATCAGCCGCAGCATGTCGGCGTTGAACTCGCGCGACTCCGCCACCGTCACGATCCGCCCGATGATCTCGCCGCTCTCTGCTTTCTGCCGCGCCTCCTTTTCCTCGCGCCGCTTCTTCTCCGTCTCTTCGCTCGACTTCTTCGCGCGGACCTTCTCGGCCGTGCTCACCTTCGCGAACGCATGACCTGCGAGCTTGAGCGCCTTCTCCGCGGCCGTCCGTGCGTAGAGCACGCGCAAGGTTGGATTATATCCGCCCTTCGCCACGATCGCCTGCGGCGCGTGCGTGCCGAGCAGTGACTTCCATGTGCGCCCCTGCGGATCGAGGTCGCACTTGTCGCCGACGCCGACGTAGCCCGCCTTGAGCGAGCCGTAGTTGAACACCGAAGCGCTCTGCGCGCGCGTCATCACCTTGCAGCCCTTCGCCGCATAGTCCGCCGCCTCGATCTGCCACTTCCGCTCGACCTCCAGTTCCCTCACCGCCTCATCCGCCATCACCTTCGCCTCGCGGAAGCTCACGCTCTCCGGCTTCACCATCTGCCCGCCGCGATACGTCTCCTTCGCGTCGAGCATCGACTTAGCGAGCCGCGCCTGCGCGGCCGGATCATCCACCTTCCCGAGCAGCTCCGCGTGACTCGCCGGCAGCCGGCCGTCTTCGCACGCCGCGCGCGCCTCATCGGGCAGATTGAGCAGCGCAAGCCGCGCGTAGATCGTCGAGCGCTTCCGCTTCACCTGCTGCTCGAGTTCCTCCATCGTCGTGCCGAGATCGAGCAGCCGCTTGTAAGCCCGAGCCTCGTCCAGCGGCCCGATGTCCTCGCGATCGAGGTTCTCCGTGATCTGCCACACGATCGTCGTCCGGTCGTCGAGCGAATGCACGATCGCCGGGATGTGCGTCAGTCCCACTTCGCACGCCGCGCGCCAGCGCCGCTCCCCCGCGATCAGCTCATAGTGCGGCTCGCGCAGCGTCTCCAGCCGCGCGAAGGCTTCATCGCGCTGCGAGTAGTCGAATCGCGCCACGATCTTGAACTCATCCACGCCGACGATGCCGAGATGCGAGATCAGCAGCCAGTCGCTATGCGTCTTCGGCTTCTCCAGCTCCACGGTCAGCCCGACATACGGCCCCTGCGTCCGCACCAGCACCGGCTCCAGCACGCCGTGTTCGCGCACACTCTCGATCAGCTCCTTCATCTTCTCCGGCTCGAACGTCTCCCGATTGAACGGGCTCCGCACGATCTTCGTCAGCTCGACGAGCTGATAGCCTCCCCCGCGCGCGATCGTGTTCTGCTGTTTCGCGGGAAGCTTCGCGAGTTCCTCCGGCGGCACGCCCGCGCGCTCGCCAGCGTTGCGTTTCGTCTTCGCGATCGCAGTCATCGCGTCTTGCACGCTCACAGTCGTGCCGCTATCGCTGCTGCCGTTCCGGGGGGAACTGGCGCGCGTCGTGTCGCTTCGAGCGGCCGGCGCGCGCTCTTCATTTTTCATCGTGGTCTTCATCGTGGGTTTTGGGTGTTGGTTTGCTTGGTTTCTGGTGGCTCTAGCTCGCTAAAAAAAAACAGCCCTCAGCGTCTTCCCGACGGCCCGCGCCGCGGCCCGCGCCTTCGTGAACACCAGCCCCAGCGCCCGCCGCACCGGCCGCGCGCCAGTGCGCATCTCGTGCTTCACCTCGCCGATCGCCTCCACGATCTCGCGCACGCACGGACCTCGCACCCGGTTGATCCACGTCGGCCGCGTCCCGTCGCGCTGCCACTCCTCCGGATCGAGCGCCTCGAGCTCGCCGAGCACCCAGTTCAGCTCGTCATTCGCGAACCGATGCCCCGATCCGCCCTCACGGGCTCTCGCCCCCGATTCGCAGCGAATCGCGATCTGCCGATCCTCTTGCGAATCGCCGCGCCCGCCCGCGCGCCCGCGTGTAACTAGAGCCGGCGTTGGGACTCTCCCAACGTCGCGTTGGGACTCTCCCAACTCCACGTTGGGAATCTCCCAACGCCCGGTTGGGACTCTCCCAACCCCCGCGGCTTCACGATCCGCCTCACCCATCGCCACCCCGAACCCCGCATCCCTCCGCTCACCCGCCGATCGCGCGACCAGCTCGGGCTGATTCGCGCTCCGATGATCCGCATCGAGTTGCGCGAACGCCGCGCACGCCTCGAGTGATCG
>JBEBGD010000021.1:0-62833 GCA_040081625.1 Chthoniobacteraceae bacterium
AGCGTGTCGTAGCGGTCGAACGGCGCGATTTTGATGCCGACGACATTTTCGATTTCCACCAGCTCGCGCCAGAACGCATACGGCAGCCGGATGCCGCCGATGCCCGTCGGCAGGTAGAAGCCGAACATCGGCATCACGCGCGCCAGTTCGCGCATGTGATGAATCATCTCCTGCTCCATCGCGCCGCCGAACGCGCCCATCGAGGCGATGCCGAAGTGATAGCCCAGTTCGCGCGCCTGCTCCGCCTGCTTCAGCGCGGATTCGGTGCGGCCGTTGAAGCCTGCAATCTTTGCGATGGTGCGGCCGGTCCTGGCGGAATGGCGGTCAATCTCATCCGCGCAGACGCGGAGCACCGGCTCGAAGAGGTCGATGCCCGGCGTGCGAATCTCGAACTGCGTGAAGTGCATCCCCACCGCGATGCCACCGACACCCGCGTCGATGTAGTAGCGCATCAGCGCGCGCTGGCGGCGTTCGTCGAACTGGCGTTTCGAGTTGAGCGCGAGCGGCGCGGCGGGAATCACCGTGCCGCGACGAATGATGTCGAGGACGGCGGGTGGAAGGTCGGTGCGGTTCATGGGGCGGAAAAGACAATCTGGCTGAGACGATGCCGGGAATCGCGGCATCGCATCCGCGTCCCGGAGGGACGCAGGAAATTAGCCGGTGGTGAAGCGAGGAACGAGCGGAACCACCGGACAAAAGCGAAATGCGAATGCACCCCGGCAGGGGTGCCGGAATCTTCCGCCGCCCCTGCCG
Organism: Chthoniobacteraceae bacterium; assembly: GCA_040081625.1. Lineage (GTDB taxonomy): Bacteria > Verrucomicrobiota > Verrucomicrobiia > Chthoniobacterales > Chthoniobacteraceae > VFJQ01. The sequence continues at coordinate 754 of JBEBGD010000021.1, forward strand.
GGGCGGACCGCGTTGGGCGGGTAATCCGGGGGTTGGAACCCCCGGCTAATTTCCGGTGTCCCTCCGGGACACAAGACGGATGCGCAGCACGAGTGGAAGCAGTCATAGCGCGACGGTTTCAAACTCGTTCATCGGCAGGTCCGCCGCGACGCCGAACGGCGCGGCATTCACCGAGACGAGATTCAATTCGCCGCCGCGCACGTCCAGCCGCGCGAAACCTTCGAGCCGCGTGTAGAGGTCGCCGTGCTTCGCCAGCATCGCGTCGCTGATGGCGGAGGGAAACATCGAGAGGCCGCGGAAGTAGTGATGGCCGTTGCGCTCCACGGTGGCATTGCCCATCGCGGCGTGGGCCGCGAGGTCTTGCAGCAGCGCCACGGGACCGATGTTCACGAGGTCTTCGCCGCTCATCTGATGCCGCTGCGTGCCGCCGATGGCGTTGCGGTGATTGATGAGGCAGCGGTGCATCACGCCCTTCATCACGCCCTTGCAGTTCTTGTGGCTCGTGCCCGCGTAGCCGAGTTCCAGCGCGAGTTCGAGGTCGCTGATTTCCGCGTCGGATTCGTCAATGATCATCGGCGGGCCGCCCTTCCACTCCTTGATCTTCGCGATCTTCGGATCGAGCGCGACCGAGCGATAGAGCGGCTGCTCGATGAAGATCAGCTTCTCGAAAAACGGCTTCAGCTCCGCGTCGGCCTGAATGCGCTCCCACAGCTCCACGAACTTCGGGAACTCCTTGTATTGCTCGTTGCCGTCGAGCGTGAAGGCGTAGTCGCGTCCGCACTGCTGCGTCACGACTGCCGCGATCTGCTGCAAGCGCGCGAGATCATTCTCCACATCGCCGCGCACCTTGAGCTTGAAATGATGCAGGCCGTAAAACTTCACGCAGTCCTCCAGCGTCTGCGGCAGTCCGTCCGCCAGCGCCTCGCCCGCGGGCACGTCCGCCGCCGTGAGCGGATCGGACAAGCCGATCGTGTGACGCGCGATCACCTTCGAAAGCGGCTGCGCGGGCAGGAAATCGCGCGGCGCGCGGCCCTTCAACTCGGGATGAATCGCGCCGAGATCGATGCCCGGCAGATTTTCGCGCAGCAGCGTGGAAAGATTCACCCCATGCGCGCGGGCCAGCGCATCCAGCATCGTGCGCTCCACCATGCTCACGCCGAAGTGCGCCAGCAGCGGCGGCAGTCCGCGCTCCGCCACCCACGGCATCTGCGCCGCGTAAAGCTGCCGCCAGAACTCGAACGCGCTGCCGGCCGGAATCTCCCGCGCAAACGCCACCGCCTGCCGGATCACCAGCAGCAGTTCATCCAGTTCCTGCTGCGGCCCTTTGTCCGGCGACTTGTCGAACCACTTCGGCAGCAGCCCCTCCGCCGCGATGCCCGTCACCGCCTTCCCGCCGATCTCGAAGCTGCCGTGCAGGAACACATGCGGCGCCTCCGTCATCACCGCGATGCCAAATCGGAACGGCATGCGGGTTTTCGTGGCGTGGCGATGCAGCGTGGCGTCAACGAGGCGGAGTTTGGGCGGTGTCATGATTGCGAGTTGAGATTGTTTCTGCGCCAGCCTAGCCTGCGCATGGTGTCACGTTCCACTCAATCCGCGCCAAAGACTGTGCGAAATCCGCAGCTTCCGGGCGCCGCGCTCGGTTTCTCGCCGCTCGGTCTCGATCCCGCCTTCCCGCTCGACATCGTCCTCGACGGCCAGCGCGACGACCAGGCGATCACGCAGCTCCACATCCATGACGCGCTGGAAATCGGCTGCTGCCTCGAGGGCTCGGGGACGTTCTACATCGGCTCGAAGATTCTGCCGTTTCATCAGGGCGACGTGACCGTCATCACCGACCGCGAATTTCACCGCTGCCGCAGCAGCCCCGGAACGCGCAGCCGCTGGGCGTGGTTCTTCCTTCATCCACCGCGACTCCTCGTGCCGCACGCCACGCCCGCACTGGCGTGGGAGCCCGAGCGATTCTGCGGACCGAAGTTCACCAACGTCATCGCCGCCGCTGCGCATCCAGCCATCGCGGCACTCGCCAGCCAGCTCATCGCCGAAGCCCGCCAGACAGACGCGCACGTCCGCACCAATCTTCGCGCGCTGCTCGTGCTCCTGTTGAACGAACTCCACCGCCGGTTCCCCAAGCCGCGCCGCAAAGCGAAGGCCGACCACAGCGCCCGCGCCCTGACGCGCATCGCGCCTGCCTTGCAAATGACTGCCTCCCATTTCCACAAGCCACTCACGATTCCCGAACTCGCACAATGCTGTGCCATGAGCGTGCGGAACTTTCAGCTTCAGTTCACCCGACTGATGGGCCTCAGTCCGCAAGCGCACCTGCTCAACAGCCGCATCCAGGCCGCCGCCGCGCTGCTCGCCGACAAGGAACGCTCCATCGCCGACATCGCCTACGCCTGCGGCTTCAACACCCTCTCGTCCTTCAACCGCGCCTTTAAGGCCATGCACGAGAAAAGCCCGCGCGAGTATCGCACTCGGAGGCGCCCTTGAGACAACTTCAAGCCGAACAAGTCAGCGCTCTAATGAACCCATTCCTCGCACTCGTTTCAGTTATGTTACTGTCGGCACTTTCTGTTTCCGCCGCGACGAGGCCCAAATTCGTCATCATCTTCACCGACGACCAGGGCTACGGCGATCTCAGTTGCTTTGGCGGCAAACACATCAGCACTCCGCGCATCGACCAGATGGCAGCAGAGGGATCGAGGCTGACGAGTTTCTACGTCGCTGCTCCCGTCTGCCGGTGCTCAACGGGAGCGCCAAGACTCCGCACGCCACTTTCTTCTACCCCGGCGGCAACGACCTCAAGGCCGTGCGCGCAGGGAAGTGGAAGCTCCACGTCAACAAGGGCAAACCCACGGCACTCTACGATCTGGAGACCGACATCGGCGAAACCAAGGAGATGAGGGCGGCGCAGCCGGCGATCACTGAACGGCTCACCGGTTACGTCGCCGAGTTTGCCAAAGACATCGCCGGGCACAGCCGTCCGGCGGCTTTCGCCGAACATCCGAAACCGCTACCCAAGTAGCCGGAGCAGATTCACCATTCACCCGCTCCAACCTCATGCACCACGCGACCATGAAATCCGACACCCGCGCCTTCACGCAGAGCCATGTTTCACGCCGCTCCTTCCTGAAGGCCGCAGGCATTTCCATCGCGCTTCCCGCATTTGAATCTCTCGCGGCTTCGTCCCAAGCGAAGCCGCCAATGCGGATGGTGTGCAATCTGGAGGAGAAGCTGAAGCAGCACCGCATCATCGAGACTTTCTACATCGCGCAGATGGCCCGCTTCATGGAGAAGCTCAAGAGCCCCCGCACCGAACGCAGCCACCTGCTCAATGAAACGATGGTTTTCTTTGGCAGCGGTTTCGGCGATGCAGCGCGCCACTCGAATCGTGACCTGCCGCTGGTGCTCGCCGGTGGCGGCTTCAAACACGGCGCGCATCTCGACTGCAAGGGGCCCGGTGGAGCGCAGACGCCGTTGAACAACCTGTTCACGACGATGCTGCAAACCTTCGGCGTCGAAACCAACCGCTTCAACAACGCCACCGGATCCATGAGCCAACTGCGAGCATGAGATTGCAAAGAGGACGGCCGCGGAACACGCCAGAATCCTGACCAGACAAAACTATGAAAAAGCTGATTTCACTCTTGGGAAAGCTCACCGGAACCATCGTGGTCATGGGCTTTTTGCCGACCATGCTGCGTGCGGAACCCAAGTTCATTGAGCAGTTCAAGTTCAGCGGCGGCATTGTGGTGGCGCTGGACTTCGATGATGGGAAGTTCATCGCGGATCTGGCGACCGACGGCCCGTTCGTGGTTCACGGGCTTTTGAGGGATGAAGCCCGTGTCGCGGCGGCACGGCAGCAGATCCGGCAAGCCGGTGTTTACGGAAAGGTCTCCTGCGATGGCTACAACGGGACCGACCTGCCCTATGTGGATGGCTTGGTGAATCTGTTGCTCTGCAAGGACTCGTGCAAGGTGCCGGAGGCGGAACTGATGCGGGTGCTCGTTCCCGGCGGGCGTCTCGTGAGGGAAGGGCCGAACGGATGGAAGAAGACGGCGAAGAAGGCTCCCGCTGGGTTGGACGAGTGGAACCAGTTTCTGCACAGCGCGGACAACAACGGGGTCTCGCTGGATGATGTGGGTCCGCCGCAACGACTCCGCTGGCACGACACGCCGGAATACGGACGCTCCAAGGCGCTGTCCCCATCTTTCACCAACATGGTCTCCGCCGATGGCGTGCTGCTCACCATCGAGGACCGGGCGACGACCGAGGACATCAATGCACCCGTCGAGTATTACTTGGTCGCGCGGGACGGGTTCAACGGCATCGAGCTGTGGAAGCGGCCGATGGAGCAGTGGAGCGGGTGGCAAACTCAAAGCATCAAGTCGATCCCGACCCAGCAGCAGCGCTGTCTGGCAGCAGTGGGCGACGTGGTTTATGTCTGTGGTGGATTCGGCGGCCCAGTCTCGTCCTTTGTGATTCGGACGGGTGCTCAGCGGCAGGTGTATGAACAGACGAAAGGCACCGCCGAGTTTGCCATAGATGGCAAAACGCTCTACGCGATCAGAGGAACTGCCTACAAGGTTTCAAAGAGAGCGACGGAGGGCGGTGCCGTAGAGCTTTGCGCGGTCGATTTGGCGAAGGGCAACCTACTCTGGAGTCACCCCATCGCGGACGAATACACCGGCGGCACCTTCGCGGTGAAAGGCAGCCGCGTGGTGTATCACAGCACCAGCGGATTGACCTGTCTCGACACTGCGAGCGGGAAGGTGCTGTGGACTGAAACGGTGGTAATTGAAGTCGCACCCGAGAAGAAAAATGCAGCAAAGCGAAACAAGAAGCCCACCGCGCCGCTTGGATTTTCCTGCAACCTCCATCCCACGCTCGTGCTGACGGATGACACGCTCTTTTGCGCCATCGATGCCTCGATGACGGCGAAGAGTCTGGCCGATGGCAAAACGCTCTGGTCGGCGCCTGCCGGGCAGAACTACATGAAGAGCACCGAGATCTTCGTGGCCGATGGATTGGTGTGGAGCCGCGACATGAAGGGGCACGATGCCAGGACCGGCAAGGTGGTCCGCACCTTGGCGCAGGAGATGAACGGCCCCATGTCGCACGACCGCTGTTACCGCAACCGCATCACCCATCGCTACTACCTGAACAGCGCGTCGGGCGGCACCGACTTTGTGAAGCTGGATGGGACCGCGGAGACTCCGAACCCCTGGGCGCGCTCGACCTGCGGCCTGGCGGTGATGCCGGCCAATGGCATGCTCTACAGCGGCCCCTATGTCTGCCAGTGCGCGATTGGCACGATGGCCACCGGCGTGAACGGATTCTACAACGGCTCCGGCAACACCGACCAACGCTTCACCGTGAAGATCGAGCCGCGGTTGGTGAAAGGGCCGGCCTTTGGAAAAGTCGAGGGCGCGGCTGCCACGGCGGACGATTGGCCGACCTATCGCTTTTCCGCCATGCGCAGCGGCGTCACGCCGGGACGCACCCCGGAAGCGCTCGCCACGAAATGGAAGGTGGATGTGGGATCGCATCCCACCGCGCCGGTCGTCGCTGGCGAGAGTGTCTATGTCGCGGATCGCGATGGCTACACGCTCTACTCGCTGGATCGCGAGAGTGGAGAAACGCGTTGGACATTCATCGCCGACGGACGCATCGACAGTCCGCCCACTTATCACAAGGGCATGATCCTGGTCGGCAGTCGCAGCGGCTCGGTCTATTGCCTGCGCGCATCCGACGGAGAGTTGGCGTGGAAGTTCAGCGGAATGCCGGAGCGGCGGCTGATCTGCGACATAGGCCGGCTCGAGTCCGCCTGGCCGGTGCATGGCAGCATCATGGTGCTGGAAGACACCGCCTACTTCGCTGCGGGACGGAGCACGTTTCTGGATGGCGGCATCGCCGTGTTCGCGCTGGACCCGGTCACCGGCGCGGTGAAGCACCACCGAATCATGCAGGGCCCCTATCAGGATGACACTCGCAGTTTCCCGATCCCGGCCAAGGGCACGTTCCAGTTGCAAGGCGGCAAGGCCGACCTCTTCTCCTGCGCGGGCGACGAGTTGTTTATGCGGAATCAGGCCTTCAAGCCCGATCTGGAGCCGATCGTGTCCGAAAGTGTGAAGACGCTGCACTTGCTGGCCACTCCCGGTTTCCTGAACGACTCGCCGCAGCATCGGACCTACTGGACGGTCGATAAGGATCTGCGCTACGGCGGCGCCATGGGAAAGTTCGGTTCCGGCCCGGCGGGCGACACCATCGCCTTTGATGGCAAGCTGTTCTATGAAGTCCGCGGCTATGCGCCCGGTCGCAATCTGCCTGGCCGTGGACGCGACGCTGATCCGCTGGAGCTCTACACCGTCTATTCCGGCAGCTACGGCGGCATGGGTGAGCAAGAGAATCCCAAACAGGTTGGCGGTAAGAACAAGGATGACGAGCGGGGATCTGATATTCCGGCGCTAGGCCGCTGGACGGAGCGCTGGACCACGCCCACGCCCTTCGCCGGCCACGCCGTTGCCGCCGCGGATAATACAATGCTCGCAGCCGGTGTTCCCATGCTCAAAGGCTACACCGTGGACGACACCAACGCCTCCTACGGCGGAAAGAAGGGCGGCATCGCCTGGCTGCTCGACACCAAGGACGGTCGCCAACTGCAAGAGTTGCGCTTCGACGCCGCGCCGGTCTGGGACGGAATCGCCATCGCCCACGGCAGCTACTTCGTCTCGTTGAAGGATGGCTCGGTGGTTTGTCTTTCGGGGAAGTAGAAAGAATGCGCTGACCTACTCACCAACTCTCCTCCGTTTCCAAATGCTCGTATCCTCGATGATTCAGTCTGCGTCCGACCAACCATGAAGCACACGCTCGCACTGATCACCGCCATCCTCCTCGCATCGCTATGCGAGCTTCACGCGGCCGATGCGCTGCCGCCGTTCAGTTGGGACCACGTGCCCGTGTATGCCCACGTCGGCAAACGGTCGGGCGACTTCACCACCGAGGAACTGGACTTCCTTGCGAAGCATTTCGACTTCATCACGATCGAAAAGGACCAGGCGAGCGGCAAGCACGGCAGCACCGAGGCGGGCTTCACCGTAGCGGCGCGGGAAATCAAGAAGCGGAACCCACGCGCGAAGGTGCTGTTTTACTGGAACGCGTCGTTGGATACAGCTTCCGGCAGGGGTGAATATGCGGCGATGCGCACCTTCCCCGCCGATGGGTATCTGAAAGACGGCGACGGAAAGGCGGTGATGAGGCGCAAGACGGTTCCGAATTACGACCTGTTGCGAAAGGATGTCCGCGATTGGTGGTCGGATGCGGCGGCGAAGGCCGTGGGCGAGTATGGGGCCGACGGGATTTTTGCCGATGCGATGGGCCAGGATCGGACGAAGGGCATGAGTGACGGGCAGTTCACTGCGCTCGTGGCTGCGCGCGTTTCATTGCTGGATGAAACGCGCCGCAAAATCGGCCCCGACAAGCTCATCGTTTACAACGGGCTGATGAAGGATGACCCGAAGAAGCTGCTGCAATTCGCCGACGGCGCGATGATCGAGCGCTTCGGCCATTTCGACACTGGCTCCAGTAAGGAACAGATCGCTGAGTTTATCGAAGCGACGCAGGCCGCCGGTCGAGACGGGAAGGTTGTCCTGCTCAAGGCGTGGCCGGGCCTTTCGTATCGGGAAGCGGGGCCGACGAGGTGTTGTCCTCGGCTTACATGTTTGAATGCATTCGTGCCGGTTTCTCCGGGCTCAACGGCTGGCTTGCGATTGGAACGCCAAATCAGGGCCACTCTTACATCCTCAACGAGAACAGCACGGTGACGCGCAATGTGAAGCATTTCATCTTCAGAAAGCTCAGCACCACCTCCAACTACGGGTATGCGCTGGATATCAACCAGCCTGCCGAGTTTTCCGTCGGTGTGGCCAGTGATCAAGCGGATGCGGGAACGTCCACATCAGCGCTCATTCGCGGAAATCTGATGACGGTCTGGGTCATGAACCACTCCGTCAACTCACTGCCCATACGCATCAGCCCAACCGGCAGAACCGTGTCAGAGGCGACAGCCAAAAGGACGAGATGGAGCGAGGTCGCGGGCCTTTCCGTGGATGGTGTGGCCGACTCTATCCCCACCACCTCCAACACCTCCGTCTGGTCCACCATCGCGGGTAATTCGGTCTATTGTTACGAAGTCCTGTTGAATCCAATCGGCCCGCAGTTCACCAGGATCGAGGCCGAAAGCTTTGCCGCGAATTCAGGCACCGCTACCGAAACCTGCGCCGACGTTGGCGGTGGACTCAATGTGACCAATATCGTCAACAACAACTGGCTCCGCTTTGACAACCTCATCCCCGTCACCGACGCCGTCCTCCGCTTCCGCGTCGCTCGTTCCACGGGTGCGCCGGATAGCCGGATCGAGGTGCGTCTCGACAGCGTCACCGGCACCGTCATCGGGTCCATTGCCGTCCCGGAAACGGGTGGCAGCCAGATCTGGGAAACGATCGAAGCTCCACTTGCGCCCGTGAGCGGCTCACACTCCATCTATTTGAAGTTCGTGGAAAACGGCAGCAGCACCGGCACCGCGCTGTTGAACCTCAATTCGTTCTCGATCCTCGCAGCCACCGCTCCGGGCAGCTTTGCCAGCGCGCCAGACTCCACCACGCAGATCGCGCTTAGTTGGGCCGCCGTCGCCGGTGCGACCAGCTATGAAGTGAGTCGCTCCACCGCCATCGGCGGGCCATACACCACCATCGCCACGGGACTCACAGGCACATCATACGCCGATTCCGGCCTGACCGGCGGCACTCGCTATTACTACAAGATCAGGGCGGTGTTCAGCGGCGTGGCGAGCGCAGATTCCACGACGATCAGCACCGTCACTTCCAATCCCATCACCGCAGCCAACGTCGCCATCGGTTCGGTCAGCAGCGAATCCAACGGCGGGGGCGGCACCGACTTCCGCATCACCATGCCCAGTTCCGGGTTGGGTCAATTCTATCAGGTCTTGGGGTCTGGTGATCTGGCGAGTCCGATCTGGGTGAACGAAAGCGCCGTGTTGATGGGCAACGGTGGACTGCTGCAATTCGACCTCCCAATCGCGTTGGGCACCGCGCGGCGCTTCTACAAGGTCAAGGTGTGGCGAGAGTGACGAGGTCCGGCGCCGGCTGTGGCAGGGGATATGGCGGAGCGTTTACAAATCTCCTGCATGTTTTCCGTTCGGAGACCTTTTGCGCCCGACGGTAAAATGGCATCCCAATAGGAGTCTGACCGTTCCCTTTCATACCCCATGAACCACACCCTCGCACTCCTCACGGCGCTGATGCTCGCGGCGCTCTCCGCGGTCGCAGCACCCAAGCCGAATGTCCTCTTCATCATCTCGGACGACCTGACCGCGACGGCGCTGTCCTGCTACGGAAACACGATCTGCAAGACGCCGAACATCGATCGACTCGCGGCGCAAGGGACACGCTTCACGCGCGCGCTCTGCCAGGGGACTTACTGCGGGCCGTCGCGGGCGTCGTTCATGTCGGGCTACTATCCGCACGCGACGGGCGTGCTCGGCTACACGAGTCCGCGTCCCGCCATCGGCGACCGCGCGACGTGGGCGCAGCATTTCAAAAACGCGGGCTACCACTCGGCGCGCGTGAGCAAGATTTACCACATGGGCGTGCCGGGCGGCATCGAGGACGGCGGCGATGGCGCGGACGATCCCGCATCGTGGACGGAGAAGTTCAACAGCCCCGGCCCGGAATGGAAGGCACCGGGCGCGGGTGAAACGCTGGAAGGCAATCCCGATGGGACGCGTCCGGTCGTGGGCGGGAACACGTTCGTCGTCGTCGAGGCGGAGGGCGATGACATGGTCCACTCCGATGGGAAGACCGCGGCGAAGGCGGTCGAGTTGATTCAGAAGCACTCGGCCAAGCCGTTCTTCCTCGCTGTCGGTTTCGTGCGCCCGCATGTGCCCTTCGTCGCGCCGCGCAGCTACTACGAGCCGTTCCTGCCTTACGAGAAGCTGTCGCTGCCGTCGAAGATTCCCGGCGACTGGGACGACATCCCGAAAGCGGGCATCAACTACAAGACCAGCGTGAACATGAGGATGGACGAGCGCCGGCAGAAGAAGGCAGTCGGCGGCTACTACGCGTCGGTCGCCTTTCTCGATGCGCAGGTCGGCAAGGTGCTCGACGCGCTCGAGAAATCCGGGCAGGCGGACAACACCATCGTCATCTTCACCAGCGACCACGGGTATCATCTCGGCGAACACGACTTCTGGGCGAAGGTGAGCCTGCGCGACGAGTCGGCGATGGTGCCGCTCATCATCAAGGTGCCCGGCAAGAAACCCGCGGTGTGCAACTCGCTCGTCGAGTTGCTCGACCTTTACCCGACCGTCGCGAGTCTGTGCGGTCTCGAAGTGCCCGCGCGACTTCAGGGGAAGAACATCGCGCCGATGTTCGACGACCCGGCGCGTTCGGTGCGCGAGACGGCGTTCAGCGTCGCGCCATCGAGCAAGGGTTTCCTGCTGCGCGAGGACAAGTGGGCTTACATCCAATACAACGAGGACGCGTCGCGCGGCATCGAACTGTTCGACATGACGAAAGACCCGAAGCAATACACCAACCTCGCCGCGAAGCCTGAGTTCGCGTCGGTGGTGGACGACTTTAAGACCAAGTTCGCCACGAAGATGAAGGAAGTCCGCGCCAACGATCTCGGGCGGAATTGATGCATCTTCCGCGCGGTCGTTGACGAAGCCGGGGCTGCTCGTGCATTGCTGCGCGATGCCAGTCCCACTGCTCGACCTCCGCCGCCAATACGCCCCGCTCAAGGCGCAGTTCCTCGCCGCCATCGAGGAGGTGTGCGATTCGCAGGCGCTCGTGCTCGGACCGAGGACTGAGGCCTTCGAGAAGGCGGTCGCCGAATACGTGGGTGCGCCGCACGCGATCGGCGTGTCGAGCGGCACGGATGCGGAGCTGGTGCTGCTCATGGCGCTCGGGATCGGGGCGGGGGATGTGGTGGTCACGACGCCTTACACTTTCTTCGCGACGGCGGGCTGCGCGGCGCGGCTCGGCGCGCGCGTGGTGTTCGTGGACATCGACCCGACGACTTACAACATCGACGTGGAGCAGCTCGCCGCGGTGCTGGCGAAGACGCGCGACGTGAAGGCGATCATCCCGGTGCATCTCTACGGGCAGTGTGCGGACATGGCGGCGATCCTCGCGCTCGGGCGTGAACACGGCGTGCCGGTGATCGAGGACGCGGCGCAGGCGCTCGGCGCTCGGCACGCGCTCGGCGCGGCGGGTGCGATGGGCGAGGCGGGCTTTTACTCGTTTTATCCCACGAAGAATCTCGGCGCATTCGGCGACGCGGGGATGGTCGTGTGCCGCGACGACGCGCTCGCGGCGAAGTGCCGGGCGCTGCGCAATCACGGCATGGAACCGCGCTACTACCACTCGATGATCGGCGGGAACTTCCGCATCGACGCGATGCAGAGCGCGGTGCTGCACGTGAAGCTGCCGCATCTCGACTCGTGGAGCGACGCCCGGCGCGCGCACGCGGAAGCCTACCGCGCGGCGTTCACCGGAGATTCGCGCATCACGCTTCCGCGCGAGCAGTGGGCATCGAGTGGCGTGGCGCATCATCACATCTACAATCAGTTCATCGTGCGCGTGCCGGAGCGCGACCGCGTGCGCGCGGCGCTCGCGAGGGCCGGCGTCGGCTCGGAGATTTACTACCCGCTGCCGCTGCACATGCAGGAGTGTTTCCTCCCGCTCGGCTACCGCGAGGGCGACTTCCCCGAGTCCGAGAAGGCCGCGCGCGAGACGCTGGCGCTGCCGATCTTTCCGGAGCTGACTACCGATGAGCAGCGCGAGGTTGTCGCACAACTTTACGCTGCCTTGGGTTAGCGGTTGTCGAATGCGCCCGGTTTCGGTTATGAATCCGCATCTTGTCACCCGCGCCGATTTCCAAGACCACGCTTGCTGAGTTCTACCGCTTCGCCTTGCTGCTCACGGGCAACATCAGGAGCGCGGAGCAGGTCATGGCCGACACGCTGCGCGATGTGGGCGAGCAACTCGGGGAATTGCGCCATGAGGGCAACCGGCAGGCGTGGCTCGCGGCGCGCATCCGCGAGCGCTGCCTGCGCGAGAATTCCGGCGGCGGCCAGCCGGCGCCGCGGCTTTTGCGCGACGACGAAGCGGACGGCATCCTGCGCATCGAGGCCTTCATCGTGGCGCAGCACATCTCGACGCTGCCCGAGCCGGACCGCAGCGCGCTCGCGTTGTTTTACACCGATCTTTTCACCGATGCGGAGATCGCGAAGGTGCTCAAGGTGAGTGTCGATGAACTCGGGCAGATGCTGTCGCGTGCGCGGCAGCAGCTCGCCGAAGCCATGCAACCGAGCGCATGAACGCGGAAAGCGCACGCCAGCTCATCCCGCTCTATCGCCCCGGCAAGCAGATGGATCCGCGCGTGATCAAGGCGGTGCGTTTTGCCGAGGCCGACCCGACGCTGCGCGACGAACTCGAGTGGCAGATGGAGTTCGACGATGAAATCGTCGAGGTGATCCACTGCATCCGTCCGCCGGAGAATCTGCGGCAGAAGCTCGACGAGTTGAGCGGCGTGGCGGCGGACGCGAACGGGCGCGGGCGTGTGCGGCTTTTCAATCCAGCGGTGCTCAGCGCGATTTTCGGCGTGCTCCTGTTCGCGGGGTTCCTCGTGTATCTGAAGATGGAGTCGGCGAAGGATTTCCCCGGCAGGAACTGGGCGGTGAGCCTGCTTCAGATCAATGATCGGATGACGGGCGCGGAGCTCGAGATGACGAAGCTTCCCGCGGGCGATCTCGCCGACAACATGATGCTGCGCGGTTTCGATCGCTTCACGCTGCCGGCTGAACTCGCGACGCAGCCGGCGGTGGGCTGGAGCGTCTTCCGCCACAGCGGCAACAAGGTCGCGCAGGTCGCCATCGACCGGAATTCGCTCATCGTTTTCGTCTTCCGCGCCTCGGACTTCGGCGTGTATCCAGACAAGGCGAAAGGCTGGAAAGTTTTCGAGCACGAGCGTTGGGTGGCTGCCGCCACCGAGCGCGACGGGCTCTGCACCTTGATCTCCTTCCGCGGCGACACCGCGGCCATGGAGCGCTTTCTCCAATCCATCAAACCATGAACCGAATCCTCAATCTGATCCTCATCGCCGCGGCGACCGTGCTGCTTCCTGGCTGCGTGACTTACGAGCGCGAGTGGCGCCTGTGGAATCCGCCGCCGGCGAAAGAATCGCGCAACTTCTACAGCAAATCCGAGCCGCCGCCGACGCCGCAGAGTTCGTTCGACGGGCGCTGGCTGGGCCGCTGGACGAGCGACCGCCATCGCAAGCCGTTCTCGAGCGAGATGGAAGGCGGCGAGCTGCGCTGCATCTTCACGCGCATCGACCCGTATCGATATCGCGCGAACTTCCGCGCGGAATGGATGCTCGGCGCGAGCACCTACCTCACGCAGCTCTACGGCAAGCAGCGTGGCAACACGCTGCACCTGCACGGTCAGGATCAAGTCAGCCGGATCTTCGGCGGCATCTACACCTACGACGGCAAGGTGACGCCGAACCACTTCACGCTGCGCTACGACTCGAGCTACGACTCGGGCACGTTCGAGATGCGAAAACTGCGCTGACCCGCGCCGCTACGCCTCGGGAATTTGCGGTGGATTCTCTGGGGAGAAGAGGATCGCGACGTTTCGATTCTGCGCTTCGAGCAATTCGAGCTGGCGGGATTTCGCCGGCCAGTAGTCGCTGCAGCCGACGCCTTCGAGCGCTTTGAGCGCTTCTTCGAACCGGCCGAGATGCCGCAGCGCCTCGGCGCGGAAGAGCAGGAGGTCTTCGTCCCAAGTCTCCTTCGTCAGTTCGAAGATGCGCTCCATGTTCGCGACGGCATCCGCCGAGGTCGCGTGGCCCGCGGCATGATCGGGCTCGCGGAAGGCGTCGTTGCCGCGCCACCACGCGAAGACGCGCAGCTCGAGCTCGAGATCCTCGGTCGGCGCGAGGCCTTCGCGCAGCGCTTCGTAGCAGCCGGCTTCATCGAGCGGTCCGACGTGCGGCGCGTCCTTGTGCTCGCCCGCCGCTTCGCCCGTGTCGCCGAGCGGGATGAAGCCGAGCTGTGTCGCCGTGGCGACCCAGAAAATCTTGCTGCACTTCTCGCAGCGCGAGATGCGCGGCGTGCGCGGCATCATCGGCGCGTCCATCCATCCATCGGTCCACGTGATCGCGCCGCGCGTGTCGGAGGAGAGGAGCTGGAAGACGCGCGCCCGCGCGTCGCAATACGGGCAGGCGATGATGATGTCGGCGTCGGGGATCATACCGCCGCCTCAGCGCGAAATGTCTTCCTGGCCGAGGATCGCGAAGCCTTCCTGCTTGAGCACGGCGACGGCGACGTCGTTGTCCTCGACGTGGAGCGCGAGCGCGGCCTTTCCGCGCGGCCGGGTGAGCAGCGCGTAGCTGCCGAAGATGTTGCACTCGGCGGCGAGCAGCGCGTGGAGCAGGCGGCCCAGTTCGCTCGCGCCTTCCTTTAGCTCGACGACGACGAGATCGCAGATCGACGCCGGCGTGCCGGTTTCCATGAAGGCTTCCTCGACCGTGTCGGGATCGCTCACGACGATGCGCACGATCGCCGTGTCGGCGCTGTCCTGCACGGCGAGCGCGAGCACATCGACGCCGCGTTTGTTGAGCAGCTTCACCACGTCGAGCAGCGCGCCGACTTTGTTCGGCAGGAAGACGGAAAACTGCGTGACGCGTGGGCCGCCTGACTTTTCGGTGGTCTCGGAACCGGGCATCGCGGGCTACTTGTAGGAGCAGACCAGGCAGTAAGCCGTCGGCTCGCCTTCGATCTGCTCGACCTTCACGTAGTAAGGTCCGCTGGCCACCGGCGAGAAGCCGATCGCCGCCGTCGCGCCTTCCTGAAACGGGTCCTCGATCTCGATGGCCGCGCCGGTTTCGTCGTAGGCGCTCAGCGTCATCTTCTTCGCGGTCCCGGTGCCGGCGACGGCGAAGTAATACTCGTTGCCCGCGTAAAGGTTCACCTGCACGAGCTTGGACTCGCCGGGCTTGATCGGCCCCGACCAGTGACCATCGCGCAGCTTGAAGCCGTCATTGCTGAACGCGCCGGCGAGTTCGAGCACGGTCTTGCGCGCGGCGACTTCGTCGTCGGTGGGCGACGGCGCGACCGCGAAGGCGGCGGCGCACAGGATGGAAGCGAGAGCGATCAGGGTGCGGTTCATTTGAGGTCCTTGCGGGCGAGATCCTTCACGAGTTCGCCGGCGAGCGTGGCGACTTTTTTCACGGCGTCCGCGTCGGGCGTGGTCTCGCGCGGAAAGCTGACCGTGGCCTTCAGCTCGATGAGCTTGACCCGCGCGCGCTTGACGGCGGGATCGTCGCGCAGCTTCGGCGGCAATTCGTCGAGCCGCGCCGAGAGGAAATCGATAATGCCCGGCTGACGGATGAGTTTCGCACCCTCGGGCGTGTAGTTTTGCGCGATGAGCGCCGCCACCACTTCGGTGCCGCGCGCCCAGCCGCCGACGGTCACGAGCGTGATCAAGTCCTTGTCGTCATTCTCGGAAAACTTGACCTTCACTTCGTTCTGCGTGGCCTCGAGTTCCTCGCGCAGCACGTCCCACTGGGCGTCGTCCGCGAACTCCGTGAGGCTCTTGCCGCGATTGACGATTTCCTCCTTCACACCGAGCGGCTTGGCGAGATCGACGATGTCCCTGCCGACGTTCTTGACCGCCTGTTTGTCCTCCGACTCGACCGCAATGTAGCCGTCGGCGATGAGCGTGCCGAGGTTAAGTGCCTGCTGCGCGCGGCTGGAAAAATTCGTCGGGATCGGCGGGCGTGCCTTCGAGGCCCAGTCCATCTTCCCGGTCTTGTTCAGCGCGGCCATGAACTCGCCCGGTGTCGGCACGGAGAATTCGTCGGTGAGCGTCGCGGCCTTGATCTGGTCGGGCGTCAATGGCGCGGGCTCGGCCACGGCGAAGCCCGATAAATACAGGGCGCCGAGGCTGGCAGCGAGATGTCGATTCAATCGGAGCATGGCGTTACTTAGGCGGTGAGCGCGCGTGGTGTCGAGTGCGGAGTGAGTCTGCGGTGGATTCTTCTTACTCGTAATCTTTTTCTTACGCTTACTCGGTGTCGTATCGTGGCCGACCACGCGAGCAAGAGTAAGAAGATGAGTAAGAATAAGAGATCACTTCGCGCGGACAGTCCGCGCTCGACAGCGTTCAAGCGCCGCCTACCGTCCGCGCTCCTTTTATGAAAGCCAAAGTCATCGTGATGCCCAAGCAGAGCATTCTCGACCCGCAGGGAGTCGCCGTGCGCGACGCCGTGCAGCACCACGGCCTGCCGGCCGTCAAAGCCGTGCGCGTCGGCAAAATGATCGAGATGGAACTCGACGGCGCCTTCTCCGAAGACCAGCTCCACGAAATCTGCCGCGACCTGCTCAGCAATCCGGTGATCGAGGATTACCAACTCATCGTCGAATAGATGAAGGCAGCCGTTCTCCGCTTCCCCGGCTCGAACTGCGATCAGGACGCGCACCTCGCACTGCGCGAGTCGGGCGTCGATGTCGATTACGTCTGGCACAAGGACACGTCGCTCGGCGGCGCGGACCTCATCGTGGTGCCGGGCGGTTTCAGCTACGGCGATTATCTTCGCTGCGGCGCGATCGCGCGCTTCTCGCCGATCATGCCCGCGGTGAAGGACGCCGCGAAGGGCGGCGCGCTCGTCCTCGGCATCTGCAACGGCTTCCAAATTCTCTGCGAAGCCGGCCTGCTACCCGGCGCGCTCATCCGCAATCGCGACCTGCACTTCATCTGCGAGCACGTCCGCGTCCGCGTGGAAAACTACGAGACTCCTTGGACCAATGCCGCCGTCACCGGCAGTGTGCTGCGCATCCCGATCGCGCACGGCGAAGGCAGCTACACCGCCGACGACGCGACGCTGCGCGATCTCAATCGCAACCGCCAGATTCTGCTCCGCTACGTCGATGCCCGGGGCGCTGTCTCGCCCGAGGCGAACCCGAATGGCTCGCTGGAAAACATCGCCGGCATCTGCAATGCCGCGCGCAACGTCTTCGGTCTCATGCCGCACCCCGAGCGGGCGTGCGACCCGCGCCTTGGCAGCGCGGACGGACGCATCATTTTCCAAAGCGTGCTCACTCACCTCGGCGTGCGCGCCGCCGCCTGATTCATGTCCGCGATCACACCCGAACTCATCGCCAAGCACGGCCTCACGCCGGAGGAATACGAGCGCATCAAGACGATCCTCGGGCGCGAGCCGAACATCACGGAGCTGGGCGTCTTCTCGGTGATGTGGAGCGAGCACTGCTCGTATAAGAATACACGGCTTCAGCTCAAAAAATTTCCGACCACCGGCGAGCGCGTGCTCGTGAAGGCTGGCGAGGAAAACGCGGGCGTGATCGACATCGGCGACGGCTGGGCGGTCGCGTTCAAGATGGAGTCGCATAATCACCCGAGCGCGATCGAGCCGTTTCAGGGCGCAGCGACCGGCGTGGGCGGGATCATCCGCGACATCTTCACGATGGGCGCGCGGCCCGTGTTCTCGCTCGACTCGCTGCGCTTCGGCCCGATCCACGGCGACGATGCGCAGGCGAAGACGAACCGGCGGCTCTTTGCCGGCGTCGTCGCGGGCATCGCGCATTACGGGAATTGCATCGGCGTGCCGACCATCGGCGGCGAGGTTCACTTCGACGAGAGCTACAACGGCAACCCGCTCGTGAATGTCTTCTGCCTCGGCGTGCTGCGGCACGAGCAGATCGCCCGTGGTGCGGCGAAGGGCGTGGGCAATCCCGTCTTCTACGTCGGCGCGGAGACGGGGCGCGACGGGCTCGCGGGCGCGGCGTTCGCGTCGCGCGATCTCACCGAGGAGTCGAAGCAGGACCGCCCCGCCGTGCAGGTCGGCGATCCGTTTCGCGAGAAGCTGCTGCTCGAAGCCTGCCTCGAACTGCTCGCCACCGACGCCGTCGCCGGCATCCAGGACATGGGCGCGGCGGGGCTCACGTGCTCGACTTGCGAGACGGCCTCGCGCGGCGGCACAGGCGTGGAGATCGACCTCGCCAAAGTGCCCAAGCGCGAGACGGGCATGACGCCTTACGAAATCCTGCTCAGCGAATCGCAGGAGCGGATGCTCATCATCGTCCACAAGGGACGCGAGCAGGTCGTGAAGGACATCTTCGAGAAGTGGGACCTGCCTTACGCCGAAGTCGGCGTGGTGCGCGACGACGGCATGATGCGCGTGCTCGATGGCGGCGAACTCGCCGCCGAAATCCCCGCGGCGAAGCTCGCCGACGATGCGCCGGTCTATGAGCGAGAGCAAAAGCCGCGTCCTCTCCCCGAGTCGCCCGGCGAGTTGCCCGCCGTCGATATGGAAGCCGCGCTGCCCGCGCTGCTCGCGCATCCGACGATCGCCTCGAAGCAATGGGTCTGGCGGCAATACGATCACATGGTCCGCGCCGGCACGTGCGCGCTGCCGGGCAGCGATGCCGCGGTCTTCCTCATCCGCGAGGCGAACAAGATCGTCGCCGCGACGAGCGACTGCAATGCGCTCTACTGCGCGCTCGAGCCGCGCAATGGCGCGCGCATCGCCATCGCCGAAGCCGCGCGCAATCTCACGTGCAGCGGCGCCGTGCCGCTCGCCGTCACGGACAACTTGAACTTCGGAAATCCGCACAACCCGGAAAATTTCTGGCAGCTCGCCGAGTGCGTCGATGGCCTCGCGGAAGGCTGCCGCGCCTTCGACACGCCCGTGACCGGCGGCAACGTCTCGCTTTACAACCAGTCACCCGCCGGCGCGATCGACCCGACGCCGACGGTCGGCATGGTCGGCCTCATCGAGAGCGAGCACCACATCACCACCTCGCACTTCAAGGACGCGGGCGACGCGATCATCCTCGTCGGTGAGATCGGCGACGGCCTCGGCGCCTCGCACTTCCTCAAAGTCATGCATGGCAGGAAAGCGGGCCGCGTCCCGGCGCTCGACTTCGCGAAGGAGAGAGCCGTTCACGCCGCCGTGCTCGCGATGATCCGCAGCCGGCTCGTGAAAAGCGCGCACGATTGCAGCGAAGGCGGCCTCGCCGTGACCCTCGCCGAGAGCTGCCTCACCAATCGCGAGCAGCCCATCGGCGCGAGCATCGACCTCGGCGCCGGCCGCGCGGACGAGCTGCTCTTCAACGAGTCGCAAAGCCGCGTCGTGCTGAGCTGCCGCGCGAGCAACGCCTCGACGATCCTCATGCTGCTCGACCTGCGCGGCGTCCCCGCGCGCCGCCTCGGCACCGTCGGCGGCGACGAACTCACGATCAAGGCCGGGGGCGAAGAGTCGAGGTGGTCGCTGAAGAAACTGCGCAGCGCGTGGGCCGATTCGATTCCGAACGCGATGCGCGGCTAGGGCGTTGAAAAGCGCTTGCCCCGTGCGCGTGGCCCGGCAGTGTCCGCGCGTGAATTCCCGCCGGTTGATCCCTCTCCTCGTCCTCGCGCTCGCCTTCACCGGCTGCGCTTACATGAACACGCCGTTCACGCGGCATCGGCTGTATCGTAAGATTCACATCACTGATTTGCAGGGGCATCTGATCGCCGACTGGGTCGCGGAGGGGCCGGTGTGGAGCTGGGGGACGGGGTATCGGTTTCGCGCGATCGAGCGGCGGGTCGGCGGGCCGATCCAACTCGTGACGCAGTATCCGAATGGGCGCAACGTGAAGGTCAATGGGCCGAACATCGTGGTGATGCCTTGCGACAAGCCGTTGTGGCTGGTGAAGATCGACGGGTTTTGATGCGCCTGTGCGGCTGCGTCCGTTGACAATCCCGGCACGCCGCCAGAATAGTCGCGCGAAATGAGCTTCGACCTGAACGACCTTTTGCGTGACTGGCCCCATGAGCCGGGGCAGCTCAAGGTGCGCAAGATTTTGGGCGACGATGGGCGGGAGAAGATCCAGCTCCGGATCGATCTCGGCGTGATCCAGATGGAAATGACGGGACGACCCGATGGGGTCGAGCCGCACGAGTGCGAGTCGCTGCTCGATTACCAGCGCAGCCGCTCGGAGCGGGAGAAGGCAAAGGAGGGAAAGTTCACGCTCACACCGGATGAGGTCGGCGACTTGCAGGCTGAGGGGATTCAGTTTTACCATCGCTACATCGCGCTCTTTCAGCTCCAGGATTATCGCGGGGTGATCCGCGACACGCAGCGCAACCTGGAGATGTTCGACTTCGTGGGTGAGCACGCGCCGAGCGAGGAGATGGCGTGGAGCGTGGAGCAGTTCACGCCTTACGTGCTGATGATGAATACGCGGGCGAAGGCGTCGATGGCGATCGAGCGCGAGGAATTCGCCGAGGCGGTGGAGCTGATCGAGAAGGGGATCGAGAAGGTCCGGGAGTTCTACGGGACGACGGGCAACCCGGAGCTCGAGCAGCAGAGCCCGGAGATCCAGTTCCTCACCGAGTGGCTCGACGAGGTGCGGGAGAAGCGCCCGGTGACGAAGCTCGAGCGTATGCAGCGCGAGATGGACGAGGCGATCCGCGATGAGGCCTACGAGCGCGCCGCGGAGTTGCGCGATGCGATCACCGCGATGCGAGCGAAACGGTAAGCCACTCCGCCGACTTGATGTTCCTCCCCAGCGCGCGAGTCGCCATCTTTTCCCTCCTCACGCTGCTGCTCGCGGGCTGCGATAACGACCCGAACCCGGAGCCGTATCGCAAGACGCGGCCCGACGGTTCGCCGTGGCGCGTGCGCTACATGGGGCTGCCCGCGGACCCGAAGTCGTTGGACCCGCAGTTCGCCTACACCACGATCGATCAGCAGATCATCGAGCCGGTGTATGACAAGCTGCTCGAGTATCACCCGATGAAGGCGGACCCGGTCGAGCTGCAGCCGGCGATGCTCGAGGCGATCCCGAAGAAGGAGGTGCATCCCGATGGGAAGGTGAGCTACCGCTGCCGGCTCAAGCGCGGCATTTTCTACCACGACGACCGGTGCTTCCCCGGTGGAAAAGGGCGCGAGGTCGTGGCGGCGGATGTCCACTACGTGCTCCAGCGACTGGCCGATCCGAAGGTCGAGTCGCCGTTCTTTGCGCCGCTCGAGCAGAAGGTCATCGGGTTGCGCGAGGCGCGTGAGGTGGGCATCGCGAAGACGGGAACGTTCGACTACGCGACGCCGGTGAGTGGGTTCGAGGCGATCGATACGCACACCTTCCGCATCCACCTCAACGGGCCGTATCCGCAGCTCCTCTACTGGATGGCGATGAATACGTTGAGCCCCGTCGCGCGCGAGGCGGTCGAGTATTACGACGGGAAAATGCACGACGGCGAAGTGCGCCCGAAGTTCCGCTTCTACGCGGTCGGGCATGGGCCGTTTCGCATGCGCGAATACACGCCGCGCCGCGCGATCCGCTACGAGCGCGTCGAGGGCTATCACACGAATGTCTTCCCGAGCGACGGCTTCCCGCCGGAGAAGGCGGAGTGGCTCAAGCAGTTCGCCGGCAAGGCGCTGCCGCTCTTCGATGAACTGCACATCCTCATCGTGCAGGAGACGATCCCCGGCTTCGTGCTCGGGCGGCAGGGCTACCTCGACAGCATCACGGCGAACAAGGACGCCTTCGCCGCGATCGTGACCTCCGACCGGCAGCTCACGCCGAAATACAAGGCGCGCGGCATGGGCCTCGAACTGGTCGGCCTGCCGGGGACGTTCTTCATCAGCTTCAACATGCAGGACCCGATCGTGGGAAAAAACGCGAAGCTGCGGAAGGCGATCTCGTGCGCCTACGATGCGCGCGACTACGTGCAGATTTTTTACAGCGGCGTCGCGCCCGTGTCGAACCAGCTCGTCCCACGCGGGCTCTTCGGCTACGACCCGCACTATGTGAACCCGAACGGCTACGACTTGGAGAAAGCGAAGCGTCTGCTCGCCGAGGCCGGTTATCCGGGTGGGCGGGATGCGAAGACGGGCGAGCAACTCGTGCTGACCGTCGAGGAGCCCGTCGCCGGCACCGAGGAGCGGCAGCGTGCTGAGTTCGAGCAGCGGCTGTTCGAGGCGCTCGGGATCAAGATCAAGGTCAACGAAAACACCTTTGCCCGCGTGATCGAGCGCCTCGAGCAGGGGAACTTCCAGATCGGCAGCGGCACGGGCTGGGCGGCGGACTATCCCGACCCGGAGAATTTCTTCATGCTTTTCTACAGCAAGAATTTTCCCCGCGAAGGTGCCAACTACAGCCGCTACAGCCGCCCGGAATTCGACCGCGCCTACGAGCAGATGGCCACGATGGAAGACGGACCGGAGCGTCTCGCGCTCATCCAGCAAATGAATGCGATGCTCGCCGAGGATTGCCCGGCGATCTTTCAATTCGACAAGGCGACCTACATCGCCCCGCAGCCGTGGGCGCTCTGGACGCACAACCACCCGATGATCGAATACAGCTACAACAAGTATCATCAGGTCGATCCGGTGCTGCGCGTAAAGCTGCGCCGCGAATGGAATCACCAGCCCATGTGGCCGCTCGTCATCCTCGGCGGCATCGTCCTAGCCGGCCTCGGCTACGCCGTGCGCTGGAACCTCCGGAGCCATGTTTAACTACATCGTCCGCCGCCTCCTTTACTCGGTGCCGATCCTCATCGGCGTGATCGCGCTGACCTTCACGCTCGATAACGTGATGATGACGCCCGACGCGAAAGCCTCGCGGGTGCTTGGTCCGAAGGCGTCCGGCACCGCGCGCGTGGAGTGGATTCACAACCGCGGCCTCGACCGGCCAATCCCGGTGCAGTTCGTCCGTTATGTCAAAGACCTCGTGACTTTCAATTTCGGCACCACCTGGGTCACGGGCCGCGAACTGCGCGAGGTCTTCCTGGAAGGCATCGGGCCCTCGCTCTTCATCACCGTGCCTGGATTTTTCGCCGCGCTGCTCGCCTCGCTCGGGCTCGCGCTCTTCCAGGTCTTCGTGCGCAGCTCGCCGCTCGACCGCCTGCTCACTCTCGGCAGCGTCGCGCTCATGAGCGTGCCGACGATGGTCTATGTCATCTTCGCGCAGGCCGTGCTCGCGCTGAACCTGCGCTATTTCCCCGCCTACGGCTTCGCCTACGAGCCCGGGATGATCCGCTTCCTCGCGCTGCCGGTGGTGATCTTCATCCTCATCAACGTCGGCTACGATGCGCGGCTCTACCGCGCGATCTTCCTCGAGGAAGTCGGGCACGACTACGTGCGCACCGCGCACGCAAAAGGCGTGGGCAGTTCGCGCGTGCTCGCGGTGCATGTGTTCAAGAACGGCCTCATCGCGCTCATCACGCTCGTCGTCGCGCATCTGCCCAAGCTCGTCCTTGGCTCGCTGCTCATCGAGAGCCTCTTCGGCATCCCCGGTCTCGGCAGCGTGCTCGTGCAAGCCATCCAGACCGGCGATCAGCCTGTGGTCATGGTCAGCGTCTTCCTCGGCTCCGTGCTCTACCTGCTGAGCCTCATCGTCACCGACATCTGCTACGCGCTGGCCGATCCGCGCATCCGCCTCTCGTGATGGAATCGCTCGCACGCTTTTGGGGCCATTGGCTCACGCAGGATTTGTTGGGCCTCGGCGCCATCGCGCTCGTATTCGTCCTTCTCTGGCGTGGCGCCCGCAACGAACGCTGGCGGCGCGCCGTCCAGCGGATGAAGGGCGATCGTGTCGGTCTCATCGCGCTTTTCGTCGTGCTGATTTATCTCGTCTGCGGCGCGCTCGAGTTGCTCCGCATCCCCGGTGGTCCGGCCGGGGCGCAGAGCATCCTCGATCTCATCACCGCCGGCATTCCAGCCGAGAAGAGCTACAGCGCCCCGATGGCCGACGAACTCCTCGGCTCCGTGCGCCACGAAAAGCTCAACGGCCGCCACTTGCTCGGCACGGACGTGCTCGGAAAGGACGTGCTCGTCCAGACGCTCAAGGCCTGCCGGACCGCGCTGGTCATCGGCGGACTCACCAGCGCCATCTACGTCCCGCTGGGCGCGCTCCTCGGCATCCTCGCCGGCTACTTCCGCCGCCGGGTCGATGATGTGGTGCAATATCTCTACAGCACTCTCGCCTCCATCCCCGAGGTGCTCCTGCTCGTCGCCATCCTCATGGTCCTCGGCAAAGGCCTCGGCAGCATGTCCATCGCGCTCGGCGTCACCGGCTGGGTTACCCTCTGCCGGCTGATCCGCGGCGAGACGATGCGGCAGAGCGAGCGTCCCTACGTGGCCGCCGCCCGCGCGCTCGGCCAGACTCATTGGAAGATCATCACCCGCCACCTCCTGCCGAACGTGATGCACCTCGTCCTCATCAGCTTTGTGCTCGGCTTCTCGGGCATCGTGCTGGCCGAGGCCATCCTCAGCTACCTCGGCGTCGGCGCGCCCGTGGGCACCGCGAGCTGGGGCGCGATGATCGACTCCGGCCGCACGGAACTCGCCCGGGACCCACTGGTTTGGTGGAATATCAGCGCCGCCACCGGCGCGCTCTTCATCCTCGTCCTCTCGCTCAATGTGCTCGGCGATTCGCTGCGCCGCGCCTTTGATCCGAAGCACGCCTAAGCTTTGCCATGACACGGGCTATCCTAAAGTGCCCGTTGCACCACAACGGGGCTGTGCTCCACTGACTTACTCCTATGATTACTCAGGCCTCCCTTTTCAATCTCGCGGGCCCCGACCTCCTCATCATTTTCTTCGTCATCCTGCTGCTCTTCGGTGCGAAGAAGCTGCCGGAACTCGCGAAGGGCCTCGGCCAGGCGGTAAAGGAGTTCGGTCGCGCGAAGGACGACTTCGAGCGCGAGATCTCGGCACCGCCGGCGCCGCCAGCGGAGGCTGCCAAGCAGATCGACGAGGCGAAAGTCGCGAAGGCCGAGGAGCCGGCGCACCCGGACGAGCAGCACGACGGCCACCACGAGGAGACGGTGCCGACGACCAAGGTGGTCTGATTCGCTCCAAAGTTTTTTTCCAAGTCAGGCTCGCTGCTGTCAGCGGGCCTGATTTGTTTTAAGCCCATGTTTCGCCGGTTCCTCCCCGTCCTCTTCGCACTCAGCCTGCTCGCTCGCGCCGCCGAGCCGGGCGAGATCATCTTTTGCAGCTACAACGTGGAGAACTACACCGCCGGCCATCCGGCGAGTGACAAGTCGCCTTACGCGCTGCGGGCGAAGTCGGAGAAGTCGATCGCTGCGCTCGTGGCGATCGTGAAGGAGATCGGGCCGGCCATCCTCGGAGTCTGTGAGATGGGCTCGGTGGAGAAACTTGCGGAGTTTCAGAAACGGCTCGCGGATGCGGGCGTGGATCTGCCGCACTCGGAGTTCGTCGCCGCGCTGGATGAAGACCGGCACCTCGCGCTGCTGAGCCGCTTCCCGATCGTCGCGCGCAACTCCGCATCCGATGCCGGCTTCATGCTCAACGGCCGGCCGGAGCGCGTGCGCCGCGGATTTCTCGACGTGACGATCGAGGTGAATGCCAGCTACCGGCTGCGCTGCGTGGGTGTGCATCTCAAGTCGAAGCTGCCCATCCCGGAGGGCGAGGCGCTCGTGCGGCGGCTTGAGGCCGGGAAGCTGCGCGAGCATCTCGATGGCATCTTCTCCACGGACGCGGACGTGAACCTGATCTGCTACGGCGACTTCAACGACACGAAGGATCAACCGATGTTCCACGAGGTCACCGGCGCAAAGGGCTCGCCGCGTTTCATGACCGATCTTTGGTGTCGCGATCCGCTTGGCGATCGCTGGACGTATTACTGGCGCACGGCGGACCAATATTCGCGGATCGATTACCTCTTCGTCAGCCCCAGTCTTTTCCCGGAAATCGATCGCACGAAATCCGCGGTGTATCGCTCCGAGCACTGGAGCGCGGCGAGCGATCACCGGCCCATTTCCGCGGCGATCCGGCCGGTGAATGTCACGCGGCGCTGAAGTTTGCGCTGGCAGCGGCGTGAAACTTCGACGTTGGTTGCGGATGCGATTGCTTCTCCGCATGCTCGCGGGTGTTCTCCTCTCGGTCACGGCACTCCATGCCGGGCCGTTGAAGGACTCCTATCGGCTCGCGGAGCGCGGTGAGTGGAAGGAGTTCGAGGTCGCTCGCGACGAGGTGCATCGAGCGCGCGGGGTCGAGCAGCTCGCGGTGGCGTTGCGGTCGGTCGCGGAAGTGCGCGACCGCGCCACCGGCGGGGATCTCATCCTTTATCCGAAAGGCGTGCGGCGGGACGACTCGACGCGTCGCTACGTGACGCGGCAGGTCGCCGTGCGGCTGGCGCCGGGAGTCGATATCGCGCCGGTGGCGATGCTCACGCGCAGCCGCGTCGTGCGCGCGCTCGGGCGGACGCAGCGCTGGTTCGTGATCGAGGCCGCGGCGGAGCCGGGCAGCTCGCTCGAGGCGGCGGAACTCATCGGGCGCATCCCCGGCGTGCTCGCGGTCGAGCCACAGCTCGCGCGCCAGCAGCAGCGCCGCGCGACGATCCCGAACGATCCGCTCTTCGCCCGCCAGTGGCATCTGCTCAACTCGGGACAGGGCGGGGGACAGGCAGGGATCGACGCGAACGTGACTGGTGTGTGGGATCGCTTTCGCGGGCTGGGCGTGACGATCGCCATCGTGGATGACGGCCTCGAGCACTCGCACCCGGACCTCGCGCCCAACTACAGCCCGGCGCTCAGCTTCGACTTCAATTTCCACGACCCCGAGCCGATGCCCGCGCCCTTCGATTTCAATGATCACGGCACCGCGTGCGCGGGGCTCGCCGCCGCGCGCGGCAACAACAACCGCGGGGTGACCGGCGCCGCATACGAGGCCACGCTCTCGGGCCTGCGCTTGATCTCGCGGCCGACGACCGATGCCGACGAAGCCGAGGCGTTCGGCTTCCGCAACGACGCGATCTTCATCAAGAGCAATAGCTGGGGTCCGACCGACAACGCGAAGACCCTCATGGGCGCAGGTCCGCTCTCGATCGCGGCGATGGAGGACGCCGTGGCCGACGGCCGCGGCGGGCGAGGGGTGATCTTCGCGTGGGCGTGCGGCAACGGCGGAGCGGTGGGCGACGACTCGAACTACGACGGCTACGCGAACCTCCCCGAGGCACTCGCGATCGGCTCGATCGGCAACAGCGGTGCAATCGCCGGCTATTCCGAGTCGGGCGCGAACGTGCTGGCCGTCGCGCCGAGCAGCGGCGGCACGCTCGAAGTCACCACGACCGATCGCAAGGGTGAGGACGGTTTCAACTTCACCGGCAACCGCTCCGACCCGGTGTCCGATCGCGACTACACCGGCGCCTTCGGCGGCACCTCCGCCGCCGCGCCGCTGGCCGCGGGGGTCATCGCGCTCGTCCTTCAGGCGAATCCACAGCTCGGCTGGCGCGACTTGCGCGAAGTGCTCATCCGCACCGCGCGCAAGGTGAACCCCGCCGACCCGGGCTGGGTGACCAATGGCGCGGGCTTTCACTTTCATCACAAGTTCGGCGCGGGCCTCATCGATGCGGGCGCGGCGGTCGCGCTCGCCGAGACGTGGCCGAACCTCGGCCCGCGGACTTCCGCCGTGCGCGAGGAGAGATACGGCGCGGAGATCATCCCCGACAACAATCCCGCAGGCGTCGAGCACACGTTCACTTTTTCCGAGAGCGAACTGCGCGTCGAGCACGTGTGCGTGACGGTGGACATCCGCCATAGCCGGCGGGGCCAGCTCCGCATCGAGATCGAGTCGCCCGCAGGCACAAAGAGTGTGCTCGCGCCGGGCCGGTCGCGCGACCTCGGGAAAAACTTCAGCCCGTGGACGTTCATGTCCGTGCATCATTGGGGCGAGATGGCCGTGGGAGTGTGGAAGGTGCGAGTCATCGACCAGAGCCGGAAGACGGTCGGCACGCTTGCGAACTTGAAGGTCGAGTTGTTCGGCTCGGAATTCGCGCTGCCGCTCGAGCCTGCCGGCGCGGTGCTCACTGCCGAGCAGACAGCGGATGGGAACTACGAAACCGGCGAGCAAGTGACGGCTGGGTTTGCTTTGAAAAACACGACCGACACCGCGATCGCCGGCGTGAACGCGATGCTCGGCGCGGAAGGCGGCGTAGTCGTCCCGAGCGGGCCGCAGAGCTACGGCACGATCGCCCCCGGCCAGACCGTCTCTCGTCCGTTCACTTTCACCGTCGGGGCAAAACCGGGTGAGACGATCCGCGCCGCGTTCACGCTGACGAGCGACGCCGGCAGTCATCCGCGCGCGGTTTTCAAGCTGCCCGCCGGGCGCCGCCCCGCGCAGCCGCTGCGCTACACCCACACCGGCGTGCTCGCCGTGCCGGGCACCGGCAAGACGGGCATCGCATCGGAATACCCGAGCTTCATCACTGTGTATCCATTCGGCCTGCCCGTCGGCTCCGCGCCTGTCGTGACGAAGGTGACCGTGACGCTCCGGGGCCTGACCCACCAGCGCACGCCCGATGTGGATGCGCTGCTCGTCCACGCGAGCAGTTGGCGCAGCGCGATGCTGCTCTCCGACGCGGGCGCGGGCGCCGCGCCGAACCTGACTCTGACTTTCGACGACGACGCGATGCAGCCACTCACGAATGCGCTTCTCACCTCCGGCACCTATCGGCCGAAGAACCTCGGCTCGCAGATCGACCTGATGCCAGGCGGGCCGCCGAAGCCCTACGGCAATTCGCTCTCGATCTTCAACGGCGTCACGCCGCTCGATCAATGGCTGCTCTACATCCGTGACGATCAAACCGGCAGCATCGGCACGATCACCGGGTGGGACTTGACGATCGACTACGCGTATTGAGCGGCAAACCGCTGGCCAGTCCCGCTGCGCTCGCGTAAAACGCGCGCCCATGCTTTCCGTCGTCGTCCCGCTTTACAACGAGCAAGACAACATCGCCGCGCTCCAGCGCGAAGTCGCCGCCGCGCTCGCGGGGCTCGATCACGAGCTGATCCTCGTGGACGACTGCTCGAGCGACGACACGCTCGCGCGCATCGAGCGTGGGCCTGGCGTGCGCGTGATCGAGTTTGCGAAGAACACCGGCCAGAGCGCCGCGATGTATGCGGGCATCATGGCAGCCAGGGGCGACACGATCGCGTTGCTGGATGGCGACCTGCAAAACGATCCCGCCGACATCCGCACGCTCCTCGCCGAGCTGGAGAAAGGCCACGACCTCGTCTGCGGCTACCGCGCCAGGCGCAAGGACACGACCTTCAAGCGCATCCAAAGCCGCATCGCCAATGCCGTGCGCAGCCGCTTCACCCGCGACGGCGTGCGCGACACCGGCTGCACGCTCAAGCTCATGCGCGTGCAGTGCCGCGAAGCGCTCGTGCCCTTCTACGGCATGCACCGCTTCCTCCCCGCGCTGATCAAAGGCATGGGCTACCGCGTGACCGAACTCCCCGTCAATCACCGCCCGCGCACCGCCGGCGTGAGCAAATACGGCTTCGGCAACCGCGCGTGGAAAGCGACGTGCGACATGTTCGCCGTCCGCTGGCTGCTCTCGCGCCAGGTGAAGATCCGGGTGCGACGGGAGTCGTAATACGATCATGCCGCCGGTTCACGGCGGATCTCGAACCGGTTATCGGTTCGCGGAGCCCCGCTCAAGCCGTCCCGCCGGGGGCACCAGTCCGGCATCTGCGCGTCGGCTCGTCACTTGGACAATTGCACGACCAGCACCCACGCGGGTCCCTGGCCGGTCTCGTAGGTCTTCAGCGCATGCAGCGCGCCGGTCGCGGAGTCGATGCGATAGGACGCGAGCCGATGCGAGCCCTGGCCTGCGGCGAAGATGAACTTGCCCGTGGGATCGATCGCGAATGAGCGCGGCGTCTTCTCCGTCGGCGTTTGCCCGAGCGATGTCAGCTTGCCGGTGGCCTGGTCGATCGCGTAGCCCGCGAGGCTGTCGTGGCCGCGGTTCGAGCCATACACGTATTTTCCGTCCGGCGTGATGTGGATGTCGGCGCAGGAGTTTTTTGCGGCGAAGTCCTGCGGCAGCGTGGGCAGCGTCTGGAGCGGCTTGAGCGTGCCTTTGCCCGCGTCGTAGGCGAGCGCGGTCATGCTGCTGCTCTTCTCGTTCACGACGTAGGCGAAGGGCTTGGTCGGATGGAATGTCATGTGGCGCGGGCCGTCCACGGGCTGGAATCCGACGTCCGCCGGTTCGTTTGCGGCGAGCTTTCCGGTGGCGGGATCGAAGCGAAACTGGAGCACCTTGTCCGCGCCGCAGAGCGGCGAGAAAACGAAACGATTTTCCCGGTCGGTGAGGATCGAGTGCGGGTTGCGGCCTGTCGCGATGTCCGAGACGGGCGTCGCCTCGACGGTGCCATCGGGTGCGATGCGATGAACCGTGACGCGGTCGCCGCCGTAGTCAGCCGCGAGCAGATTGCGACCGGTGCGATCGACGATCAGATACGCCGGATTTACGTTGGTCACGACCGTGCCGGCCGCGGTCAACGAACCGTCCGCCGGATTGACGCGCAGCGTCTGCACGCTCTTGCCCTGTCGCAGCGCGGCGTAGAGGAACTTGCGATCCGGGCTGATCGCGAGTGGCCCCGGGTTGCCTTCGAGCGCGACCACGCCGCGCGCGGTCAGTTCGCCCGACGCGGGATTGAGGTCGAAAAGGGAGATGTCCTTCGAGCCGCCGTTCGAGACATAGACGACGGTGCGCTCGGCCCGGGCGCTGAACGCGAGGGCGGCGAAGAGGGTGACGGCGAGGAACGGGAGGAGGTGCGTGGCTTTCATGCGCGGGAGAGTTGTGGCGCGAGGCGGTGCGGTCACGCACGGATCGCCACTCGTTTCGGCAGGCCTCGGTGCGGGGGAGTCGCGCGTGCGCGCCTACCCAAACGTAGCGACCGCGCAGCAGGATCGTTCATGGCGCGGCTCTACGGGAGTGGCAGCTTACGGGTTACTCCACCCGACCATGCCTCCCGGCTTCCCACGCATCCTCCTTTCTGCTGTCGCGCTCGCATTCGCGGCGTCCACCTTCGCGGCTCCGCCGAAAGCGGACGAGATCGACGATCCGTCGAAGCCGGTGAGCTACTTCAAAAAGATCCGCCCGATCTTTCAGGCGAACTGCCAGGGCTGCCATCAGCCGGCGAAGGCGAAGGGCGACTACGTGATGACCGATTTCGCGAAGCTGCTGCGCGGTGGTGAGAGCGCGGCGAAGGGCGAACTCGCGGTGGTGCCGAAGGATCCGGAGAAGTCGCTGCTCATGAAGCAGATCACGCCGGTCAACGGCGAGGCGGAGATGCCGCCGAAGGAAAAGCCGCTGCACGAAATGGAGGTCGCACTCATCCGCCGCTGGGTGAGTGAAGGCGCGATCGACGACACGCCGGAGAATGCGAAGCAGCGTTTCGACCTCGAACACCCGCCGCTCTACTCGCGTCCGCCGCTGGTCACGTCGGTCGATGTCTCGCCCGATGGCTCGCTTCTCGCGATCGCCGGTTTCCACGAGGTGCTGCTGTGGAAGGCGGATGGTTCGGAGCGGGTCGCGCGGCTCATCGGGCTGAGCGAGCGCATCCAGACCGTGCGCTTTTCGCCCGATGGAAAGAAGCTCGCCGCGTGCGGCGGCCGCCCGGCGCAGATGGGCGAGGTGCAAATCTGGGACGTGGAAAAGCGCGCGCTGCTGCTCTCGATCCCGTTCGGCTACGACACGGTCTATGGCGTGAGTTGGTCGCCCGACGGCAAGCTCGTGAGCTTCGGCGCGAGCGACAACACGCTGCGCGGCTTCGACGCGGCGACCGGCAAGCAGGTGCTCCAGCAGGGCTCGCACAGCGACTGGGTGCTCGACACCGCCTTCACGCACAAGGGCGACAAGGTGCTCAGCGTCGGTCGCGACATGAGCACGAAGCTGACCGAGGTCGCCACGCAGCGCTTCATCGACAACATCTCATCCATCACGCCCGGCGCGCTCCGCGGCGGACTGCACGCCATCGCGCGGCATCCGCAGCGCGAGGAGTTCATGATCGGTGGCAGCGACGGCATCCCGCAGGCCTATCGCATCGAGCGCAAGGTGCAGCGCCGCATCGGCGACAACGCACTGTGCATCCGCAAATGGCCGGCGATGGCGGGCCGGCTCTATGCCGTCGATTTCGCGCCGGACGGGAAGTCCTTCGTCGCGGCCAGTTCGCTCGACGGGCAGGGCGAGGTGAATTTCTACAACTACGACATGAGCACCGAGATGCCCGCGGACATGCTGGCGATCGAGAACAAAGCCGACGGCAGCCGCACCCCCGAGGACAAGGCGAAGCTCGAAGCCTACTACGCGAGCGACACGAAGCTGCTAGGCAGCGCGAAGTTTGGCGGCGGTATCTACGCCCTGCACTACACGCACGACGGCAGGCAGGTCATCGCCGCCGGTGAAGACGGCAAGGTGCGCTTCATCGACGCCGCGACCGCGAAGGTCGTGAAGGAAATCATCCCCGTGCCGATCGTCGCCGACGCCGGCCCCTCGCCGACCGCCGCCAAATAATTTTGCCCATGAAACGAATCGTTCTCAGCCTCCTCACGACCGCCGCCTTCGCCGCCGAACCGGCGCCGATGCAAGCCGACAAGCCCGAGGCGCTGCCGAGGCAGCCCATCGCCGCCATCGAGGTCAATCCCGCGAAAGTCGTCATCGGCGGCATCTTCGAGTCCGCGCAAATCCTCATCACCGCGAAGCTCGCGACCGGCGAGACCGCGGATGTGACGCGCCTCGCCTCGGTCAAGCTCAGCGGTGAGGCGGCCGCCATTTCTCCGCACGGAGCCGTGACTCCGCTCAAGAACGGGACTGCGAAGATCGACATCGAAGTCGCCGGCAAGCGCGCGAGCATCCCGGTGGAAGTGCGCGGCGTCGTCGAGTTGCCGAAGGTCGATTTCATCCGCGACGTGAACCCCGTGATGACCAAGGCCGGGTGCAACGCGGGCACCTGCCACGGCGCGAAGGACGGGAAGTTTGGCTTCAAGCTCTCGCTGCGCGGCTACGATCCGCTCTACGACGTGCGCGCGCTCAAGGACGACCTCGCCGGGCGCCGCCTCAACGCCGCGCAGCCCGACGACTCGCTCATGCTGCTCAAGGCCACCGCCGGCGTGCCACACGAAGGCGGCCAGCGGTTCAAGGTCGGCGACAAGTATTACAACATCCTCCGCTCATGGATCGCCGATGGCGCGAAGCTCGACACGAAGGTGCCGCGCGTGACCTCGATCGAGGTGTATCCGCGCAATCCCGTCGTCCTCGAGATCGGCGCGTTGCAGCAGTTCCGAATCGTCGCCACCTACGCCGACGGGCGCATGCGCGACGTGACCGCCGAGGCCTTTATTGAGAGCGGCAACGGCGATGTCGCCGGCGTCGTGCCCGACGCGAATGGCCTCGCGATGACGCTGCGCCGCGGCGAGGCGCCCGTGCTCGCGCGCTACGAGGGCAGCTACGCCGCGACCACGCTCACCGTCATGGGCGACCGCACCGGCTTCGTCTGGAAACAGCCCGAGACGTGGAGCCGCATCGACGAACTCGTGGCCGCGAAGTGGCAACGGATGAAGATCGCGCCGTCGGGCTTGTGCACCGACGAGGAGTTCCTGCGTCGCGCGCACCTCGATCTCACCGGGCTGCCGCCGGGACCGGAGGAAGTGCGCGCCTTCATCGCCGACACCGCGCCGGCGCAGGAGAAACGCAGCGCGGTCATCGACAAGCTCATCGGCTCGCCGGTGTTCGTCGATCACTGGACGAACAAGTGGGCCGACCTGCTCCAGGTGAACTCGAAGTTCCTCGGCGGCGAAGGCGCGAAGGGATTCCGCGACTGGATTCGCGAGCAGATCGAGAAGAACGCGCCCTACGATCAGTTTGCCCGCGCGATCCTCACCGCGACCGGCTCGAACAAGGAAAACCCCGCGGCATCGTATTGGAAAATCCTCCGAGATCCGGCCGAGACGATGGAGAACACGACGCACCTTTTCCTCGCCACGCGCTTCAACTGCAACAAATGCCACGATCATCCTTTCGAGCGCTGGACGCAGGATCAGTATTACACGCTCGGCGCCTACTTCTCGCAGGTCGGGTTCGATCGCGATCCCGCGAGCGGCAAGGCCGTGATCGTCGGCACGGCCGTCGAGAAGGCGAAGCCGCTGTGGGAAATCGTGAAGGATACCGGGGCGGGCGAAATGATCCACCTGCGCACGAACCAGCCTGCGCCACCGGCATTCCCCTACACGGCGAGGACGGACGAGAAGGGCACGCGCCGCGAGCAACTCGCCGGATGGCTCACCTCCGCGGATAATCGCTACTTCGCATCGAGCTACGTGAACCGGCTGTGGGGCTATCTCACCGGTGCGGGAATCATCGAGCCGCTCGACGACACGCGCGCCGGCAATCCGCCGACGAATCCCGAACTGCTCGACTACCTCACGCGCGAGTTCATCGACTCCGGCTTCGACGTGCGCCACGTGCTCGCGCTCATCGCCAAGTCGCGCACCTACCAGCTCGCCATCTCGACGAACAAGTGGAACGAGGACGACAAGACCAACTACTCGCACGCGCTCGCGCGCCGGCTTCCCGCCGAGGTGCTCTACGACGCCGTGCTCAAGGTCACGGGCTCCGGCGCAAAACTCCCCGGCGGCCAGCGCGCTCAGCTCCTCGCCGACGGCCAGACCGACCTGCCGAGTGGCTTCCTCGCAAATCTCGGGAAGCCGCCGCGCGAGAGCGCCTGCGAGTGCGAGCGCAGCAACGAACTGCGGCTGGGCTCGGTGATGGCGCTGCTCGGCGGGCCCGCCGTGGGTGACGCGATCGGCGACCCGAAGAACGAGATCGTGAAGCTCGTCGCCAGCCAGCCCGACGATGCAAAGCTCGTGGACGAACTCTTCATGCGCGTGCTCAACCGCGCGCCCGGAGCCGGCGAAGTGAAGAAGACGCTCGATGCGTGGGCTTCGGTCGAGCGCGACCACCAGCACCTCACCGCCGCGCGGGACGCGAAGGAATCCGAGCAGGCGCCGATCATCGCGAAGATGGAGGCCGATCGCGTCGCTGCCATCGACGCCGCGAAGAAGGAGCTCTCACGCTTTGAAGCCGAGATCGCGCCGAAGATCGCCGAAGCGGAGAAGAAGCGGCAGGCCGACATCGCCGCCGCCGACAAGGCCGCGAAGGACTACGAGAAGACGAAGCTCGCCGCGGCGCAGACGAAGTTCGAGCAGACGGTGCCCGTCGCGCGCACCTACACCGGCTGGCAATTGCTCGACCCCGCCACACTTACCGCCTCAAACCTCGGCACGCTCGCGAAGCAGCCCGACGGCTCGATCAAGGCGGGTCCGACGCTTCCGAAGACGACCGACTACACCGTTGTCGCGGACTCGAAGCTCGAAGGCATCACCGGCTTCCTGCTCGAGGTGCTGCCCGACGCCGAGGCGGCGAATTTCGGTCCCGGTCGTGCGAATGGGAACTTCGTGCTCGGCGAGTTTTCGCTGAAGGCCGGTGCGGTGAAAGGCAACCCGAGCGAGGAGATCGAGTTCATCAACGCGATTGCGGATTTCTCGCAGGAGAAGTTCGACGTGAAGGGCGCGATCGACGGGAAGAAAGGCGACGCCAACAACGGCTGGGCGGTCGGTCGCGCGGAAGGCGTGCCGCACTTCGCTGCGTTCCAGCTCAAGAAGCCGCTGGGCAATGCGAAGGACGGCATGCGGCTTCGCTTCGAGTTGAACCAGCCGCGCAATCCGAACTTCTCGATCGCGCGCTTCCGCCTGTGGGCGACGACTTCGCAGCAACCGCTCAACGTCGGCCTGCCGCTCGCCGTCGCCGAGGCGCTGAAGAAACCCGGCCAGGCGCGCACCAAGGACGACAATACCGCGCTCGCCGCGTATTGGAACGGGAGCGACCCGGACCTCCGCAAGCTGCGCCTCGCGCTCGGCAAAAATCAACTCCCGCAGCCGGTCGATCCCGGCGTCGTCGAGCGAAAAGCCGCGGTCGTGAAATCGGAACTTCCCGTCCGGCTTGACCCGAAGCTCGTCCAGCTCCGCGCCGACGTGGAGCAATCCAAGCAGCAGATCGCAAATCACCGACTCACCGGCGCACAGGATCTCGTGTGGGCGCTCGTGAATACGCCCGCGTTTCTGTTCAACCGCTGACCGAGCGGCCGCTACGCGTATAGCGCCGAGACCGGCTTCGCCTTCACCAGCTCGCGCGGCTGGTTGAGATGATTATAGACGATCGTCTCCGGGTCAATGCCGACCGAGTTGTAGATTGTCGCGAGCAGTTCGCACGGATGGACCGGGTCGCTCTTCGGGCTGGAGCCCGTAGCGTCGCTCTCGCCGTGGACGTAGCCGCGTTTCGTGCCCGCGCCGGCGACCATCGCCGTGTAGCAGTAAGGCCAGTGATCGCGACCGTCGGAGCTGTTGATGTTGCCGCTGGTGCTTACGCCTTTCTCCGGGCTGCGTCCGAATTCGCCGAGCGCGACGATGATCGTCTCGTCGAGCAGGCCGCGAGCTTCCATGTCCTCGATGAAAGCGGTGAAGCCCTTGTCGAGCATCGGCGCGGCCTGATCCTTGATGCGCGTGGTAAGGCCCGTGTGCATGTCCCAGGAATGGTTGTCGGAGTTGGCGACCTTTGGCCAGATGACTTCGACGACGCGTGTGCCCGCCTCGACGAGGCGACGTGCGAGCAGCAGCGACTGGCCGAAGGTGTTCATGCCATAGCGCTCGCGCATCTGCTCGCTCTCGCGGTCCATCTCGAAAGCCTCGCGCGCCTTGCCGCTGACGATGAGGGTGAGCGCTTTGTCGTAGTATTCGTCGAGGTTGTATTGCGCGACAGCCTTGTCGATCTCGGGCATCGAGTCCTCGATCGCGTCGCGCAACCGGGCACGGCGCTCGAGGCGCTGGGCGAAGACATCGGGCCGCAGCTTGAGGTCATCGACCTTCACCCGGTTCATCTTCGTCATGTCCAGATCGTCGCCCTCGGGGAAGAGCGTATAGGGATCGAACGCCTTCCCGAGGAAGCCCGCGCCGCCACCCTTGCCGATGACGTTGGATTCCTGGAGAGGCCGTGGGAGTTGCACGAAGGGAAGCACCGGATCGGTCGGCGGTTTCAGCCGGATGATGTTAGAGCCGAAGTTCGGGAAGTCTTTTGCGTTCGGCGGCTCGAGCTGCCCGCTCGGGGACACCTTGTCCGTGGTGTAGCCAGTCATGAGCTGGTAGATCGCCGCAGTGTGATTGAAGAGCCCGTTCGGTGTGTAGCCCATCGAGCGGATCATCGAGAACTTGTCGTTGATCCCCGCCAGCTTCGGCAGCAACTCGGTGAAATTGACGCCCGGGATCTTCGTCTTGATCCGCTTGAACGGACTCGACATTTTGTCCGGCAAATTCTCCTTCGGATCCCACAGGTCGAGGTGCGATGGCCCGCCCTGGAGATAGACCATCACCACGCTCTTTGCCTTGCCCCAGCCCACCGGCCCTTTGCCGGCACCGAGGGCCGCGCGTGCGCGGCCTTGGAGCGAGAAGACCGAGCCGAGCGTCAGCCCCATGAGGGCGCTGCCGCCGACGCGGATGAGATCGCGACGAGTGATGCCGAGGTGCGGATCGCACAGGTCACGGCCGGGTTGTCCAGGGATTCGGATCATGATGAGCGGGATTGTTCGGGTTAATGACGCTGAGTCAACGCGCGAGAACCCGTGCAGCCGGGTGGGCTTAGGCTGGGGGTGGGATTGTGCAAACCACCCGCGCATCGGGTGAAGGCGGATGGCTGGCCGACTAGGAATCGAACCTAGACTAGAGGAATCAAAATCCCCTGTGCTACCACTACACCATCGGCCAAAGCGGGCGGCGATTTAGCGCGCGCTTCCGCGCTTTGCAAGCGATGCGCTACACCCGCGACACGAGCGAGTGCCCGCTCATCTCCGCGGGCTGCGGCAGGCCGAGCAGCGCGAGCAGCGTCGGCGCGACATCGGCGAGGATGCCGTCTTCACAGCGACACTGCGCGGCGTCGTCGGCGACGTAGAGGAAGTGGACGAGGTTCGTCGTGTGTGCGGTGTTCGGGCTGCCGTCCGGGTTGCGCATCAGCTCGCAATTGCCGTGATCGGCGGTGAGCAGCAGCTTGCCGCCGAGGCTCAGCGTCTTCTCGACGACCTGCCGCACACAGTCGTCGATCACTTCGACGGCTTTGATCCCCGCTTCGACGACGCCGGTGTGTCCAACCATGTCCGGGTTGGCGAAGTTGAGGATTACAAGGTCGTATTCGGGCAGCACCTCGAGGACTTTCGCGGTGACCTCCGGCGCGCTCATCTGCGGCTTGTGATCGTAGGTTGGGACGTCCTTCGGGCTCGGGATGATCTGCCGATCCTCGCCAGGGAACTGAGTCTCGACGCCTCCGTTAAAAAAATAGGTCACGTGCGGATACTTCTCGGTCTCGGCGATGCGGAGCTGCCTGAGCCCCGCGTGGCTCACGACTTCGCCGAGGATGTTCGCGAGCGATTGCGGCGTGAAGACGACGGGCACGCCATAGGTCGCGTCGTATTCGGTAAGCGTGACGTAGTGAACGCGCGGGAGCTTCTCCCGCTCGAAGCCGGGCCAGTCCGAGCGAATGAACGCGACCGAGAGCTGCCGCGCGCGGTCGGCGCGGAAGTTGAAGAACATGACGACATCCGCATCGCGCACGCGCTGCTCGTCGGCGTGGGCGAAGATGATCGGCTGGAGAAACTCATCGCCGCGCGGCTCCATTGCATACGCCGCGCGCACGGCATCGGCCGGCGCGAGCGTCGAGCGTTCCCCGCGCCCGAGCACGATCGCGTCCCACGCGAGCTTCGTGCGTTCGCCGCGATGATCGCGATCCATCGCGAAGTAACGCCCGATTACCGTCGCGATCACGGCGCCCGTCGGCGCGAGATCGGCACTGAGCTTCGCCAAATAATCCGCCCCGCCCTTGGGCGAGGTGTCGCGCCCGTCGGTGATCGCGTGGACCATGATGTCCTCGACACCCGCTGCCTTCGCCGCCGCGCAAAGCGCGACGAGGTGGTCCTGGTGCGAGTGGACGCCTCCATCGCTGACGAGCCCGATGAAGTGCAGCCGCCGTCCCTTCGCGTGCCCGAGTGTCTCGACGAGCACCGGATTCTTCACCAACTCGCCGTCGGCGATCGCCTTGTTAATCCGCGTGAGATCCTGATACACGATCCGCCCCGCGCCGAGATTGAGATGGCCGACTTCCGAGTTGCCCATCTGCCCATCGGGCAACCCCACATCCATGCCGCTCGCGCTGAGCGTGCTGCCGGGAACCGTGGCGTAGATGCGATCGTGAAACGGCGTTTTCGCGAGAAGCGTCGCATCTCCGTTGGCTTCCGCTTGAGCACGACCGCCGGGGTTGATCCCCCAGCCGTCGCGGATGATGAGCACGACAGGTTTTTTCGACATTGGGGCCGGAGAAAAGCAGAGGTGGCCCGTGTGCGAAAGCGTTCATCGCGCGGGTGGGCGTCGCCGGGCGCTGGCAGCCACGATGAAAATGGAGGTTTGAACCGCGGGTTTCGCGGGAAGCCCGACGCGCCTTCGCGAGTCAGCCAAGCAAGACTCCCCCGGCCAGCACGCGCTTGATCATGCGTTTGCCGTCCTTGAGCACGAAGGTGAACTCGTTCGCGGTGAGTGGGCCATCGACGATGAGCTGGCTGCTTTGCTCGGCGATCTTCTCGCGTTCCTTCTCGATCCACTTTTCGAGCTCGGGCATCGGCGTCGCGCTCTCTCGCCAGAATTCGTGTCTGTCGAAAGGCAGCTCGCGCAACCGCGGAATGACGAACTGGGGGTCGAGGAAGGCGAGAAGGTTGCCGGCTTTCGGGCCGCTGG
Organism: Chthoniobacteraceae bacterium; assembly: GCA_040081625.1. Lineage (GTDB taxonomy): Bacteria > Verrucomicrobiota > Verrucomicrobiia > Chthoniobacterales > Chthoniobacteraceae > VFJQ01. The sequence continues at coordinate 40,483 of JBEBGD010000021.1, forward strand.
CTTTGTCGAGCAGCACGCGGTAGAGCGCCTTGAATGCGGCGGGTTGGTCGATCGGAGTGATGCGCGCGACTTCGAAGATCTTCGCCTGGAGTGCGTCGTCTTCCCATGCCGTGCTGGGGAGCGCGTCGGCGAGTGCGTGCATGAACGCGCGCTGCGCGTGCGAGAGTTCCTGCGCTCGGGCGGGGAGGATTTCCTGGAGGCGCGTCTTCTCGTCTTCGCCGGCGAAGCGCTCGACCCACACATTCGCGGAGCGGATGCGCGCGTCGAGGTGATGGCGCTCGATGTCGGTGAGCGGACGACCGACGCGCTTCGCGATTTCCTTCCCCGTGTCGAGATGCGGGAGCTGAACGAGCGCGGAGACGAGCTGGAAATTCGCGGTCGCGTAGGCGCCGTCGGGACGCAGCTCCGCGAGGCGATAGACGCAGGCTTCGTCCGCGGTCGCCGTGCCGGTGGTCGCGCGCTGCTGGTATCGGTCGAACTCGTTGAAGAGCTTCACGATCCCGTCCTCGTGAACGTCGAAGTTCACGGGCGAGTTCGGCTTCGTGCGGATCATCAGGAAGCGCAGCAACTCCGGCGGCAGCAGGTCCGCCATGTCGCGCGCACTCGCGCCGACGCCGCGGCTGCTGCTCATCTTCGCGCCGCCGACGAGGAAGAATTCATACGGCACGCGGAGCGGCGGCTCGATGCCGTAGATCGCGCGCAGGCACGCCTCGCTCACGTCGCGCGAGCCGCCCTTGGTGCTGTGATCCTTGCCCGCGCCTTCGATGGTGACGGGAAATTTTAACCACTTCGCGACCCACTCGAGTTTCCACGGCAGCTTGCCGCGCCCGTCGAAGGGCGACACCGCGCCTTCATGTCCGCAGCCCTTGCCGAGGTTGAGCTTCGTGTTCACCACGCGATCGGGCCGGCAGCGGTAGTGGACGAGCGCGCCGTCGTATTTGCTGACCTCGGTCGTCGCGACGCAGCCGCACTGCTCGCAGATGACCTGGAAGGGATGCCAGTGCTCGGGCCGGTCGGAGTTCGACACGTCTTTATATACGCGACGCACTTTGTCGGCGTTGCGCAGGATCATGTCGATCGGCTCGTTGAAAGTGCCCGCGCGATAAATGTCGCGCATCCGGTAGCGCTCCACCTCGACGCCGAGTTCGGCGAAGACCTGCCAGAACTCGCGCATGTAGTGCTCCGCCATGTCGCCCTCGCCGCCGCCGGGCGCGGGCGTGTTGCACAGCGGCCAGCCGATGTATCTGCCGAAGTGCTCGTCCTCGCCTTTCGGGATTTCGTCCACGGGATCGAAGTCATCGACGCCGTAGAGATACTTCGCCTCCTTTCCCTTCTCGCGCAGCGTGCGGCAGATGGCGTCGTGAATGAGCACGCCGCGCAGCGCGCCGACGTGCACGCGGCCGCTCGGCGTCTTCGAGTCGTTAATGATCTGCGGGCCGCTCACGCGTTCCGCAATGTCTTCGGTCCAGAACATAGGGGCGCGACCGTTAGCGCAGCGTGGCGTGATGTCGAGGGCGGCTGCTTACCTGAGCCCGAGCGCTGCGTTCCACTCGTCGGGTTTGAATCCGACAACGCCCGCGGACGGCGCGAGCACGAATGGTCGCTTTACGAGATTGCCGCGGCTCGCGAGCAGCGCGAGCGCTTCGTCCGTGGTCATCGTCGGCAGGCGATCCTTGAGGTTGAGCGCCTTGTAGTCCTGACCCGAAGTATTGAAGAGGCGGCGCAGCTCGCCGCTGACGTGTGCGAGCATTTTGCGCAGCTCGGCGACGGTCGGCGGTTGTTCGCGGATCGGCACGACTTCATGCGCGACACCGCGCTCAGCGAGGAACTTCAGCGCCTTGCGGCACGTCTCGCAGCCCGCGTAGGCATAGACGCGCAGCTTCACGGCGCAAGGCCGAGGTTGCGCACGACGGCGACGGTCGAGTGCGGCTTGTTCAGCGCGTAGAAGTGCAGGCCTTGCACGCCGAACTTCAGCAGCGCTTCGCACTGCCTCGTTGCGTATTCGACCCCGAATTCGGCGACCGCGTTGTCGTCGTCGCCGAGGGCGTCGAGCCGCGCGACGAATTCCGCGGGCAGCCGCGCGCCGCACATCTCGGTGAACTTTTTCGTCTGTCCGCGCGCGAGCACCGGCAGCAGCCCGGGGATGATCGGGACGGTGACGCCGAGCTTTTGCGTCATGTGGTCGTGGAAGCGGAAGAAATCCTCGTTGTCGAAAAAGATCTGTGTGATGACGAAGTCAGCGCCGGCGGCGACTTTGTCCGCGAGGTATTGCCAGTCGAGAACCTTGCCGCCGGTCTGGGCGATGTGGCCTTCGGGGAAGCCCGCGGTGCCGATGCAGAAGCCGCCAAGCTGGCGGAGAAAGGCGACGAGTTCCGACGAATACGAGAAGCCGCCCTCGACCGGAACCCAAGGCCCCGAGCCGCCCGGCGGGTCGCCGCGCAGCGCGAGCAGATTGCGGATGCCGCGCGCGCGCGCTGCCTCGACGACTTCGTGGAGTTGCTCCCGCGTCGAGCCGACGCACGTGAGGTGCATCATCGCGGTGAGGTCGAACTCGCGCTGGATGCGGTCCACGATGTCGAGCGTCGTGTCGCGAGTGGAGCCGCCCGCGCCGTAGGTGACCGAGCAATAGTCCGGACGGATCGCGAGCAGTGCGGGGATGGTTTTCTCAAAGAGCGAAGCCAGGCCCTGCTCGGTCTTCGGCGGGAAGAATTCGAATGAGAGCGCGGGGCGTTTTGCGGCGCGGCAGGATTCGTGGATGTCGCGGATGAATGGCATCGAGGGCCGCGCAGTGTGGCGAGGGTGCGCGCGGCGGCAAGCGCGGCGTCAGGGCTTTATGCCGGCGGGGGCGAAGAGGAATGTGGAGACTTCCGCGGCCCAGCCAGCGCCGTGGATTTCGGGATCGTTGTGCGTCGCGTCCGGGAACAGCCATCGGCGCTTTGGTTCGGGGATCTTTTCAAACAACGTCTCGCCTTGCGCCGCGCCGAGGACTTCGTCGCGTCCGGCGATGATCACCGCCTTCGGGCCTCCGAAACCTGCGAGCGCGGCGACATTGTCCCAGCGGTCGCGCAGGATCCATTTCACCGGCAGAAACGGAAAGTGCATCTGCGCGACGTCGGTGAGCCGGGCGAATGGAGTGACGAGAACGAGGCCGGCGACGCCAGTCGATTGGTCCGCCGCGAGATCGGCGGCGACGCCGGTGCCGAGCGATTCGCCGAGCAGATACACGGGCCGCGAGTCGCGAGCGCGAAGTTGCGCGATGGCTGTGCGTCCGGCATCGGCAAAGCTTTCGCGGCCCGGGCTGCCTGCGCGTGCGCCGTAACCCGGATACTCGAACAGCCACACTTTCCACTGGCTGCGTCCGCCGAGGTTTTCGAATGCGTGGGCGTAGTCTTCGCGGTGCAAGGCGTGGCCAGCATTGCCGTGAAACACTACGAGGTTGCGCGCGGCATCGCCTCCGGGTCCGGGTCTTTTCGTCCAGCCGATGATCCCGCCTTCCGCGCCTCGCCAGGGTTCAAATCCGAACGTTTCGGCGCGGGCGAGCAGGACGTGTTCGGGCTCGCGGGTCGGGAAGTAGAGGAGCTTTCGCTGAAGAAGCGCGATGACGGCCACGAAGCAGAGATAAACCCACCCGCAGTTCAGCAGCAGCCGGCGCACGCGGCGCATCGGGCCGCGGGACTAGAGCACGCGCTGCTCGCCGGTCCGTTCAGACTTCAGCGCGTCGAGCGTGGTGCGGACCTGGGTGAGGAGTTTCTGCTGCGTGTAGGGCTTCGGGATGAAGCCGCGCAGACCGCGCGAGAGCATCCCGCGCAGCCGATCCTGCTCCGCAAATCCGCTCGAGAGCACCACGGGCACTCTGGGATTGATCTGGAGCAGTTCGTTGAAAACGTCGGCGCCATCCATGATCGGCATCGTGAAATCGAGGATGACCAGGGAGATCTCGTCCTTCAGCCGGCGGTAGATGTCGATCGCCTGGAATCCGTCCTTGGCCGCGATCACGCGGTAGCCTTCGTCGGCGAGGACGCGCTGCGCGAGCACGGTCACGAAATCCTCGTCATCGACGATCATGAGCAGTTCGAGCGCGCCCTTGGGATTGAAAATTCTCACGTCCGTCGGCGAAGGCGTCGCGGGAGCGGTTGTCGTTTCGGGCACGACAGGCGGCGCGGTGGGCGGGACTTGCACGTCCGCCGAGTAACCACCGACGCGATCGACCATCATGCGCGTGACCTTCGTCGCGCGCTCGACGGCGGAATGGAGCATGACGAAATACTTGTCGGTGTCCGCCGTGGAATCGCAGATCGTCTCGAGCGATTGGCTCGATTCGGAGATGACCTGAAGCAGGTTGTTCAGCTCGTTTGCGGTTGATTTGACCCAGCGAATTTCTTCGTTGTCTAGCATGGCATTCCTCTTCTTGAATTTAAGCGCTCTCGTCGCGGCACGCCCACCAGACGCACCCGAAAAATGCGGCGACGACGAACATGAACATTCCAAAGCTCAACATGCGGCCTTTTGTGAGCGCGAAGCACCTGCGGGTCAATCGCTTTCCTGCGGGAATGTGAGTCCGATCCTGAAAAAGTCGGCGAAGACCTGCCGATATACCTCGCGCTTCATCCCCGGGAGCCACGCGAGCGAGAAGTCCGCGGGCGCAATCCAGCGCCACGCGCGGAATTCGGGGTGCTCGGTGGCGACGTTGATGCGGTCGTCCGAGGCGTGGAAGTCGCACAGGAAATACCACTGCATCTTGCCTTGGTGACCGCGCTTGGTCGTTCCCGGCGGGAAGAGGTAGTAGTAGGGGCCGCGCTTTTCGAGCGCGCGATAATCCTGCGGCAGCACTCCGATTTCCTCCCACAGCTCGCGCTTTATTGCTTCCTCGTGCGACTCGCCCTCGTCCACGCCGCCTTGCGGAAACTGCCAGGCACCCGCGACCGACACGCGCTCGCCGATGAGGATGCGGCCGTCCGCGTCGCGCAGAATCGCGGCGACATTTGGCTGATACTTCATTCCACTCACCGGATGTTGCGTCGTCATTTCACTCTCATCGTTTCGATCATCGCGCTCGCGTGGGTGGTGTGGCTGTTGCGGCTCTGGCAGCCGGCGCGGCAGGTCCGCTTGCACACGGAGAGTTTTTTGGAATCCATCGAATCGCGAGATTGGAAGAGCGCGTCGGAACGCATCGCGGACGATTACTCGGATCGATGGGGGCACGACAAGCGCGAGTTGGTGGAACGTTCGCGCGAGGTGTTCGCGCAGTTTCTTTTCATCACGCTCGAGGCGCGCGATCTCGACGTGGTCGAGATCAACGGTCGCGGTGAAGCGAGCGCGCACTTGACGCTGCGCGGCGCTGGCGGTCCGCTCGCGCAGCTCGCGATGCAGCGGGCGGCCGAATTGCGGGCGCCATTTGTTTTCACCTGGCGGCAGCAGTCGTGGAAGCCGTGGGACTGGACGCTCGTGCGTGTCGAGCAGCCGGAATTGAAGGTCGATTAAACCAAGGCCGCTGCGAATTCGCGCGCGCGGAATCTTGAATTTAAGATGCCCCGGCGGTCGCCGCGGAGTGTCAATACCCGGTTCCAAAAAAAGTTTAGATGCCGAGGAGGAATTTTCTTGGATGCCCCCATATATTGTGGCCTTATCCCATCCCGCGCCTCCGAAGGGTCGATATGTTGTGGTGTTATCCAGCGTTCATTCACCGGAAATTCACAGCTTATTGGCCCCTTGGCGGCCGCAAGTCAGACCGACGCCCACCCGCCGGCCCCAGTCAAACCAACCAATCAATCGTCGTCATGATCAAACTCAAGTCTCCGCGTCACGCCCCGACCCAAAAAGTCACCACCGGGCGCTCTCACTCCGCCAACGGCCACGGCCGCGGGGCGGCAAACAAAACCCGCACCTCCGGCGGTCTCAAGTTCAACCGCGTCTTCTCGCAAAAGGCGATCAAGCCTTTCGACGAGATCGAATGGGAATTCCGCACCGCGGAAATCACCGACGACTCGGGCAAGTCGATCTTCAAGCAGGAGAATGTCGAGGTGCCCAAATCGTGGTCGCCGCTCGCGACCAAGATCGCGGTCTCGAAATATTTCTACGGCGACATCGCGCACGGCACGGACCCCTACAAGGGCGGCCGCGAAAACTCGGTGCGCCAGCTCGTGCATCGTGTCACGCGCACGCTCACCGATTGCGGCATCAAGGACGGATACTTCGCCGACAAGGAATCTGCCGAGACGTTCTACGATGAGCTGACCTGGCTGTGCGTGAATCAGTTCGGTGCGTTCAACTCGCCGGTGTGGTTCAATGTCGGCCTGTGGCACGAATACAAGACCGGCACCGGCAAGGGTGAGGGCAACTACTACTACGACCGCAAGGCCGGCGTCGCACGCCGCGCACCCACGCAATATGAATACCCGCAGGGCAGCGCGTGCTTCATCCAGTCGGTCAACGACGACATGGAGGACATCATGCGGCTCGCGGCGTCGGAGGCGATGCTCTTCAAGTTCGGCTCGGGCACCGGAAGCGATCTTTCGTCACTGCGCTCGACGCGCGAAAAACTCAGCGGCGGCGGCAAGCCGAGCGGGCCGCTGTCGTTCCTGAAAATCTACGATCAGGTCGCGGCGACGGTGAAGAGCGGCGGCAAGACGCGCCGTGCGGCGAAGATGAACACGCTCAAGGACTGGCACCCGGACGTGGAGGAATTCATCGAGGCCAAGACGAAGGAAGAGCGCAAAGCGTGGGCGCTGATCGAAGCCGGCTACGATGGCAGCTACAACGGCGACGCCTACGGCTCGATCATGTATCAAAACGAGAACCTCTCGGTTCGCGTGAGCGACGACTTCATGCAGGCCGCGATCGAGGGCCGCGAGTGGTGGACCAAGCGCGTGACCGACGGGCAGAAGTGCGAGCAGAAGGACGCGCGCACGCTGCTGCGCAAGATCGCCGAGGGCACGCACGTCTGCGGCGACCCAGGCATGCAGTTCGACACGACCATCCACAAATGGCACACGTGCAAAGGCACCGCGCGGCAGAACAGCACCAACCCGTGCAGCGAGTATCTCTTCCTCGACAACACCGCGTGCAACCTCGCCTCGCTGAACCTCATGAAGTTCAAAAAGGCCGACGGTGAGTTCGACGTCGATCGCTTCAAAGCCGCCGTGCGCATCTTCATCACCGCGCAGGAAATCATCGTCGATAACGCCAGCTACCCGATCAAGGAGATCGCCGAGAACTCGCACATCTTCCGCACGCTCGGCCTCGGCTTCGCGAACCTCGGCGCGCTCATCATGAGCTACGGCCTCGGCTACGACACCGACGAAGGTCGCGCGCTCGCCGGAGCGATCACGTCGATCATGACCGGCCACGCCTACGAGCAATCGGCGCGCATGGCGAAGACGATGGGCGCCTTCCCCGGCTACCGCGACACGCGCGCGACCGGCGTGAAGCAGACCGTCGATAAAACCAACGTGCCGCACATGCTCGAAGTCATCGAGCTGCACCGCTCGAACGTCGCGAAGATCCAGGCCAGCGAGCGCTTCCACGATCTCAAGACCGAGGCGCAAGCCTGCTGGGATCGCGCCCTCGAGATGGGCCGCAAGAACGGCTATCGCAACGCGCAAGTCACCGTCCTCGCGCCCACGGGCACGATCGGTTTCCTCATGGACTGCGACACCACCGGCATCGAGCCCGACATCGCGCTCGTGAAATACAAGCTGCTCGCCGGCGGCGGCATGTTGAAGATCGTCAACCAGACCGTGAAGCCCGCGCTCGAGCACCTCGGCTACAGCCCCGCGCAGATCGAGCGCATCATCGCTCACATCGACGTTCACGACACCATCGAGGACGTGACCGATGCAGATGGCACCACGATCCCGAGCGGATTGAAGCCCGAGGATCTCCCGGTCTTCGACTGCGCCTTCAAGGCGATGAAAGGCGAGCGCTCGCTGCACTACCGCGGCCACATCCGCATGATGGCCGCCGCGCAGCCCTTCCTCAGCGGCGCGATCTCCAAGACCGTGAACATGCCCGAGAACGCCACGGTGGACGACATCATGAACACCTACGTCGAGGGCTGGAAACTCGGCCTCAAGGCGATCGCGATCTACCGCGACGGCAGCAAAATGAGCGCGCCCGTGGTCACCGACAAAAAGAAGCACGGCAGCTCCGGCGACGCGATGATCGACCTCGAAGCCGAGCTCTCCGACAAGCAGGCGCTCGAAACCCGCATCGTCGAGCTGGAACACGAAGTCACCGACCTGCGCGACAAGGCCGACCGGCCCGTGCGCCGGCGCATGTCGGAGACGCGCGTCGCGATCAACCACAAATTCGAGATCGCCGGTCACAAGGGCTACCTCACCGTCGGCATGTTCGAGGACAGCCAGCCCGGCGAACTCTTCATCCAGATGAATAAGGAAGGCAGCACCATCGGCGGTCTCATGGACACCATCGCCACGCTCACCAGCATGGCGCTCCAATACGGCGTCCCGCTCGAGAGCCTCGTGAAGAAGTTCGCGTATCAGCGCTTCGAGCCGAGCGGCATCACGAAGAATCCCGACATCCGCATCACCACGTCGATCACCGACTACGTGTTCCGGTGGCTCGGCTGCCAGTTCATCAAGGGCTACAAGGAAGCGACCTCGCCGAACAAAGGCCAGGCCGACTTGCCGATGAAGGAACTGCCCGACATGGACAAGAAAGCCATCAACCGCCCCGTGCCCGAACTCACGCGCGAGACGCCGAGCATCATCGACGTGATCACGCACAAGAACGGCAGCGAAGGCGAACCGCACATCGCGCAGAACGGCCACACCCACGCCGAGCGTGTGCAGGCCGCGCTGGGAAACATGTTCATGGACATCACATGCTCGAACTGCGGATCGAGCCGGGTCATCCGCGCCGGCGCCTGCGGCTGCTGCACCGAGTGCGGCACCAGCCAGGGCTGCTCGTAGCATGAAAGAAAAAGACACTCCGCGCGACGAGGGCTCCGGCCCGATCCTCGCGGACTGACACTCTGCAACCAGGGAGCAAACGGGCGGCGCGCTTTGATGTGGGCGCCCGCCCGTTTTGCTTTCGGTGAATTCTTCCGCGGCCAGCCGCACCCCGACGTTCAGTGTTCCCTCCGCCGCGCAGTCATGTTTAACGTCCGCGCTCCTATGTCCCACGAATCCCGCTTCGCCGCCCTCAACCTCACCCTTCCACCCGCGCCCAAGCCGGCCTTTGTGTATCGCTCGCTCGTCGTGAGCGGGCAGCACGTCTATGTCTCCGGCCACGGCCCGCTGCTGCCCGATGGCTCGATGGTCAAGGGCGTCGTCGGTCGAGATATCGACCTCGACGCGGGCAAGGCCGCCGCCCGTCTGACCGGCCTCGCCATCCTCGCGACGCTCCGCTCCGAACTCGGCTCGCTCGACAAGATCAAGCGAGTCGTGAAGACACTCGGCATGGTCAACACCGCGCCGGATTTCTACGAGCACCCGAAAGTGATCAACGGATGCAGCGAACTTTTCGCGGAGGTCTTCGGCGAGGAAGCCGGCATCGGCGCCCGCAGTGCGGTGGGGATGGGGCCGCTGCCGTCGAATATCGCCGTCGAGATCGAGGTCATCTTCGAACTCGCGTGATGGACTGGTTCACTTTCGCCGGCGTCGAGTCGGTCGCCTCCCCGGCGCTGCTGCTCTATCGCGAGCGCATCGAGGAAAATCTCCGCCAGATGCTCGCCATCGCCGGCAGCGCCAGCCGGCTGCGCCCGCATGTGAAGACGCACAAGCTCGCGCCACTCATCGCGCGGCAGGTCGAGCTGGGCATCACGAAGTTCAAGGCCGCGACCATCGCCGAGGCCGAGATGTGCGCGGCGGGGGGCGCGCTCGATGTGCTGCTCGCGTATCCCGCCGCGGGGCCGAACATCGCGCGCCTGTGCGAACTCGCGCGGCGGTTTAGCGCGGTGAAATTCTCCGCGCTCACCGACAGCGCGCCATCGATCCGCGGCCTCAGCGTGGCAGCGCGCGATGCCGGGATCACGCTCGATGTCTTTCTCGACATCGACTGCGGCATGCATCGCACAGGCGTGATGCCCGGGCCGGATGCCTTCGCACTTTACCGCCTTCTCGCCGGGCAGCCCGGCCTGAGAGCCGCGGGACTGCACGCCTACGACGGCCACCTGCACCAGCAGGATCCCGCCGAGCGCGAGCGCGAGTGCGAGGCTGCGTTCGAGCCCGTGCTCGCGCTGCGTCGAGAACTTGAAGCCGCTGGTCTGCCCGTGCCGGTGCTCGTTGCGAGCGGTTCGCCGACCTTTGCGATTCACGCGAAGCATCACGATCGCGAGTTGAGCCCCGGCACGACGGTGCTGTGGGACTTTGGCTACGGCGACAAACACGCGGACCTTCCCTTTCTCCCCGCCGCGGTGCTGCTCACACGCGTCGTCAGCAAACCCGGACCGAACCGCCTCTGCCTCGACCTCGGCCATAAATCCGTCGCCGCCGAGAACCCGCACCCCCGGGTGCTTCTCCTCGAGATTCCCGAGGCCACCTTCGCGATGCAGAGCGAGGAGCATCTCGTCATAGAGACGCCGCGAGCTTCGGAGTTCGTCATCGGCCAGCCGCTGCACGGCATCCCGCGTCACGTCTGCCCGACCGTCGCGCTGCACAACGAAGCCGTCGTCATCGATCGCGGCGCCGTAGTGGACCGTTGGCCCATCACCGCGCGTGGCCGGCGGATCACGGTGTGACGTGACCCACGCCGACTGGACCCTCATCGTCCTCGCGTGCGCCGCCGTCGTCGCGCTCGTGGTCCTCGTCACGATCTGGAAAGTGAACGCATTCATCGCGCTCACGCTCGCGTCGCTGCTCGTCGGTGCGGGCTCCGTCGAGATGGGATTCGTGCCGAAGGACGCGAAGACCTCGCTCACGCTGCTCGACGTGATGGATGCCTTCGGCGGCGGGCTCGGGCGCACGCTCGGCGGCATCGCCGCGGTGATCGGCCTCGGCACGATGCTCGGCAAGCTGCTTGCCGAGTCGGGCGGAGCGGAAGTGCTCGCGAAACGATTCGCCGCGATCTTCGGTCCGCGCCGCGCTGTCTGGTGCATCATGGTGCTCGGCTTCGTCGTCGGGTTGCCGACATGGTTCGCCGTCGGGCTCGTGCTGCTGCTGCCGATTCTGCTCACACTTACGCGCGAAACCGGCCGGCCATTCCTCGCGCTCGCGATTCCGCTCGTCGCCGCGCTGTCGGTCATGCACGGCCTCACGCCGCCGCATCCAGGCCCAGTCGCGGCGCTCGCGACGCTCCGGGATTTCCAGCCGAACATGGGCCTCGTGTTGATGTGGGCCTTCATCGTCGGCATCCCGACGGCCATCATCGCGGGGCCGATCTTCGCGCGCTGGGTTGTGCCACGCGTTCCTGTCGAGGCGCCGCTCATGCCGCTGCTCGCCGGTCGCGAATCGCTCAAGCTTCCGCCCTTCGGCCTCACGCTTTTTTCCATCCTGCTGCCCGTGGTGCTGATGCTTCTCGACACGCTCGCGAAGCTCACGCTGCCCGAGTCCTCGCAGTTCGCTGCCTCCGCGCGCTTCATCGGCCACCCGACGATCGCGCTCACCGTCTCGGTGCTCTTCGCGAGTTGGTCGCTTGGGATTCGCTGCGGCTACTCGGCGCCACGCATCCTCCGGTTCACCGAGGAAAGCATCGCCACCATCGGCATGACGCTGCTCGTGGTCGGCGGTGGTGGCGGGTTCGCGGCGGTGCTGAAGATCGCCGGCGCCGCCGATGCGATGGGCGCGCTCGCGATGGAAATGGAACTCTCGCCGCTGCTCTACGGCTGGCTGGTCGCCGCGTTCATCCGCGTCGCGACAGGCTCGGCCACGGTATCGATCACCGCCGCCGCGGGCCTGCTCGCGCCGGTGCTCGCGCTGCACCCCGGCACGAATATCGAGCTGCTGATCATCGCCATCGGCTGCGGCTCGCTCTTTCTCTCGCATCTCAACGACGGCGGATTCTGGATCGTGAAGGACTGCCTCGGCCTGACTGTGCCGCAAACGCTGCGCACATGGACGGTGATCGAAACGATCGTCGGCGTCGTGGGCCTGGCCTTCACGCTCGGCGCGAACGCGCTCGTGCAGATGCTGCACTGAGCGGCGGTCGTTTCCGCTCGATGATTTCTCCGTAGAAACACGGATTGATTCCCCTCAGGAGGTCAGTTAAAACGGTCCGCTTGCTATCCGCGGAGACGCTGACGGTGGGTATGAAGGAGAGGACGCTCGACCACTCGTCCGCAGACCATGAAGGCCACCTACAACTACCAGTCCCCCCGCACTAAAAGCGCTCCGGCCAATGGAGCGCGGGCTGAGGGAACCCCTTTTGATTGCCTCACCAAAGTCGAATTCGACGTGCTTGGGTGGTTGAGCAAAGGCAAACGCAACCGCGAGATCGCCACCATCCGCGGCTGTGGTGTGCGCACCGTTGAGACGCACGTGGAGCATATCATCGAGAAACTCGGCGTCGAAAACCGCGTCGTCGCCGCGGGTTTGCGGATCGCACACGATGTCAGCCATGACCCGCATAGGAACGGCACCGAGCGGTGATTTAGCCCATGGTCCTTCTCTATTGGGACACCACTAGTCCGCTCGATTGCTGCGACAATTCGAAAAGCCCCCTCCGCTGCCGGCGGACTGTCCTTCGCCCGGTCCCTCCGTTTTCCACTGCACCACACACCACACCACACCACATCCTATGACTAACGTCTCCCAATTCAGTCCGTTTGGCCCACTCTTCCTTTCCTTCGCCACTACGTCTGCCCTAGCTTGGGACACTACCCATGTCCCCGGCGGAAGCGACGGCTCCTTCTCCAATTTAGTGCCGTCCGAGGCAGGGTTCGCGCCGCCGGCGCTGGGGACTATGTTCCGGCCGCTGGGTTCGGGGGTGACTGGGCACCCGATCCTGTGCGTGGCCCCGATGGATGGCAATACCGACCCTACTAGGAATGCCGCGGTCGCTGCGCCGATCGGATGGACGCGTATGTGGATAACTTGGGGAGTCGCTGGCGCGGGGATGGTGGTTCGCAACGCCACTTACTGGGAGCCTACCCCTCCTCCGGGCTACACGGGTGTCGGCGGAGTGTTCATCCCCATCCCGTTTGGCCTCTCGGGGAATGATCCGTGGTGGAACGTGGCTCCGTCACTGGGGATGATCTGGTGCCTGCGCAACGACCTCGTCGAAAGCACCACCAATGTCAGCGCGGTCTGGAGCACCGCCGGCGTCGCGGGCGGCGATCCCTTGAGCCTCTTCATGGCGGTCGTGCCGGATGGGAAGAACGCGCAGGATACCGCTGACCTCTGGCTGCCGACCGGGACGTTCACGGCGCAGGGCACCAACTTCTTGCTGAAGCTGCTGATGGATGCGATCCCGCCGAACCCACTGGCCGACCCACCGGAGCTCACGAGTATCCGGACGCCGCCGGACGACTTGCCCGCGCAGCTCGACGGGGCGGTCACGCTGCCCTACACGGTGTCGGGGTTCGACGTGGCCAAAGGCGAGCAGTGGGCGGCGGAGAACACACCTTTCCCGCGGCTGGAGCGCTACAGTTCGTGGCACAAAGTAAGGTCGCTTCTCAACACCGGCTCGGATCTGCCTCAGCATCAATCCGATTCAGTCTCTGCCGGCGTCACCACGGGCACGAGCCACACCACCTCGGTGGAGTCGGGGATCTCGATCACGGCGGAAGTGGGCGTGGAATTCGCGGGGGTCAATGCGGGGGTGTCGGTCACGGTGAACCAACAGTTTGGCTCCTCCGACACGAGTTCCCGGGATGAGATGAAAGAGCAGAATGTGACCATCGACCTCGATGTGCCGCCGAACTCTCTCGGTGTGTCATGGGTGCAACAGTGGTCGTTTCACCTCTGCCGGGGGACGCTGCCGGTGATCACACTCCCGACGATTATGACGCGGCACTCGGTCATCCAGGTCTATACTTTGCCCGCCATGGCTGCCGCTGCTGCGGCGTCTGCGGGAGGCACTGCGAACTGACCGAGGCGCCACCCACCTCGTGAGACCCTACGCTGCCACGAGCAGCGTAAAGCACACCTCCAAGCCGCGCGGCTCGCCGAGCCGCGCGGCGACGGTGCCGCGGCAGGCTTCGATGCAGGTCTTCACGATGGCGAGACCGAGGCCGGTGCCGCCGGTCTCGCGCGTGCGGGCGACGTCGGGGCGGTAGAAGGCGTCGAAGAGGCGCGGCAGGCTGTCGAGCGGCACGCCGGGTCCATTGTCGGCGATGATGAGGTTCACGCGTTCGCCGTCGGGCGCAGCGCTGATGACGATCGGGCCGGCGCCACCGTAGCGGACGGCGTTGCGCACGACGTTGCCGAGCGCGCGGGCGAGCAGGCGTGGCTCGGCCTGCGCGGCGAGGCCGGCGGGAATGTCGCACTCGACCTGCGCGTCGGGCGCTTCGCGCGCGATGATCTCGGCCACGAGCGGCCCGAGGGGGACGGCGCTGAGCGCGAGGTCGCGCTGCGCGGTGGCGCGGGAGAAGTTGAGCAGTTCATCGACGAGGCGGCTCATGTCGTCGAGCTCCTCGCGCAACGTGGCGACGTAGCGCTCCTGCTTTTCGGCGTCGGCGCGCTGCTCGAGGATGCCGAGCGCGGCCTGCATCCTCGCGAGCGGCGAGCAGAGTTCGTGGGCGATGTCGCCGAGGAAGCGCTTCTGCCCGCGCACGAGCGTGTCGAGCTGGCCAGCCATGGTGTTCACCGAGGATGCGAGATGCCCGAGTTCATCGCGCTCGTGAGCTGGAAGACGCACATCGAAATCACCCCGCGCGATCTGTGAAGTGGCCGCGCTGACGCGTCGAAGCTGGCGCGTGAGACCGAAGGCGAACGGCAGCCAGAAGAGCACGGAGACGAGCAACGCGCCGCCGCCGGCGAGCAGGAAGGGGCGCGTCTCCATCAGCAGGCCGCCGGCTCCGAGCGAGTCGCAGCGGATGAGGAGCGAGATCGGTGCGGGGCGGAGGCTCGCCGTGAGTGGGGCGCGAATGCCGACCCAGTAGGCGGTGGGGTTGACCGTGCTGAGCAGAAACTTCGGCCACTCGCTCGCGGCTGCGGGCTGACCCGGCGGCTCGGATTGAGGTCCGCGTCGGGTAGGTCCGCCGGGCGGTCCAGCGGGTCGATTGAATTGCCGGCCGTCTTCCGGGCCGCGGTGAGGGGGGCGGGGTGGGCGGTCGCCGGGTTCCGTGGGCTTGGCGAGCTCGATGCGCACGGCCTCGGGCAGCTCGAAGCGCGGCCCCGCGATCCATTCGCCGCTGTTTCGATACACCGCGATGGGCACGCCATGCGTCTTGCCGAGATTCGCGAGGAGGTCGTTCCACTGCGCGGCGGTCGCATCGCGGAGCGCGCGGGAGGTCGCGTCGCCGAGCGCCTCGACGCGTGGCGCGGCGGCGGCGGCGAGGAAGGTATCGAATCCATCGCGAAACTGCGCGCGGAAGAGCAGCCAGCCACCGGCGGCGAGCAGCGCGAGATTGAGCAGCAGCCACGCGGCCATCTTTGCGGCGATGGGAAAGCGGAGGCGGAGCTTCATGGCTGGCCGGGTTCGAGCAGCATGTAGCCGGCGCTGCGCAGCGTGCGGATGAAGCGCGGGGCGTGGACATCGTCGCCGAGTTTTTTTCGCAGCGCGGAGATGTGCATGTCGATGGAGCGATCGAAAACCTCCCACTCGCGGTCGCGGATTTCCTCGAGCAGCCGCTCGCGCGATTTCACGCGGCCCTTTGCGCGGGCGAGAGCGGCGAGGATGTCGAATTCGACGGGCGTAAGCTGGAGCGGTGCGTCGTCGAGTATGGCGACGCGTGTCGAGGGGCTGATGTGGAGCGGACCGACGACAATGTCGGGATCGTTCTCGGGGGACGGCGGCACAGATGCATTGGCGGAGCGGCGGGTGACGGCGCGCAGGCGGGCGAGCAGCTCGCGCATCGAGAAGGTCTTCGGCAGGTAGTCGTCCGCGCCGACTTCGAGGCCGACGATGCGATCGCTCTCGTCGCCGCGCCCTGTGAGCATGAGCACGGGGACCGTGTTCACTTTGCGGATGGCCTTGAGCACCTCGAAGCCGTCCATCCCGGGCAGCATCACGTCGAGGATGATCGCGTGCCACGCTTCGCCAGTCGCGCGCTCGACGCCGGACGGGCCGGTATGCACGGCCTCGACCTCGTAGCCGAGCGGCGTGAGGTAATCGGTGAGCAACGCGCAGAGCTTGCGGTCGTCATCGACGAGCAGGATGCGTGGGCTGGGCTGGGCGGAGGACATCGGCGGTAGTGAATACCAGCGGCGGAGCGGCGATGCGGCTACATTTACCGGCACTTTACAATTCTTTGCGGGCTTCCCGGAGCTGGAGTCTTAATGGAGCGCCTTCCAAGAATCCGAACCATGCGACGTCCATTCATCATCCTGTTTGCGGCCACCGCACTTGCCGCCTTGCCGGGCTCGCGGGTGACCACACTCGAGAGCGATGGCTTCCGCACGATCCGCTCGAACGGGCTGCCCGATCACACGCCGGGTGAGTTTCCGCGCCGCGGAAATCCGAACCGGATCAGCGAGCAGGACTACACTTTCCGCGTGCCGCTCAAGCCCCGCGAGGCGGAGAAGCCGGTGGCTGCGAGCTTCTCGTTTTTCGCCGTCGCGCTGAATGGCGTGCCCTTCGAGCCGGGCACGGCGGAGTTTTGGGAAGGCGATCGCGCGTGGAACTACGAGGCGAAGACCGGCTTCACCGATCTCGGTCTCGACGAGCACAACGCACATGTGCAGCCGAATGGCGCATATCACTACCACGGTCTGCCGACCGGCCTCATCGAGCGACTCGGCGGCGATGGAAAGAAGATGCTGCTCATCGGCTACGCCGCCGACGGCTTTCCTCTCTACACCCCGCAGGGCCACGCCGACGCGAAGGACGCGGCCAGCCCGCTGCGCAGGATGCGGCCGAGCTTTCAGCTCAAGAAAGGCACGCGTCCCGACGGGCCCGGCGGCGCTTACGACGGGAAGTTCACCGCCGATTTCGAATACGTCGCGGGCAGCGGTGATCTCGACGACTGCAACGGGCGCTTCGGCGTCACGCCCGAGTTTCCCGAGGGCATCTACCATTATTATATCACCGGGGAGTTTCCCTTCATCGGCCGGCAGTGGCACGGCGTGCCGGATGAGAGTTTCCAAAAGCGCCGCGGCCCCGGCCCGCCGTTCGACGGTTTCGGCCCGCCCGGGCGCCGTCCACCGCCGCCGCGCCGCTGAATCATGCGCGTGCTCTTGCTCCTGCTGGCCTTTTGCGCGCTGGCGGAATGCGCCGAGGTCCAGGTGCGAATCGCGCCGGCGTGGGATGGGGCGCCGCTGCTGCTCGACTCGCTGCGCTATCCGCTGCGCGACGGGACGGTCTCCGTGACGCGACTGAGCGCGCTGCTCGGCGGCTTCGCGCTCGAGCGGAGCGAGGGAGGGTGGGTGGAGTTGGCGGGACAATTTGCGTGGCTCGATGCCGCGCGGCGTCGCACCGGGGAGAGTCTGCGCGATGTGCCGCCGGGCGAATACCGGGCGCTGCGCTTTGCGGTCGGGCTCGATCCGGCGACGAACACCGGCGATCCCGCGCGATGGGCGGCGGAGCACCCGCTTAATCCGAACCTCAACGGGCTGCATTGGACGTGGCAGGGCGGCTACATCTTCCTCGCACTCGAAGGCCACTTTCGCACCGGCGATAGCGCGCCGCGCGGCTACTCGTATCACTTCGCGCGCGATGCAAATCGCACGCTCGTCACACTGCCCGTCGCACTGCGACTCGCCGCGGACGGGAGCGCGCGGATCGGCGTGAGCTTCGATGTCGGCGCGCTCTTCAAGGCCCCGCGCGCGATCTCACCGTCGCACGACGGCGACTCGACGCACTCGCGCGAGGGCGATCCGCTCGCCGATGCGCTGCGCGCGAATCTCGCGAGCGCCTTCCAGGTGCGCGAAGTCGTGGCGGCGTCCGCGGCGCCGCTGCCGACGGTGATGCCGCTGGAGATGCCCGCGCACTTCACGCCCTACCGGGTCACGTTCAGCGCGAAGTTCCCGATTCCCGCGCTCCCGCGCGACAACCCGCTCATCGTCGAGCGCGTCGAACTGGGACGCCGGCTTTTTCACGAGCCGCTGCTTTCGCGCACCGGCACGCAGTCATGCGCGACGTGCCACGATTTCACGCACGCATTCGCCGATCCGCGCCGCTTCAGCCTCGGAGTGGATGGCCAGGTCGGCACGCGCAACGCGATGCCGCTCTTCAATCTCGCGTGGAAGTCTTCGTTCTTTTGGGACGGACGCGCGCCATCGCTGCGCGTGCAGGCGCTCATGCCGATTCAGGATCACACCGAGATGGACGAGCAGCTGGATCGCGTCGTCGCGAAGCTTGGCAAGGATTACGCCGCAGACTTCGCGCGCGCCTTCGACACGCCGGAGATCACGCCCGGGCGCATCGGCCTCGCGATCGAGAACTTCCTGCTCACGCTCGTGAGCTCCGACTCGAAGTTCGATCGCGCGATGCGTGGGGCGGGGGAGTTGAGCGCGGAGGAGCGCCGCGGCTTCGAGCTGTTCTCCACGGAATACGAGCCCCGCACGGGCCAGCGCGGCGCGGATTGCTTCCATTGCCATGGAGGCGCGCTCTTCACCGACAACCAGTTTCACAACAACGGTGTGGATATGGCGAAGTTCGCGACGCCATCGCTGCGCAACGTCGCGCTGACCGCGCCCTACATGCACGACGGCCGCTTCGCCACGCTCGCGGAGGTGATCGAGCACTACGATCACGCCATCGTGAGGAGTGCGACGCTCGATCCGAATCTCGCCAAGCATCCGGTCGGAGGGCTCGGATTGAGCGATGCTGACAAGAAGGCACTGATCGCCTTCCTCGAGTCGCTCACCGACCCGCAGTATCGCTAGTCGGGAATCTCCACGCTCGCGACCGCCATCGCTGCGATGCCCTCGCCGCGGCCGATGAATCCCATTCCTTCATTCGTCGTGGCCTTCACGCCGACGCGGCGCGGTTCGATGCCGAGAGCCTGCGCGAGGTTCGTGCGCATTTGCCCGACGTGCGGTTCGATCTTCGGCACCTGCGCGATCAAGGTGGCGTCGATGTTGTTGATGCGCCCGCCGCGTTCGCGCACGAGCGCAGCGGCTTTGCGCAGGATCTCGAGGCTGGAGATGCCGCGGATGGATTCGTCCGTATTTGGAAAATGAAAGCCGATGTCGCGTTCGCCGACCGCGCCGAGGACGGCGTCGGCGATCGCATGCGCAAGCACATCGGCATCGCTGTGGCCTTCGAGCCCGTGCGAATGCGGAATCTCCACGCCGCCGAGAATTAGCGCGCGGTTCGTGACAAAACGATGAACGTCGTAGCCAATGCCGGAGAGATTCATTCGATGTTGAGGTCGATGCGACCGCTCGAAGCGCGGATGCTGAGCTTGTCGGGAGCATCCGGTCGCGGATGCATCTCGTAGTGGCCGCCGGCGGTTTCGACGAGCAGCTTGCCCGCGGCGACATCCCACAAGCTCACGCTCGACTCGATGTAGGCGTCGAGGCGGCCGCAGGCGACATACGCGAGGTCGAGTGCGGCACTGCCCATGAGCCGGATCTTGCGCACGCGATTGACGAACTTCTCCACGAGCGGCAGCCCCGCGGCGATCGTGGTCTTGGATTTTGCGAAGCCGATCGAGATTACAGCGTCGGCGAGTTCCGTGCGCGCGCTGACGGCGATCGGTTTTCCGTTGAGGGTCGGCGCGCCGTCGCGCGTCGCGGACCAGAGTTCGTCGCGCATCGGGTCGTAGATCACTCCGAGTTGGATCTGCTCGCCGCGTCGCAGCGCGATGCTCACGCAGAAGTGCGGGATGCCGTAAAAGTAGTTCACCGTCCCGTCGATCGGATCGACGATCCATTGCCATTCGCTCGACTGGTTGCCCGCGATGCCTTCCTCGCCGTAGAGCGCGTGCCCGGGAAAGGCGCCGAGCAGGCGCGCGGTGATGAGCGTTTGCGTGCGCACATCGAGCTCGAGCTTGATGTCGTGCGCGAGCTTCTCGTTCACCTCGGGCGTGCCGCCGAAGTTCTCCCGCAGCAGCGCACCTGCTTCGCGCGCTGCGTGGATGGCGGTTTCAAGTGGATTGGTCATGGCGTGAAGGTGCTGCATTCATCGAATGCGCGGGAGCAAAAAGAAAAACGGGAGGAGTTCTTTCGAACTCCTCCCGACATTTGACAGAATAAAGTTAAACGGGATCGCCGTTATTTCTTTTTCTTGGCCGCAGCTTTCTTCGCCGGCTTTTTGGCAGCCGCTTTCTTCGCCGGCTTCTTAGCAGCAAGTTTCTTCGCGGGTTTTTTAGTCGCCATCGATAATCCCCCCTTTCTCTGCGCAGTTGCGCATCGGAAATTCAGTTGAGCGTTTCTGGTTTGGGAAATGCATTACTCTTCTGAGCGCCGTGTTTAGTGAACGCGCGCAACATGGTCAACGCTTTTTCTTCATGCATTGAAAAAAGATTTCACGCGCGAGGTGCGCGCGAAAACTTTTTCCCGCGCGTTTTTTAGCCCGCGCTCCATCCGCCGTCGGGTGTGAGCGTCGCGCCGGTGACGTATGACGCTTCGTCGCTCGCGAGATAAAGCGCCGCTGCCGCGATCTCCTCCGGCCTGCCCATGCGGCCCATCGGCTGCGTCGCGCACATTTCCTCGTAGGCTTTTTTCGGGTCAGGATATTCGCGCAGTCGATCCTGCACCCACGGCGTCTCGACGCGGCCGGGGCAGATCGCATTCACGCGGATGCCCTCCCGCGCATGATCCAGGGCCATCGCGCGTGTGAGGCCGACGATCGCGTGCTTGGTGATCGTGTAGGCGAGACGGTCGCGCACGCCGAGGATGCCGGCGATGCTCGCGAGGTTCACGATCGCTCCGCTGCGTCGCGTGAGCATCGAGGGCAGGAATGCTTTCGTGATGAGGAATGTGCCGCGCACATTGACCGCGTGGACACGATCGAGGTCGGCGACGTCGGTGGTCGCGAGCGTGCCGACATGGCCGATGCCGGCGTTGTTCACGAGGATGTCGAGTCGCCCCTCGCCGGTGAGCACGCGCTCGGCGATGGCGGCGCATTGCGAAGGTTCGGCGATGTCGAGTTGCGCGAACTCCGCGCGCCCGCCTGTCTCGGTGATGCGTTGCACGGTCTCGCGACCGCTGCCTTCCTTGATGTCGGTGACGAAGACGTGTGCGCCGACTTTGGCGAAGAGTTCAGCGATGGCTGCGCCGATGCCGGAGCCGGCGCCGGTGACGAGGGCGATTTTGTTTTCGAGTTTGAACATCAGGTGGGAAGGCAGGACGGGCCGAGGGGTTCGAAGCTTTTATACACGAGTGAGAATTCCTGGTGGCCGAGTCTCTCGCTCGCGGTCTGGCCGCCGTCGGCGACGTGGAGGATGAGGTCGAAGATCTCGCCACCGACTTCGTCGAGCGTCGCTGCGCCTTCGAGGATGCGGCCGGCGTTGATGTCCATGTCGTCGCTGAGACGGCGATAGGTCTCAGGGTTCGCGCAGATCTTGATGACGGGCGAAATCGCGGAACCGACGACGCTGCCGCGACCCGTGGTGAACAGCGTGACATGCGACCCGCACGCGATGAGTTCGCCGATCTCCTGGATGTCGCTGATGTTTGGGAAGCCCCAGCGCACTTCGCCGTCGGGCACGACATCGAGCAGATACAGCCCGCTGCTCCGCGGCACGTCGCCGGGCGTGAGGATGCCGGCGATCGGCGACGAGCCGCTCTTGCAGTAGGCGCCCATCGACTTCTCCTCCATCGTCGTGAGTCCGCCTTCTGCATTGCCGGGCGCGAAGCTGCCGTGCCCGAGCGCGCTGTAGTAGTGCGCGGCCTTCTCCACACACGCGACGAGTGCGGGCGCGAGTGCGGGACGCGCGGCGCGCGAAGACATGATCTGCTCGCAGCCGATGAGTTCGCCCGTCTCCTCGAAAATGCAGCGCGCGCCTGCGGCGACGAGACGATCGAAGGCCCGGCCGACGGCGGGATTCGCGGTGATGCCGCTCGTCGCGTCGCTGCCGCCGCAGACGGTGCCGACGATCAGTTCGTCCACGCGCAATTCTGCGCGCGGCGTCGCATCGGCCTGCGCGCGCGCCTGCTCCACCCACGCGCGTCCACTCTCGATGGTGCTGCGTGTGCCGCCGCTCTCCTGGATTACGAGCACGTCGGCGGACCGACCGGTCGCGCGGATTTCTTCGAGCAGCGCGCGGCGGTTGAAGCCCTCGCAGCCGAGCGAGAGCAGCAGGACGCCGCCGACGTTCGGGTGCGTGCAGAGTTGCTTGAGCATCCGGTAGCCGTAGGCATTCGGGAAGCAGCCTGGAAAGCCGAGCAGATGCACGCCGCGCTCC
>JBEBGD010000022.1:0-61959 GCA_040081625.1 Chthoniobacteraceae bacterium
CAGTCGGCGGAACTACATCCTCACGACGTGGCGCGAAGTAGCGCGCCGCTATGGGTTCGTCGAGTTCGACGGCCCGGTCGTCGAGCCACTCGCGCTCTACGAGAAGAAGAGCGGCGGCGAACTCACCGGCCAGATGTTCACCGTCGCGACGAGCACGGAGCCCGGTGAGGTGAAAGGTGCGCTGCGCCCGGAGATGACGCCGACGCTCGCGCGCATGGTCGCGGCGCGGGAGCGCGATTTCAAAAAGCCGCTCAAGTGGTTTTGCGTGCCGAACTTCTTCCGCCACGAGCGCCAGCAGCGCGGACGGCTGCGCGAGTTCTATCAATACAACTGCGACATCATCGGCGAAGCCTCGCCCGCCGCGGACGCGGAGTTGATTGCGGTGCTCATCGACTCACTGCGCGCCTTCGGCCTGAGCGCGCAGGACTTCGTCGTGCGCCTCTCCAGCCGCACCGCGTGGGAGCGTTTCTTCATCGAGCGCGGCGGGACGAAAGAAGAGGAATACGAGTTCTTCCAAGTCGTGGACAAAGCCGAGCGCACGCCGCCGGAGAAGACCGACGCGGCGCTCGCGCGGTGGGGTATCGCCGCGGGGCAGGTGCTCGACTTCATGCGCAGCAAGAAGCCCACGCCCGAGCTCGCCGCCGTGCTCGCCGATCTCGGGGCGCGCGGGCTTCGCGAGTTCGTGGAGATCGACTATGCGATCGTGCGCGGCCTCGCCTACTACACCGGCACCGTGTTCGAGGTCTTCGACCGCGCGAAGAACGAGCGTGCCCTCGCCGGCGGCGGCCGTTACGACCGACTGCTCGCGCAGATGAGCGACGGCAAGGTGGATCTGCCCGCGCTCGGCTTCGGAATGGGTGACGTGGTGCTCGCGAACCTCATCGACGAGACCCCCGCCGCGAAAGCGATGCTCGACGCTTACCTCTCCACGCAGCAGGCCGCGGAAGTCTATGTCGTCATCGCCAAGGAAGAGCGTCGCGCCGACGCGCTCGCGCTCGTGCAGCGCCTGCGCGACGCCGGACTGCGCGCCGACTTCCCGCTCACGCCCGCGAAGGTCGGCAAGCAATTCCAAGCCGCCGAGAATCTCGGCGCACGCCACGCCGTGCTCGTCGGCGACGAGTGGCCGCAGGTGAAGCTCAAGACCCTCGCGACGCGCGAGGAAGTGGTGCTCGGCGGGGACGAGTTGCTCGCGAAGCTCGGCGCATAGGCCGCGGGAGTGCGGGCTTGCCACCGGAGAGCCGCCCCGGTTACATCGCGCCCCGCTGCAATGAGCCTCGACCGAACCTGCCCCACCTGCTCCGCGCCGTTGGCCGATGGCGCGCCCGACAGCGCACTCTGCCCGGCGTGTGCAAGCTCCGCGGCGCAGCGCACGGTCATCGACTCCGTGCCCGTGGAGCCCGCGCTCGCGTCCGACACGCTCACGACGATCGGCGACTTCGAGATCCTCGCGAAGCTCGGCGCCGGCGGCATGGGCGCGGTGTATAAGGCGCGGCAGGTCCCGCTCGATCGGCTCGTCGCGCTGAAGGTGCTGCCCTCGCAGTTCGCGGACGATCCCGAATACATCGGCCGCTTCCAGCGCGAGGCGAAGGTCGCGGCGAGTCTCCACCACGACAATCTCGTCGGCGTTTTCAGCTACGGCTCGGCGGACGGCGTTCACTTCATCGCGATGGAGCTGGTCGAGGGCGAGAATCTCCACCAGCTCCTCCGCAGCCGGCGCGTGGACATGGCCGAGGCGTTGGGGATCACCGACTACGTGGCGCAGGCGCTCAAGTGCGGCTGGGAGACCGCGCAGCTCGTCCACCGCGACATCAAGCCGAGCAATATCTACCTCTCCTTCGACGGGAAGGTGAAGGTGGGCGACCTCGGGCTGGCCAAGAGCCTCACGTCAAACACCACCGGCATCACGCAGACCGGCACGATGATGGGCACGCCGCACTACATGAGCCCCGAGCAGTGCCGCGGGGACAAGACGATCGACTTCCGCGCCGACATCTACTCGCTCGGCTGCATGCTCTTCGAGATGCTCACCGGCGCGCCACCATATCCCGGCAGCGACCCGGTCGCCATCGTCCACAAGCACCTCAACGCACCGCCGCCGGGCTTGCTCAAGGCGCTGCCCGGCTGCCCGCTGCCGGTGGCGCTACTGGTGGGGCGGATGCTGAAGAAAAACGCGCGCGACCGGCACGCGAGCTACGACGAACTGATCGCCGAGATCGAAGCGCTGTATGAACACCTCGAGCGCGGCGAGGCGCTGGACGTGACGCAGTTCCGCCGGCCGGTGCAGCGAGTGACGCCGGCGACGACGGTCAGCGAAGGGATGCCGGAGTGGGTCTGGTGGAGCGTCGTCGCGCTCGTGGCCGTCGCGCTCGCGATCATCTTCATGCCGAAGCCGAAGCCGAAGCCGCCCGTGGCTGCGGCCACACCCACGGCGGCACCCGCGACACCGCGTCCATCGCCCATCGCCGCAGCGACGCCTGTAGGGCAAGCGCCCCGCTTGCCGGCAGGCACACCCGCTCCCCCGGCAAGCGGGGCGCTTGCCCTACAATCCGCGACCGCCCTCGGCCCGTGGCAGCCGCTCTTTACCGACGCGGAATGGAAGGAGCGCAAGAGCCGCAAGCAAATCGTGGATGGCCGCATGAATCTGCAGGGAGGCCAACAATTGATGAAGCCGCTGCCTGCTGCCGATGGCGCTATTCGCGCCCGCATTCAAGTCCCCGAGACGGGGAATTATACGGCCGTCAACGCCCGCGAGGTGGAAGGGATCGGCGTCTATAAGCTGCAGGTGAGCAAGAATCCGACAAGCGCCGTGGTGCTGATTTATTTCCCGTGGGGCGGCAACGGAATCGAGCTGGTGAAGAAGTATCTGCCTCAATCCATCCAACCCAGCGCCGTGCTGCTGCTCGAGCTCCGCGTGCAAGGCAACCGCCTGACCGCGCTGGTCGATGGCGCCGTCTTCTTCGAAGCCCAAGACGCCCGCGTCGCCGGCCCCGGCCGGTGGGGCATCATCGCGAGCGACGGGTGGTTCGAGTCCGTGGAAGTGCAGACGCCGCTGCCCGCGCCCGCCGACGGCTGGGAAGACCTCCTCGCCCAGCTCACGCCCGAGCGGCTCACGCAGGACGGCGACGGCTGGCTCCGGGAGGGCCGCGCGCTGCGCAGCCCGAACCGGAAATATGCGAGGCTGCCGCTCGGCCAGTTCGCCGGCAGCAGCTACCAGGTGCGCGCCAGACTGCAGCAACTCATCGCGAAGAAGGACGGGCTCACCCTCCTGCTGCCGGTCGGGGATCGCCTCGTCGGGTTCACGCTCGATGGCCTGCCTGCGGACGGGTATTTCACCGGCGTGAATACCGTGGAGGGCAAGCGGGGCAAAGACCTGCCCGGAAGCATCCTCGGCCAGGTGGTGAAGGACTCCGAGTGGCACGATCTGGAGGTGACCGTCCGCCTCGACGGCGCGCAGGCGAGCATCTCCTCCACCTTGGACGCCCGCCCGCTCTACGCCTGGAGCGGCCCCATCGCCGGTCTCAACCCGCAATGGCCCAAGCTTGCACAGGTTGCTGACACCCTCGCCCTGGTCAGCTTCGACGATGACTGGCGGGTCGCCGAGTTGAAGGCGAAGCGGCTGGGGGCCGCGGACGCCACGAAGGACGCGCCATTCGTGAACACCCTCGGCATGAAGTTCGTCCCCGTGCCGATCGTCGGCGGGCCGACGGCGGGGAAGACGGTGCTCTTCAGCGTGTGGGATACGCGCGTGCAGGACTACGCGGTCTTCGCCACGGAAACGCAGCGCGAACGGCCGAAGCCGGGCTACGAGCCAGGCCCCATGCATCCAGCGGCGGGGGTGAGCTGGGACGATGCGACCGCCTTCTGCGCGTGGCTCACCGAGCGCGAACGCCAGACGGGCGGGATCGGCGCGAGCGCACACTACCGGCTGCCGAGCGACCACGAGTGGAGCTGCGCCGTGGGCATCGGCGAGCAGGAAGACGCGGCCAGGCTGCCCGGCGAGAAAAACGGGAAGATCGCCGCTGTCTTCCCGTGGGGCACGGCCTGGCCACCCCCGGATCAGGCGGGCAACTACGGGAGCGAAGAACTGCGTCCGCTGCTCGCCGCCGGGAAGTATGCGTGGATCAAGAGAGTGTTGCCGGGCCGCCACGACGGGTTTGCGGAGACCTCGCCGGTGGGGAGCTACGCGGCGAACCGCTTTGGCCTCTACGACATGGGCGGCAACGTGTGGCAGTGGTGCAGCGACTCGTATGACAAGGCGCAAAAAGACCGCGTGCTGCGTGGCGCATCGTGGGAGCGCAGCGACGGCGGCAGTCTGCTGTCGTCGAGTCGCCTTTCCTCTGCACCCGCGATTCGTGGCACCGCTTTCGGCTTCCGGGTCGTCCTCGCCCTGCCCGCGGAAACCGCCAGCACCGCCGCTCCCGCCGCCGCCCCGGCAGCGGACAAGGACGGCTGGGAAGACCTCCTCGCCCGCCTCACGCCCGCGATCGTCGCGCAGACCGGCCACGGGTGGAGCCTGAAAGACAGCGAGCTTTTCAGCCCGGACACGAAATTCGCGACGTTGCCGCTGCCCGGCAAAGTGTCCGGGACCAGCTACCAGGTGCGCGTGACGCTGCGGCGGCTCGCCGGGAAGTGGCTTTTCCTCGTCGTCCTCCCCGTCGCGGACCGGATGTGCGGGTTCGAGCTGGAAGGAGGGCAGAGCTCCAGCAGCACCACCTTCTACACCGGCCTGAATCTAGTGAATGGCAAGTCGGGCAAGAACCTGCCCGGAGTCGTGGAGGGCAAACAGGTGAACGACCCCAAGCCGCACGAACTGGAGGTGACCGTGCGCCTCGACGGCGCGAACGCGACCATCACCACCACGCTCGACACCCGCCCGCTCTACGAATGGACCGGCCCCACCTCCGCCCTCAGCCAGCACAAGGATTGGGCCACCACCGAGCCCGGCGCCCTCGCCCTCGGCACCTTCTCCGGCGGCTGGGCGGTCTCCGAGGTGAAGCTGAAGCGGCTGGCGCCGTAAGGCCGACACCCGCGACCCGGCAAAGCAGTCCCGGTTAGCGTCTCAAACCGCCCATTGCGCGGACGACGGACCCCTTCGGCACTCTCAAACCGCCCATTGCGCGGACGACGGACCCCTTCGGCACTCTCAAATCGCCCATCGCGCGGACGACGGACCCCTTCGGCACTCTCAAACCACCCATTGCACGGACGACGGACCTGTCCCCTACACTCAAACCGGCCAAAAAACGGGCCTCTACAGAGTAGAAGGCCGCGTAGGCCGACGGCGGACCCCGGCGTATGGCATGGGGATGCCCGGAAGGCGGTCCTACTCCGGCAGCAGCGTCGCCGGGTCTTCGCGGTAGGGCTTCTTCTGCCGGTAGAGCTCGACCCGGTCGGCGATCTGTTTGCGCACGACCTCGGTCTCCTCGGCGGAGTGCTTCACGGCTTCCTGCTGCCACTTGAGCGCGTCGTCCCATTCGCCTTTCTCGGCGTGCGCGGCGGCGAGCGTGTCGAGGAAGGCGCCGTGCTTGTATTCGGTCAGCTTGCACGCTTGCTCGGCGAGTTCGACGGCCTTGGCGCCGTTGCGGACGTTGTCTTTCATGCCGGTCGAGAGCAGCCACGCGTAGTCGTTCCACACCTGCGCCTCGGTCGGGAAGCGCTTCACGGCGTCGGCGTAATCGGTCGCCGCCTTGTCGAGCGAGCCCGACGCGTAGTGCGTCGCGGCGCGACCCATGATGGCGCGGAACTCGCCCGGATCGACGGCGAGCGCGGCGTTGTAGTCCTTGAGCGCGGCGGGCCATTGCTTCTGCGAACGCGCGAGGTCACCGCGGCCGATCAGCGCCATCAGGTCTTTCGGCTCGAGCTTGAGCGCGGCGTTGAAGTCGGCCTTGGCCTCGACGGGTTTGTCGAGTGCGGCGTAGGCGTAGGCGCGCTGCGTGAGCGGGCGCGGGTCCTTCGGCGCGAGCCGCGCGGCGATGGTGAAGGCTTCGATGGCGCGGTCAGGGCGCTTGGTCGCGTAGAAGACCATGCCGAGCCCGACGTGGCCGGCGGGGTTCTTCGGCTCGATCCGCGCGCTCGATGCGAAGTCGTCCTCGGCTTTCTCGAAGTCGCCGGTGCGAAGACAAATCTGCCCGCGGGCGAGCCGCGCGCCGACGTTCTTCGGGTTGATCTCGATCGCGCCATCGAGGTCCACCATCGCGGATGCTGCGGCGTTTTGCTGCGCAAAGAGAAGTCCGCGGCAGTAGAGCGCCCAGTCGTCCTGCGGGTTGATCCGGAGGGCGCGATTCATGTCGGCCATGGCGTCGTCGAGCTGGCCTTTCTTTTGCCGGATGTAACCGCGCTGCGCGATCGCCGCGGGGTTTTCCGGCTCGAGTTTCAGAGCGGCTTCGGCGTCGCCAAGTGCTTCGTCGAGCTGGTCGCGGTCGGCGAGGATGCGCGCGCGCCAGAGGTGGCCCTGCGCGTGTTTCTTGTCGTCCTTGAGCAGCGCGTCGAGCGCGTCGAGCGCCGCGTCGAGGTCGCCGGCCTCGAGGGATTTCTGCGCCATGGCCCAGTAGTCGGTCTTGCTGGCCTTGATGGCGGCATGCGAGCCGGCGGTGGCGAGGCTGAGGATGAGGGCGAGCGCGAGGAGTCGGAGATTCACGCGCGGACGGTTCCGGCATTCCGCCGGGCGGTCAACTGCCGACCCGGGTCAACTGTTGGGTCGCTTGATGAAGGCCGAGAACAGCTCGATCGGCAGCGGCAGGATCATCGTCGTATTATGCTCGCCGGACATCTGGTTCACGGTCTGGAGGAAGCGGAGCTGGATCGCGACCGGTTCCTTCGCGATCAAGGCCGCGGCCTGCGCGAGCTTCTCCGCGGCCTGATATTCTCCCTCGGCGTTGATGATCTTTGCGCGCCGCTCGCGCTCCATCTCGGCCTGCCGCGCCATCGCGCGTTTCATCGTGTCGGGCAGGACGACGTCCTTGACCTCGACCGTCACCACCTTCACGCCCCACGGATCGGTCTGCCGATCGATGATCTCCTGGAGCCGCTGATTGAGCTGGTCGCGCTGCGAGAGCAACTCGTCGAGTTCCACCTGCCCGAGCACGCTGCGCAGCGTCGTCTGAGCGATGAGCGAGGTGGCGAGGTGGAAGTTCTCGACCTTCACGACGGCGGCGACCGGATCCATCACGCGGAAGTAGAGCACGGCATCGACGGTCGCGGGCACGTTGTCGCGAGTCATCACCTCCTGCCGCGCGACATCGATCGTGACCACGCGCAGGTCCATCTTCACCATGCGATCGACGATGGGGATGAGAAACACGAGGCCCGGACCTTTCTCGCCGAGCAGCTTGCCGAGGCGGAAGACGACGCCGCGCTCGTATTCGCGCAGCACGCGGACCATCTGCGGCAGCACGATGGTGGCGAGGATGAAGGCGGCGATGACCCAGGGCATGAGTTTGAGGATGACGTTCATAAGTTCAGGATGTTTTGGCGCGGACGGTGAGCTTCAAGCCGTCGATGCGCACGATCTCGACCGGCTGGCCTTCGGCGATGGGCTGGTCGCTGACTGCATTCCAGTATTCGCCCTCGAGGAAGACTTTTCCGCCTGCCGGATTGATCGGCGCCACCGCTTTCGCGGTCGCGCCCAGCATCGTCTCGCGACCGACCTTCACCGGCCAGAGCTGCGCGCGCAGCCCGGCGCCGACGATGAAGGCGAAGAACCCCGCCGTGAGCACGGTGCCCGCGATGATGTAAGCGAGCGAGAGGCGGAAAGTCGGCTCAGGCGTCTCGAAAAGCATGAGCGCACCGATGAAGAAAGCGGCGATGCCACCGACGGTGAGCACGCCGTGAGTCGGCGTGAAGATGTCCGCGATGAACAGCGCGATCGCGAGGCCGATGAGCGCGAGGCCGGCGAGATTGATCGGCAGCACGGCGGCCATGTAGAGCGCGAGGATCAGCGCGATGCCGCCGGCGACGCCGGGGATGATCGCACCCGGATTGCTCAACTCGCCGATGATCCCGTAGATCGCGATGAGCATGAGGACGAAGAGCACCTCCGGCCGCCAGAGCGCGTGGAAGACGCGTTCGCGCAGCGTGGCGGGAATCTCGACGACCTTCGCCCCGGCCGTCGAGAGCGTGCGCTCGCCGACCTTGCGGCCATCGAGCTGGCGCAGCAGATCGGGCACATCGGCGGCGATGATCTCGATGACGTTCTTCTCGAGCGCCTGCGCAGCGGTGATCGATGCGCTCTCCTTCACCGACGAGCGCGCCCACTCCACGTTGCGTTTCCGCTTCGCCGCGATCGCCTCGATGTAGCTCGACGCGTAGCTCTCGATCTTCTTCGACATCACATCGTCGCCCTTCTTCTCGCCCCCGTCCCCTCCCCCACCCGCCAGATCGACCGGATGCGCCGCGCCGATATTCGTCGTCGGCGCCATCGCGGCCACGTCGGCCGCGAGCGTGATGAAACAACCCGCGCTGCCCGCGCTCGCACCGGACGGCGCGACATACACGACCACCGGCACGCGGGCCGCGAGCATCCGCTGCACGATGACCTTGGTCGATTCGAGCAGACCGCCCGGCGTGTCGAGCTGGACGACGAGGCACTGCGAGCCGTCCTTCTCCGCGACATCGATCGCGCGTGAGATGTAGCCCGCCGTAGCCGGGCCGATCGCGCCGGTGACTTTGATCAGCGACACGGTTTCCGCGCGCACTCCAACAACACCGGCCAGAAGCCAGGCGGCGAGGATCGCGAGTCGCACATTCATGACCCTTAGCCTAGTCGCTCAATCCGCGCTGGCAAAGCGGCTTCCCGCGCATAAGTTCCGCGCCCTTTTTCCACCATGTATCGCGACCGCACCTGCAACGACCTCCGCAAAGAACACGCCGGCCAGACCGTCACCCTCTGTGGCTGGGTCAATTCCCGTCGCGATCACGGCGGCGTCATCTTCATCGACCTGCGCGACCGCGAAGGCCTCACTCAGGTCGTCTTCCGGCCCGAGGAATTTCCACAGGTCGCGGAGCAATCGCACGCTCTGCGCAGCGAAGATGTGATCCAGGTCAGCGGCCGCGTGGACGTGCGCCTCGCCGGTGCCGAGAACGCCAAGCTCCCGACAGGCGACATCGAAGTGATCGCGAGCGAACTGCGCGTGCTCAACAAAGCCGAAGTGCCCCCCTTCCCGCTCGACGACCCGAAGGTGAACGAAGATCTGCGCCTCGAGTTTCGTTACCTCGACCTCCGCACCGCGCACATGCAGCGCAACCTGCGACTGCGCCATCGCGTCGTGAAAGCGACGCGCGATTATCTCGACGAGCACGGCTTTCTCGAGATCGAGACGCCCGTGCTCTCGAACCCGACGCCCGAAGGCGCGCGCGACTTCCTCGTGCCGTCGCGGCTGAGCCCCGGCAGCTTCTACGCGCTGCCGCAGGCACCGCAGCAATACAAGCAGCTCCTCCAAGTCGCGGGACTCGAGAAGTATTTCCAGGTCGCCCGCTGCTTCCGGGACGAAGACCTGCGCGCGGACCGGCAGCCGGAGTTCACGCAGATCGATGTCGAGGCGTCCTTCGTCACGCAGCAGGACATCCAGGATCTCATCGAAGGCCTGCTCGTGCGCATCTTCCGCGAGGGGCGCGGCGTGGAAATTCCGACCCCCTTCCCGCGCATCACGCATGCCGATGCGATGAACCGCTTCGGTTCCGACAAGCCCGACACGCGCTTCGGCATCGAGCTGACAGATGTGGCCGAGGTGTTCCGCGACTCGCAGTTCAAGGTCTTCCGCACGATCCTCGACGGCGGCGGCGTGCTGAAGGCGCTCAACGCGAAAGGCGCCGCGGAGAAGCTCAGCAAGGAGCAGCTCAAGAAATGGGAGGAGTGGGTGAAGACGGAGTTCGGCGCGAAGGGGCTCGCCTATATCAAGTGGCCCGTAGCTGCGACGCCCTCGTCGCAGGAAGTGCCTGCGGCGCCCTCGCCGCAGTTCGCCGCATGGGAGTCGCCGATCGTGAAGTTTTTCAGCGAGCAGGAAAAGGCCGCGCTCGCCGAGCGCATGGGCTTCGCCGAGGGCGACGTGCTCTTCTTCGGCGCGGACAAATGGGAGCCCGCCTGCGAAGTGCTCGGCCGCGTGCGCCTTCGCTGCGCGGAACTGCTCGGTCTGCTCGACGACACGAAGCTGAACTTCCTGTGGGTCGTCGATTTCCCGCTGCTTGCGTTTTCGCCCGAGGAAAGCAAACACGTCGCCGTGCATCATCCCTTCACGCGCCCGAACGCCGACGACGTGCCGCTGCTCGAAGCCGGCGACTACGCCAAAGTGCGCGCGATCGCTTACGACGTAGTGCTCAACGGCGTCGAACTCGGCGGCGGCTCGATCCGAATCCACGAACGCGACTTGCAGGCGAAGATGTTCGAGGTGCTCGGCGTCGGCGCCGATGAGCAGCAGGTGAAGTTCGGCCATCTGCTCCGCGCGTTCAGCTTCGGCGCCCCGCCGCATGGCGGCATCGCGCTCGGGCTCGACCGGCTCATCATGCTCATCGCCGGCGCGGAGTCGATTCGCGAAGTGATCGCCTTTCCGAAGAACAATCGCGGCGTGGACCTGATGACGCACTCGCCGGTCGAGGTGGACTTCAAGCAACTGCGCGAAGTGTATATCCAGAGCACGGCGAAGAAGGGGTAGGAACGCGCAGACCGCCTCGGCCTCGTTTTATACACCGCACGACATCATCGCCTTTATGAACCACGAAATCCTCGACCCGCAACGGAAACGGCTTCGATACATGAAGCGTGAGGATTTTCTCGCGCAAGGCGCCATACCCGCCTAAAAGGGCACGTCGCTCGCTTCTCTTCATTCGCTCATGGCCAGAGAAAAACCACAAAAGCCAGTCGCCGAAAAGCCTGACCGGAAAGTTACGATCGAACTTCCGCAAGGCCAATTTCCGGCGGTCATCTACGCGAATGTGTTCGGCTTGGAGAGCGTCGATGGGCACAAGCTTATCCACTTCGGCCTGATGATGCCGCCCTCCCGCTTGGTATCCGCATGGGCCTGCGTCTTGGAGGGGCCGCTTATCGAGAACAGCAAGGAGTCGTGGATGAAGTATCTCGCTGAGATCGAGTTCCCCGACCACGCGGGAGACACAAGCTTTCGGTGCCCGCCGGAGAGGCTGATTCTAGGCGTGCCCTCCGCGAACCTCGCTGAACTCGCTCGCAGCGGAGATATGGCCGAGATTCGCCTAGCCGTTTACGCGATGGGAGACGTGCTCAACGACCGACGCGAAGGAAAGACCGGCAAGATCAAGGGACAGCCGCTGGCGATGATCCGACTCCCACTCGAGTTGCAGCGCGAGTTGATCGCGGCGATATACAGCGACTTACTTTCATGAAGGTTAACGTTCCTGGGACTATCCTCGCGACTTCGCTGAACATTGGCGCAATGGTCAACGCTGGCCTGCCGCAAGGAACTGCGTCCGGCGGTGGCTACGCCGATGAAACCAAGCAAGCCAGTAACACTTCGTCCGGGTCCGAAGTCGTATCGGTCAGCGACATTACAGATGAATTTTACTCGACTGTTCAAGAGATCCCGGTGGAGATGGAATGGGACAAGGCCGCAGAGAAACGTTTTCAATCGCTTGCCGTAAAAGAGGCGCTGGAAACATCGACCGTATCAGAAAGGGTTGAACTTGAGCAACTCACCCTCGCTCGGCGAAAACACACTGCTCCTGCAATAAGTGGCGACGAAGTCTTGGAAGAGCTAAGGCAGTGGCAAAGCGTCAACCGTGTGTTCGAGGCATTGAACAGGTATGTCCAAGAAATCGGACTCCCCCGAGCAACCTTCACGAATCGTTCGTAAGCATTTCCCAAAAGGAAAGATCACGCGATCGAACTACCGGAAGCGAGCGCTTCCGTGCCTGCTTGCGGATTTCTCGAACCGTTGCGCCTATTCGATGCTTCACAAAGACATGGCCGGTGGTGTGTCGGCCATCGACGTGGATCATTTCGATCCCCGACTAAAAACGCATTATCTGCAAAGTTACTCGAATCTTTTCCCGGCATCGCGGCACTGCAACGGCAAGAAACAGAACGCTTGGCCGACGACCGAGATGCAGGCAGCCGGCATCCGCTTCCTGGACTGCACAAAGGAGCACGACTATGGCGTTCACATCCTTGAAGATCCTGTGACGCACCGCGTTTTCGGCGTTACGCCAGCGGGGCGCTATCACGTTCGAGTGTTGGATCTCAACGCAGCCGTCTTCATCAAGCACCGACAAATGAGGGCGAACCTTCGAACGTTCATGACAGAGACGCCGCTCACGATTAAGCCAAAGGCGTTTGATCGTATACGAGCGGCTATTCAGCTGGCGAAAGCCCTGCAGGACGTAGCGATCCCATTCATTCCTTACGGCAAGCCCCCGCTGGCATAGGGATGGGTCTCGGCGAGCGCAGCGCCCAAGAGGCGGTAGCGCTTTTCCGCTCGCCACGCGCACGCTCCCCGGCAAGCTCGCGCGCATGAACCGCCGCACTTTCCTCCGCACCTCCAGCGCTGCCGCGCTCGCCACTCCGCTCGTCGCCCGCGCCGAGGCGCCCGCGATTTCGCCGCTCATCTTTTTCTCGAAGAGCATCCAGACCGCGACCTTCGACCGCACAGCAGAAGTTGTCGCCGATGTCGGCTGGCAGGGCATCGAGCTGCCGCTGCGCGCAAAGGGCCAAGTCCTGCCGGAGCGCGTCGAGGAGGATTTGCCGAAGATGGTCGAGGCGCTGAAGAAGCGCGGGCTCGTCGTCGGCTTGATCACCACGGACATCACGGGCACGGACTCGCCGCTCGCGGAGAAGGTGCTGAAGACCGCGAAGGCGCTCGGCATCACGCGCTACCGGATGGGCATCACGCGCTACGACCTGGACAAGCCGATCAAGGCGCAGCTCGACGAACTAAAACCGCGCTGCCGCGACCTCGCGGCGATGAACAAACAGCTCGGCGTGCGCGGTGGCTGGCAGAACCACAGCGGCGCGAAGTATGTCGGCTGCACGATTTGGGATCTCCACGAGCTGATGCGCGATCTCGATCCCGCGGCGCTTGGCGTGTGTTTCGACATCGGCCACGCGACGCTGGAAGGCGGAAAGGCGTGGGAGGTGGATGCGCGGCTCATCCTGCCGTGGATCACGTGCGTGTATGTGAAGGACTTCGCGTGGGAGCGCGGCGCAAAGGGCGGCTTCGAGCCGAAGTGGGGGCCGCTCGGCTCGGGCGCGGTGCGGCGCGAGTTCTTCGACTGGCTGAAAAAATCCGGCTACCGCGGGCCGATCAGCCAGCACTGCGAATACCTCACGGGCGACGGACCCGAGCAGGTGGCGCAGTATAAGAAAGACTGCACGCTGCTGCGCGAGTGGCTCGCGTAACGCCGCGCGTCTAGCTCGCCCGCGCGAGTTCGTGACGGCAGGCCCAGGCAGAGGTCTTCACCATCAGTTCCGCCATGTTCAGCGGCTTGGCGATGAAGTCGTCGCCGCCGGTCACGCTGCTCTGCGCGCGGTTCTCGACGGAGTCCGCACCGGTCATGAAAATCACCGCGGTCGATTTGTTCGCGGGCACGGATCGGATCTTCGCGCACACATCGAACCCGCTGAGCCCTGGCAGTGCGATGTCGAGCAGGACGACATCGAAGCGTTCGCGCTGGAGCAGGTCGAGCGCTTCCTCCGCGCTCATGCAGCGCGACGACTGGAACGATGCGGACTTGAGAGAACAGTCCAGAGTCTCGAGCACGTCCGGGTCGTCATCGACGATGAGCGTGCGCGGCGACGCGCCGACGAAGGTCCGCTTGAAAGAACGCGGATCGAGTAGCGACGCGATGGTCTCGCAGCCGTGCCTGAGCGTCGTCACCACTTCGGGTTCGATGCGCCCGCAGCGCGTCCGCGCGTCCTTCACGAGCGTCGCGCACGCAGTGGCGAGGCGCTGGGCGGGATGACCGGAGAGGGCGGCAAGCGTCTGCGCGAGCGCGACCGAGTTTGCGGTGAGTGCGTCAGCCGCTTCGTCGTTGGTGCCGTCGGAGCCGAGGGCCATGAGCGCAGCCTGGATATTCTTCATGCACGCAGGCGCATTCGTGAGCACGGCGGCCAACGCGCGATGGTCGGACACGCCGCGTGTCGTCTCGTAGGCCTCGCCTACGGACGCGATTTCCGGCGCGGCAGGATTCGGTCCGGCAGCCGAAGCATCGATGCCGAATTTTGCCAGCGCGCTATCTCGATCGTGCCTGACCGTCTCCCACGCGATGCGCAGCGCATCGCGCTCCTTCGCGAGGGAGGCGACGTCCGCGCGCAGATGCTCGAGATCGAGCTGAAGATTGGCGTTTTTCGTGCGCAGTTCGTCGCGCTCGTGCTGGACGCGTTTGTGGACCTCGGGCATCACGCCAAGATTCTGCGTATCCTTGGTCATCAGGCGCGCGCTGCTGAGGATGTCGATCTGCTTCTGCATCCCGTGGATTTTCGCCTCGAGGTCGAGATTGTCGCGTCGCAGGAATTCGAGTTCGGCGCGGGTGGGCACGACCTCGGATTTCCCGATCGTGTTGACCGGCGTCTCAGGAGTGAACTCGCACTCGATGGAGCCGAAGCTGACCTTGCAGATGCCGTGAAGGTGGAAGTCGCTGACCGCCTGGCCGTCAACGCAGGTCAGGTTCGTGGAGCCGAGATCGCGCAGGCGATAGTGGCCGTTGACGGCCAGCAGCTCCGCGTGATGGCCGCTGACAGTGCGATCGATGATCTGGATCGTGTTGTCCGGGCGCCTCCCGATGGTGATACGATCACCAGCGAGCACATGGGCGATTTCGCCCCTGTTGTCGGGAAGTTTGATACGGAGGACGGGCATGATGGTCGGAGGTGGGAGTGAGAAAGCAGATGCGGTGCCCGCAAATCATTCACTTTTTCGCTTTCCAGCGCGCGCCGGCGTTGCTTTATCGCCGACGTGAAATTCGCCGCCTCCCTTCTCATCCTCGCCGCCTTCGCCCTCACCGCGTGCAATACCCTCGTGACCCGCCGCGATCTCTACGCGCCGGCAAAGGCCAGCGGGCCTTACACCGAGGCGCGTCGCTCCGGCAAGCTACCGACCAGCGAACAACTCGCCGCCCGGCCCACTCCGAAGCCGAAAGACGAGAAAGAAACCCCGCTCCCGACTCCGTAGCGCCCGCCGCCGCCGGGCTACGCGCGCCAGCCGTGGTTCTCGCGGACCTGGATCATCGACGCGAGGATGTCGTTCCACGTCTGCTGACGCTTGAGCACTTCATTCGGGAACATGCAGCCATCCCAGCAGATGTGGCGGAACTTCTTCGTCACCTTGCCCGCGTCGTCGCGCATCCAGTAGCCGGCATCGCGCGCGATGTTCAGCTTGCCGTTCGGATCGGTCGCCATGCAGTGCTTGCCGGTCTTGTCGTGGGAGCCACTGCCCTTCACGGTCGCGTCGTTCTGCGCGACGTGGAAATCGATCGTCCATGGGCGCAGCGCCTTGGTCATCTTCTTCATCGCGGTGTGGAAGGCGTCGGGCTCCCAGTGGAAGTTCTTCGGCACGATGCGGTGCTCGGGCGCATTGTAGCCGAGCGTGTAGAGGAGTGTGTGCGCCATGTCGGCCTGGAAACCGACGACCTTCGGCTCCCCGACTTGCTCGAGCAGCGCGAGCATCCACTTCCACGAGTGCATCGCGCCCCAGCAGATCTCTCCCTCGGCGGCGAGCCGTTCGCCCGCGTCCTTCGCGATCTTCGCGCCTTCCTTGAAGGTCTTCGCGATCAACTTCGTGTTGGCCTTGGGATTTTTCGCCCAGTCGTGAACGCCGGCCGCGCTATCGATGCGCACCACGCCGCCAGGCCGCACGCCGAGCGCGCGCAGTTTTTTCGCGATGCGACACGCCTTCTTCACCGCCGCCAGCCAGTTCGCGCGCTGCACGTCATTGCCCATCGCGGAGCCATCGAACCACACCGGCGCGACCACCGAGCCGACCTCGAAGCCCTTCGAGCGAATTTTCTCCGCGAGCTTCTTGATGCCGTCGTCCTTGATGTCGATCGAGATGTGCGGGTCGTAGAGGAAGAGATCGACGCCGTCAAACTTCACGCCGTTGACCTCGGCCTTCGCCGTGAGGTCGAGCATCGTGTCGAGTTCGATGAACGGCTCCGCGCCCGGCGAGCCCTTGCCCACGAGCCCCGGCCACATCGCGTTGTGCAGCTTTGGGAAATTATTCGGCGCGTCCTTGGCGGCGTCTTTGGCTTTGGCGGAGGATTTGGAGGTCTTGGCTTTGGTGGGCATGAGTGAGGAAAAAGTGCGCGCAGGCTAGGAACGGTGAACGGGAAATCAATCACGAATGCGCGACCGGATCGGGCGCAGGTCATTCGTCACTCGGCATTGATTCGTCAGCCGACATCCTTCATCCGTCATTCCATGTCCGTCGTCCTCTACCACCTGCCGCACAGTCCCTACGCCATCCCGGTTCGCCAGGCGCTCATCGCGTGCAGCGTCAGCTTCGAGGAGCGCGAAGTCCCCAACGCCGACCGCAGCGCAATCATCCGCCTGACCGGCGGCGCGTATTATCAAGTCCCCCTGCTCATCCACGACGGACGCGCCATCTACGAAAGCACCGCGGACTCGCTCGACGTCGCGCGCTACGTCGATTCCACATGGGGCCGTGGCCGCCTTTTTCCCGAGCAATCCGCCGCCGCAAATCTCTGCCTGACCGAGTGGCTCGAGGACGCCGTCGAGGCGCGCACCTTCAAGCTCGCCGACATCCATTGGATTCCCGCGATCGAGGACATCGTCGATCGCACGATGAACATCCGCCACAAGGAACGCCGGTTCGGCCGCGGCTGCCTCGATCAATGGACACGCGACGCCGCCTCGATCCGTGCCGACCTCGACCGCTTGATCGCCCGCTGCGAACACACGCTGCGCCACACTCCAT
The DNA here is from genome assembly GCA_040081625.1 of Chthoniobacteraceae bacterium. GTDB lineage: Bacteria > Verrucomicrobiota > Verrucomicrobiia > Chthoniobacterales > Chthoniobacteraceae > VFJQ01. The sequence continues at coordinate 16,890 of JBEBGD010000022.1, forward strand.
TCCTGCTCGGCCCCGCGCCGGTGTATGCGGACTTCGCGCTCTTCGGCGTGCTCGGCAATCTCTGCCACCACGGTTGGAACCATCTCTCAGCCGAGCAGAACGCGCTGCGCGATTTCGTCGGGCGACTCGGCGCGTGGCGCTACTGAGCGGCCCAGCGCCTGGCGAGCCACACGGCCAGCTCCCCCACAGCGCCGAGCGTCGCGGGAGCCATACGCTCGAGCGTGTCGTCGGCAGTGTAACGCTGCTCGTAGTCGTGATTGCCCAGGAGCAGCGCACCTGCGCCGAGCGAAATGTGGTCGCCCCATAGTCTCGCCGGCGCCGTCTTGAGTTGAAGCCCGGTTTTCAGCGCAGCGGTCGCGGCGCGCACATCGGCGAGGAGGTCGAGCGCCGTCTCCAGCGGCAGCGTGAGAGTATTCGTGGAATCGCCCACGCTGTGCAGCACCACGGCGCGGCGCGGCGTGCCGGCTTTCGCGTGATGTCTGCTGCCTGCCAGGCCATCGGCTGCGCTGAACTGGCTGCGCGGCTCGCCGGCATCGAAGAGCACCAGCTCGATCTTTTCCGCGAACTGCGGATCGAGCGCGAGCACTCGCGCAATTTCGACGAGCAACGCCGGGCCGCTTGCACCGTCGTTCGCGCCGACGAATTGGATTGCGGTGAAATACCGCGTGTCGTAGTGCGCGCCGATCAGCACGCTGCGCGGAGCGCGCGGGACCGGTCGCGCGCCGTCGGCGGCGAAGCGCGCGATGAGATTCGTGCCGCCGATATCGCCGCGCGGCGTCGTCGCGGTGAAGCTTTGCTGCTCGACCTCCCATCCCGCGCTCGCGAGCGCCGATGCGAGGACGCCGCGCGCCCGGCCCAGTTCCATCGAACCCGTGGGCCGCGGGCCGATCTCGACGAGTTGCTTCGCGGTGCGCCACGCGCGGTCGCCGGAGATCTGTTTCCACAAGTCCGGAGGCGGGGCCTGCCTGCTCACCGGCACCCGCATACCAGGCGTCGGCTTCGGGGCGACGGGCCCGGGAGCCTGCTCTGCCCTCGTCAGTGCGGGCGACGCTGTCGCGCCCGGCTCGGGCGCGGGCTGCGGGGCAGGTTTGGGCGCCGGGCCGCACGCGCTGACGAACGCTGCGACGACGACGGTGATCGCCAGCGGCGGCCACGGAGTTCTTCGACAGCGCGCCCGGCCGGCGCCAGGCGCTTCGCTCACGATGACTCGCCTCGATTCGCCCACTCGCGCTTAGCGTTCGTCCGGCAGGTTGATGAGCTGGAGCAGGCGCTGGAGATCGTCATTGCCGTAATACTCAATCTCGATCCGGCCACGCTTTGGTCCGTGGTGCAACTCGACGTGCGTGGCCAGGTGCTGCTGAAGCCGGTTCTGCAAGTGAACCAGCGCCGGGGACAATCCATCGCTCGCGCTCGTCGTGCTCCGCCTCGGTTTGAGGGTGCCGTTTTCCTCGAAGTGCGCCGAGACGAGTTTCTCCGCCGCGCGCACGGTGAGGCTGCGGCGGATGATTTCATCGGCGAGCAACCGCTGCTGCGCACGCTCCTTGAGCGAGAGGAGCACCTTCGCGTGGCCGACCGAGATGCGATCCTGCACGAGCCAGCCCTGCACCTCCGCATCGAGTTCGAGCAGGCGCATAGAGTTGGCGACGGCAGCGCGGCTCTTGCCGACCTTTTGCGCTATCTCCTCCTGCTTTTCTCCGAACTCCCTCGCGAGGCGTGCAAATGCGTGAGCTTCCTCGATCGGGTTGAGATCCTCGCGCTGGAGATTCTCGATGAGCGCGAGCTCGAGCACGTCGCGGTCGCCCGCTTCGCGCACGATGACGGGCGCCTCGGTCAGCCCGGCGCGTTGCGCGGCGCGCCAGCGGCGTTCTCCGGCGATGAGTTCACAATTCTCGCCGCGCAGCCGCACGATGAGCGGCTGAATGATGCCGTGTTCCCTGATCGAGCCGACGAGTTCGTCGATGTGCTCATCGCGGAAGACCATGCGCGGTTGAAACGGTGACGCCACGATCCGCGAGAGCGGCACGAGTTGCACACGCTCGCCGCTTTCGACGGCAGGCGTGGGGGAGACCAGCGGGGATGCTGGCCTCGTGCTGATGAGGGCGCCGAGCCCTTTGCCGAGTGCTGCTTTGGCCATGTGAGCGCCGAGCTAAACGTGCCCCGCACGAAATGCAAACCGCAGAAATCACGCTTCGTCGTCGCCACTCGTGCAGTGACACCGTAGCGATGACGGCATGATTTTTGACCGCCTGTTTTATTATCGCGACGACACGCCACGCGACGGCGCGCTGAACATGGCGATCGACGAAGCACTCGCGCGCTCCGCGAGCGCTCCCCTGCTGCGCGTGTATCGGTGGGCGCGGCCGAGCATTTCGTTCGGATACTTCGGCCGCGCGCGCGAGGTCGCCTCGCGCTGGCCGGGCCGCGAACTCGTGCGTCGCTGGACTGGCGGCGGCGAGGTGCCGCACGGGGACGACTTCACCTACACGCTCGCGGTTCCGGGCAGTCATCCATTTTCCCGCACGAGCGCGCGCGAATCCTATCGCGCGCTCCACGAAGTGCTCGCTGCGCTGCTACCCGGCGCCGCGCTTGCCGACGCTGACGGCGACGATGCGCCCGCGTGCTTCGAGCGCCCGGTCGCGGCGGACGTCGTCATCGCAAATCGGAAAGTTGCCGGGGCAGCGCAGCGCCGCGGAGCGTTCGGGCTTCTCCACCAAGGCAGCGTGCAAGGCGTCCCGTGGCCCGCAGATCTCCCCTCGCGGCTCACCGCGGCTCTTGCCCGCGAGGTGACGCCCGCCGAATTCTCCCCCGCCCTGCTCGCGGAATCCGCCCGGCTCGCGTCGGAAAAATACCGCACGAACGCGTGGAACGAGCGGCGTTGAGCGAACGCGAAGAAAAGATCGCTTGCGCCGATGGTGCTACTCGCTAAACCTTCGCGCCCCGAAGAAAAAGCCCGGGTGGCGAAACTGGCAGACGCGCACGTTTGAGGGGCGTGTGGAGAAATCCATAGGGGTTCAAATCCCCTCCCGGGCACTATTTAAAACTTCGGCTTCGCGCCAGGCGCCGGCGTCCCGCCCGCTGCCTTCACGGCCTTTTTCTCAAGCTTCTCCGCGTCGCGCGATTCGAGCGTGAGCACGAGGTTGAGCTTGAAGCTGCCAAGCGCGTGGTCGGTGCGCTCCCACTTGCGGCCCTCAAAAGCGGTCTGGAGTTTGTTGAGTGAGTCGTAGCCGGTGCGCGGCTTTTCCTCCCGCCACTTGTATTTCCCAGCCTCGGCAGCGAGCACGGCCTCGATCTCCGCCTCGCTAATCGGCTTGGGCTGCGAGTTCTCGAGCTTGATGTATTCGATGCGATGCGTGACGCCGCCGACGTAGGCCGCGCGAATGCGCCAGCCCTCGAAGTTGTAGGCGAGTTCCTTCGCACCGGGCATCAACGGCTTTTCGTTCGGACCGATCAATTCCGGCACCGCGGCGCCGTAGCGCGTCTTTGCTTGCGTTTCGTTTTCGCCGAGGCGCGCGTGGGCGATGGCGGGTAATGAAAGGACGAGGAGGATCAGCGGGAGCTTCATCGGTGCGTTCGATTGGACACGGCGGGGTGTCGTTCCGTTACAAAAACGAACGGGACGAGGCAACACAGCGGCCTCGTCCCGTTCTCACAAATTGTGCGTGGCGCGAAGCCCGCGGGTTATTCGCCGTCGCTGTCGATGGCGGCCTGCGGACAGACGGCTTTAGTTTCCTCGGCGATCTTCACCTCATCGTCGCCAGCGGGTTGCTTGTGGAAATAGACGTAGGTCTCGTCGGCGTTGTATTTGAGGAGGGAATCGGCGCCGGCGACTTCCATGCACGTGCGGCAGGGAGTGCAGGTGGTGTCCACATACCAGGGTCCAGGAACGTTCTCGGGTTGCTTGCTGTTTTTGTCGGCCATGTTTTTTTGGGTGGTGGGTTGTTGGTTACGATGTTCGCCGTGAGCGTGCAATGCTCACTGCGAAGATTTTTTAACCGGCGTCGGCACCGGAGTCGCGCCGGGCTTCGGCGCCTGGATGATCGGCGGCGGCGTGATCAGCTTGAGCGCAGGATTCCCGGGCGGTTTCTTGTCCCCGGGCATCGGCAGTTCCTGCACGCTCGGGAGCTTCGCGCCTTCGCGCAGGAACTTCTCGTTTGGCTCGATCTTCTCCGGCACCTTGAAGGTCGGCACCGGCGCAGCATTCATCCATGGCGGCGGCGGCGGCATTTCGAATTTCAGTTCCTCGCCCGTCTTGGTGAAGAGCTTCTTCACCGAGCGCGTGGTCTTGGTCTTGATCTTCGTGTCATTCGGGCCGGGCGTCTCGATTTCGAGGGTCTCCTCGACGGTGCGCACCTCGGTGTCTTCGACGGTGTAAAGTCCGCCGCCGTCGTGCTCGTAGAATTTCTTCATCTCGGCGAGGTTGAATGGGCGCGCGCCGCGACGACCGAAGACGACGGTCTGGTTTCCGGTTTCATCGACGACGCGATCCCGATCGAGCCCACGGGTGACCGCGAGCGCGGCGTGATGCGTGTGGTAGGTGGCGATGAGGCGCGGGGCGGGTTCGGGCGAGAAGCCGTAGGCGCCATCGACGGTATCGGGCGAGATCATCTGCACGATCTGCAGGCCGTTGTGGCCGCCGGCGATGAGCGCATACATCGACGCGGCGACGGAGCCGATCTTCACGTCGCGCGCGTCGTTGATCTTTCCGCCGGCGGTGTAATTGCGGATGAAGCGCGGGCGCTCGGGGTTCTGGACGTCGATGATCGCGAGTCCGTCGTGACCGTTGGCGACGTAGGCGTAGGTGCGCGCGACGTAGAGTTTGTGCGGATCGCCGAGGCGGACGACGGCGCCGGGAATGGCGCGGGGGCGGTTCGGATTGCTGATGTCCACGACCTTTAGGCCATCGTCGTCGCTGATGAACGCGTAACGGAACTGGACGCTGATACTCTTCGGATTGCGCAGGAAGCCGTCGGCGACTTCGCCCACAAGGCGCGGGCGCTCGGGTTCATTGATATCGACGATGGCCAGTCCGCGAGCCGTGCAGACAAAGACGCGATGCCCGGCGCACACTGCGAAGGTGGCGCCGGTGAGCTTGCCGTCGGGGTTGAACCACTCGCCGATCTGCTCGCCGTTCGCTCCCTTGAGTTTCGCGCGGTTGAGGAAGTTGTTCTCGGGATTGCCGTCGAAGAGCGTGCCGACGTTGACGACATACATCCCCTTCTCGAGGTCGGTGACGAAGACGTAGCCATACATGGGGTGGATCGGCTGTTCTTCGTTCTCGGGCAGGCGGACGCGATACGGGTCGTTGAGCAGCGTGCTCGGCATGGCGACCGACGTAGCGAAGGGCGAGCGCACGTAGGTGCGATGACCGATCGGCGAGAAGGGGCCGGTGACGAGACGCTCGGAGAAGCCCTTCTGCTCGATGTTGGCGACGTCGAAGACATTCAGCCCGGCCGGGCCGTCGGCGGTGTAGAGGAACTCGCCGCGCAGCGTGAGATCGTTCACTTCGCGCGCGTGGTGCTCGAAGGCCGGGAAGTCGTAGCCGCGCTGCTTGGAGCCCCAGAGCTCGCGGCCTTTGTCCACGTGCGCCTGATAGTTCGCCGGGTAGGCGATCTTGTGGAAGCTCGACCCGATGGCGGCCTGCGGCTCGTCGGATTCCGTCCAGCCCACGCCATACACGCCTTTCTCAGCACCGACCCATGCGAAGCGGCCGAAGAAGTTAACCGTGCCCGTGCCGAAGCCGAGCAGCGACGCCATCCACGCGTTGTTGTCGTTGCCTTTGGAGACGTGGCACTCGGTGCATTCCTTGGTGGTGCCGACGCCGCTGGTGGTGTGCGCGAAGTGCGGATTGTAGGCCTGGCCGGAGTAGCCTTCGCCGCTGACGGTCTGCTGCTGGACATAGACCCACTCGCGGTTCGCATTCTGCGAGCTGACCACGACGGCGCTCGAGGAACGCAGCACGGCCATGCGGTTCTTTTTCACCGTGCCGTCGATGCCGAGCTGGAAGACATCGTCGCGGACGACCTGCGGATTGTAGGTGGTGAAGCCGCGGTCCACGGTCGCCTCGTATTTATTGAGCGGTGCGCGCTGGTTGATCTTCAGCGGCAGATGGCAGCCGAAGCAGCTCGTCGCCCAGCTCGTGTGGCAGACCTGGCAGTCGAAGTTCTCGTTCGCGTGCGCGAGCTCGCGTTTGCAATCCTCGGGGGTCTTCGGGAGCTTCATCGAGCCGAAGGTCTTTCCGTCGCGGTGCAGCGTCTTGGCGTAGGCGGATTTGAGGTTGAACTGTTTCTCGTTGTAAGGATCGACGGTGTCCTTGGTCATCGGCACTTCCCACCACATGTCGGGACGCATCGACGAATACTGGATGAGGATCTCGCGCCCGACGCCGTCCTTTTTCCACTCGAAGCGCGGGCCGAACCCGGTGCGCAGTTCGAGCAGGTTCACGGGCGAGATCTTCCGGCGATCTTCCGGCTCGGTCTTGCCGCTCACACCGCTGGTCAGGAGCGTCGGCTTCTCGCTGACGGTGCCGTGGCAGTCGATGCACATGATCGTCGTCGCGTTGCGCGGCTCGCCGTAGAGGTTGCCATTGCCATGCACATCGACCTCGAAGTGGCAGTCGCCGCATTGCATGCCTTTCTCGAGGTGGATGTCCTTGAGGTGGACGGCGTGCTTGAAGTCGCTGTGCGGGATTTTGTTTCCCTCGCGGTCGAGGCGGTTGCCTTTTTTGTCCTGCTTGAAGACGGCGCGATAGACCCAGCCGTGACCGTGGTAATCGGCGAACTGCGTGTGCTTGAGCTTCGAGTTCAGCTCGGCGGTTTTCTCGAGGAAGTCGAGGTCCTTCCACAAGCCGCGCGCTGCAGCCGCCTCGGGCTTGTTCTGAGTCACGCGCACGAGTTCGTCGTCGGTCGGGTCGTGCTGCTTCTTCGGATACATGTGCTCGCCGTCGGTCTCCTGATCCCACCACGTGTAGCCGAGATACGGGTTCACGAAGAGGTTGCCCTGATGCATGTGGCAGTTCATGCACTGCGAGCTCGGCACCGCGCTGGTGAACTGGTGCATGATCGGATGCCCGCGCTGATTCTTCGGGATTGTCGGATCCTTCGAGAAGCTCAGCCCCTGGTTGCCGTATTTCGCCCACCAGCCGGAGTTGGTGTGCGAGCGATCATTGGCATAGACGACGTGACACGCGGTGCAGCCGCTTGAGCGGTAGTCGCCGGGGTGATCATTCGAGCCGAGGAAATGGAGCATCGGGTCGTGCAGGCGGGTCTTCTGCGCACCGAGGAAGAGTGGGTCGGTGCGGTTGAGCGTGCCGAGGCCGCGCTCGGAAAGACGGCGCTCAGGTTTGCCCGGCGGCTCGTCGAGCGATGGGATGCCGAGTTGGAGCGGGAAGGAGCCGCCCTTTTCGAAAATGCGGAAGGTGTTGCCGGGCATGGCGCGGTTGAAGCGCGGAAGCGGAAGCAGCCACGGGAGGATGCCCAGCGTCCGCGTCTCCTCAGCAGTCGGTGTCCACGGGTTGACTAGCTTCAGCGGCGAACCGTCAACATCGTAAGCCTGGCCGACGATAGCGTTCTTGAACTGGATCGCGCCGTTATTGTAGGCCGCGGCGTTCCAGAGCATGCCGCCGTGATTCATCATCGAGTGGCGGCTGCGCTCGACGATGTCGCTATGGCACGGACCGCAGGTGATGTCCGCGACGCGCAGGTCGCCGGGATTGAAGAATTGGATAAACTTCGGCGACTCGTGGTTGAGGAGCGCGTGGGAGTTGATCGGGTTGGCGCCCTTGACCCAAAAGGCTGGGTTGTGCGGCAGGATGTGGGCTTGCTCCTTGGTCAGGCCCCGCTTCGGGTTGCCCGAATGGCAGTCCGTGCAGCCGAGCACGACGGCCTTCGATGCGTGCATGGTGTGCGAGTCGGTGGTGCGGTGGCACTCCTTGCACCCGACGCTCTTGCGTTCGGCTTCCCACAGCGGCTGGTCGATCTTGTTCGTCGGGAGCGGGCGCTTGCGCGGCATCGGCGCGACGCCCAATGAGCTGACCGGACCGAATCCCCAGCTATCCGGGATGACTTCCGCCGGCCCCGTCGGCGGCACCGAGGTCGCCGGTCCGCTGCCGGGCGGCACCACCGGTGCAGGCGGGATGAGCAGCGGCGGATCTGTCGGCTCCGGGCTCTTGTCGGCGGGCAGCTTCGGCTCCGGCGTGGCGGGCGCGGCGGTCTCGGGTTTCCCGGCGTTCTGCGCCTGCATGAACGCGGGGGCGATCCACCACAGGAGGAAGATGCCGATTACAAGGGATGTCGTCAGGCGGCGCATCGGGTCAGTAAATCAGCGTGAGGGTGAAGAACGCATTGTAGAGGTAGCGATCGACTTTGCCTTCTTCCTCCTGCGCGCCGTAGCCCGGCACGTGTTCGGTGCTGCGGCGGTAGATGTCGCGGTAGCCGGCGCCGGGGAAGAGCGCGCCGAAGCCCGCCGAGACGATCACCTGCTCGGTCAGGAACGGGCGGTATTTGAGGCCGAGGCTCAGGTCGAGGCCGAGTTCGGTGCGCACCTTGTTGGTCTGGAGCGCGAGGCGGAGCGGGTCGGTGTCATTGAACCAGATGTAGTTCGCGTTGAAAAAGGTTCGCAGCTTCGGCGTCACGTCCAAATCCGTGCCGAAGCCGAGGATGGTGACGCCGGGGTTCACGAAGTTCGACTGCCCCTCGGTCTTGCTCGTGCGCAGGTTCGGCACGAGCGAGTCGCGCTGCTTGAGGTTCACGCCGGTGCCCGCGAGGTTGAAGCCCTGGTGGACATACCAGCTAAACGGTCCGCCGATGAAGAACGGGTTGTCGAGAATCGTGTCGAAGCCGGTCGCGGTGCGATCGAGCGGCTTCGAGTCGCCGCTGGCGTAGAAGCCGGAGAGTTTCACGCGGACCCAGTCGCGATCGTAGCTCAGCTCGGCCGCGCCCATCGCGGCGCTGATGTCCACCTTGCGCCCGGCCAGGCCGTTGAACTCGTCTTCACCGAAGACGTAGTAAAACGAGTGCGTCAGATTCAACCGGCCAATGTGCCCGTCGCCATTCCAGCCGAGGTAATAGGCCTTCACCTTCTTGCTGCGAAGGGTGCCGTCGAACCCGTTGAACGAGTCCTCTTCGTCAGGCACGCTCCCGAGCTGGATGGGACGCGTCGCGAAGCCGTCCTTCTGATAGTGCGTGCCACCATCGTCGTAGTTCGCGAGGAAGGAGAGCTGCGCGGTGTAGCCTTTGAACAGGAAGTCCTGCCGGAACACGTTCGTGATGAACACCTGCTGGTGCCGCGAATCGAACATGTTCAGGTCCGAGTAGGTGTCCTTCTCGCGCATGTTAAAATACGCGACGTTGTATTGGATGCGGTTGTTGTCCCAGTTGCCAAAGACGCGCGCACCGAGATTCGTGTCGGCAAAGACAAAGCCGCGGAAGTCCGACACGAAGGGCTGGATGCCCCAGCGCGACGAGATGAAATCGTAGTTGTCCGTGAGGTCGCTGATATGAAACTCCGCGAACGCCTCCTGGAGCGCGAAGAAGTCGCGATGCCGCGTCGTGTAGCGCGAACCGTTGAAGTCCTTGGTATTTCGCGTCGGCTTCCCGTCCTTGCCGTCCTTGGGGTAGTTGTTCTCGTCCACTTCGACCAACCTGGCCGCATCCCCGGTCGGATTGAGCTGATCGTGGATGTAGTTGAACGCATCCGCCGGACTCACGTTCGAGGCGAAAGACGCGATGGTCGTGTCCGGCCCGTAGTCGTTCCCGTTGCCGGGAAAAGCCTCGATCTTCCCTGTGTCCGGCTGCCCGTCGTTGTCGTCGAAATTCGTCCCGCGCGGATCGGGATTCGTGCCCGCCGCCGTCTCCTTCACACGGATCCAGTTGTTATTATACACGCCCAGCACGCGCACCATCCAGTGCACCGGCTTGAACGCAGTCTCGCCCTGGAACAAATCGATCGCGATCGACAAGTCAGTGGACGCGAGGATGGACTCGCTTCGTCCGAAGAACTCGGAACTCTGCGCCTGCGCAGAACTCACCCCGCTCGGCGTCGGCAGCTTACGCTTTTCAAAAAGCGAGAAGCTCTTGGCCGTGATGTTCATGAAAATATCCTGCGTGCCGAAGACGGGCACGTCGCCCTTCAGGCGACTTTGCCGGTAGGGATGCCACCAGTGCGGGGTGTCATACTGGTAGGGCGTCTCATTCGCCGGGTCCATGTAGCGCTGCCAGTGCGGCACCGTGATGTTCCACCGGTTCGGCATCGACTCACTGTTGCGGAAGCGCGAGTAGCCGGCCGCGTGATCGTAGTATTCGGGGATGTGAAACGTGCGGCGCACCGGCGTCATGCCTTCGACATCTCGCCGCGGCATCATCAGCGAATCCGGCAGGAAAGGCTCCGCCTCTCCCTGCGGATATTGCGACTCGGGAAACAGGCTGCCGTAAGCGCCAGCCGTCGTCGGCGAGAGCGCATCGGGCGCGCCGGGCATCGTCCAGTCCGACTTCGGATCAGGCGTCACTCCACCCGGATCCGGGTTGAATCCGGGTGCGTCGCCCGCCTTCTTCGGAGCCTTGGGCGGCGACTTCTGCACGGTCTTCTCCCCGCCGTCATTGAACTTGTTTGGCTCCACCCCGTGCTCATGCACCGAGCCGAAAAGCGGGCGCAGCCGCGGCCGTTCATTTGCGAACTTCGCCTTCGTCTTCTCCGCCGCGCCCGCATCGCCAAACATCCCGCAGGCAAGCAGGCACGCTACAGCGCGGCGCAAAGTTCTGTGCGTGGATGAAGCGGAGACTCCCATTGGTTGGCAGCGCTCCTTTAGAGAAACTTCGGCGCGGGCCGCAACGCAAAAATCACTCGGATGCAATTTTTTTTGTTGCCCACGTGCCGCGCGTCTGGTTCACGGTGCCCGCCGTGCAGACTTTGATCATGCGTCCCGCCACCATCCTCGCCGCAATTCTTGCAGCGCTCGCACCCGTCGCTTCCGCCGGGCCCCAGCAGCTCACGCAGGAGGAGGTCGCGCAAGTCGTCGAGCAGGGTTGCGTCGTCGCGTCGCGCATCAATCGCAGCGCGATCATCTGCGTGACCGATCGCGAGGGCTTCATCCTCGCGCTCTGGGATGTGAAGAAGCGGCTCCCGAATCCCCTTCCGCCGTTCACGCTCACGCCCGCTTCCATCAAGCTCTACGGCCTCGTCGCCGCCGCCGTCACCAAGGCCAGCACGGCCGCATTCTTGAGCAGCGATCAGGAAGCCTTCACCTCGCGCACCGCAGGCTACATCATCCAGCAGCACTTCCCCGTCGGAGTCCGCAACACTCCGAACGGCCCGCTCGTCGGCGTCGGCTTCTCGAGCCTCTTCTTCACCGACGTCAATCGCGCCAAGCTCGTCCCGCAAAGCTTCGTCGGCGACGAGTCCATCCGCCAGATGCTCGACCGGGGAAAACTTCTCTTTGTCGGCCGCGCGCCGGGCTTCGGCGCCACCACCGGCACGGCGTCGGCGAGCTACGGCGATCTCTCCCCCGGCGTGCGCGCACCTCTCTTCCCCCTCACCTCGCTCAACGACTCGCCCGGCGGCGTCCCATTGTATAAAGCGGGCCACCTCGTCGGCGGCGTCGGCGTCACCGGCGATGGCGACCCGACCGACCTCACCCCCGCCGCCGCGCTGCTGCTCGGCCAGATTCAAAAATCCGCGACCCCCGGATTCAAGGTCGGCTCCGACGCCGATGAATACGTCGCCCTCGGCGCGCAAACCGACTTCCGCCCGCCGCGCGCGATCGTCGCCACCAACGTCCTCATCAACGGCATCCGCATCCCCTACGTCTTCCCGCGGCTCGAGGACATCGACGACGTCGATGACGTGCCGCCCATCGGCACCATCGGCCGCGCGATCGATGTGCCGTTGAGCTTTGCACCCTTCACCGCGCTCGGCGTAGGCCCGCTCGTGCCAAACCAGGCGGTCTCCGTGCCGCCGGCCACCGACGCGATCGTTTTCGGCTTCCCGAAAGCCGCGCCCGCACCCTACCCCTACGAGATCGCCCGCCTCGGAGGCTTCGAGGGCGACATCCGCTTCCCCTTCCGCGACGACCCGCTGCTCCACGACGCCGATATCACCAACGACAGAATCCACGGCAACGCGCGCAGACTCCAACGGCACGAAGTCAAAGACATCATCGAGCTGGCCTCCCGGCGCGCCCGCATCACCCGCGCCGGCATCCGGCTGCCCATCGGCAGCTCCGCCCACGTCTTCATCACCGTGGTGAACAACCCGGACAAGCCCGGCGAGTTCCCGCAGATCCTCGGTGTCTTCGGCACCCACGACGCGACGATCTTCTCGTGGGATGTCGCCGTTCAAAAAGCGCGCACCGCCGTCTTCTTCTCGAACACCCAACTCGCCATGAGCAGCCGCTCCGTCGGCTTCCTCGCGCAGCGCTTCTTCCCGCCCGGCATCGACGGCACCGCGCATGGCCCGTATTTCGGATTCCAGGAAGCCGTCACACTCAAGTTCCGCCGCCCGCTCGACGTCTTCCGCGCGCCCGCTGACCTGCTCGCCGGCAAGAGCTTCCTCTTCCCCGGCAACCCGAACCTCCCCAACGGCATCACCATCTTCCCCGGCGGCTTTCCGCTCTACCGCGACGGCTACCTCGTCGGTGCCATCGGCATTTCCGGCGACGGCGTCGATCAGGACGACATCATCGGCATCTCCGGCACCGAAGACTTCCGCCCCGCTCCCTCGATCCGCGCCGACCAATACACCTACCGCGGCGCGCGGCTCCCCTACGTGAAGTTCCCGCGCGACCCGGTGCGCTGAGCGCATCTGGTCAGCCGCTGACGCGCAGGAGCGGCGGAGAATTGTGGCCACGTGTAACGCCCGTCGCGACACCGGCGTCTCAGCCCGCACTCACCGCAACACCATGCCCAAGACACTCACCCTCCTCGCACTCGCCTGCTCCGTATTCGCCGCCACCGCCCAGGAGCGCATCGAAGACGAGCAACTGGCCAAAGCGGCCACACGCCTCGCCGAGCGCGCCGCGGATCAGGAAAACCTCCCACTCAAGATCGACCTCGACGTCGCGAATGCCGCAGGAATGAAGGTCAAGGAATACGGCGCGATCCTGATCCCCGCGAAAGGCCTCTCCAAGGAGTCACTCGCCAAGGGCGGCGACGCCATCGTGCCGCTCGGCCACCTGTGGATGCTCAAGCTTGCGCCCGTCGCCGATCGCAAGACCGTCGCGCCCGAGAAGCTGCGCATCGTTACCGTGAGTGGCGACGACAAACAGCACACGCTACTCCTGCTCTGCCTCGGCTTTCGCACCACTGCTGCCGGCGACGCCGAGTTGGTGATCTTCGGCAAGGACAAGGACCCCATCGTAACGCTGAGCGCGAGCAAGACCGACAACACCCAGGACGAGCCGCTCGATCTCAACATGCGCCAGGGCGTCGGCACGCTCGGCGACATCGAGATCAACGTCCTCGGCCAATTCCGCGCCGAGCTCCCGGTGAACGAGTTTTCCCCGTAGGCCCAGAAACGCCGCGACACGCGATCACATCCGATAGCGCTTTTGCAGGAGCTGCCCGAGCCGGCGCAGCCAGCGCGGGAGCAACGGCTCGGATTCAAGGTTGAAACGGACATGGCCGGAACTCCCATCGAAGAGCGGCACCATCGCGGCGGGCAGCGTCGTGACGACTTTGAAATACGGCTCGACGGTTTTGTTGCCGCGCTCGTCGCCGGCCTCGACGGGCACATCGCCGCCCCCGCGCCAGCCGAGCGCCGGCGAAGGGAGCATCCGCTGCTCGCCGGGAATTACGCGCCAGTCTTTCACGAAGAGCACCGTGCCGACGTTTTGCTTGAGGCGCACCTCCGCGCCGGGCTCGTGCTTCGCGAAAAGCGCGTCGGCATCCTCCTGCAAGACCGTCGCGACAAACTCGAAGGCGGTCGGATTCACGAGCAGACCCAGATTCGCGCCACGCGTCAGCCAGCGCCCGAGGTAGTCCTCGATCCCGGGCGCAATCCACACGCCCTCGTGCCGGGCGCGGACCGTCAGATTCTCCACATCCACGCGTAGCTTCGCGAGCCGGTCGTCGATCGCCGCCTTCGATTCCATCAGCGGCTTGAGGTCGGCGGTGTCGTCCTTCATCGCCTTGCGAAGACGCGCGTCGATCTCATCGCCACGCGCGCGCGTCTGCGCGACCTCGAGCTGCAACTCCGCATTCACGAGCCTCAGCAGCGGCTGGCCTTTCGCGACCTGGCCGCCGGGCGCGACGAGCAACTCGGCGACGGCGCCGGCGGTATCGGTCACGAGCTCAGTGCGCTCCGCCGCGCGCACGACACCCGATGCGCGGAAGTGACTCGGGAACGGAATCACCTGCAGCAGCAGCAGCAGCAGCGCGATGCACCCGACCGACACCGCGACGGCGCGCGAACGCACACGTTCGAGCCGGGGGCTCGCCCCGAGATATTTCACCAGCTTGATCACCGGGACGGTCACCCACGAAATCGCGCACACGACGGCCATCACGATGCCGATGAGGAGAAAGCGGTCTGCAACAGCGAGCAGGATTCCGGCGAAGACGATCACGCGATAAATTCCAGCGCCGATGCCGAAGCTCGCGAAGCCCCACTGCCCGGCCCGCGTCTCCGACGGGCTGCGCGACTGCTTCACCCCGAAGAGCCAGCGCTCGCACAAATGCTTGAGCTGGCTGGTCGAGCGCTGGTGCAGATTCGGCACCTGGAGCAGATCGCTGAGGATGTAGTAACCGTCGAAGCGCAGCAGCGGATTGAGGTTGAAGATGAGCGTCGAGACCGACGCGACGAACATGATGTTGTGCGCGACCGAGTGCAGCGCGCCCGGGCCCGTGGCCGCCCACACGAGCGCCGCGATGGCGGCGACGAAGATCTCGACGATCATCCCCGCCGAGCCCACGAGCGCGCGCCGCGCATGGCTGCGAAAGCCCCAGCTCGCGGTCGCGTCCACATACGGCACCGGCGTGAAGATCATCAGCATCACACCCATCACGTGAACTTCGCCGCCCCACTTCCGGCAGAAATACGCGTGCCCGAACTCATGCAGCGTCTTCACGAAAACCAGCGCGAGGTAAAGCAGCGGGAGATTCGACGGCGAGAGCACCGCTTCGGTCTGATCCCAAAGCGCGGGCCAGTTTTCCACGACCTTCTTCAGCCCGAAGCCGACGACTATCAACCACAGCAGCGCGCCCGCGGGGCCGATGAGCTTCCCGACCACCGGCAGCGTCCGGACGAGAAAACGATCCGGGTCGATCAGCGGAAAGCGCATGAACATGATGTTCAACCACTGCGAACCGAGTTCGCGCTGGCGGCGTTTCTTGAAGCGCTCGAAAAGCTGCGCCGCGTCGGCGGCGGTGTCGTATTGGAGGAGGTTCGAAAAGTAGAGCTGCGAGAGGAGCTGGATCACCGCTTCCTGCCCCGGCGCATTGTCGGGGAAGCGATCCAGGCACTCGCGCCAGACTTCATCGACGGTGCGATCGGGGCTCAGGCGCGCGACAAACTCGAACGCCTCGGGCCGCAGCCGGAAGAACTGGTTGCTGAACGGATTCTCGAGCACGATCCAGCGCTCGCCGCGGTAGTTCTGCCGGCGCGTGATGATGCCGGGGCGCAACGCGATGCGCTGACCGGACACGCGATACCACGACTCGCTGAATGTGGCGGTCGGATTCATACCCTCACCACCACAGCTTCATCCGCAAGAAGTCCATCGTCCGGTGCGTGAAGATCCACCACAGCGTCCGGTTCTCGACAGTGATCTTCGCCACACCCGTCATGCCGGGCCGCCACCACGTCTGCGGCGCGGAGTCGGGCTTGAGCCGCACGAGAAAGACATTCGCTTCCTTCTTCGCCAGCGCCGCCGGCTCCACGGCGAGGACCGTGGCGGAATACTTTTGCTTCGGCTGCGAGACGAAGGCGAACTGCGCCGTCTTGCTGCGCAGGATGTCCTCGATCTCGCGCTCATCGACTTCCGCCTCCACGTAGAGGCCGTCGAGCCGCGCGATCTTGTATAAGGGCTCGCCGACCTTCACCGGCGCGCCGATCCGCTCGCGGAGGTCGCCCTCGACGACGACGCCCTCGAACGGCGCGCGCATGACGGCGGCCTCGATCCTGTGGTTCACGAGATCGAGCCGCGCGTGTGACTGCAGCGAGAGCGCCTCGGCGATTCGCATCTCGGCGAGCTGCTTTCCGGCGCGCGACTTCTCGGTCTCGCGCTCGTAGCGGGCGATCTCGGCAGAGGCGGATGCCTGTTCGAGCAGCAACTCGGCGCGATTGAGCGCGACGATCTCGCCTCCCTTCGCCACGAGGTCGCCGGTGCGCACGGCGACCTTGTCGATGTAGCCATCGAAAGGCGCCGTGAGATACGACACCGCCTCGGCGCGAACGATGAAATTTCCCTCCGCCCGATACGGCCAGCGCACGAGGAAGAGCGCCGCGAGCGCGAGCACGCCGAGGATCGCGAAGACCTTCGGCCAGGTCTTCTCCGGCCCGAGCGACCGGGCGAACAGCTCGCGCGCATCCGCGCTCAGTCGCGCGCCGAACCAACGGTCGAGCCGCTTCAGCTCCGCAAGCCGGGGCGTAAGCTGATCGCACAACAGGCGGAGTTGCTGCATCTCCGTCGCGGAAAATGCCGGCGACTGCCGCTCGCATACGAGCAGGGCGACTGGCTTCCCGTCGAAGCGCAGCGGCACGGAGCACAGGTGCCCGACGCTCTGCTCGCGGGCGAATTTCTCGTGGTCGCGCGCGACCGCCGTGGCTCCGCCCGGGAGCGGCCACACGATCTCCTCGTCCTGGTCGGCGCACTCCTCCATCACCATCTCGAGCGATTGCGCAGCGGCCATCTGGCGGTCGAACTTCTCGGTGCGGCTGATCGTCTTGAGCCGCACGTAGCCGCCCTCGATCCAGCCGAGGCTCACTCGGTCGCACCCGAAACGCGTCGCGACGCCGTTGCACAGCGCGAGCAGTGCGGCGAGGAATCGGCGCTCGGCATTCACCGGCACCATGAGGTCGAGCACGGCGGCGAATTTCTCGACATCCGCCGTCGCCTGCCGGCTCGCGAGGTGCGCCTGGTAGAGTGCCGGCGTGTCCGCTGCCAGCGCGAGCCGCGCGAGAGCTTCGCGTGCGGCGGCATCGGTGAAATCGACGACCATCGCGACGAGCATCACTTCGTCCTCCGACCGCGCGAGCTTCAGCCGCAGGCCGAGCAGGAAGGCGCCTGTCGATTCATCGTCGTCCTCGATGAAGCTCCCCTCGCCCAGCGCGCGCTCGGCGGCCTGGTCGAGGAAGTCGTGAAAGCTTTTGCGCAGCCGCGCCTGCCCCGGGCCGGCGCTCCATTCGCCGAGCTTCTGCCACCGCGGCGTCTGCCCGGGCCGCCCCAGCACCAGCGCCGAGACGTCCGCCTGCGCGAGCTGCGAGCACGCGGCGAGGAAGCGCGGCCAGAACTCCTTCGCGACGCCGGGGAAGCAGCGCAGCTCGATCAGCTCCGAGGTTGCGCGCTCAAACTGTTCATCCATGCCGCTCAGGTTGGTTTCCATGGATCAATCGAGGATCATCTTTGCCGCGAGGCCCGGGCGCACACGCCCGTCGGCGTTCTCGAAGATCGCCTTCACCCGCGCGAGCCCGCTGGCCGAATCGACCACCGGCGCGATGAAGGAGATCGTCGCTTCGACCGGCGTCCGCACGCCCGCGATCCCGATCTTCACGACCTGCCCGGCCTTCAACTCCGCCGCCGCCGTGCCCTCGATGTGCCCGACGAAAACCACGCGCGTCGTATCCACCAAGCGCACGAGCGGCTGATACGGCTCACAGCTCGCGCCCGGCTGGAGCAGGATCTCGACGATGCTCCCGGAGAAGGGTGCGAAGATTTTGCGCCGGCGCAGTTGCTCCTCCGCGATCCCGAGTTCGGCGGCCGACACCTTGTATTCGGTCTCCTTCTTCCGCAGCTCGTCCTTGCTCACCGCATTAGACTTCTCAAAGAGCTGCTTGGTCCCCTCGTAGTCCATCATCGCGTGCTCCATGACCTGCTTGCGGCGCTGCGCCTCGAGTTCTTCGAGCCGCGTGTCGAGCTGGAGGATCACCTCGCCTTCCTTCACCTGCGCGCCCTCCTTGTAATGCTCGAGGTGAATCGTCCCCTGCACCGACGAGCTGAGCGTCACGTCCATGAAAGCCTCGGTGATGCCCGCCACCATTCGCGGCTCGGCCAGCGAAGTGAGGGAGACTCCAACCATTGCGACAATGCCGGCGAGGAAGCGACGAATCATGCGGGCGGCACAGAAGCCGGACCGGGCCGCAGGTCAAGGGCGCGCGCGCAGTGCGTTCAGAAAGTCACAGCGCCAGTCAGCGAAACATCGTGCGCAACGGCGTCGTCCTGCAGCAGCCGCGCGCCGTAATCGATGACGATCGTCACGCGATCGCCGATGGCGATGCCCAGCGCGAAGCCGACCTCGAAGGCGTCTTCGCCGGGCGGCTGCGTGGTGGCGGAAGTCCCGAATCGGCCAAGGCGGATGATCCGGTCCCCGCTGCGCCTGCCGAACGGACTGGTGGCGAGCTGGACATCGACGGCCTCGGAGTTGTTGCGATACTCGTGCGCCCAACCGACGCGGGCTTGCGGCGTGATCTTCAGCGAATCGAGCCCGTAGGTGCGCGAGATCTGCCAGCCGATGCGAGAGATCAGCGAGTCGAAGTTTTGCCCCGGCACGCGCAGCGCCGCGCTGCCGAGCGTGGTGGCGCCGTGGCTCTCGGTGTAGTCCTCGAGCTGGCCGATCATCCAGTCGATGCTCGCATACGGGCCGGTGACGAAGCCCGCGACGGGCACGTTGTAGCCGAGGTTGAGCTGGAGCGTGTGCGTGCGGCTGTTCGGCTCGGCGCTCGCGGTTTTGCCGAAGAGCGTGTCACGCTGGATGTCGTGCTCGAAGCTGCCGAAGCTATACATCGCGTCGGCGTAGAAACCGCCGGTGTGATAGGACACGTAGGCCGCGAGCGCCTCGCCTTCGATATCGACATCGCCGGCGCTCAGCGCGAGCGAGTTGTTGCTCTCCACGTAGGTGAAAGCGGCGCCGATCGTGAAGTGCTCGCTGGCGTGGAACTCCGCGCCGATCGTCTCCGCGAACGTGTCGGTCTGGAATCCCGCCGCGGGCAGCACCGTCTCGTTGTCGGCGGAGCCGTAGCCGGCGGTGACGAAGACTTCCCAGCGCGGCTCGCGTCCGGTGGGCTCGGCCAGCGGACCGCCGCCGCGGGCTTCGACTCCCGAGTCGCTGCGCAGCCGGAAGAGCCGCTCATTCACGTCGCGCGTGACTTTGCGAACCATCGCGAAGACGGCCTCGCGCTGCGCCATCACCATCGGCAGGCCGCTGAATATGGCGGACGCGATCGCTTCCTGGTCGGTGACGAGCAGGTCGGCCGGGTTCGCGAGCAACTCGAGGAAAAGCGGCGAGCGGCTCTCAGCCGTCCAGGTCGCGCCGGAATTTTCACTGTGCGCCCACGTCGGCGAGTAGCCGACGCCTTCGCCGGTCTCCTGGTCGGTGTAGCCGGAGGCAAACTGCCCGCTCAGCGCACGCGTGACGATCCAGTAAGTGCTGTCCGCCTCGAGCCCGAGCCCCGAGGGCTGCTCGCCACTCACGCTGATCCGTGTCTGCGCGCCAAAGAGCCGCGCCGTATTGACTCCGCTCAATCCAAACGCACGCCCGATGTCGCGGGAGTTGTAGCTTCGGCTGAACGACCTCGTGCCGCCGCCCCCGCGAAAAGTGATCAGCGACGGATTGCCGCCGATCGCGGCGTTCTGCGAGAGTGACATGAGCATTTCGCCGGGCCGTCCTCCCGCGTCCGAGTAGAGCGAGACTTCGATGAGTCCTCTCACGTTCTGCTGAAGCTTGAGGGTGATCGAATCGATCAGATACGAATTGCCATCGGTCATGAACTCCGAGGCGAGCCAGCGCGTCGGGCTGACGAACTCGATGCCGTCGGTCGGCAACGCGATGTTGCTCGAGATCACGACGGCGCGCGCTTGTGCGGTGAAGAGCAGGCAGCTCGCTACGGAAAGAAAGGCGGCGCGGAGTATCGCGGGATTCATGGGCGCGGCGTTGTGGAGGGCGCAACGCGAAATGTCGAGGGAAATTCAGCGCCCGAGCAGCTCGAGCACAGCCGCGCTCATCGCGGTGACTCCCGACTTCACGGTCGGCTCGAAGACCGGGGCGTAATACGGCGAGTGCAGCGACGGCAGCGGCTCCCCGCGCTCCTTCGCCTCGGCGATTTTCCTCGGATCGATCGAGCCGACCGCGAACATGAAGATCGGCACCTTGTCTTCGGTGCGACCGTAGCGGCTGAAGTCCTCGCCTCCCATCGTCGGCGGACGCTCGCGCACATTGTCGGCGCCGAACCACTCGCGAAAGACACCGGTCACCCGACGCGTGAGCACGGGTTCGTTGGTCAGCACGGGCGTGAAAAGCTCGGCCTCCTTGATCGCCGGCATGAGCCCCTCGGGCAGCCCGGCGGCGATGCCGAGGCCGCGCGAGATCCGCTTGATCGCATCGAGCGTCCGCTGCCGCACCTCGTCGGAGAAGCTGCGGATCGTGAGCTGGAGCTTCACGCTTTCGGGGATGATGTTGTGCTTCGTGCCGCCGTGGATGGAGCCGACCGTCACCACGACCGGCTCGAGCGGATGAATCTCGCGGCTGTCGATGGTTTGCAGCGCGAGCACAAGCTGCGCGGCGAGCACGATCGGATCCTTCGCCGTGTGCGGCTGCGCGCCATGCCCGCCCACGCCATGCACGGTGATGTCCACGCTATCGACGTTCGCGCTCTGCGGGCCTTCCCGGTAGCCGAGCACCCCCGCGGGCAACTCGGAGTTCACGTGCAGCGCGAGGCAGAAGTTTGGTTTCGGGAAGCGCGTGAAAAGCCCGCCGCGCAACATCGGCTCGGAGCCGCCGCCCTTTTCCTCCGCGGGCTGCGCGATGAAGACCAGCGTGCCCTTCCACCGGTCGCGCAGTTTCGTAAGCACGCGCGCGGTGCCGACCCAGCACGTCATGTGGACATCGTGTCCGCACGCGTGCATGACCGGCACCTCGACGCCGCTCTCATCCTTCACGCGCACCTTGCTCGCGAAAGGCAGCCCCGTGCGCTCGGGCACCGGCAGCGCATCCATGTCCGCGCGCACGAGGATCGTCGGGCCCGGGCCGTTCTTGAGCACCGCGACCACGCCGTGTCCGCCGATCTTCTCCGTCACCTCCCAACCGAGCGCGCGCACCTCCGCGGCCATGCGCGCCGCCGTCTTCACCTCGTGAAATGAAAGCTCCGGTGCCGCGTGCAACTCGCGGTAGAGCTTCTCGAGCGACGCCATCTCCGCATCGACACGCGTGGTGACTTCGGGCTGGAGCGGCGCCGCGGCGAACGCGGCAGTAGCGAAGGCGACGAGGGGAAGGACGGCGTGATTCATAAAGTGCGCGCACCATCTAGCGAGACACCGCTCGCCGCGCAATGCCGCGCCTGCGCGCTTGCCGAGTTGCGCAACCTGCCCTTCGTTGCGAAATGAAACGGATCATCCCTCTCACCCTCTCCATCGTGTCGCTCACGCTCGCCGGCTGCGAGACCACCGGCGAGACCACCCTGCTCGGCGCCGGCGTCGGCGCGGGCATCGCCGCGCTGACCGGACACAGCCCGCTCAGGGGCGCCGCGATCGGCGCCGGCAGCGGCTTCCTCGTCGGGAAGGTCGTCAAGCACGAGCGCCAGCGCTCCTACGAGCAGGGCTACGACGACGGGCGCAGCGGCTATCCGCACGGTCGCTACTCGAATCAACGCGGCTTCGTCGTGAGCCCGTATTCGCCGAACCACGTCATCGATGTGCGCGGCATCCCGCGCGGCGCGCGCGTGCTCGATCCGTCGTGCGACCGCGTGTTCATCAATCCGTAAGGCGTCACGCCAGCCCCGGCGCCTCCACCAGCGGGATCCCCGCGAGGTCGCGGTTTTCCAGCCACACGGCCTGCCGGCACCACAGGCAGCGCGCGTGGCCGAAGTTCTGCCAGCCCGCCGCGACCGCCAGTTCGCGCATCTCAGCATAGGAAAACGCATGTCGCGCCGAGATGCGGCCGTCGTGCGCGGCGACGGCGCTGCGCATGAAAGCCGTCAGCGCCCAGACCGCGGCAGTCGTGATCGGATGGCGCTCGAGATCACTCGCCAGCGTCCATCGGCTCGACATCTCGCGGCAGCGCACCAGCACCCGCGCCGCGTCGGTGTCGGAGAAATGGTGAAGCGCCAGCGAACAGTGGACAAGGTCGTAGCCTTCGCCCGGCACCTCGCGCAGCACATCGGCGCACTCATAGTGGATCTCGGGGAAGTCGCCGCTGCGCGTGCGCGCCAGCGCGATCACGTTCGGGTTCGCATCGATCGCGTCGATGCGCAGCGTGATGTCCCGTGCGCGCGCCCAGTTCACCATCGCGCGCGGCAAATCCCCCGCGCCGGTGCACAGATCGAGCACGCGGTAGCAGCGCCCCGGATTCATCCACCGCGCGAGAAAACGCCGCACGAGCCGATGCGAGCCAAAGCGCCGATTCGCAGCGGTAAGGGCGTCGATCGCGCGCTCCAGCTCCGCGACTGGCGTGGACGGGTCGTCCATGATCTCGCGGTCCTTGGAATCGAAATGCCGGCTCACGCGTCGCCGAGCTGCTTCTTCCAGCGGGCGAGTTGCGTGGCCACATTCTGCGGCGACGGCGCGCCGACCGCGACCCGCGCCGCCATCGCACGCGAGAGGTCGAAGACATTGTAGAGATCCTCCGCAAACACCGGCGAGATCGCCTGGTAATCCGCGAGGGTCAGCTCTGGAAGCGAGCGCCCCACGCACAGCGCCACTGCGCGCCCGACGTGCTCGTGCGCCTGGCGGAAGGGCACGCCCTTTCGCACGAGGTAGTCGGCGAGGTCGGTCGCGAGCAGCATCGGATCGCGCACCGCAGCGGCGCACGCGGCGGCATTCACGCGCGCCTCGCGCAGCATCCCGGCGAAGACTTCCAGCGCCGCCTTCACCGTGTCGATCGCGTCGAAGACCGGCTCCTTGTCCTCCTGCATGTCGCGATTGTAGGTCAGCGGCAGGCCTTTGATCGTCGTGAGCAGCGACATCAGCGCGCCGATCACGCGGCCCGCTTTTCCGCGCGTCAGCTCGGCGGCGTCGGGATTCTTCTTCTGCGGCATCAAGGACGAGCCGGTCGTGTAGGCATCGCTCAACGAGAGGAAGCCAAACTCGCTCGAACACCACAGGATCACGTCCTCGCTCAGCCGCGAGAAATGCACCGCGACGAGCGCGAGCGTGGCGAGCAACTCAACGGCAAAGTCACGGTCGCTGACGGCATCCATCGAGTTCTGAGTGATGGCGGGAAAATCGAGCAGCCGCGCCACCAACTCGCGATCGAGCGGGATCGTCGAACCCGCGATCGCGCCGGAGCCGAGCGGCATCACATTGCCCCGCGCCCGCGCATCGGCGATGCGCGCCGCATCGCGATCGAGCATCTCCACGTAGGCGAGAAGATGGTGCGCGAAGAAGACCGGCTGTGCGCGCTGGAGGTGCGTGTAGCCGGGGATGATGATGTCGCTGTTCGCCTCGCCGAGCGCGACGAGCGCGCGCTGGAGATCGCGCACGAGCGCGGCGAGCGCGTCGCATTCCGCCCGCAGATAGAGCCGCAGATCGAGCGCCACCTGATCATTGCGCGAACGCGCCGTGTGCAGCTTCGCGCCCGCGTCGCCGATGCGCCGCGTCAGCTCGCGCTCGATGTTCATGTGGATGTCCTCGAGCTCGGTCTTGAACTCGAACTTCCCCGCCTCGATCTCCGCGCCGATCTCGCGCAGCCCCGCCACGATCGCCTCCCGCTCGACAGGCGTGAGCAGCCCCGCCGCCGCGAGCGCGGCAGAGTGGGCGATCGAGCCCTCGATGTCGTGACGCCACAGCCGCCAGTCGAAGGAGATCGACTCGCTGTAGCGAAGCAGAAGGTCGGCGGTAGGTGTGGTGAAGCGTCCGTGCCACATGGCAGCGCTCAGTTCTCAGTTCCCGGCGCAGAGCGCAAGCCCGCGCACGCCGTGGCACGAGGGATGTTGTATCACGCGCGCGATGCACCTGCCCCATGCCCTTGCCTCACTCATCGCCTTGGCGTCCCTCTCCGGCGCCGTGGCTCGGGGACAGGCTGTCATCGAGGGTCGCGTCGCGCTGCCCAAGTCGAAGTCCGCGCCGGTGATGAATAAGCGCTACCAGGTCGTCACGAAGGCGGGGATCATCGCGACCGATCCGCCGGTCGCAGTCGTGTATCTCGAAGCCAGCTTTGCGCGGCCCGCGTCGCCGCCGAAAGCGCAAATGGCGCAGAAGGATCTCATGTTCGTGACCCCGCTGCTCCCGGTGCAGGTGGGCACGGCGGTCGAGTTCCCAAATCTCGACGACACCTACCACAACATTTTCTCCTACTCGAAACCGAAACGCTTCGACCTCGGCCGGTATCTCCCGACTGAACGCCCGATTCCCTCGCAGCTCTTCGATCAACCCGGCCTCGTGACGCTGCACTGCGACATCCACGAGCACATGCGCGGCATCATCCTCGTGCTCGAGACGCCGCACTTCACGCGCAGCGACACGGACGGACGCTTCCGCCTCACGGGCCTGCCGGCGGGGCGTTACACGCTCAAGGCGTGGATCAGCAGCAAGACGACGATCGAGAGGGCTGTCGAACTGCAGAAGGGCTCGACGCTCCACGTCGATCTGCCGTGAGCCGTCGAACCGGGTCCAAGCGAGGAGCCGCGTCCGGCTTCCGCGTGAAGCTGCTCATGGCGATGATGCTCGTGGTGATGGGCATCACCGCGGTCGCGCTCTATTTCGCGGAGCGGAGCGTCGCCTCGGATGTGCAGCGCAGTCTGCGCGACGAGTTCCAGAGCGAGATCAGCTACCTGCTCGGCGTCCACGAGGCGCTGCGGGCCGCGCTCACCGAACGCTGCCGCGTGCTCGCGAAGTCGGTGCGGATCCGCGCAGCGCTCGAGGAGAGCGACGTCGAGGATCTGTATGCAGTCGCGACGGTCGAGCTGCGCGATGTCCTCCACACGAAGGACGAACCCGATGACGAGACCGGTATTCACACTCTGCGTGCGCGGTTCTTCCGTTTTGTCGATGCGCACGGCGCGGTGATCCCACCGCCTCGCGAACCGGGCGCAGCTGCGGGCGAGGAATGGGAGACACGGCTCGCGCCAACCGGCGGCGCGCGGGCGGAACAGCAAATCGGCTACGTGAGGGCGACGGATGCGGAGGGGCGCGAGGTGATCCACGAAGTGATCGCCACGCCCATCGTGAAGACCGACACCGGCGAAATCATCGGAGCCATCGTGCTCGGATTCAAGCCGGTCGCGCTCGACGGGAAACATGCCAGCAGCGAACTCAAGAGCGGCCTGTGGCTCGAAGGCCTCCTCCATTTGCCCACACTCGCCGACGCCACGCGCACTGCCATCGGCAGCGAAGTCGCCAGGGCGATCAGCAACGTGAGCCGGCGGACGCGCAGGAACGTCACCGTGCCGCTGGACGGCATGCCACACTTGATCTTCGCGCAACCGCTCAACCCGGACTCGCAGTTCCCGCGCGCTTATCACGTCTGCTTCTACTCGCTGGCCGATGCGCTCGCGCGGCAGCGCAAGGTGCAGTGGCAGATCCTCGGTTCCGCCGCGCTGCTGCTGCTCGGAGGATTGATCGCAAGCCACTTCGTCTCCGTGGGCTTTTCAGCGCCGGTCGAAAGGCTGGCTGTGGATTCCGCGAAGAATCTCGCCCAGCGCGAACGCGCCGAGGCGGCGCTCGTGCTGACCGAGAAGCGCTACCGCAGCATCTTCGAGAACGCAGTCGAGGGGATTTTCCTGCTCACGCCCGAGGGGCGATTCCTCAGCGCGAACCCTGCGCTCGCGCGGATCTGCGGTTACGATTCGCCGGCGCAATTGATCGCCGAAGTCAGCGACCCCGCGCACCAGCTCTACGTGAAGCCGGAACGATTCGAGGAGTTCATCCGGTGCCTCGCGACCGAAGGCACGGTCTCGGGCTTTGAAGCCGAGGCCATGCGCAAGGACGGGCGCCGCATCTGGCTTTCGCAGAATGGCCGCGCCGTGCGCGATACCGGCGAGGGCACTCTGACTCTGGAATGCACGATCGACGACATCAGCGAGCGCAAGCAGGCGGGCGACGCGCTGCTCGTGGTCAACGCGGAGCTGGAGAAGGCGCTCGACGACCTCAAGCAGACGCAACAGCAGATTATCCAGCAGGAGCGCCTCCGCGCGCTCGGGCAGATGGCCAGCGGCATCGCGCACGATTTCAACAACGCGCTCGTGCCCATCCTCGGGTTCGCCGAGTTGCTCCAGCTCAATTCCGCCATCCTCGACGACCGCCCGACGGCGCTGAAATATCTCGAGATCATCCAGACTGCCGCGCAGGACGCCTCGAGCGTGGTGGCGCGGCTGCGCGAATTCTACCGCTCGCGGGATCATCACGAAAAGTTCAGCGCCATCGACCTCACCAGGCTCATCGAGCAGGCCGTCTCGCTCACCAGGCCGCGCTGGAAAGACCAGGCGCAGGCCGGCGGCGCGACCATCGAGGTCCGCACGGAGCTGGCGCCCATCCCGGCGATCGCCGGCGACGAATCCGCGCTGCGCGAAGTGCTCACCAACCTCGTCTTCAACGCCGTGGATGCGATGCCGGGCGGAGGCACGATCACGCTGCGCACGCACCAGCTCGGCGGGTCAGCCGTGATCGAAGTCGCCGACACCGGCACCGGCATGAGCGACGAAGTGCGCCAACGCTGCCTCGAGCCGTTCTTCTCGACCAAGGGCGACCGAGGCACCGGCCTCGGCCTCTCGATGGTCTTCGGCATCATCCAACGCCACAGCGGCATGATCGATATCCGCAGCGAGCCCGGCCGCGGCACCACGTTCGTCATCACGCTGCCATTTGCGCAGAGCAGCGTCACGACTCACGCCGGGCCGGAGCCCGCGGAAGCGATGCGTTCGCTGCGCGTGCTCGTGGTCGAAGACGAGCCGCAAGTGCGCGAGTTGCTCGCCGCGTCGCTCGGCGCAGACGGCCATCGCGTCGAACTCGCCGCGCACGGCATCGATGGCCTCAAGCGTTTCCTCGACGGCACTTTCGACCTGGTCTTGACGGACAAGGCGATGCCCGGCATGAGCGGCGATCAACTCGCCAGCGCGATCAAGCAGATCGCCCCGAAGATGCCGATCATCCTGCTCACGGGTTTCGGCCAGTTCCTCAACCCCGAGGACTATCCCGACGTGAACGTCGTCGCGCCCAAACCCATCAGCATCCCCGCCCTGCGCGAAGCCATCGCCACCGCACTCCGCGCTGCATGAACCCGCTGCGTTCCCTCGCCCTCATCGCCACCCTGCTCACCACCGCGCACGCGGAGGACTACATCGAGCGCCTGCGGGAAAATCTCGCTTTCAGCGCCTTCGACGGGAACCTGCGCGTGCGGCTGAGCGGAGTCGCCGACCTGGAGGCCTACTCGACTCCGCAGCCGCCGCCGGGCCTCCTTTTCACCGACCGCCACACACTGCTGAGCCCGCGCCTCTCGCTCTTCCTCGACGCGCAACTCTGCTCGCACGTCTACGCCTTCGCGCAGATGCGCGTCGATCGCGGCTTCGACCCCGCCGACGAAAAAGCCGACGTGCGGCTCGACGAATACGCGCTGCGCATCTCGCCGTGGGAAGACGGCCGGTTCACCGTGCAGATCGGCCGATTTGCCACCGTCGTCGGAAACTGGGTCGAGCGGCACCTCTCGTGGGACAACCCATTCATCACCGCGCCCCTGCCCTACGAAAACCTGACCGGCATCTGGGATTCATCGGCGCCCGATTCGCCGGAAACGTTGCTCTATTGGGCTCATGTCGAGCCGTCCCAACTCAACGGCGGCTACGACGACTACTCCGACAAATACCTGCGCAACCCAATCATCTGGGGCCCGAGCTACGCGAGCGGCGTGTCCGTTTCCGGTCGCGTCGGGAAATTCGACTACGCGCTCGAGATGAAAAACAGCCCGCTCTCGTCACGCCCCGAGGCGTGGGATGCGACTGCGGTCGATTTCGATCATCCCGCCTTCAATGGGCGGCTCGGCTTCCGCCCAAACCAAATGTGGAACGTTGGCTTCTCATTCGGCTACGGTCCATACATGCTGCCCGAGGCTGCGCCGTCGTTGCCGCCGGGGCGCGGCATCGGCGACTATCACCAGACGGTTTTCGCACAGGATATCCGTTTCGAGTGGCATCGCTTCCAGCTCTGGGCCGAGGTGTATGAGGCGCGATTCGAGGTCCCGAACGTCGGCCACGCCGACACGCTCGCCTACTACGTCGAGGCGAAATACAAGTTCACCCCGCAGTCCTACGGCGCGCTGCGCTGGAACCAGCAATTCTACAATGAGATTCACGAGCCCGGGCACGGCGCCGCGCCGTGGGGCGACGACGTGTGGCGCATCGATGCCGCGCTCGGCTACCGCTTCAGCGCGCACACCCAGCTCAAGCTCCAATTCAGCCTGCAGAACCCCCGCTCCGCGACAGAGCACATCGCCAACCTCTTCGCCGCGCAGTTCACCGTGAAGTTCTAGCGCTTCCGGCGCCCGAACGAATACCCCGTCAGCGTCCGCCCGCCCTTCGCCGCGCCGCCCGGCGGGATCGCCGCTTCGTTGAAAAGCGCCGTGTAGAGATACTCGAACCCGTCCAGCTTCAGCCGCGGCACACTCCGCCCGATGAAACGCTCGATCTTGCGCACCGCATCAAGATCCTCCGCGCAGAAAATCGTGAACGCATCGCCGAGCAACTGCGCCCGCCCCGTTCGCCCGATGCGATGCACATAGTCCTCCGGATGCCCCGGCACGTCGTAGTTGATCACATGCGACACCCCCGCGATGTCCAGCCCGCGCGCCGCGAGATCCGTCGCCACGAGCACCTCATATTTTCCCGCCTTGAACCCCGCGAGCGCCTCTTCGCGATCGCGCTGCGTGCGATCGCTATGCATCGCCGCCACCGCGTGATTCTTCTCCTTGAGCTTCGCCGTCACCTTGTCCGCGGCCACCTTCGTCGAGCAGAAAATCAGCACGCTGTGATAGTCGGTGCGATCGAGCAGCGCGAGCAGCAGATCGAACTTCTGATCCTTCGCCACCGGATAGAGAGCGTGCGTCACCGTCTCCGCCGGGCTGAAGCGCATCCCGATCTCGATCTTCTCCGGGTCCTTGAGCACCCACTGCGTCATCCCCGCGATCTCCGGCGGCATCGTCGCGGAGAAAAACAGCGTCTGCCGCGACTTCGGACACTTCTCCACGATCTTGCGCACCTGCGGCAGGAAACCCATGTCGAGCATCCGGTCCACTTCATCGAGCACGAGCACGTTGAGCGTATCGAGCTTGATCTCGCCTTCGCCCATGAAATCGAGCAGCCGCCCCGGCGTCGCGACGAGCACGTCGAGCCCGGTCTTGATCGCCGCCCGCTGCTCGCCAAACCCGACGCCGCCATGCACGAGCCCGATGTTCACATTCATGAATCGCGCATAATCCCGGAACGCCGTCTCCACCTGCGCCGCCAGCTCGCGGGTGGGCTCGAGGATGAGCGCCCGAAGCGTGCCGTGGGTCTTGAGCATCGTGAGAATCGGAAGCGCAAACGCCGCCGTCTTCCCCGTCCCCGTCTGCGCCGAGCCCATGAGATCCTTGCCCGAGAGCACCACCGGAATGGCGCGCAGTTGGATCGGTGTGGGATCGACGTAGCCCATCGATTGCACACCATGGACGACTTCATCGAGCAGACCGAATTCCTGAAATGACATGGAGGGCGTGCCGATAGCGGAAGCCGGGCGGGAATCAACCGCGTAGATGCCACGGCCTTCAGCGCGCATCGCCAGCGCCCCGGGACACCGCTCCTTGTCAGCACCCCGCAATGCTGCAATTTCTGCGCGCCATGATCCGGTTCCTTTCATTCGCCCTCCTCGCCACATCCGCGCCCGCCATCGACTGGCCGCATTTCCGCGGCCCGGCTCGCGACGGCATCTCCGCCGAGAAAGCGTGGCGCAGCGAATGGCCGGGCGATGTCCCGGTCGCGTGGAAGGCGGAAGTCGGGCTCGGGTATTCCTCCATCGTCGTGGCAAAAGGCCGCGCGGCGACCGTGGGGCACGCCGACGCGAAGGACACGATCTTCTGCTTCGACGCCACGACCGGCAAGTCGCTGTGGACGCACAGCCATCCATCGGAACTGGGCGACAAATACTACGAAGGCGGCACCACCGGCACGCCGACCTTCGACGGCGACCGGCTGTATTGGCTGAGCCGCTGGGGCGATCTCATGTGCCTCGACGCCGCGACCGGGAAGGCCTTGTGGGAAAAGAATATCGCGAAGGAAACCGGTGCGCCGATCCCGACGTGGGGCTACACCGGCGCGCCGCTCGTGCACGGCGATCTCCTCGTGCTCAATGTCGGCGACGCCGGCACCGCGGTGGAGAAAGCCACGGGAAAGCTCGTGTGGAAATCCGCCGCGAAGGACGCCGGCTACTCCACTCCCCTGCCCCGCGGCGAACTCGCGCTGCTCGCGAACACCGAGCACTATCTCGCCGTGGACATGAAGACCGGCGCCGAGGCGTGGCGCTTCCGCTGGCTCACGCAGTATGGCGTGAACGCCGCCGACCCGATCGTCAGCGGCGACCGCGTCTTCATCTCCAGCGGCTACGGCAAAGGTGCCGCGCTCCTCAAGCTCGGCGGCGCCGCACCGGAGCAGCTGTGGAAGAGCAAGAAACTCCGCACGCAACTCAACGCCGCCGTGCTCCACGACGGACACCTCTACGGCGTCGATGGCGACACGACGGAAAAGGCGCCGCTCAAGTGCCTCGACTTCGCCACCGGCGACGAAAAGTGGAGCGAGCCTGGCTTCGGTTCCGGCGGCGTCATCATCGCCGATGGAAAACTCATCGCGCTCAGCGGCGTGGGCGAACTAATGATCGCGCCCGCTTCACCCGCCGGCTTCAAGCCCACCACACGCGCGCAAGTCTTCGGCCCGAAATCGTGGACCGCCCCCGTGCTCGCGAACGGCCTCCTTTACTGCCGCAACAACCGCGGCGAACTCGTCGTGCTGGACCTGCGCGCAAGATGAATGCGCTACCCCGATCCGTCATGCACGCGGACCTCCGCGCGCAGTGTTCAGCTTTACGCGGAAGGCTGCCGCCGCGATAGGGATCGGCGACGGGTTACAGGATCGTGAGCGAATAATCGCCCAGCGGGTCGATGACGCCCGGCGCGCCCAGCGCCAGGCGCACGGGCTTGCCGATGCGCGTATAGCTGCCGACTTTGTCGGCCACGAAGCCAAACGCCCCGTCGCCGCTCGCGCCGTCCACACCCTTGACCACGATGGTGCCAATGCTCGCCGCGGAGACTTGAGAGTCGGCAAAGAACACGCCGCCCGCATTCGCGACGCCGGCGATGATGAAGGTGGCGATCGAGCGCCGGTTCGTGAAGTCGTCGAGCGAATCGGGTCGCGCGCTGGTGCCGACGAGGATTTCGGAATCGATCATCCCGCCGAGCCGCACGGTGCCGAGGCTGCCGGGCGTGATGACGGTGCTGTCGCGCAGAAAGCCGCGGATCGAGAAGATCGAGATGGTGCTCGCGCGCAACTGCTCGACGTCGGCTTCGAGATCGCCGGTGATGCCGGTGCCGCCGCGGATCGTCAGCGCGCTGAGCACGGGTGCGACGATCGAATTCTTCGTGCCGGTCGTATTCAGCCACTCGGTGGCGGTGAGCGAGGAGATGCGCTGGTCGGACTCGAGGTTGAGGTCGTGCACCGAGCGGAAGGAGAGCTTGGCGGGTGTCGTGTTGCGCTGCCCGAAGGCGCCGAGGATGAAACTGCGGTCGCCCGCGTCCACATCGCCGAGCGAGACGACCCGCGCGCCGTTGCTGATCGTCACGTAGCCGGTCACGTCCGCCCGCGCGAGGCTGACGGTGCCGACGACGTTCTCCACGTCGATGTTGTTGATCTCGGCGCGGTCCGGCGTGGTGAGGCGGACGACTGACAAGCTGTTGGTGCCGGTGACAGCGAGGTTCACGAGCCCATCGACCAACCGCAGGCTGCCCGAGCCCGCGCCGCTGATGCTGAAGGTGACGGGATTCAAGTCGCCGGGCTCCTTGTAGGTGAGCTTTGCGCCGCTGCGAAAGCCAAAGCCGGAGACGACGACCAGGCCGAATTGGTTGGCGTAGGCGTGGCCGCTGCCGTCGGGCGCGGCGTTGTCGTTGGTGAACAACTCCGTCGTCGCACCGCTCTGCGGGAGCACTTCGGCAATGAGCCGATAAGCGCCGTCAGCCTTGTCGAGCCGCGCGTCGATCGTGAGGCTGCCGGTGATCGTCGCGCTCCGGCCGGCGACGATGCTCACGTTCTGGTTGAGCGACCCGATCAGGATGTCGTCCGCATCGATGATGCGGCCCGTGGTGTCGGTCGCGGTGGGCGGCGAGAGGTAGAAGTTGATCTTCACCGGGCCGTTGAAATTCGCCGCGCCGTTGTTGGTCAGCGCGATCGTCGGCTTCACCACGTCGCCGGGCACGATGATGTTTGGAAGGCGCTCGGCTGCGACGCTGGCGATGAGGTTCGGCTGGACGGTCACGCGGAAGGTCTCGTCGAGAGTCTCGCCGCCCTGGGTCACCCTCACGGTCACATCGGCGACGCCGGTCTTGCCGGCGACGTAGTTGAGCTTGAGCGATGAGCCGGTGAGCACCGGCGCGAGCAGGCCCGCGTCGCCGCTCACCACCGCGGTGCCGACCACCTCGAACGTCTGCCCGGTCGTATCGCGCGCGGCGGGCGCCTGCACGTTTACGCCCGTGATGGTGATGAGCTGGTCCGCAGTCGGCTTGGGCGGGGGCGTCGCGGTGTTGTTGTCCGGGTCGGCGATGAAATTCTGCACCGGCACGCCCGCGAGGCCGCTGGTCGTCGTGGTCGGCAGCGCGGCGATCTGGTCGATGTAATTCATCCCCGCGAGCACCTGCCCGAAGACGGTGAAGCCGCCGTTCTGGGCATCGAGGTTGGCGGAGTTGTCGGCGAGATTCACGAACCACTCGCTCGTCGCGCTGTCCGGCCCGCCGCCGGCATCCGCGCCGACTTTCGCCATCGCCACGGTGCCGCGCACGTTCGAGCGATCGGCGGAGAACTCGTTGTGAACGGTCGCGAAGGTCTCGATGTGGGTCGGCGTGGCGGTCGGGTTGAAGCCCCCGCCTTGCACCACGAAGCCGGAGACCGAGCGGTGAAAGAAAGTGCCGAGGAAATCCGCCGAGGTGTTCGGGTTGGTCGCGTAGCGCAGGAAGTTCTGCACGGTCAGCGGCGCCCTGTCGTCGAAGAGCTCGAGCGTGACGGTCGGCGGCTGGATGCCCGGGGTGGCCACGTCGGTGTCGAGCTGGAGGCCCGGCGTGTTTGGGTCGATGTCGAGGTTCAGCGCGAAGCTGATGAGCGTGTGCCCCGCCTGCTGGATGAAGGGATCGAGCAACTGCCCGAGCTCGACGGTCGCGCTGGTGTAACCGGCGCCAGCGACGAGGTCGGCGATTGGATTGACGAGCACGAGCGCGGGGACGCAGCGACTTTCGAGCGGCTCGATGGTGCGGTGGCGGGGCATGACGGGGCGGTGGATACGGCAGGTCATCGGGGGTGAAAAGTGGGAAGTCACAGTGCTACCTCGTGGATGCGCACGTCGCCAGTGGTGCCGACGAGTCGGTCGTCGTTGCCGGTGCCGGGCGTGAGCACCGTGGCGAGGCCGCCGGATTTGAAAGCAAGGATGCGCTGCGCGGTGAAGCCGAACTGATCCGCACCGCCGGGAGTGCCGGCGACCGGTCCGTTGACGACGATCGATGCGATCTTCGAGATGAAGCCGGTGCGATCGACCCCGCCGGCGATCTTCGTGTCGTCGGCGTCGCCGAAGCCGTCGCCGCTCACGTCCATCACGCCGGCCACGATGTCGCTCGCCGTCCAATCGCCGGTGACGAGCACCGTGCCGATCGATGCATCCGCATTCATCGCGACGCCGCTCAAGTCGTAGCCGGCGAGGATTCGCGAGCCGCTCACGTCGCCCTTGATCGTGAGCTTCGCGATCGCGAGATCGCCGAGGAGCGGATCGACGATCGCCTGACCCGCGGCGCT
This sequence comes from Chthoniobacteraceae bacterium, assembly GCA_040081625.1. Taxonomy (GTDB): domain Bacteria; phylum Verrucomicrobiota; class Verrucomicrobiia; order Chthoniobacterales; family Chthoniobacteraceae; genus VFJQ01. The sequence goes on from JBEBGD010000022.1 coordinate 51,027, forward strand.
GATCGTCGAGTTCGCCACGTCGCCGTTGATCGTCGCCACCGCGATGTCGCGCCCGGCGCGCACTGTCGCCCCGTCGAGGCTGCCGGCGACGAATGCGCCGAGCTTGCCACGCACGCTGACGATGGATTCGACCTCCCCGCTCACCTTGATCGAGCCCGCGCTGCCTGCGCCGAGGAAGCCCGCGCCCGCGACGATCGCGCCGCCCGACTTGAGCGATGCGGCGGTGAGCGGGCCGAGATTCGCGGCCGCCTCGACGCGACCCGAGTTCACGCCGCTGCCGCCGTCGATCACGCCGACGCTCAGCGTGCTGATGCTCGCGGCAGTGCCGATGAAGTCGTCGTCGATGAGTTCCTGCGCGCGCACCGAGCCGCTGAAGTCGCCGTCGCCGCCGGTCAGATTGCCGGTGATCGCGACCTTCGTGATGTTGCCGCTCGATTCGATCGCGCCGGAATGGCCGCCGTCGTCGCCCGCGACCGAGCCAAAGATCTGCACGCTCCTGATTGTCGAGGTCGAGATCAGCGAGCCGCTGAAATCGCCGCCGCCACCGGTGACGTTCGCATTTTGCAACGCCGAGCCGACGCGCACGCTGCCGATCTTGCTCGCGACGATCGAGCCGGAGCTGATGCCGGTGCCGCCGAGCATGCCGTTCGCGATTGTGACGGTGCCGAGATTGCCTTTGAGCAGCGGATCCGCGCCGGAGAAAATCGAGCCGCTGTTCGCACCCGGGCCGCCGACGAGCTTGCCGACGGAGATGACCGAGGCCGTGCCATCGCTGATGATCGCGCCGGAGCGATCGCCGATGCCGCCGGTGACATCGCCCGCGACTTTCACGATCGCGAGCGCGGTCTCGCCATGGATCGCGCCGCTCGCGAAGCCGGAGCCGCCGGTGAGCTTGCCGCCGAGCGTGATCGTCGTGGCCGGCAGACTGCCGGGCAGCGTGGTGAAAGGAAACACGCTGCCAAACTCAATGCCGCCCGATCCCGCGCCGCCGGCGCCCATCACGTCGCCGCTGATCGTGAGGCTCGCGATGGTCTTGCTGATCTGCACCGAGCCGCTTTCGGCGCCGCCGGCGCCGGTGAGCATTCCGCCGATAGTCGCCTTGCCGAGCACTGCGCCATGGATGCTTCCGGAGCCGATGCCGCCACCGCCGGTCACGTCGCCGGTGATTTTCACGAGCGGCAATCCGCCGCCTGCGACGATCGCGCCGCTGTTCACGCCGATGCCGCCCATGAGCGAGCCCGCGGTGAGCGAGCTGATGCCCGTGCCGGCGACGATGCTTCCGCTGTTCTTTCCGCCACCGCCGACGAGTCCCCCGACGTTCACCGCACCGATGCCGCGCGCGCTTTCGATCGTGCCGGTGTTGTCGCTGATGTTCCCGCGCAGCGAGCCGGCGACTTTCACGCTGCCGATCTTCGCCGCCGCGGTCGCGCTCAAGCCGATGCCATCGATGACGTGGATGAAACCGTGGAGATCGGCCTTTACGTCGAGCAAAGTCAGCTCGCCGGCGATCCTGCTCTCGAGTTTCTCGGTCGCGGTGCCGCCGGAGACCTGCGTGCCGCTGCCGAACTGGTAGAGGGAATTCACCACGAGCGCCTGGAGCCCGACTTTCGCGCCGCTGCGCCCGCAGTCGATCTGCCCGAGGTCGCCGTCGATTTCCACGCGGCCGAGCGCGAGGTTCGTGGCCTTGACGTGCCCGACGTTGGTGAAGTCGTCGCCGATATTGCCCGCGCCCTTGGCCGCGGTAACGCTGAGCGACGTGCCCTCGGCTTTGCTGATGAACGTCGCGAGGTTCACCGGCACGCGGTTGAGGTCGATGAGCTGGAGCTGCTGCGGCCCGTTCGCGCCAAAGGCCGATGCCTGCGTGCCGTCGCTGAACTTGAAGATGTCGCCAACATTGCCCGCGGTGAGGAACGACTTGGAAAAATGGACCGTCACGACGTCGCCATCGAGGTCGTTGAAGCTGATCGTCCCCGCGTCGATGAGCGTCGCCGGCGCGATGCGGCCCTCGAGCGGCTCGATGGTGCGCGCCTTCGGCTCTCTCGCCGGGCGCGGCGGTGCGAGCATCTCCGGCTTCGACGCACGACGGCGCCGGAAGAGAGCGACAAACCGGGAAAGGAGCGAGGGGCGCGGCTTCATGGCGTCTTGTCGTTCACGATCACGAACACGTCGGCGGGATCAGCGTTGTCGAAGCGCACATCGGTGCCGGGGCTGCTCGCGTCCGCAGGAGTGAGCTGCACGCGCACGGTGTGCGTGCCGGTCAGTCCGTCGTCCTTGGCGGTCACGGTCACGGCTTGCTCCACGTTCCAGTCGGCGGCGGTGAAGACGAGCGAAGTCTTGTCGATGGTCACGTGTGCCTGCGCGTTCGTGTCGAGCACGAGCGGGATGGTGACGTTCGCGCGCGGCTGTTTTTGGAGTTTCACCTTGAACTGCGCCGCCGCCGCCACGCCGCCGAGTTCCTTCACCGTGAGCACCGTCGGCCCGACGCTGAAGGTCTCGAACGGCCCGAACACCACGTTGCGCTCGATCGGCAGATTGTCGGCGAGCGGATCGCTGTAGATGAAACGCGCGAGCACGTTCAGCCCCGCTCCATTCTCGCCTGCGGGGAAGCGCAGCCGCGCATCGCCGGCCGGGTTCACGTCGAAGTTCAAACGAACGCCGCCGCCCGCGACGAACGCGTTGAGCGGCACCTGGGTCAGGTTGCTCGCGCCGATGAGCAAGGGCTTGTCCCTCGGGTTGCTCATCGTCTGGCCGGGACGATTCGGATCCGGCACGGTCTCGTCGGTCGTGTTCAGGCGCTTGTCCTCGGAGAGGTAAAAGCGCACGGCGCCGCCGGTGGTGGCTTTGTTCCCGGCGTTGATCGCGATGAATTGCCCGGTGCCGAAGGTCTGGTTGCCGGTCTTTGTGAGCACGGGTTTCGAGCCGCCATTGGGGAGCGAGACCGGCGCGAATTGCCCGATGAGATTCGGCGTCGAGTAGGGCGGCAGATGCTGCGGGCGGGTGAAGCCACGGGCTTCCGCCGCGCTCCACGCATAGGCGTCAGCCGCGCCATTTCTGCGGACACGCACGACGAGCGAGTAGTCCTCCGGATCGGGAAAGGTGTGCGTGCCGAGCACTTGAAAATCGCCGCCCGGTCCGCGCCGCACGAGCCCTTCGCTGAAGGTGCCGTCGCCCCAGCAGATCGACGCGGAGTAGGCTGCGGGCAGGAGCGGTGCGTCGTCCGTGAATGTCGCGACGATCCCGTTGGAAAGCTTCGCGCCCTTGGTGGTGACGGTGCGCCCGAACGGCCGGAGCGGCCCGGCGGTGATGACGGCGATCCCGCGCAGCGTCGCGCGCTGGCCCTTCGCTGCGGTGAGCGTCACGACGAGCGGATACGTGCCCTGGTTCGCGTAGGTGTGCCCGCCGCGCACGGCAAACGCCGTCGGCAGCGGACTCGACGTGTCGCGCCCGACCGTGCCGGCGCCCGGCGTCGCGCCGTCGCCCCAATTGATCGTCGCCGTGTATTCACCCGCCTGGCCGAGCGCGTCGGTGTCCGTGAATTTCGCCACGAGTTGATTCGCGAGCGGGACGCCCGAGGCCGCACTGAAGCTCACGACCTTTGCCGCCATCGCCTTGTCCCCGACGGCCACCTCCACGCGCACGCGGTCGTCGATGGCGCGCGGCGAGCCATCGATGTCGCCGCGATACGTCATGTCGTATTGCTGCACGCCGAGCCCGAGATCGAGCGGCCCGACATAGCCCGCGTTGCCCGCGAGGCGGACGGGATTGCCGGGCACCTTGATCGCGCCGTTCGCCACATAGGTCGGCGCCAGCCGCACGATTTCATTGAAGCTGAAAATGTAGTCGCGCTCGAGATCGATGAACTTGAAGGGCACCGTGAGCGTCCGGTCGGTCTTCACAGTCTGGTTCGGCACCGACCGCAGGAAAGGCGGATTGTTGACCGTGTCCTTGTAGGCCGTGACCGCGAACGGGGGCAGCGTCACTGTCGTCGTCCCATCACTCGCGGTGACGGTGATATTCGCCGTGACCGGCGCCGTCGCGCTGATGATGAGCAGCGCGTCGGCGAAGTCCGGCTCGACCGTCGAGTTGCCGATTTTTACGTCCACTATCGGCCTGTCCTGCGGTCTGGCCGGATCGCCCGTGCCAGCCGGCCATCGCGGCACCTTCGACATCCTGTCGAGCGTATCCCATCCGCGCAGGAGCTGGCCGAAGATCGTGTGATTGAAGTCGAGGAAACGCGGCGAGCCGTCGGTGACGAAGAACTGCGAGCCATTCGTCGCCCGATAGGTCTCGATGGACTGGAACGTGGTCGGATGTGTGAGTCTGGCGAAGCCGGAGTTGGCCATCGCGAGCTGCCCGCGCCCGGCGAAGAGCAGTGGTGCGCGCAATTCATTCTCGAACGAGAATCCCGGCCCACCCGTGCCGGCCGTTTGCGGATTGGTGCTCAGCGGATCGCCCGCCTGCATAATGAAGGATCCATCCGCGTCCTCGGACGGATTCAGGTCCGCGATCCGATGAAAGACCTGGTTATCAAAATACCCACCCTGCGCAAACCCACCGATGAACCCGGCCGTGATCGGCGTGAAATCGCGCAGCAGCGCAAACTCGAGCGTCCCCGAGAAGGCAGGGTCCGCTGCCGTGCCGTCGCCGACGTGGTTGATCGACACCTTCAGCTTCGGATGCCCCGTGCGCACACGGACGCTGACCCCCGGCTTGTCGCTACTCACGGTAAATGTCAGCCGATCCCCGTCCGCATCGCTCGCGGTGATCGGGAGCAGCAGCGCCTTGCCGATGGGCACCCGCGGCGCGACCTCTCCCGGCGGATCGATCACCGGTGCAGCCGCCCGGCCAGGGACGGCGAGCAAAACCGGGAACAGGAGGAGGTGGAAAAGCTTCATCAGCGGCGCGGGACTGGCGGGAGTATTAAGGGTGGTCGCGAATGCGCGCAAGGGGCGGATGGAAAGTTTTATCACCACTCGCCACGAATCCGCCAACGGGAAGTCCCTCTTCTATCCTACTGGGCAGTATTCACTGTCAGGAGAACGACCACGCTCCCAGCCATGCACTTCGCCCGCATTATCACCGCCCTCAGCCTGGTCACCGCCGCCGGCGCCGCCGAACCGCCGAAGCTCAAGACTGAGAGCTTCGACCGCAACCCCGGCTGGGAGGAGCACAACAACCACATCGTGCCGAAGAAGCCGCTGATGGTGAAACAGGATTTCGGCTACAGCGAGACGCACTTCGCCGGCACGGGTGCTGGGGAAATGGGCGGCGTCATCCAGCGCGCGACCCGGCACGCCTCCTACGCCGCCACACTCACGCCGGCGAAGACCCTCGACGACAAGCTCACCGCGTCCGGCACTTTCGCGATCACCAAGTCATCGCCCGGCGCCGGCGTCTTCTTCGGCTTCTTCAACTCGCAGCAGCCCGGCGGCAGCGGACGGCCCATCGGCTCGCTCGGCTTGAACATGGACTTCGAAGCCACCGGCGGACGACTCGCCGTGCGGCTCATCACGGGCGGCAACAAATCGTGCGGCACCTTCATCACCCCGTATCTCCCCGGCAAATTCCGGCCGACGCCGATCAAGGCCGACGGCACTCGCTATCATTGGACGCTCGACTACGACCCGCAAGGCGCCGGGGGAAACGGGCAGTTCAAGTTCACCATGCGCAGCGATACGCACACGACGCAGGATTACGGTTCGCTGCCCGACGCCTCCGCGAAAGAAGCGCAGGCGCGCTTCCCAAGCACGACGACCTTCACCGTCGATCTCACGCCGGGCTACAAAACGGAGGGCGCGACCTTCGACCGCTTCGGCGTGAGCAACGGCATGAAATCCGGCGGCGCGGTCGCGCTGTTTTTCGACGACCTGCGATACAACGGACAAAAGCAGGACTTCGCGAAAGACCCCGGCTGGATCGGCGAAGGCAACCGCGTCAGCTTCGAGGATCGTGAAGTGACCGGCGCACACGACTTCGGATTCAGCGCGACGACCAGCCACGCCGGCGGCAAGCCGGGCGAAGTCGGCGGCGGCCTGTGGCGCAGCGGCGACTTCGGCTACTACGCCGATCGCGTCGGCCCGCTGGACCTCGAGCAGCGACTCGAAGCGCGCGGCAAAGTAAGGCTCGTCACCGCCGGCCCCGATTCCGACATGCGACTGGGCTGGTTCAACAGTGCCGCAAAGGACAAGGGGGCGGGCGACGCGGCGAATTTCTTCGGTATCCACGTGGGCGGGCCGACCCGCATCGGCCACTACTTCATCCCCGCGTTCACGACCGCGAGCGGCAGCACGGGCAAAGTGGACAAAGGCCCGGTGCTCACACCCGGCAAGCTCTTCGACTGGTCGCTGATCTACGACCCCGCCGGCAACGGCGAGCTGCGCGTGACGCTCGGCACCGAATCCGTGACGCTCGCCTTGAAGCCGGGCCAGAAAAAACAAGGCGCGAGTCTGGACCGCTTTGGCCTGTTCACCTCGACCTCCGGCGGGCAGATGGTGAAGATCTACCTCGACGACCTGACTTACACCGCCAGCAAACCATGACCACTCCCACCCGCATCATCCTCACGCTCTGCGCGCTCGCCACCACGGCCCTCGCGCAAAAGCCAGCCAAGCCGAACGTCCTCGCGCCCATCGAAGACCAGCCCGGACTTCCGCGCGTGCTCCTCATCGGCGACTCCATCTCGATGGGCTACACCTCGCCCGTGCGCGCGGCATTGGCAGGAAAGGCGAACATCCACCGCATCCCGCAAAACGGCGGCCCGACGAAAAACGGCGTCGCCAACATCGAGAAGTGGCTCGGCGCCGGGAAATGGGACGTGATCCATTTCAACTGGGGCATCCACGACTTGAAAATCATGCCCGACGGCAAGCGGCAGGTGGAGCCCGGCGATTACGAGAAGAACCTCCGCACCCTCGTCGCGCGGCTCAAATCCACCGGCGCGAAACTCATCTGGGCGACCACCACGCCGATCCCCGACGGCGAACTCGTCCCACCGCGCGCCTTCGGCAAGGTGCCCGAATACAACGCCATCGCCGCGCGCGTGATGACGGAAAACGGCGTCGCGACCGACGACCTCAACACCGCCATCACGCCGCACCTCGCGGAATTTCAGAACCCGAAAGACGTCCACTACAAACCTGAGGGCTCCGCTTTTCTCGCGAAGCAGGTCGTCGCGAGCATCGAAGCCGCGCTCGCGCCGAAGAGGTGAAAATCCGGCTCGACGATTTCCAATCCCCCGCCACCGTCCCAGCCCGATGACTTTCGCCCAGCTCCGCTCCCTTTACGACCTGCCGCTCTTCGACCTCATCTCGCGAGGCCGCACCGCGTATCTCGAGCACTGGCAGGGCGGCGAGATGCAGCTCTGCACGCTGCTCTCGATCAAGACCGGTGGCTGCTCCGAAGACTGCGGCTACTGCGCGCAGAGCGCCCGCTACCAGACCGGCGTGAAAGCGGAGCGGCTCATGGAAACCGACGACGTGCTCGCCGCCGCACACCGCGCGCGGGAGAATGGCTCGACGCGCTTCTGCATGGGCGCCGCGTGGAAAGGCGTGCGCGATGGCGACGCAAAATTCGAGCAGGTGCTCGGCACGATCCGCGAAGTCGCCAAGCTCGGCATGGAAGTCTGCGTCACGCTCGGCCAGCTCGGCGAAACCGAAGCGCAGAAGCTCAAGCAAGCCGGCGTCACCGCTTACAACCACAACCTCGACACCTCACCCGAGCACTACCCGAACATCGTCACCACGCACACCTTCGAGGATCGCCTCAACACCATCCGCCACGTCCAGCACGCCGGCATGGATGTCTGCTGCGGCGGCATCATCGGCATGGGCGAGTCCATCGACGACCGCCTCCGCCTGCTCGAAGTCCTCACCAACTTCTCCCCTGCCCCCGAGAGCGTGCCGATCAACTGCCTCATGCCGCAGCCCGGCACCCCACTCGACGGCCAGCCGCCCGTCGATGTCTTCGAGCTCGTGCGCCTCATCGCCGTCACGCGCATCGCGCTGCCGCGCGCAAAAGTCCGCCTCAGCGCCGGCCGCACCCTGCTCACGCGCGAAGGCCAGGCGCTCTGCTTCTTCGCCGGCGCCAACTCCATCTTCTACGGCGACAAACTCCTCACCGCCGAAAACCCCGGCGTGGATGAAGACCGCGCCCTGCTCGACGAACTCGGCCTCGTCCCGCAGCCGCCGCGCCCCGAGTGCGCGCTCGCAGCGCGTTGACTTTCGGCGGCCAGCCTGCCAGCAAAGGTGCCGATGCCCGACGACGCACTGGAACCTTCCACGCCGACTGAGTTTGGCGGATTGAATCCCGGCGATTTGTTCGCCCACGCGTTGAAAACGCCTGGCGCGCGCGGCTGGACACCGCCGACCGTCGAGGAACTCCAGCGCGCGCTGCCGCAATACGAAATCAGCGAGATGATCGGCCGCGGCGGCATGGGCGCGGTTTATAAAGGCGTGCAGCGCAGCCTCGATCGTTTCGTCGCGATCAAGATTCTCCCGCCCGGCATCGCGGACGATCACGACGTTCACTACGCCGACCGTTTCAAGATCGAGGCCAAGGCGATGGCGCATCTCGATCATCCCGGCATCGTCGCCGTGCACGATGCGGGCGAGACGGCAGATGGGCTGCTCTACTTCGTCATGGATTTCATCGAGGGCACCGACGTGCAGCAGATGGTCGCCACGCAGGGCCGGTTGTCGCCGGAGCACGCGCTCGCCATCACCGCGCACGTCTGCGACGCGCTCGAGTTCGCGCACCAGAGCGGCATCGTCCACCGCGACATCAAGCCCGCGAACATCATGGTCGATCGGCATGGCCGCGTGAAGGTGGCCGACTTCGGCCTCGCGAAAGCCAGCACCCAGGAAAGCGGCGGCTTCACCCGCTCGGATCTGGTCATGGGCACGCCCGATTTCATGGCGCCCGAGGCGAGGAGTTCCGTCGCGACGGCGGATCACCGTGCGGATCTCTACGCAGTGGGCGTGATGCTCTACACCATGCTCACGGGCGAAATCCCGCGCGGCCGTTTCGCGCTGCCCTCGACGACCGTCGCCGGCCTCGACCCGCGCTTCGACGCCATCGTGGACAAGGCCATGCAAGCCGACCGCGAGCAGCGTTACGCCAGCGCCGCCGCCTTGCGCAGCGATCTCGACCGCCTGCTCACCGAGCCGATCCCCGTGGACGCCCCGCTCCCGCGCCGGAGCAAAGTGCCGATGCTCATTGCTGCCGCCGTCGCCGTGCTCGCCGTGGGTGGATGGTTCGTGTGGAAAGGCCAGCAGCACCAAACGGCCAGCGGAACGCTTGCCCTACCCTCCGCCACCAAGGACGCGCCGTTCGTGAACTCCCTCGGCATGAAGTTCGTCCCCGTGCCGATCACCGGCGGACCCACCGACCAGCAGCGCGTGCTCTTCAGCGTGTGGGAGACGCGGGTGCAGGACTTCGACGCCTTCGTCCGGGACACCCGCCGCGAGTGGCCCCGCCCCCAGTTCGCGCAAGGACCCACCCATCCGGCGGTGATGGTGAGTTGGGACGACGCGCAGGCCTTCTGCGCATGGCTCACCGAGCGCGAGCGCAAGGCCGGCAAGCTCGGTGCAAACGAACGCTACCGCCTGCCGGCCGACCACGAGTGGAGCTGCGCCGTGGGCATCGGCGAGCGTGAGGACGCGGCGAGGCCTCCCCATGAAAAGAATCAGAAGTTCGCCGATGTCTTCCCATGGGGGAGCGGCTGGCCGCCACCGCCCGGCACGGGCAATTACCGTGACGAAAAAAACGCGAAGCCCGGGGATCAGAACACCATCGCTGGCTACCGCGATCCTTTTACGACCACGGCACCCGTGGGAAGTTTTGCCGCCCATGCATCCGGGCTTTTCGATCTCGGCGGCAATGTGTGGGAATGGGCGGAAGACTTCATGAGGGATGGGCGGAAAAAAACCGTCCGCGGAGGCTCGTGGGGAAACGGTCCGGCGGCCATGCTCCAGTCGTCATCGCGCTCCGACCTGCCGCCGGACTATCGAGCTGACAATGCTGGCTTCCGCGTCGTCCTGTCCGCTTCGCCCGCGGCACTGCCCGCCGGCGGCTCGGTGCGCGAGTGGCCCACCCCGCGGCTCGACTCCGGCAAGCCTGCAACGAAGTAACCATCCCGAGCACACCCCGCGCTTGCCGGCTGCGTGGAAACCCGGCACGCTCCGTCGATGCCCGCCGCCGACAAAGGCAAATTCCCCACGACGCACTGGACGCTCATCGCGCGGATCAAGTCGCCGGACGCGGCGGTCGCGGAGAAGGCGCTCGAGGAGTTATGCACAGACTATCACTTCCCGCTCTATTGCTATCTGCGGCGGCGGGGGTGCGCGCATCACGATGCGCAGGATGTGCTGCACGATTTTCTCATGCTGATCTTCCGGCGGCGTTCCTTCGAGCGGCTCGAAGAGCAAAAGGGACGGTTGCGCGGCTGGCTCTCCACTGCGCTCGGGCGGCACTTTGCCGAATGGCGCCAGAGCGAGGCGCGCCGGGAGCAGACCGCTGCGGCGGACGATGCCGGATTCGACCGCGGGCTCGACTTCGGGGCGATCGAGAATCGCTATCAGCGCGAGCGCTTCCGCGAGGACGACACGCCGGATCGCATCTTCGAGCGCGAGTGGGCGGTCGAGCTGCTCAGGCACGTCATTGATAGTCTCGGTGCTCGTTATGCGGAGCGCGGGCGCGGCGCGGTCTTCGCGGCGTTGCGCCCGGTGCTCGAAGGCGGCGGCCATCTGCGCGAGGGGCAGAGCCAGGCGCTCGCCGGGCCGCTCGGCTTGAGCGAGGAGGCCCTGCGCCAGGCGCTCGCCCGGCTGCTGCGCGAATTTCGCGAGGAGCTGCACACCGAGGTGCGGCTCACCGTCGAGCACGCGGAGGAAGTGCCCGAGGAGCTGGCGCACCTGATGGGGTTGTTTCGACGGACGTA
>JBEBGD010000023.1:0-61309 GCA_040081625.1 Chthoniobacteraceae bacterium
GTCGGGCGGCGTTGTCGCAGGCGGATGTGGCTGCGCGTGAGGCTGCGGTCGGGCGGCGTTGTCGCGGGCGGGATGGGGTTGCACGTGAGGCTGCGGTCGGGCGGCGTTGTCGCGGGCGGATGTGGCTGCGTGTGAGGCTGCGGTCGGCGGAGTGGTTGCGGAGGGATGTGGCTGCGCGTGAGGCTGCGGTCGGGCGGCGTTGTCGTGGGCGGATTGGGCTGCGCGTGAGGCTGCGGTGGACGGCGTCTCTGCGATGGAAAAAGAGCCTGTGAGGCTTATCGTCCTCTTCCGCCACGCACGCCGCCGCCGCGCCGCGTTAGCGGCAGCCCGAGCATAGCCCGGCGATTCATCGCCGGGATAAGCATCGCCTCCCGGCGCCGCGTCGCGTAGCGACGGCTGACGCGATGGCCAACACCTATACCTCCCTCAACTACCACATCGTCTTCAGCACGAAGCGTCGTGAGCCGTGGCTGACCGAACCGATTCGCGAACGCCTCTGGCCCTACCTCGGAGGCATCGCTCGCGAGAATGGAATGTCGGCGCTGGAGGTCGGCGGAGTCGCCGATCACGTGCATATCCTTCTCTCGGCTCCGGCGGTCATCGCCGTCGCAAAGGCCGTGCAACTCATCAAGGGAGGCTCGTCTCATTGGATCAAGGACGTCTTCCCCGAACTCGCCGAGTTTGCATGGCAGGATGGATATGGCGCGTTCTCCGTCAGCCATTCGCAGCTCGATGCCGTGCGCGATTACATCCGCGAGCAGCCGGATCATCACCGGACGCGGACGTTCGCGGAGGAATACCGCGCGTTTCTCGAACGGCACGAGGTCGGATTCGACGAGCGGTATTTGCTGGATTGAGATCAGCCGTCGCTACGCGACGTGCCCGCTCGCGCGGGGAATTCCCCGCGCTGAAGCGCGGGGCTATTTTCGAGCGCGGCTACGCGGCTGGCGCTGTGATGGGCGATTGAGATGCCCGTTTGCAATACGCGCTGGCGAATTCCACACGCTCGTCCGCACGCTGCTCACTCCTCGAACTTCAGCTTCCGCGTGTCGCACTCGTTCCCCGTCGGGATCGTGAGCGGCGTGTAGAGCTCGGGGCGGCGGGCTCGCAGCCATTTCCGGCCGGTGCAGCCTTCGAAGAGCGCGGGGTCGAGCTCCGCCATCACCATCGCGTCTGCGGCGGCGCACGTCTCGGCGAGGATGCGGCCGTAACAGTCGAGGATCATCGCGTTGCCGGTGCGGATCTCGTCGTCGTCGATGCCGACGCCATTGCTGAAGATGAGGAAGAGCCCGTTGTCGTGCGCGCGGCTGGGCAGCCAGCGCATCAGCCAGCCGCGGCCCTTGTCGCCGCGCAGCTCGCGCTCGATCGCCCCGGGATCGGCGAGCCGCGCGTCCCACACGCCGCGCTCGATCAGGCCCATGTGATGCGGGTTCTTGCTGCGAACCGCGCCGGTCTGGTGCGGCGCGAGGAGCACGTCCGCGCCGCGTAGCGCAGTGATGCGGACGTTTTCGACGATGTTGCAGTCGTAGCAGATGAGCAGCCCGCAGCGCCAGCCCTCGGGCAGGTCGAAGACGGTGAACTCATCGCCGCTGCGCACCGCGGTGTGCTCGAACGCGTGCAGCTTGCGGTGTCGGTGCAGCGTGCCGTCGGGCAGCGCGACGACGTAGGTATTGTGAAAGACGCCGCCGCCCGCGTCCTCGAAAAGCCCCGCGCCGATCGTGATGCCGTGCTGCTTCGCGAGCGCCGCGAGCCGCTGCGTGCTCGCGCCATCCGGCACACGCTCGGCGAGCGCGGCGAGTTGCTCGACGGTGAGATTCCGCACGAACCAATACCCGGCGATGCACCCTTCCGGAAACAGCACCAGTCGCGCGCCGCGCGCCGCAGCCTCAGCGGTGAAGCGCTCGATCTTCGCGAAGTTCGCCTCCTTGTCCCCCGCCGCGCTTTCCATCTGCACTGAGGCGACACGCAGCGTGGACTTCACGTGCGGCCCGTCAATGCTTCACGTCGAACTTCCCGTGCAGCATCGCGCTGAGCCGCGTCGCGACGGCTTCGTGACCGAGGCGCTGGAGGACTTCCTCGAGGAAGCCGTGGACGATGAGGCGCTGCGCGTCCTTGAGCGGGATGCCGCGGCTGCGCAGGTAGAAGAGTTCCTCGCCTTCGATCTGGCCGCTGGTCGCGCCGTGCGTGCAGCGGACGTCGTCGGCTTCGATCTCGAGGCCGGGCATCGAGTTCGCCTCGGCTTCGTCGCTGAGCAGGAGGTTGCGGACTTTTTGATACGCGTCGGTCTTGTGCGCGCCAGGCGAGACGCGGATGAGGCCGGAGAAGACGGTGCGCGCCGCGTCGTCGAGCGCGTTCTTGTAGAGCAGGTCGCTCGCGGTGTTTGGCGCTTCGTGGATCTGAAAGGTGCGCTGGTCGATCTCCTGCGCGTCCTCGGCGACGGTGACGGCGAGCATGTCGCTGCGTCCGCCGGGCGCGCGCAGGTGGCTGACGCTCTCGCTGCGGGCGTAGCGGCTGCCGAGATTCACGGTGAGCGCCTTCGCGGTGGCGTCGCGGCCCACGACGGTGGAGTTGATCTGCACGGCGAGCGTGTGCGCGCTCCAATTCTGCGCGCAGACGTAGGTGACTTGCGCGCCGTCGCCGAGCCAGAGGTCGTTGACGCCGCACGCGAAGCCGGGCGCGTTTTCCGCGCTCTCGAAGTAATCGACGAAGGTCACTTTGCTCTGCGCTTCGGCGACGATGAGCGTGTGGGGGAAGACGCTGCCGCCTTCGCCGGTGAGCCAGTGGAAGGCTTCGATGGGCAGGTCGATTTCCACGCCGCGCGGGATGTAGAGGAAGGTGCCGGCGCGCGCCTGCGAGGCGTGGAGCGCGGCGAATTTCGCGCCGCCGAGGATGGCGCCTTCGCGCATGAAACGGCTGTGGAAGAGCTCGCTGTGATCGCGCATCGCTTCGTCGAGCGGGAGCCACAGCACGCCGCGCTGGCGCAGTGTGTCGGCGAGGACTTCGCGGGCGAGCAGCGCGTCGTTTGCGAAGACCATGCGGCCCGCGCTCGCGGCGAGGCCGGTGGAGCGGGCGAGGAGGTCGTCGCGGGTGGCGTCGTCGAACGCCTGCGGAGCGGTGTAGGGCGAGAGGTCGAGCGCCTTGATGCTGGAGAAGCGCCAGTGCTCGTCGGTGCGCGCGGGCGGCGGGAGCGATTGGAATTTCTCCCACGCCTCCGCGTGTGCGTCGCTGAGCGGGCCGGCGTCGAGCAGACGCGTGGCGGTGGTGGGTGAGGCTTCGATTTCCAAGACTGCGGGCGTCATGACTTAACCGACTGAACCTTCCATTTCGAGATCGATGAGCCGCTTGAGCTCGACGCTGTATTCCATCGGAAACTGGCGGACGAGGTCGTTGACGAATCCGTTCACGCTGAGGCTCATCGCCTGCGCTTCGGTGAGGCCGCGCGACATCATGTAGAAGATTTGCTCGGCGCTGATTTGCGAGACGCTGGCTTCGTGCTGCGAGGAGTTGCCGGTGCCGCGCACGGTGATGGCGGGATACGTGTCGGTGCGCGCGGTGGAGTTGATGAGCAGCGCGTCGCACTCGGTGTTGTTCTTGCAGCCCTTGAGGTGCTTCGGCACGTGGACGAGGCCGCGATACGTCGCGCGGCCGGTGCCGACGCTGATGCTCTTGCTGACGATGTTCGAGGTCGTGTCGTCGGCGGCGTGGACCATTTTTGCGCCGGTGTCCTGATGCTGGCCGTCGCTGGCGAGCGCGATGGAGACGACTTCGCCGCGCGCCTTGCGGCCTTTCAGAATCACGCCGGGATATTTCATCGTGAGGCGGCTGCCGATGTTGCAATCGATCCATTTCACCTCGGCTTCCTCGTGCGCGACGGCGCGCTTGGTGACGAGGTTGAAGACGTTCGCGCTCCAGTTCTGGACGGTGATGTATTGGATCTTCGCGCCCTTGAGGGCGACGAGTTCGACGACGGCGCTGTGCAGCGTGGCGGTCTCGAACTTCGGCGCGGTGCAGCCTTCCATATAGACGACTTCGCTGCCTTCGTCGGCGATGATGAGCGTGCGCTCGAACTGGCCGAAGTTCTCCGCGTTGATGCGGAAGTAGGCTTGCAGCGGATGCTTCACTTTCACTCCCGGCGGCACGTAGATGAATGAGCCGCCGCTGAAGACCGCGCTGTTGAGTGCGCTGAATTTGTTGTCGCCAGTCGGGATGACTTTGCCGAAGAACTTGCGGAAGATTTCCGGGTGCTCCTTCAGGCCTTCGGTCGAGCCGCAGAAGATCACGCCTTGCTCGCCGACCGCGGCTTTGATGTTGGAATAGACAGCCTCGCTGTCGAACTGCGCCTCGACGCCGGCGAGGAATCGGCGCTCCTGCTCGGGGATGCCGAGCCGCTCGAAGGTGCGCTTCTCGTCTTCGCTCACGTCGTCCCACGAGCGCTTCGGCTTCTGCGCATTGGCGAGGTAGTAGCGGATGTTGTTGAAGACGATGTTTTCCAAATCATGCGACGCCCAGTGCGTCGGCATCGGCTTGGCGAGGAAAACGTCGAGCGCCTTGTGGCGGAATTCGCGGATCCAATCCGGCTCGCCCTTCACGCCGGAAATGTAGTCGATTGTATCGTGCGAGAGGCCGGTGCCGGCGCTGAATTGATGCTGCTCGGGATACGAAAAATCGCCGCGTGTGCGGTCGATGTCGAGTGTGTCGGTGCTCATGGTTCAGGCGGTGGTGAGTGATTCCTTGATGAAGTCGTAGCCCTTCGCTTCGAGTTCGAACGCGAGTTCCTTGCCGCCGGTGCGGACGATGCGGCCGTCCATCATCACGTGGACGACGTCGGGCACGATGTAGTCGAGCAGGCGCTGGTAGTGCGTGATGACGAGCACGCCGATGCCCGGCCCGCGCTGCGCGTTCACGCCCGCGGAGACGATCTTGAGCGCGTCGATGTCGAGGCCGGAATCGGTCTCGTCGAGGATGGCGTAGCGCGGCTTGAGCATGGCCATCTGGAGGATTTCGTTGCGCTTCTTCTCGCCGCCGGAGAAGCCCTCATTGACCGAGCGAGCGGTGAAGGAGCGGCTCATCTCGAGCTTGTCCATCTCCTCGTAGAGCTGCTGATAGAAGTCCGTCGCCTCGAGCTCCTCGCCGTCGGGCAGCCGCGCCTGGAGCGCCGCGCGGATGAAGTTCGCGTTCGAGACGCCCGGGATTTCCATCGGATATTGGAAGGCGAGGAAAAGCCCGGCGCGGGCGCGCGCGTCGGCTTCCATTTCGAGAAGATTCACGCCGTCGAGCAGCACCGTGCCGCTGGTGATCTTGTAATCCGGATGCCCGCCGACCGCCTTGCTCAGCGTCGATTTGCCGGAGCCGTTCGGCCCCATGATCGCGTGGACTTCGCCGCGCGGCACCGTGAGCGAAAAGCCGCGGATGATTTCCTTCTCCCCGATGGAGACGTGCAGGTCTTGGATTACGAGTTGGTTCATTTGGAAAGTTTGGTTGCGCACTTCGGACACACGCCCCGGAAGGCGACCTCCTGGCCGGTGATGGCGAGTTGCTCGGGCAGGTCGAAGGCATCCGCGACGTGTCGGCGGGCGCGCAGCGGCAGGTCGAGCACGGTGCCGCACTGCTCGCAGTGGAAATGGGCGTGCTCGGAGAGATTCGGGCAAAAGCGAGCGGGACCGCGATCGAGGTTCACCGTCTTCACCAGCCCGCAGCCGGTCAGCGTCTCGAGGCAATTATAGACGGTCGCGAGCGAGATGCCGGGCATCGTTTCGCGCACGCGGGTGAAGACATCCACCGCGGTCGGGTGATCGCGCTCGGCCATCAGGGCGTCATACACCGCACGGCGTTGATCGGTCATGCGAAGCCCCGCGCCGTGGATGGTCTCCTCGGCGGAAGGCGATGCCGGATTTTGGGTCGCGCGCGGTTTCATGGGCTCCCTTAGTCCTTAGCCCTCGCCCCTCCCTTGTCTAGAATTATTCCAATTAGACCCCGCGAGCCGCCGGACCCAGCGGCGGATTGAACGAGAGACGCCCCGGAATACATCGCCGCGCCGTGGGCCACCCATCCGTGTAGGCGGCGTGCGCGGCCTAATAGCGGACAGACGGGCGGATTGAGCAGGCTGGAGCGCGCCGTGCTCTCCGCCCACTTAATCCAAACGCTAGACCATCAACCGACCCAATCCATCATGAGCGATATCCAACCTGTCACTTGGTTTGAAGACCCCGCGCACTTCCGCAAGGTTGCGCGCCGCGAATTCATTTTCACCGGCCTCCTCGGCGGCCTCGGCCTCTCGATGGGCGAACTTTTCAAGCTCCGCGCGGAGCAGGCCATCGGGGGCAAAGCCATCCAGGCCAAGGCTGAGGCGTGCATCCACATCTACCTGCCGGGCGGTTGCGCGGCGCAGGAGACCTGGGATCCGAAGCCGTTCGCACCGATCGAGTATCGCGGGCCGCTGGGCACCGTGGATACGAATGTGCCGGGCGTGAAGTTTTCCCAATACATGCAGAACACGGCGAAGATCGCCGACAAGATCACCGTGGTGCGCTCGATGACCCACGGCGAAGCGGCGCACGAGCGCGGCACGCACAACATGTTCACCGGCTACCGCCCGTCGCCGGCGATCAAGTATCCGTCGTTTGGGTCGATCATCTCGCACGAGAAGGGCTCGCGGAACAACCTGCCGCCTTATGTCTGCGTGCCGAGCGTGCCGAATGAATTCGCAGCCACCGGTTATCTCTCCACGGCTTACGGGCCGTTCAGCCTCGGGGCCGATCCGGCGACCAAGGGCTTCAGTGTGCGCGACCTGAACATGAATGCGTCGCTGACGCCGGCGCGTTTCGACCGCCGCCGCACGATCCTCAACACGGTGGACGAGCATTTCCGCACGGTGGAAAAGAGCGACTCGATCAGCGCGATGGATAGCTTTTACCAGAGCGCCTACGCACTGGTGTCATCGCCCAAGGCACGCGAGGCCTTCAACCTCGAGGCCGAACCGCAGAAGATCCGCGATGAATACGGCGCCGGTCAGGCCGGTCAGCGGATGCTCATGGCGCGTCGCCTCGTCGAGAGCGGAGTGCGCTTTGTTTCGATGACCTATGGCGGCTGGGACATGCACGCGAACATCGCGCGCAGCATGGAGCGGACGCTCCCCGACTTCGACAAGGCCTACGCTGCCCTCATCCGCGATCTCGATCGCCGTGGGATGCTCGACAAGACGCTCGTCATGGTCAGCTCGGAGTTCGGCCGCACGCCGAAGATCAACAACCAGGCGGGCCGCGACCACTGGCCGAAAGTCTTCTCGGTCGCCTTCGCCGGCGGCGGGTTCAAGGGCGGCTACGTCCACGGCTCCAGCGATGCGACCGGCACCGAGCCGGAGAACGATCCGCTCACGGTCGAGAACATGGCCAGCACCGTCTATAACCAGCTCGGCATCGACGGGGACAAGCGCCTGATGGCGCCCGGCAGCCGGCCGATCGACATCGTGCGCGGCGGCGAAGTCGTGAAGGAACTGCTCGCTTAAGCCTCCATCATCCTAAATCCCTTTGAGGGCACAGCGGACATCGGAGAAGCGAAAGCGTTCTTCGGGTTCCTGTGCCCTCACTTTTTCCAACGTATGAAATCGATCCTCCTCCTCTCACTCTCCACGATCCTGCTCCCGGCGGCCCTGCTGGCCGGGACGCCGCGCCTCTCGCACGTTTCCCCGGCGGCTGGCCAGCGCGGCACGGAAGTCGAGGTGTCTTTCAGCGGCACCAATCTGGGCGACGCGAATGGACTGCAATTCGACGAGCCCGGGCTGACCTGCGCTGAGATCAAATCCGAAAACAACCGCGTGAAGGCGAAGATCAAGATCGCGCCGGAAGCAAGGCTCGGGGAACACAACTTCCGCATCATCACGCAGTCGGGCATCAGCGACGTGCGGCTCTTCTACGTCACGCCCTTTCCGCTGGTCGCCGAGCTGGCGGAAGACAAGGTTGACTCGAAGAAGCCGCAGCCGATTTCCCTCGGCGTGACGGTGACGGGCGCCTCGCCGAACGAGGACGAGGACCGCTACGAGGTGGACATGAAGAAAGGCCAGCGCCTCAGCGTGGAATCCATCGGCGCACGCATCCAGACGCAGAACTTTTTCGACCCGGCTATTGCCGTCCTGAAGGCCGACGGAACGCCGATCATGCAGGGCGATGACGGTGCGTTTAGCCGTCAGGATCCTGTGCTGAGTCTGATCGTCCCCGAGGACGGCAAATACCTCATCACCATCCGCGACTCGACCAACAGCGGTCCCGGACAGTCTTCCTATCTGCTGAACGTCGGCACCTTCCCGCGCCCGATCGCGGTCCATCCGGCCGGAGGGATGGCTGGCGAGGAAGTGAAGTTCACCTTCATCGGCGACGCCACCGGGCCGATCCAGCGCACGATCAAGCTGCCTGATAACCCGGTCGATTTTCATCCGCTCTTCGTCGAAGATGGCCAGCCTGCGCCGCAGCCGATCACGGTGCGCGCCTCGCCCTTCCCAAATGCGCTCGAGGCCGAGCCGAACGACGCGATCGACAAGGCTACGCCCACCGGCACCGCCATCCCGCTCGCTTGCAACGGCATCATCGAAAAACCAGGAGACGTTGACTACTTCAAGGTAAGCGCGAAGAAAGGTGCCGACTACGACATCGCAGTCTATGCCCGCCGGCTGCGTTCCGCGCTGGATCCGGTGGTCGAAGTCTATAACGCCAAGGGCAGCCGCCTCGGCACGAACGACGATAGCGGCGATGCTGATAGCTACTTGCGCTGGAAGGCGCCGGACGACGGCGACTACTTCGTCGCGGTGCGCGATCAGCTCGCGCGCGGAGGCCCGGCCTTCACGTATCGCGTCGAGATCACCAACCTCGCCCCGCGCGTAGCCCTCTACCTGCCGGAGATGACTCAGAACCAGAATCAGGACCGCCGCGCCGTGCCGGTGCCGAAGGGCAACCGCTACGCGACGCTCGTGCGCGCCCGGCGCCAGGATGTCGGCGGCGACATGACACTCCAGCCCGTGGGTCTTCCCGATGGAATTACGGTGAGCGGTGGATTCATGGACAAGGCGGTCGATACCGTCCCGGTCGTCTTCGAGGCCAAAGCCGACGCGCCAACCGCCGACAAGGCCTTCACCCTCGCCGCGAAATTCGCCGAGCCGGACAAGGCGAACGTGCCCAGCAAGATCGAGCACCTGGTTTACGTCGCCGAGAACGGAAATCAGCGTCCCTACTACACCGTCACCGAAGATCGCCTCGCTGCGGCCGTGACCGATGCGGTGCCCGCGAAGATCGAACTGGCGCAGCCCAAGGTGCCCATCCTTCAAAACGGTGCGATGACGCTCAAAGTCCGCGTCGAGCGCACGGGCGACTTCAAAGGCCCGCTCACGATCGGCCTCCTCTACGCGCCGCCCGGCATCGGCACGCCCGGGACCGTGCCGATCAAGGAAGGTGAGAACGAAGGATCACTCACCATCAGCGCCAACTCGAACGCGCCGGCTGGCAAATGGAAGACCTGCATCGTCGCCTCCGTCGATACCGGCAAAGGCCCGATCTGGATCAGCACGCAACTCATCGAGCTCGAGATCGCGCCGGCACCCGTCGCCGGGAGCATCACGCGCACCTTCATCGATCAGGGCGACGAAGGCTCGATGACGCTCAAGCTCGAGCACAAGCAGCCTTTCGAGGGCAAGGCGAAAGTCCAGCTCGTGAGCCTGCCCAACGGCGTCACCTGCGAAGAGCGCGAGATCACCAAGGACGACAAGGAAGTGCGCTTCAAGCTCAAGGCCGAGCCCAACGCACAGGCCGGCCAGCACAAGCAGGTCATCGCGCGGTTCATCCTCGAGAAGGACGGCGAGCCGATGATGTCGAGCATCGCCGGCGGCGGGATCCTGCGCGTGGACAAGGCGACCGTCGCCGCCGCGAAATAGCGCCCGCCGGGCTTACGCCTTCGCTGCCGAGTATTCCCAGCCTTTGCGATAGGCGGCGCGCTTGATGAACTTGCGCGCCTCGGCCATGCCGACGACTTCGAGCTTCTTCGAGTCCCACTCGAGGCGTTTGCCGGGGTAGTGCATGGCCAGGCCACCGACGAGCGTCAGCTCGGTCAGCGGCGCCGAGTAATCGAACTGCGACATGAACGGGAACGCTTTTCCGTTCTTGATCGCCAGCGTCCACTCCTCCTGCGGATTGCCGGCCTTCGGGCTGCGCGCGAGAGTCTGCGCCGGCGGGCTCGCCAGCACGGCTTCGCGGCGCGCAAGGGGCCAGATCTGCGGGTTCTTGGCCTGGTCGCCGGGATTGTAGATTACCCCTTCGCTGCCGACGATGAACCAACCGCCGACGGGCATCTTGCCATCCTTTTTCGCGTCGGCATTCTTCAAGGCCTCGGCTTTGTCGATCGCCTCCGGCAGCTCGGGCACATACGGCGAGCCGTCGGGTTTCTTGCCTTCATACCACGTCAGCGTCACGTCGCCGTGGCCCTTCACTTTTGGAAACTCCATCTTCACAATCGAGCCCGTCGGCCATGCGATGTTGGTGAGGTCATCGACCTGGGTGGCGGTGGCGAAGCGCGGCACGCCGAGGTCGAGCGCCCACGACGCGGCATCGATGAGATGGCAACCCATGTCGCCGAACGCGCCCGCGCCCCACTCGAGAAAGCCGCGCCACTTGAACGGATGGATGTCCGGCGAGTAGTCGTGATCGGGCGTGGCGGCAAGCCAGAGCGGCCAGTCGAGCGCGGCGGGGATGTCGCCCGGCTTGAATGAGACCGCGTTGCCTTGCGGCCAGATCGGACGGTTCGTCCACACGTGGACTTCCTTCACCTTGCCGATGACGCCCGCCGCGAGCCATTCCTTGACGACGCGATTGTCGTCGTAGGTGTGGCCCTGGTTTCCCATCTGCGTGATGACGCCCTTTTTCTTCGCGGCGTTCTGGAGTTCGCGGCACTCCCAGAGCGTGTTCACGAGCGGCTTCTGCACGCACACGTGCTTGCCGCGCGAGATCGCATGCATGGCCGCGGGGAAGTGCGCGTGGTCGGGCGTCGAGACCGTCACCGCATCGATGTTCTTCATCTCGTCGAGCATCTTGCGGAAATCGGTAAACTGTTTCGCGTTCGGATATTTCTCCGCGGCCTTCGCGAGCGTGCCCGCATCGACATCGCAGATGGCGACGATCTCGTTCTCCTTCGCCGCGCCTTCCATGTCGGAGCGTCCCTTCCCGCCGACGCCGATGCACGCGATGCCGAGCTTCCTGCCTGCGGGCGTTTCGTCGGCGCGGAGCAGGAGATTCGGGAAGACGATGCCGCCGGCGGCGGAGAGGCCTTTGATGAATGAACGGCGGGAAGTGCGGAGGGTGTAGGGAGACATAAAGGATTCTTTCTGGCCGCCCGGGCGGCGCGTGTCATTTAGAATCTGCGGCGGCGCGGAATCCTTAGCCGCGAGCTAGTTCGTCGTCCTCGATGATATCGAGAAACGCCCGCTGGCCGTGACGCGATGAGGCTGCATTGAGCAGGCTGCGGATGGCGGTCAGCGTCAGGCCGTGTTTGCCGACGACCTTGCCGATATCGCATTTGCGCAGCCGCAGCTTGAAGATGATTTTTTTCGGCTGCTCTTCGTGGGTGAGGAGGATGTCGTCGGGATAATCGACAAGCTGACGCAGCACGAATACGAGGAACTCCTGCATGACTGCACTTCGTAGCGCGGAGGACTCCGCGGCGTCAATGCGCCTCGAAAAAATCTGCTACGCCCCTTCGTCGTCCCGCAAGTCGTGCCGCAGGTATTCGAGCACGTCCTTGAACTTCGCTTCGTTCTCCGGGTTGGCTTCGACGAGATCCTGGTGCGCCTCGAGCATCGTCTCGGCGCGCGTCTTCTTGTCCACGTCGTCCGCGGGCAGCGGCTGCTGTGCGGGCTGCTGGCTGGAGGGCGGCGCGGAGGCGTCGAGCGTCATGAGTTGATCGAGCCCGAGGTTGGTCAGCAGGTCGTGGTTGCGCGTGTTCAAGTGCACGATGCGCAACTCGCCGCTCCCGATTTCGCGCAGCCGCAGCGCCATGCCGGTGAGTGTGCCCATGAAGGTCGAGTCCATGAGCGGGCAGTGATCCAGGTCCACGACGAATTCGCGGTAGCCGCGATCGGTCATCTTGCGCGCAAATTCCTTGAGCCCGGTCGCGTTGAGGAACGAGCCTTTTCCATCGACCCGGACCCACACGACGCGGGATGTCGTGCCGACGAGGATGGAAGGCGTCGAGTTCATGGCCTGTCTTCAGTATTTATATCACGGGCGCCGACACTGCCACTGGACGTTTTCGCGGGTGCCGCGACCGGCCGGCGACTCAGGGTTGTTCAGTTCCAGAGGAAGGACTGATTGAGTGCGACCACTTTGCCGTTTTCGATGATGATCGCGCGCCACGCGGTCACCTTGCCCTCTTCGTCATAATCATCGCCGATGACGGTGAAGGAAGTCTTCACCGAGCCTTTGACGGCTTTGTATTCGACCTCGCGGGCCTGCACGTAGGCGCCGAGGTTTTGCTGCCGATACTCGAATCGCACGGTCACATCGGATGGACGATCCGTGCGCCAGAAGAAGTCGTAGTAGTGGCCGTAGCGCTGCCGGCGATCGACCTGGTTCACGGCGCCGTAGGCGATGCGCTGCCGCTCGAATGCGATCATCGGGTCGAGCGCCGGCTGATTGAGCCGGGGGTCGCGCGGATCGTAGAGGAAGGTCTTGGTCTTGCGGAACTGGAACGCGTCGTCGATCGCCAGCGGGAGCGCCTTCGCTTTGTCGAGCTTGCGAGGCGGCTCCGCGGCAAAAGTCGCCGACGCTGCGAGGGCCAGCGTGGCGAGCGCGAGGATGGAGCATTTCATACGGGCGCAGACTACCGGCGAATGCTTAATGATGTCAACCAATGCAACGCCCACCTTTCCGATGATCTCCGTCCGCTACCGCCATGCTGTCGAACTGCCCGAGCACCACCTCTGGCTCGACTCGCAGCGCGCGAAGGATTTCGCCTTCGTCTCCCACGCGCACAGCGATCATCTCGGCGCGCACGAAGCTGTCATCGCCAGCCCCGGCACGATCGCCTTCATGCGCGAGCGGATGCCCGGCGTGCGCACCGAGCACGTGCTCGAGTTCGGCGAGACGCGCGCCTTCGACGACTTCCGCATCACGCTGCTGCCCGCCGGCCACATCCTCGGCAGCGCGCAGAGCTTCATCGAGAGCGATGCCGGCACGCTGCTCTACACGGGCGATTTCAAACTGCGCGCCGGCCTCAGCGCCGAGCTCGCGCAGTGGCGCAAAGCGGACACGCTCATCATGGAGACGACCTTCGGCCTGCCGCGCTACGTCATGCCGCCCGCGGAGGAAGTGCTCGCGCAAGTCGTCGCCTTCTGCCGCACCGCGCTCGACGACCGCGCGACGCCCGTGCTCTTCGCCTACTCGCTCGGAAAGGCGCAGGAACTCATCTGCACACTGCTCGCCGCCGGCCTCACGCCGATGCTGCAAGACTCCACGTGGACCATGACGGAAATCTACCGAGAGCTGAACCCCGCCTTCCCCGCCGGCTCCGAACGTTTCGACGCGCGCAGCATCGCGGGCAAAGTGATCATCTTTCCGCCGACGGCGAAGCGCACCGACAAGTTTCAGCGCCTCCCGCAGCGCCGCACCGCCGTCGTCACCGGCTGGGCGCTCGATCCCGCCACGATCTACCGCTACAAATGCGACGCCGCCTTCGCGCTCAGCGACCACGCCGACTACACCGAGCTGCTGCGCTACGTCGAGCTCGTCCAGCCGCGCCGCGTCCTCACGCTGCACGGCTTCGCGGCGGAATTCGCGAGCGATCTCCGCGCGCGCGGCGTCGAGGCGTGGGCGATCAACGAAGCCAACCAGCTCGACCTCGCGCTCGGTTGAGCGTGCATCGCGACCTCGCGGCGGGATGCGATTTGGCTGCTGCCATTTTTTTGTCCAAAAGCGTGTGGTGGGGACATACGAACGTGTCATGCGACTCCTCCTCCTCTTCCTATGCGCCTCCGCCATCCGCGCGGCTGAGCCGTTCGATGTGTGCGTGTATGCCGGCGTTCCGTGCGGCGTGGCGGCTTCGATCGCGGCTTCGCGCGAAGGGGCGAAGGTCTTGCTCATCGAGCCGACGAAGCACGTCGGGGGATTGAACACGAGCGGGCTGAATACCGCGGAGACCGAGCACATGCTCAAGTGGACCTTCGGCGGCGTGGCGCGCGAGGTGTATGAGCGCATCGGGCGGCACTACGCGAAGTGGGAGCCGGCGTATTACTTCGAGTCGCACATCGCGGAGAAGGTCTTCAAGGACATGCTCGCGGAGGCGAAGGTCGAGGTGCGCTTCGGCGTGCGCGTCGGGAAGGTGGAGAAGGTCGGAGCGCGGATTCGCAGCATCACGTTGAGCGATGGCTCGACGGTGGAGGCAAAGGTCTTCGTCGATGCGGGCTATGAAGGCGATCTAATGGCGCGAGCGGGCGTCGGCTACACGTGGGGTCGCGAGTCGCGCGCGGAGTTCGGCGAGGAGAAGGCGGGCATCTCTTTCGACCCGCCGCGCAAGGCTGCGACGGTGGATGAACGCGGCGGGCTGTTGCCTGGGATCAGCGGATGGGTGCGCGAGTTCACGGAAGGCGACGGCGACAAGCGCGTGATGAATTACAACTGGCGGCTGACCTTCAGCAACGACCCGGCGACCCGCGTGCCGTTCCCGCTGCCACAGCGCTACGATCGCGCGCGCTTCCGGCTGCTGGAAAACTGGCTGCGCGAGAACGGCCACGCGAAGCTCACCGACATCATCGACCTTTACGCGCACGCGCCGGGTCGCAAGGACAAGCGCGAGGTGAACAACAAGCAGGCGGCGACTATTTCGATCGGGCACTTTGGCGGGCAGTTCGACTATCCCGATGGCGACTACGCCACGCGCGAACGGATCATCATCGACCACACCGACTACACGCTCGGCTTGCTGCACTTCCTCGCGACCGACGACGCGGTGCCGGAGAAGCTGCGCGCCGAGACGCAGCAGTGGGGGCTGCACAAGGAGGAGTTCGCGGACAACGCGAACTGGCCCTACCAGATCTACGTTCGCGAGGCCCGGCGGATGCGCGGCGCGTTTGTCGTCGCACAGCGCGACGTGACCGACGACCGCCGCAAAAGCGACTCAATCGCGATGGGTAGTCACTTCGTCGATTCGCATCACGTGCAGCGGCTCGCCGTGTCGCCGACGGAATTCCTCAACGAAGGCCGCATCTGGCTCGAAGGTTGGGCGTATCAAATCCCGTATCGCGCGATCACTCCGAAGCCGGAGGAGTGCGTGAATCTGCTGGTGCCCGGCGCGGCAAGTTACACGCACGTCGCCTACTGCACGCTGCGGCTGGAGAGCACTTGGATGATGGTCGGCCACGCCGCCGGAGTGGCCGCCGCGCGCGCGGCGCTGTGGGACAAGACCGTGCAGGACTTGATCGTCGCGAATCTCCAGGAGCGCCTGCGCGCGCAGGGACAGATCATCGACTTCCTGCCGGGTGAACCCGAGAAGTTCGTGCCGCCGCAGAAAAAGAAATGAACACCAGCGCCACGGTTCAGTCCCGCTATTTTCCGGGCTGACGCTTTTTGACTGGTTCGGCGACCGGCGCGAGTTCGTAGCGGTGCGGCTTGGGCTGGTTGACCTGATAGATTTCGTCCTCGATGGCTTTGGCCTTCGCGAGGAACTCGGCGACCTTCGCCTTCTGCCCGGCATACCACTGCTCGAAGGCCGCTTTCTTCGCGTCGAGGTCCGGCGCGTTCGCCTCGGTGGCCTGCAACACCGCGCGCCGCTGGCCCTTGAGCTGCGCGTATTGATCGCGCAACGGGTGATAGGCTTCGTCATTGCGCTTCTTGTTGAGCAGCGCGACCTGCATGGCCTGCTGGTATTGGGGCGTCTTCGGGTTCGTCTCGAGTTCGACGCCCCGGGCGAACTGCTCGGCCGTCCACGTGCCGACCGGCTGGTCGTCGATCTTGAGCTCATATTTGCCGGCCTTGAGCGTCTGCACGGTGAGCTTTTCGTTGCTGTAGCGATGACCGGCGGCGGCGAGTTTGTAGCCTTCCGCGGCGTCCTCGGGCAGCACCCACGGGAGCGCATTCGCGGTGAGGGTGAAGGCGACTTTCGTCGGGCTGGCGCTGAAGCCGGTCGCGCTGCCATTGCCGACGGTGATCGTGGGCTTGCCCGCGCGCTCGGCGATCGTGGTCTGCGAGACGGTCGAGCGCGGAACCATGTCGGCGAGGATGGCGCACGCCATGATGACCTGCCCGGCTGGGCCCGGATGGACGGCGTCCCTGATCATTGTCCACTTCGGATCCTTCGTGCGCTGCTGGAGCGTGAGCGTGTTCAGCGGCGAATACATATCCACGAAGCCGAGTCCGCGCACTTCCGCCTGCTCCTGCAGCCACGCACCGTAGAGCGCGAGCACGCCGTTGTAGTAAGTCTCGCGCACGTCGCTCACCTTCGCGGCCTGGTGAATCCGCCGTGCGCGTGAGTCGTGCATCGTCGGTGTCATCGGCACGGCGACGGCGCCGATCTCCTTGATGCGGTCGAGCACCGCATTCATCCCGGTCTGATAGGTATCGAACACGCTCTGCTGATAGTTCGTGTAGCTCCCGTCGTTCATGCCGAGCAGGATGGTCACATACTTTGGCTTGTAAGCGGCCACGTCGTCGTCGAACCGCCGGAGCGCATCCGTCGCGCGGTCGCCGCCGACGCCGGAGTTGTGGAAGTGAAGCCGCATCTTCGGAAAGCGCGTGTAGTAATAGTCCTCGATGTATTGCGTGTAGAGGCACTGGTGGGTGATCGAGTCGCCGAGAAAGACGAGCGTGTCGCCGTCCTTGAGTTCGATATTATCCACGATCGGCCTGGGCTCGTAGGCGGGCGCCTCGGGCGCGGCTGGGGTCTGCGCGAGCGCGGTGAATGGGAGGAGACTGAGGGCGAGGAGAAGGGTGGGTTTCATGCGGCGGTGCGGTGGTTAAGCAGGGAGCGCAGCGAAACAAAGGCGATTTTCTCAGCCGCGGGACGCCGCGACTTTTCTTTCCATCGAATGAGGCTACGCTCGCGATCCGCTTGAGCCAGATGCCTACTGCCACTTCCAATGTGAAACCCGCCGCCGCTCCGGTGCCGGTGGAAAGGCGGCTGCGCCCGGGGCGCTGGCTCTTGTTGTTACTGGTGCTTTTGATCGGCTCGCTCGCCGTGCCCGAAGTTTTTCAGGTCGTCTTCGGCTGGGGGTTGAAGTTCGAGGGCTGGCGCCGCGGCGCGAGTGTGCACATCGAGCGCATCGACGGGTCGCTGTGGGAGCCGGTGCTGCTCACCCATTCCTACGTGGCGCTCGAGAGCGCGTCGGGCGCGGTCACGCGCGTGGAGATCGCCCGGACCGAGCTGAGCTTTTCCTGGCAGAGCCTTTTTCAGCGCAACGGCGACCCGTGGCTCCAGCGCGCAGCCTTGCGCGGAGTCGTGGGCAAGGTGCAGATCCCGCTCGATCGCAGCGGTGTGCGGACGGCATCGCGCTCGTGGAAGCGCTGGCTGCCGCTGCCCGCGCCGTCGGCGCTGGGTTTGCCGGCTGCGGTCGAGGCGCAGGAGATCGACTTCGTCTTCCAGAGCAATGGCGACTACGTCCGCATCGAGGATGCGAGCTTCGCGGCGAGCACGACCGGAGCGGGGGAGCTGAGTGTGCCGCGCCTGACGATCCGCCAGCCGTGGCTGCGCCGGAGTTTTCGCAATGTGCGCGGCAAGGCGGCACTGCAGGACGGGCGGCTCGCGCTCGCCGACGTGCAACTCGAGCCCGGCGTGAATCTGCGCAGCCTCACCGCTGCGGCGGTGCAGCTCGCGAGCGGCCAGCTCGACCTCGACGCGGAGTTCGCCGCGTTCGACGGCACGCTGCGCGTCGAGTCCTCGACGAAGCCTGCCGGCGGGGGAGCGGTCTTCGAGGCGAGCGGCACTTTCGAGCAGATCAATATCGCGAAGCTCGCCAGCTTCCTCGCGCTCTCCGATGCGGCGGGTGGCATCATCAAGGACGGCAAGTTCACCTTCCGCGGCCCGCCGCGCGACCTCGCCCGGGCACAGGCGTCGCTGCGATTCGACGCGGTCAATTTCCAGTGGGAGACGCGCCAGTGGGATTCGCTGACTCTCGGCCTGGTGCTGATGGAGCGCCGGCTGCAAGTGCCGCAGCTCGAATTGCGGCAGGGCAAGAACGAGCTGCGCCTCAGCGGAGAACTCACACTTCCCGATACGGGCAGGCAATGGTGGCAGGGCGATTTCACGACGACCGTCGATGCGAAAATCGCGAACCTCACCGAGCTCTCCGCGCTCCTGCTGCCGGAGTTCAAATACGCCGCGGGCAGCGCGACGATCGAGGGCTCGATCCTCGGACGCGGCGGGGAATTCAACGGCCAGCTCCTCGTCTCCGGCTCGAACCTGACGTGGCGCAACGCGCCGATCGAGACGCTCCACGCCGCGGTGAAGCTCAACGGAAAGGAAGTGCAGATCGCGAACGTCGAGCTGGTCAATGGTGACGATTACCTGCGCGGCCGCGGGTTGGTGCAGTTCTCAAATCCGCCCGTGTATTGGGGTGAACTGCGGGTCGCGGTCGAGGATCTCGCGACCTACGCCGCCTTCCTGCAGAAGCCCGTGCTGCCCGAGCCGCTGGCCGGCGGCGCGATCATCGATTGGACCGGCGAAGGCTCGAAGGAAGGCAACAGCGGAACCTTCTCCGCGCGGCTGCGCAAGGTGCGCTCGCTCGGAGCGATGGCGCAGCAGCGTCACCCGATCAATGCGGACCTCAAGGCGACGTATCAATCCGAGGCGATGCAGTTCTCGCGCTTCACGCTCAGCGACGACGACTCGGTCTTCACCGCGAACATCGCCGTGGGCGGAAAGGCGCTGCACCTGCGGAGCCTGCGCCTCACGTATCGCGGCGCGACGCAGCTCGAAGGCGATGCACTGCTGCCGCTCGACGTGTGGCAGCGCTGGCCCGACGTGTCCTTCGCGCAGATGCTCAGCACGGAAGTCGTCTCGCACGTGAGACTGACCGTCCGTCAGCTCGACCTCGCCGCCGCCGCGAAGCTGACCGGCTGGAACTTCCCGCTCGCCGGGATCGTCGATGGAACTTTCGCCGCAGACGGTCCCGCGACGGCGCTCAAGCTCGGCGGGCAGCTCGCGCTGACGAAAGGCCGCGTGCCGCTGGACTGGCACGGCGAGGTGATCGAGCAGGCGTCCGCGCAGCTCGCGTTTCGCGACGACGCAATGGAGATCGAGCAGTTCAGCGGGCGGCATCGCTTCGGCGCGGTGCAACTCGGCGGCACGGTGCGGCTCGCAGACGTGCTCGACCCGGCCCTCGCGCTCACGCTTCGCAGCGGGAATGCCGTCGTGCCGCTGTCGGGCGACACGAAGGCGGATGCGAAGCTGACGCTGGAGATCTCCGGACCGCTCAGCTCCGCGATCATCCGCGGCGAAGCACTGCTCACTCCGTGGGTTCACGACGTTGCGCCGCGACCCTTCACGATCGCACCACCGCCGATTCACGTGCCGTCGATCTTCAAGCTCGGCGCCCCGTGGAGTGCCTGGCGTTACGATCTCGGGCTCGTCATCGGCGGCGAGGGGAGTCGCGTATTCGGCCCGGCGGGCGCCCCGTTGTCGATCGCGCAGCCTTGAATCTCAACCAAACCGCAGCACGCCGAAACGCTCGGGCGCGTGAAACGTCGCCAGCCGTGTCGGAGTCCACGCGCTCAGCTCGCGTTCGCGGTCGCGCGGACGATCGATGCGCGTGAAATTCACGCGCCACTCGCTGCCCACACGCGGCGGCTCGGCGACCACGCTGGCGAAGGGAATGACCAGCTCCGCATTCCAACCCCCGGGCGTGTGCCCGACCTCCACGCGCAGGTCTTCGCAGTCCCACGCGAAGTCCTTGCGATAGCCGCTGCGATTTCGCCGCAGCACGAGATCGAGCACGGTGCCGAGCGGGTTCACCTCGATCTCGAAATAGCACGCGCCATCGCCGACCGGGTCGAGAAAGACCTCGACGACTTCCTCCTCCCACAGCGGCCCATCGCGCTGCGTGATCGTCGCCCACGGCTCGCGATCGACGCACTCGAATCGCACGCACAGTGCGCTCGCATCCCACGCGCAGCATACCCCGGTGCCCTGCTCCGGCGCAGTGCCGGAGAGGTTCTCGAGCAGGACGGCTCGCGGACCGAACGCGCCGAATCCAGCAAGCAGCACTACAGCGGCGCCTGCACCGCGAGCACTTTCATCAGCACGGCGGCGAAGCCGAGGATCGCGAGGATCGCCAGCGCGATGACCGCCATTCCGATCGGATCCTTCTTCTTTTTCTTCGACTGAAACGGCGACGCGTTTTGAAAATTCACCGGCGCACTGCTCGACTCCGCGGGCAGCAACTCGGGCGTATCCTCGGTCGGCATCGGGCGCGCACCAGTCTTGTTCTCGCTCTCGTAAGAGCCCTCGACTTTGCCCAGCCGCAGCGTGTCGCCGTCCTGGAGCCGGTAGTCGGTGTCTGTGGCGAGATCCTTGCCGTTGAGGCGCGAGCCGTTGGTCGAGCCAACGTCGCGCAGCACGTAATCATCGTCCTTGAAGACGAGCGAGGCGTGATGACTCGACACGCTCGGATCCTCGATCTGGAGCGTGTTGTCCGGCGAGCGGCCGATGGTGATGGATTCTTCGGCGAGGTCGTAGGTCTGTTGAGTGCCGTCCTGGAGAGTGACGATCAGCTTGGGCATGGCGTGGGGAGGTTGCGGGGCTTAACGCGATTCGTCAATGAGCTTGGCGAACTGCGCGAAGAAGTGCGTGGCGTCGTTCGGGCCGGGCGCGGCCTCGGGGTGGTATTGCACGGAGAAGACCGGCGCTTCCTTGTGCGCGAGCCCCTCGACGGTCTGGTCGTTGAGGTTGATGTGCGTGACTTCGACGTTCGCCGGCAGCGAGTCGGCATCGACGGCGAAGCCGTGGTTTTGCGAAGTGATATCGACCTTCCCCGTGCGCACGTCCTGCACCGGTTGGTTGCCGCCGCGATGTCCGAACTTGAGCTTGAAGGTCTTCCCGCCCACCGCGTAGCCGAGCATTTGGTGCCCGAGGCAGATGCCGAAGATTGGCGTGCGACCGATGAGCTTGCGGATGTTCTCATGCACGTAAGTCAGCGCCGCCGGGTCGCCGGGACCGTTCGAGAGGAAGACGCCGTCGGCCTTCAGCGCGAGCACGTCCTCCGCGCTCGTCTCCGCCGGCACCACGCGCACCTTGAACCCATGCTGCCGCAGCCGGCGCAGGATGTTCAGCTTCATGCCGAAATCGTAAGCCACGATCGAATGCCGCACCGGCGGCAGCTTCTTGAAGACCTCGTTCCCGTCGCGGATTTCCACGCCGCTGCCGTCGCCCTTCACGAGCGTCCACTCGGGCGAGAGCTTGTCGTCCGGATCCCAGTCGAACGCGGCACCGGGCGTCACCTCCTTCACGAAATCCGACCCCGCCATCGGCGGCGCCGCCTTCGCCCGCGCCACCGCTTCCTCCGCGGAAATATCGTCGCTCGTCAGGCACGCCTGCATCGCCCCGCGCGAACGCAGATGCTTGGTCAGCGCGCGCGTATCCACGCCCTGGATGCCCGGCACCTTCCAGCGCTTTAGGTAAGTGTCGAGATCGCCCGTCGAGCGCCAGTTGCTCGCGATCACAGAGAGCTCCTCGATCACAAACCCGCGCACGTGCACGGCGCTGCTCTCGTCGTCGAGCGCGTTGACGCCATAGTTGCCGATCTGCGGCGCCGTCATCGCCACGATCTGGCCGCGATACGACGGGTCCGTGAGCACCTCCTGGTAGCCGCTCATGGAAGTATTGAAACAAGCCTCGCCGACCGTGGTGCCGGTCGCGCCGAAGCCTTCGCCGATGAAAGTGCGCCCATCTTCGAGGGCAAGGATCGCTCGCATTTGTGGGCGCGCTGATAAGTGCGCCGGGCGCGACGCGAAAGCGGAAACTTGCGAGCCGATCACAGGCTTGCCTTCCGCTGCGCCGATCCTCACGCTCCCCGACCATGAAAGCGCGCTCGAAAGCCCGTCCTGCCCGCCCCTCCCACCGCCGCATCTTCGCCGCCGCCGACGCTCAATACGTCGCGATGCTGGAGATCCTCGTGGAAAAGGTCGCCGATCACATCGCAAACCCCAAAGCGAGTCGGAAGCCGCCCTTGGGCCCGATGCCGACCGCCCGGCAATCGCACGCGAGGTTCGGGCGCAACCTCTGCGCCGAGCGCCGGAAGGCAGGCCTCACGCAGGCCGAACTCGCCAAACGCGTGAAGCTCACCCGCGCCCGGATCGGTGCGCTCGAGCGCGGCGAAACCGACGTCAGCATGAAGCTGATGTTCCGTCTCGCCGCGGCGATGGACACGAGCGCCGTGAACCTCACCAAGGGCCTCTGACCGTCGCGCGGCCCCGCCGCCGCACGACATGACTCATCGTCCATAAACTTCCGCGCTGATCCGGCGCACTCCCGCGCGTCGCGGGGTCTGCGAAGTTTGTAGCCGATCGTCCGCAGACCGAATCCGGCGCGGCAGGCATAAGGTGCCATGCCGAAACCGGACCCAACCCTCGCCGCGTTTGGCCGCAACGTGCGAGCCCTATGCTTTCTGAAAGATCTTCGCGCGATGAGTTGCGAGGAAACTCAACTCGGGCAGCACAGCATCATGAGGCAACTGCAACGGCTCACCTTCGTAATCGCCGAAGCTGTCGTTGATCACGCGTTGCGTTAGTTCGGCTTTGAGTCGCTTGGATAGACGCAGCTTGAGCTGCTCGTCGAAGGCGATCAGGCCACGATCGAACGCCGCGTCGTGCAGACGCGAAAGGCACAAACCGTTTCGCACGTTCAGGCGCTCGGCGGGATGCGTGCCCCAAGGCAGGATGTGCGAGGCGATGAGCAGTTCGCGCACGGACAAGCCCGTGACTCCGCAACGGCCGCCAAAATTGTTCAAGACCGCGTCGCGGAAGAATTCCTGACCGCGTCGCACCTTGGCTTCGACGACCAGTTCAGTCGGCCCCGAGGGCGGGCGCTTGCTCACTCGCACGCCAACCTTCGGCAGCACCTCAAGGTCGCTGCGGTCGTCCACGTCGAATAGCTTCCGCAGCGCGTCTTCGCTCGCAGGCACGGTTTCGTTGAGGTCGGTGTGAAACTCCTTCCAAATCGTGCGGTCGAGAGCACTCGCACCTTCGAGCCCCTTGATGCCGCGCAGTTTCAGCGCCGGATCGAGCGATGCGAGATTGCACAGCTTCATCGCCGTGCTGTTTGCGCCGCGACCGAGCTTTTCGGCCAGCGCGATGATGACGGGTTGCCGCGCGTGAAGCTGTCCGAAAGTGAGCTTGTGATAGACGTTCATCGCGACCAGCAACTCGTCGCGCGTCCACTTTCTTCCGGAAGGCATTCCGGGAAACTACAAAGCGGGAGGTTGGAGGAAAAGCCATGAGTGACGAATCGAAACGCCCCGATCCCGCCGCCGTCTTCGCCTGTGCCATGTCGCTATGGAAGGCCTGCGATGAGGCGGCGAAAGCGGACGATGCCCTCGATCTAAGTGACGCCTACAACGGGATGGATGAGTTGATGCGCGTCGTGCTGCGCATCGGCGAAGCGTTCGAGCGCTGGTGCTGCGCGCACGTCGAGTTCGGTGAGTTGAGCGACGTCTGGCCTTACCTGCTGCAGGACCGATTCGGGACGGCGTGTCTGTCCGCGATGCTGCCGCACGGCCTCGCGCAGTTTGCGGAAGCCGATTGTCTCCGCGTGGCGATGCGCTTGCCGGTGGCGATCAAAGTGAGCGAACAGCTTCCTATCCCCGTCGATTTGCCCGCTCCGAATCCGATTACCGGTTCCGTCTTCCGTGAATTCAGGATTCAAACGCAGCGCAACCATCTCGACGACGGCGAGGCGATTACTTTCTCCGCCGAGGATGAGCCGTTCGATGAGGAGTTTGGCCCTCCGTATTTCGTGCTGATCGGAGTCGCTGCGGAAAACGCGACGGAAATCATCGCTGCGCGGCGAACCTACGCCGAGATCGTCACGCTCGCGGCGAAGCTGGCACCGGGCATCGCGTTCCCGCGAGCGCCGACGTTTTCACCAAAGCCGAACGCAGCGCGGTGATGGCGGCGATCCGGGGGAGCGGGAACCGGGACACGGAGCTGCGGCATCCGTCATGCGCCGTAGAACTCGTCGCGCGTCATCCCGAGGTCGGCCACGATGTCGGCGATGATGCCGCGCGGCACGTCGCCGGTGTGCCATGCGAAGGTGATGAGACGATCCGGGTGAAAGGGATTCGAGTAATGGCGATGGCTGCCGGAGGTGCGGAGCAGTTCGCAGCCGATCTCCCGCAGCCGCTTGTCGAGCTTGCGGCAATTCCATGCGGGGAACTTTTTCCCCACGGCTCAGGCGGCGAGGATGAACTTGTCGCGGAAGGCCGGCGGGATCGGGCGGCCGGTATCCATGAGCGCTTCGAGATGGGCTTTGGCCGCCTGCTGGAAACGCAGGATGGCTTCGCCGCGGTCGCGTCCGTGCGCGTGACAGCCGGGAAGCAGGGCACTCCTGGCGATGAAAACGCCGTCTTCGTCGCGTGTGACTTTGACCTTCGAAATCGGAACGATCATGCGCTGGAGGGTAGGCATTGGCGGACGCAGCGTAAAGGACGCGATTGATGCCCGACGTTTTCACCAAGGCCAAACGCAGCGCGGTGATGGCGGCGATCCGCGGGGCTCAGGCGGTGACGGGGAGCGGGCGTGGGAAGCGACCGTGGACGGCGTCGTCCACGAGGATGTCTTCGTCGAGCTCCTCCCAGCGCAAGGCGCGGCCTTGCACACGGAGCATGGCCTTTTCCAAAAGCTCCTGCGGAGCGTCGGCTAGGCGCGGGTATTTGGAGGCGGGAAAGCTGACGAGGCGCTGGTCGGCGAGTTCGACCCAGACGCGGCGACCTTCGATCCAGCAGCGGAGGGCGGTGGTGTCAGCGGGCATGGAAGGCAGTGTAGGCGGCGATGAGCGTGTCGCAATGCTCGATGACAAGGTGCTCGATGTCGCGCAGCTCGGTGGCGCTGAATCCGTGGTTGGCGGCGAGCGTCACGGGTTGCAGCCAGTATTTGGCTTCGCGATCGTCGCGGGCGACGTGGATGTGTGGCGGTTCGCCGCCCTCGTTGCTGTAGAAATGGAAGCGGTAGGGACCGACGCGGAGGACCGTGGGCATCGCGGAAGCGTGTGGTCGCGGAAGGGGAAGTCGAATCAGCGCTGACGCGAGATGCCCGACGTTTTCACCCCAGCCAAACGCAGCGCGGTGATGGCGGCGATCCGCGGGAGCGGGAACCGGGATACGGAGCTGCGGATGATGGCGCTCTTTCGCGCGAACGGGATCACCGGCTGGCGGCGGAACGCGCGCGTGTTTGGCAAACCGGACTTCGTCTTCCGCGCGGTGAAGGTCGCGGTGTTTGTCGATGGATGTTTCTGGCACGGCTGTCCGCGCCACGCGACGAAGCCGGCGACGCGTGCGGAGTGGTGGGCGGCGAAGCTCGCTCGCAATGCGCTGCGTGACCGGGAGGTGACGCGAACCTTGCGCAAGGACGGCTGGCGGGTGCTGCGCGTGTGGGAGTGTGAGCTCACGGCGAAGCGGCAGGCGGCGACAGTGCGGCGGGTCGCGCGGGCGCTGGGCGGGTAACGCCCCGGGCAAACTTCCGGCTGGCTTCGCGCGGCAGCCGCGCTCACCTACGCGGCTCCCATGACTTCCCGCCGCCGCTTCCTCCGCCAGACCTTCGCCTTCAGCGCGCTCGCCGCCGCGGGCTGGCGCCGCCACGCGCTCGGCGCCCCGGTGGACCCGGCTGCGCAGCATATCCTCATGCTCGGCGACTGGGGCGCGGACAATAAGATCGCGGACCAGACGCGGGTGGCGAAGGCGATGGCGGCCTACGCGCAGGCGCAGCGCATCAAGCCCGGCGCGCTGTTGATGCTCGGCGACAATTTCTACGGCAAGGTGAACGGCGGCGTGTCCGATCCCCGCTGGCAGACGCAGTTCGAGCAGATGTATCCGCAGTCCGCGTTCGACTGCCCGTGCTACGCGATCCTCGGCAACCACGACTACTACGTGGAGCCCGCGAGCAAGCCGGACGATCAGCTCGCCTACGCCGCGAAGGGCGGCACGCGCTGGACCATGCCGGCGAAGTGGTATCGCTTCGAGTTCCCGAAGGTGAACCCGCTCGTGACCTTCCTCGCGCTCGACAGCAACTATCAGAAGTCCGACGAGAAAAAGCAGGCGCTCACCGACGCGGAGAAGGCCGCGCAGCTCGCGTGGCTCAAGGCCGAGCTGGCAAAGCCGCACGCGCCCTTCGTCGTCGCGCTCGGCCATCACCCGCTCTACTCGAACGGCCAGCACGGCGACACCAAGCCGCTGCTCGAAGCGTGGGAGCCGATCTTCCGCCAGCACAAGGTCCACCTCTATCTCTGCGGTCACGATCACGACATGCAGCACCTCGAATTCGACGGCCATCCGACCTCGTTCGCCATCTCTGGCGGAGGCGGCGCGGGCGTTCGCGAGCTCAAGCAGGATCCGAAAAAGCGCGGCCCGTTCGGCCAGAAGATTCACGGCTTCTCGCACCTCGAGATGAGCGCCGGCTCGCTCGTGCTGCGCCACCTCGGCGCCGACGGAAGGGCGTTGCACGCCTTCAGCAAGACGCCCGCGGGCAGGGTGACCGTGCTGTAGCCGGCGCAGAATCATCCATGCGCCACCGGGTAGGTGAGGTGCGGCGGAAATTGGCTACGTTGCGCCTCCCGATGCACCTCCACTTTCTGCCCGCCCTCCTCCTCAGCGCAGTCGCTTCCCACGCGGCCCCGGGCATCGATTTCCGCCGCGACGTCCGCCCGATCCTCGCCACGCATTGCTACGACTGCCACGGCGAGCAGAAGCCCAAAGGCGGACTGCGACTGACCTCGCGTGCGAACGCGCTCAAGGGCGGCGAGTCGGAGACGCCCGGTTTCGT
The DNA here is from genome assembly GCA_040081625.1 of Chthoniobacteraceae bacterium. Lineage (GTDB taxonomy): Bacteria > Verrucomicrobiota > Verrucomicrobiia > Chthoniobacterales > Chthoniobacteraceae > VFJQ01. The sequence continues at coordinate 26,988 of JBEBGD010000023.1, forward strand.
CGCGGGGAAAAGCGCGGAGAGCGAGCTGATCCTGCGCGTCGCTTCGCACGACCGGGACGAGCAGATGCCGCCGAAAGGCGAGCGTCTCACCGCGCGCGAGATCGCCACGCTCAAGCGCTGGATCGACGCCGGCGCGCAGTGGCCGGACAACGTGAAGCACTGGGCTTACGAGCCACCGACAAAGCCCGCGGTGCCGGCCGGCGCGAATGCGATCGATCATTTTGTGCGCGAACGGCTCGCCGAGGAAGGCCTCGCGCCTTCGCCTGAGGCGGATCCCGCGACGCTCATCCGTCGCGTGTCGCTCGATCTCACCGGCCTGCCGCCGACGCCCGCGGAAGTGGAGGCGTTTGAGAAGGCATATAGGTCGCATGGGTCGCATGAGTCCTATGATCGCCTCGTCGATCGCCTGCTCGCCTCGCCGCAGTTCGGCGTGCGTTGGGCGCGGCCGTGGCTCGACCTCGCGCGCTACGCGGACTCGCACGGCTTTCAACGCGACGACCTGCGCGACGTGTGGGCGTATCGCGATTGGGTCGTGCGCGCGCTCAATGCGGACATGCCGTTCGACCGTTTCACGATCGAACAACTCGCCGGCGACCTGCTGCCGAACGCGACCGAGGATCAGATCATCGCGACCGGCTTCAACCGCTGCACGCCCACCAACGTCGAGGCCGGCACCGAGCCGGAAGAGAGCCGCGTGAACCAGGTCTTCGATCGCGTGAACACCGTCGGCGCCGTGTGGCTCGGCAGCACCATCGAGTGCGCGCAGTGCCACGATCACAAGTTCGATCCCTTCACCGAGCGCGATTACTACCGGCTCTTCGCGTTCTTCAACAACACCGAGCCCGAGGCCGATCGCGCGAATCCGAAAACGCCCGGCTCGATCCGGTTCATCGGGCCGTATCGCCCGCTCAAGGACGACGCGAAAGCCGCCGAGCGCACGGAGATCGAGGCCAGGCGCGCGAAGCTGAAGAGCGCGATCGCCGCACGCGAAAAGGAAACCGCCGCGCGCGCCGCCGAGGCGAAGCAAACCTCGCAGCAGCACGTGCTCGACGTTGCAGACTTCGATTCGCAGGCCGGCTCCGCGCATCGCGTGCTCGACGACAAGTCGGTGCTGCTCTCCGACGACAACGTCCCCTCGATCGACACCTACACGATCACGGTGAAGACGACGCTCACCGGCATCACCGGCATCAAGCTCGAGGCGCTGACCGATCCCTCGCTGCCGGGCGAGGGCCCCGGCCGCGGCGACCCGGCGCGCCCGAATTTCGTGCTCAATGAGTTCACCGTGACCGCCGCTCCTGCAGACGGCGAGTCGGTGCGGGTGAAGTTCGCGAGCGCATCCGCTTCGCACTCGCAGACCAACTTCCCGGTGGCCGAACTGCTCGCCGAGCCAACCGGCGACAAGCAGAGCGGCTGGGCGATCAACCCGCAGTTTCACAAGCCGCACTGGGCGCTTTTTGCGTGCGCCGAGCCGGTCGGCTTTCCCGGCGGAACGACGCTCACCTTCAAGCTCGTGCAAAACTTCGGTGGCGGACGCACCATCGGCCGCGTGCGGCTCACCGCTTTCACCGGCCCTCTCGTCGTCGAGCCCGCGGAAGACAAGACGCTCGCAGCGATGCGCGAGGATATGCGGAAGGCGGAGATGCGGCTGCTCGCACTGAAGGACGACCAGACGCTCGTGATGCAGGAACTCGCCGAGCCGCGCGCGAGCACGATGTTCGTCCGCGGCGTCTATACCGATCGCGGCGAGCCCGTGCAGCCCGGCACGCCCGCGATCCTCACCACCGCGAAATCGGGACAGCGCACCCGCCTCGACCTCGCGCGCTGGCTCGTGTCGCGCGACAACCCGCTCGCCGCACGCGTCGCCGTGAACCGCTGGTGGGCGGAGATCTTCGGACGCGGACTCGTCGGGACGGCTGAGGATTTCGGTATCAAGGGCGAGGCACCCACGCATCCCGAGGTGCTCGACTGGCTGGCCGCGGAGTTCATGGACGGCGCCTGGTCGATCAAGAAGATCCTCCGCACGATCGTGACGAGCGCGACCTACCGCCAGTCTTCGCGAATCACGCCGGAGCTGCTCGCGCGCGATGACCAGAACAAGCTGCTCGCCCGCGGCCCGCGCCACCGTCTCGACGCCGAGACGATCCGCGACAACGCGCTCGCGATCGCCGGCCTGCTCAGCCTCAAGCAAGGCGGCCCCTCGATCCGGCCACCGCAGCCCGATGGCTTGTGGGAGAAAGTCGGCGGGCAGAAATACGATTACGTCGTGAGCCCCGGCGAAGCGAAATACCGCCGCGGCCTTTACGTGGTGCTCAAGCGCGGCGCACCGTATCCGAGCTTCGTGACCTTCGACGCCAGCGCGCGAATGGCCTGCACCGTGCAGCGCTCGCGCTCGAACACGCCGCTGCAAGCGCTCACGCTGCTCAACGATCCCGTCTATGTCGAAGCCGCGCAGGCCTTCGCCAAACGCATCGTCTCCGAGAAGCCGAAGGCAGACGTGGACACGCGCCTTCGTCACGCCTTCCGCCTCGCCGTAGCACGCGCTCCGAAGGACGGCGAGCTGGCGACGCTGCGAGAACTTTTCGACGCCGGGCGCACTGCCGCGGACGAAGCCGCCGCGTGGTATTCCGTCGCGGCCGCGCTGCTGAACCTCGACGAAACCATCACGAAAGGCTGAAGCATGAACCCGATCGATCACGTCCTCGCCACACAAAGCCGCCGCCAGTTTTTCCGCCGCTCCGGCGTCACGCTCGGCAGCGCCGCGCTCGCAAATCTTCTGCGCGAAAGCGCCAGCGCCGTGACGAACCCGCTCGCGGCGAAGCTCCCGCACTTCGCGCCGAAGGCGAAGAACGTGATCTATCTCCACATGATCGGGGCACCCTCGCAGCTCGATCTGTTCGAAGATAAGCCGGGGCTGCGCCTGCGCGATGGCGAGGACTGCCCGGAGGAGCTGCTCGCCGGCAAGCGCTTCGCCTTCATCGGCGGGCGCATGAAGCTCGCGGGATCGAAGTTCAAGTTCGCGCAGCACGGGCAGAGCGGGCAGGTCTTCTCCGAGCTGCTGCCGCATCTCTCGACCGTCGCCGACGACATCGCGATCGTTCACTCGCTGCACACCGATGAGATCAATCACGCACCCGCGCAGCTATTCCTGCACACCGGCTTCGGACGCGGCGGTCGGCCGGGCGTCGGCTCATGGGTCACGTATGGCCTCGGCTCGGAAAACAAGGATCTGCCGGCGTATGTCGTCATGCTCTCGGGTCCAGCGGGCGGCGCGGGCACCGGGCCGTGGAGCACGGGGTTTTTGCCGAGCGTGTATCAGGGCATTCAGTTCCGCGGAAAGGGCGAGCCGGTGCTCTTCCTCACGAACCCCGACGGCCACGGCCCCGCCGATCGCCGCCGCGTGCTCGATGCCGTGAGTGCGCTGAATCAATCGCAACTCGCCGACGTGGGCGACCCGGAGATCGCGACGCGCATCAGCCAATACGAGATGGCCTTTCGCATGCAGACGAGCGTGCCGGAGCTCATGGACATCGCGAAGGAATCGCCCGACACACTCGCGATGTATGGCGCGCAGCCGGGCAAGGCATCCTTCGCGAACAACTGCCTGCTCGCGCGACGGCTCATCGAGCGCGGTGTGCGCATGGTGCAGCTCTTCGATTCCGACTGGGACCATCACGCAAACCTCGCGAACTCATTGCCGCGCAAATGCCGCGACATCGATCAAGCCTGCGCCGCGCTGATTCAGGATCTCAAGCAACGCGGGCTTCTCAAGGACACGCTGGTCGTGTGGGGCGCCGAGTTCGGGCGCACGCCGCTCGCACAGGGCATCTCCGGCGACGGCGCGGCGACGAAGCCGGGGCGCGATCATCACAAGGACGCGTTCACGATGTGGATGGCCGGCGGCGGCGTGAAGCCGGGCGTGAGCCACGGCGAGAGCGACGAGTTCGGCTTCGGCGTCGTGAAGGACGGCGTTCACGTTCACGATCTCAACGCGACCGTGCTGCACCTGCTCGGGCTCGATCACGAGCGGCTCACCTTCAAATATCAGGGCCGCAACTTCCGCCTCACCGACGTGCATGGGCACATCGTGAAGCCGCTGCTGGCCTGAGGGCGCAGGCTCCGCTTAGCTGCCGGCATGAGCCTCGACCCGCAGCGCACCATCGCCGAACTCAAGGAACTCCGCGTGCTCACCGGTGACGAAAACGGTGCGCAGCGCGTCGCCTTCACGCCGACGTGGGCGAAGGCGCGCGCGTGGCTGCGACCGAAGCTCGAGGAGACCGGAGCGGAGGTTCACAACGACGCGGCGGGGAACACCTGGGCGACGCTCCGCGGCGCGTCCGAGAAGGCGCTGCTCATCGGCGGGCACATGGACTCCGTGCCGAATGGAGGCTGGCTCGATGGCTGCCTCAACGTGCTCGCAGGCGTGGAGATCCTCCGCCGCATCGCTGCGCAATACGACGGCAAGCCACCAATGACGGTGCGCGTCGTCGATTGGGCGGATGAGGAAGGTGCGCGCTTCGGAAAGAGCCTCTTCGGATCGTCGTCGTGCTCAGGAAACCTCGACATGGAAGAAGCGCGGCGGCTCACAGACAAAGATGGAGTGCATCTCGTCCATGCGCTTCGCGAACACGGGATCGACTTCGAGCGCGTGAAGGAATCCGGCCGCGAACTCGCGAACGCCGCCGCATATCTCGAACTGCACATCGAGCAAGGTCCGGTGCTGCTCGATTTAGACCTGCCGCTCGGCGCGGTGCTCGGCACGTTTGGCGTGGAGCGGCATGCGATCAGTTTCCGCGGCCAGGCCGCGCACTCCGGCAGCACACCGATGAACCGCCGCCGCGACGCCTTCCTCGCGGCGGGGAAGATGAGCGCGGAGATCTACCGGATCGCCGAGCGCAGCGGGGATGGCGTATGCACGATCGGCTCTTGCACGACGAAGCCGGGCATCGTGACGAGCGTCGTCGAGGAATGCCGCATCGCACTCGACCAGCGCCACCTTGATCCCGCAGCGCTCGCGCGGATGCTCGCCGAGGCGCGCGAGGCGAGCGAGCGATTCGCCCGCGAGGGAAACGTCGAGGTCGAGTGGGAGCGACTCTGGCACATCGCCCCGCGGCCTTTCGATCAAGCACTCATCGCGATGTGCGACGACGCGATCCGCGAGACGTGCGGCGTCTCGCATCGCCTCCCGTCCGGCCCCTTGCACGACGCCGCCGAGGTCGCCGCCGCCGGTGTGCCGACGGTGATGATGTTCACGCAAAGCCTGCACGGCATCAGCCACAACAAGATCGAAGACACGAAGGAGGAGCACCTCGCGCTCGCCGTCACCGCGTTCGATCGGCTCGCGGACAAAGCGCTCGCGTGGATCGCGGGCGACCACTAGCTTTTCGCCATGCCTACGCTCGCAACGATCGTCGATGGCCTGAAGCTCCCGAACCCATTCGTGATCGGCTCGGGGCCGCCGGGGACGAATCTCAACGTCATCGCGCGCGCGTTCAAGGAAGGCTGGGGCGCGGTGATCGCGAAGACGATCTCGCTCGATTCGTCGAAGGTCGTGAACGTCACGCCGCGCTACGCGAAACTCCACTCGACGGATCGCAGCGAGGTCATCGGCTGGGAAAACATCGAGCTCATCAGCGACCGGCGTTTCGAGATCTGGCTCGAAGAATTCAAGAAGTGCAAAGACCAGTTCCCCGACGGCGTGCTCATCGCGTCGGTCATGGAGGAGTATCGCAAGGACGCGTGGATCGAGATCATCGAGCGATGCCAGGACGCGGGCGTGGATGCGTTCGAGCTGAACTTCTCCTGCCCGCACGGACTGCCCGAGCGCAAGATGGGCGCGGCGATGGGCGAAGACCCCGCGATTCTCGACGAGGTCTGCGGTTGGGTGATGAGCGCGGCGAAGAAGCCGGTGTGGGCGAAGATGACGCCGAACGTGACGCACATCGAAGACCCGAGCCGCGCGGCTTTGCGCGCCGGCTGCCAGGGCGTGAGCGCGATCAATACGATCCGTAGCGTGATGGGCGTCGATCTCGAGACGCTACGCCCTGAGCCGACCGTCGAGGGTTACACGACGCCCGGCGGTTATTCCTCGAAGGCCGTGAAGCCGATCGCGCTGCGCATGGTGATGGAGATTGCGCAGCTCATCCGCCACGAATTTCCCGGTCGCACGCTATCCGCCATCGGTGGCGTCGAGACCGGCGGCGACGCGGCGCAGTTCATCCTGCTCGGCGGCGACACGGTGCAGGTCTGCACGGGGGTGATGAAATTCGGCTACGAGCACGTGAAGCCGATGTGCGAGGAGTTGCTCGCGTTCATGGCAAAGCACAGCTTCGAGACGCTCGCCGACTTCAAAGGCAGGTCGCTCGACTACTTCACCACGCACGCCGATCTCGTGAAGCGCCAGGCCGCGCGCAAAGCTGCGCAGAAGGCCGCCGAGACCGCGAAGAAGATGGTCGCCGCGGATGGCGAGTGGAGCGGCGATGAATTCGTGAAGCAGAGCGACGCGCTCGCGCGCGGCTGACGGGCGTTACTTCTCCCGCTTGTAAGTCACGAGCAGCCACGGCGAACCCTCCTTCGTCGCAAACTCCGTCGGTCGCCCGCTGCCATCGAGCGCGTAGCACACCCGCATCGTATCGCCCGCGACCTCATAGATCGCGCGGATCACCTTTCCCACGTCGAGCCCCTCGGTGTCCGTCGAGTCCATCGTCTTCGGCTTCTGCGTCTCATCGAGCGTGATCGTCCCCGCATCCATCCCGTCCCTGGTCGTCAGCTCGTAACGATCCCCCATGATCTTCACCACCACCGCACTCAGATCGTCGGACCCGACTGGCTGCCCGCCCGCCTCCGCCGCCTCGATCCTCCACGTTCCCTCCATCGCCTTTAGATCATCTGCCCGCGCGGCTGGGGAGAAAGCGAGCATGCACAGCGCGAGGAGAGCGGCAGGGAGAAAGCAGCGATTCATCCCGCGACGATTAACCGCGCCCTTCCCGGGTGTCGAGACGCGGTTGCGCGGCGGGAATGTGGCCCCCGCTGCTCCCTCAAGCCGACCCACGCGCAGGACGCGATCCACAGCTTCCTTTTGCCGGACGGCGGGTTCGACCGGATCGAGGCGGCGCTCACCGCCACCCGCACGACTGGACGCGTCGCCAAGCCCGAAGCATCGCCCGAAAACGGAGCGCAGCTCTGATGTCCGAATGCTCCCGCGGTTGGCCCGCTTGCCGGATGATTCGATTCCCGCTACGACTCGCGCCTCCATGCTCAAGACTACTCTTCTCCATCCCGACATCCTGCGCATCGCGGCGCAGGCGGGGCATCACTCGACGATCCTCATCGCGGATGGAAACTACCCCGCTTCAAACAAGCGCGGGCCGCGCGCGGAACTCGTGTCGCTGCAACTCACGCCCGGCGTGCCGACGGTCGCGCAGGTGCTGCGGGCGGTGCTGAGCGCGGTGCCGGTGGATGCGATCAATACGATGGGCATCCCGCCGGATGATCCGTATGCGAAGTTCGGCGAGCCGCCGGTGTGGGCGGAGTTGCGCGCGATCGCGGCGGAGACGGGCACCACCGCGGAGGTCACGCCGATCTCGAAGTGGGATTTTTACAAGGCGGTCGATTCGCCCGATCATGTGCTCACGATCCAGACGGCGGACCCGGCGCCTTGGTCGAATGTGCTGCTAACCGTCGGCTGCCGCACCGCATGAAGACGCTCGCTCTCCTTTTCGCCGCCGCGACGCTGCACGCGGCTGAGCTGCGGCTCGCGGTCTTCGACGTGGATGCGACGCCGCCGGTGGGTGCGATGATGGCTTATGATCCGGTGAAGGCGCAGGGCGAGCTCGGGCTGCGCGCGCGCGGCGTGGTGCTGCTCGGCGCGGGCGAGCCGATCGTGTTGTGCGCGGTGGATTGGATCGGGATCGGCAACGAGGGGAACGAGGTTTTCCGCAAGGTGCTCGCGGAAGCGGCGGGCACGACCGCGCAGCGCGTGGCGGTCCACACGCTCCACCAGCACGATGCGCCGGCGTGTGACTTCGCTACGGAGCGGTTGCTGCGCGAGGTCGGAGCGAAGCAGGGGCGCTACGATGGCGATTTCGCGCGCGAGGTGCTCGCGCGGCTGAAGGTCGCGGTGAGCAGCGCGCTCGCGGAGGCGAAGCCGGTGACGCACGTCGGGGTCGGGCAGGCGGAGGTGAAAGAGGTCGCGTCGAACCGCCGCATCCTCGGGCCAGATGGAAAGGTGCGCGTGACGCGTTACACCGCGACGAAGGACGCGGCGGTGCGCGCGGAGCCGGAGGGGACGATCGATCCGATGGTGTCGCTCGTGAGCTTTTGGAACGGCGACGCGCCGGTGGCGGTGCTGAGCTACTACGCGTGTCATCCGCAGAGCTACTACCGCATGGGCGTGGCGAATCCCGACTTCCCCGGCGTCGCGCGCTTTCTGCGGCAGCAGCAGGTGCCCGATGCGCTGCACGTTCACTTCACGGGCGCGGGCGGAAACATCGGCGCGGGAAAATACAACGATGGTGCGCACACGCAGCGCTGGGTGCTCGCGCAGCGGCTCGCCGCCGGGATGCAGCGCGCGTGGGAGACGACGGAGAAGTTTCCGATCACCGACAAGGACGTGGGTTGGAAGGTCGAGCCGGTCGCGCTTCCGCCGGCGCCGCACCTGAACGCGGCAGAACTCGAGGCGATGCTGCGCGCGCCAGACGCGCTGATGGTCGGCGGCGCGGCGTCGGATCTCGTGTGGCTGCGGCGCTGCAAGGCCGGGGACAAGATCGACCTCGCGTGCCTGCGGCTGGGCAAGGCGCGCGTGCTCCACATGCCGGGCGAGTTGTTCGTGGAGTATCAGCTCGCGGCGAAAACGATGAAGCCGGATCTGTTCGTGGCGATGGCGGCTTACGGCGACTACGGGCCGGGCTACATCGGCACGGCGATCGGCTACACGCAGGGCGGCTACGAGACGAGTCCCGGCGCTTCCAATACTGCGCCCAGCGTCGAGGCGGTGCTGCTCGAAGGGATGCGCAAGCTCTTGCGCGACGAGTGAGCGAAGTGTTGAACGGAACGGTGCAAACCCGCCGCCTTGGAAAGACCGATCTCCATCTCCCCGTCCTCAGTTTCGGCGCATCGTCGCTCGGCGCGGAGTTTCGCAGCGTGAAGCTCGACGAGGCGCTCGCGTCGGTGCGCGTGGCGCTGGAGCTGGGGCTGAACTTCATCGACACGTCGCCTTTCTACGGTCGCGGCATGAGCGAGGTGCTGCTCGGCATCGCGCTCAAGGGCGTGCCGCGGGAGAGCTACACACTTTGCACAAAGCTCGGGCGCTACGATCTCGAACACTTCGATTTTTCCGCGAAGCGGGTGCGTGAGAGCGTGGACGTGTCGCTACACCGGCTCGGGACGGATCACCTCGACATCGTGCTCTGCCACGACATCGAGTTCGTGCCGATGCAGCAGATCGTGGATGAGACGATCCCTGCGATGCGCGAGGTGCAGCGCGCGGGGAAGGTGCGCTACATCGGGTTCAGCGGGTATCCGATGAAGGTGTTCCGCTTCGTGTGCGACCAGACCGACGTGGACTGCGTGCTCAGCTACAATCAATACACGCTGCAAAACACGCGCTTCGCCGATGAGGCGGTGCCGTATCTCAAATCAAAAGGCGTGGGTGCGATGAACGCGGGGCCGTTCAGCGCGCGGCTGCTCACGAATGCGCCGCTGCCCGCCTGGCTGAAGGAACCCGAGGAGGTGAAGGCGGCGGCACGGCGCGCGGCGGAGCTTTGCGCGAGTCGCGGCGTGGACATCGCGAAAGTAGCGCTGCAGTTCAGCATCTCGAACGAGGACATCGCGACGACGGTCTCCGGCTCGGCGAATCCGGACAACATCCGCAAGTGGGTGCAGTGGGCGGGCGAGTCGGTCGATCGCGAGTTGCTCGCAGAGGTGCTGGAGATTTTCCGGCCGGTGAAAAACCGCGGGCATCGCGAAGGGCTGCAGGAGAACAACTGAGCGCGGCGAAGCCGGTAGATTGGACTTTCGCCACGGTCCCACCTACGCTGCGCGTTCCTTCGCCGTATGTTATCGACTCTCGGCCGCTCAGCGTTCGCATTCCTCAGCTACCTCGGCGAGGTCGCGCTGCTGGTGCGCGACACGGTGCTGTTGCTGCCGCATGCACGCAAGCGCTGGAGATTGGTGCTCGGGCATATCGCGGAGATGGGCTTCCGCTCGCAGCTCGTGGTGACGGTGACGGGCGCGTTCACGGGCGCGGTGTTTTCGGCGCAGACTTACTTTCAATTCCACCGGATCGGGATGGAGTCGGCCGTGGGGCCGGTGGTGTCGCTGTCGATGTTCCGGGAACTCGGGCCGGTGCTCGCGGGGCTGATGGTGGCGGGGCGCGTGGGTGCGGCGATCGCGGCGGAGATCGGCACGATGAAGGTGACCGAGCAGATCGATGCGTTGCGCGCGCTCGGCGTGCAGCCGGTCGAGTATCTGGTGGTGCCGCGCGCGGTGGCGCTGGTGATTTCGATGCCGCTGCTGGTCGCGGAGTGCGTGGGCTTCGCGCTGATCGCGGGCTGGATGGTCGGCACGCGTGTGCTCGGGATCGATGAGGCGTTTTTTCTCGAGAACATGCGCCGCTATACGCACGGCAATGACATCGCGTGGGCGCTGTCGAAGGGATTTGTGTTCGGCATCATCATCGTCTTTCTGAGCTGCTACGAAGGGCTCAACGCTCGCGAGGGCGCGGTGGGTGTGGGACGCGCGCCGACCGAGGCTGTCGTGCGGGCTTCGCTGGCGATCCTGATCTCGAATTTCTTCCTCTCCTTCGGCCTGAACATCATCTTCCCGACCATCTAGTGAGCGAACCCACGGCTCAGCCCAAGATCGAAGTGAGCGACCTGCGCAAGCGGCTCGGCACGCAGGAGGTTTTGCGCGGCGTGGATATGAAGATCCGCGCGGGCGAGACCTGCGTGGTGCTTGGGCGATCCGGGTGCGGCAAGAGCGTGCTGCTCAAACACTTGATCGGGCTTTTTCGGCCGACGAGTGGGCAGGTTTTGCTCGATGGACTGGACATTTCCGAGCTGCCCGAGAGCGAGTTGCTCCATGTGCGGCGCAAGATCGGGATGCTGTTTCAAAGCGCGGCGCTTTTCGACTCGATGACCGTCGAGCAGAACCTCGCATTTCCGCTCAGGGAGCAAGGGATCGAGGATGAGAAGGAGATCGACGAACGCGTGCACGAGGCGCTCGACATGGTCGAGTTGCTCGGTGCCGAGGAGAAGATGCCGGAGAAGCTTTCCGGCGGAATGCGCAAGCGCGTGGGCCTCGCGCGAACGATCGTCGGCCGGCCGGAGTGCATCCTCTACGACGAACCGACGACCGGGCTCGACCCGATCACGGCCGACTCGATCAATCATCTGATCCGCCGTCTGCAAAAGCGGCTGCGTGTCACGTCGGTCGTGGTGACCCACGATATGAAGACGGCCTTTCATTGCGGGGACTCGGTGGCATTTATGCACGAGGGTGGGATCTATTTTCACGGCAGCGTGAACGAAATTCGTTCATCGACCGATCCGATTATCACTGACTTTATCGAAGGTCGCTCCGGCGACACCGACTGACCCACAACTATGAGCACTCAGCGCAAAGGAGTAGAAATTTACGTCGGGCTGTTCCTCTCGATCGGCCTCGCATTCATCGCGGCGATGGTGATGCGATTCGGTGGTCTCGGCGACGGGCTCACGAAATTCTACAATATCACCGTCGAGTTCCCGAACGCGAGCGGCCTGGTCAAGGGCGGCCCGGTGCTGCTCGCCGGGGCGCGCGTCGGGCGGGTGGCGGACTCGCCGCAGTTGCTCGCGCGCGAGGGGGGATACGGCGTCGCCGTCAGGCTCGACATCCGTGGCGACGTGCGATTGCCGCGCGACGTAACCATCGTGGTGGATCAAGCCGGGTTGCTCGGCGACGTGTATGTCGATATTCTGCCGCCGCTCAAGTTCGACCCCGCGAACGTCATCGAGCCAGGCACGACGGTGATCGGCTCGACCAAGCCGGGGCTCGGTGCCTTGCAGCAGCAAGGCACCATCGTGCTCGCCAAACTCGCGGACGAGATCGACGAATTCAAAAAACTGACGGTCAGGATGAATGAGAAGCTGCTGAACGAGCAGAACGTCGAGAACCTGAGCCGGACGTTCGAGAACCTGCGGTCGTCGAGCGAGAATTTCAGCACCTCGACCAGAAAGCTCGATGCCATTCTCGACAAAGGCGACACCGCCGTGGACTCAGCGATGAAAACCTTTGAGAGTGCGGACAAGGCTGCGGCCGACTTGCGGTCAGCGATGGCCGACATCAAGAAACTCTCCGAATCGACCAACAAGACGCTCGATTCCGCCAAGAGCCTGGTGGACACGGGGAATCGCGTTTTGAAGAAGGCCGAACAAGGCGATGGCGCGCTCGGGGTGTTGCTCACGGATCGTGAGACGGCGGCGAATCTCAAGGCGTTCGTCGCGAACCTGAAACGGTCCGGGCCGGTGTTTTACAAGGACCGCCCAGCTCCGCAGCCGACTCCCACGCCAAGGCGCCGCTAAAAAAGCTGAAGGGGCGTGCCCTTTCGGACACGCCCCTCCACTCGGGGAGATCGATTGCTTCGCCGACGATTAATCGTCGAAATGAAATGACGCGTTCGTAGGAATCAGATGCTCGATCGGCTTCTCCTTTTTCTGGAGCGCGCGACGCAGTTTCATGAGCGCGATGTTCTGAAGCTGGCGGATGCGTTCGCGTGTGACGCCGAACTTCTTTCCGACTTCCTCGAGCGTCTTGGCCTTGCCGCCATCGAGTCCGAAACGCGAGAAGATGATCTTCTTCTCGCGCTCGTCGAGGACGCCGAGCAGATCGCCGACTTCATCGTGCAGGTTCTTGTCGCGCAGGCGCTCGAACGGCGTGAGTGCCTCGGCGTCGCCGACGATCTCGCCGAACTCGGTCGTGTCATCGTCGCTGATCGGAGCATCCAAGGACGCAGGGCGGATCGCGACGGTCTTGAGCTGCGAAACTTTCGCCGCCGAGAGGCCGACTTCCTCGGCCAGTTCGTCGTCGGTGGGTTCGCGCCCGAGTTCCTCGCTCATCTGCATCGCCACGCGGCGCATCTTCGAGATTTTGTCCACGAGGTGCACGGGCAGGCGGATCGTCTTCGACTGATTGGCGAGGGCGCGCTTGATCGACTGCTTGATCCACCACGCCGCGTAAGTCGAAAGCTTGCCGCCCTTGGCGGGGTCGAAGCGTTCCACGGCCTTCATCAGGCCGATATTTCCCTCGCTGATCAAGTCGAGCAGCGGAAGGCCTAGATTCGCGTAATCGTGAGCGATCTTGACGACCAGCCGCAAGTTGGACCGGATCATCAGGGCGCGTGCTTCCTGGTCCCCGACTTTGATCTTCGCAGCCAGTTCGATCTCCTGTTCAGGTGTAAGTAGCGGAATCTGCCCGATTTCCCGCAGGTAGATTTTGATTCCCGAGTCAGAGTCTTCGCCGGAACGGTAGGTCATTGATTTGTGTCTCCAGATGGTCCGACCTTGGCGGTCGGTGTTCTTTGTTGTGTTGTGTTGAAAGTTTTGAGTCTGCGGTAACGATTGGCTGCCGAGGCTGGCCTGCTTGTCATTGTAATGACAATGACATAACCGACGGCAACCTAAAGAAAGTTATTATCGAGCGCGGTGTATCATTTATGAAACTCGCCTGACGATTAAGCTGATTAAACAACTACCCGTTCAGACAGTCTATCTTTTTATCCGTTCAATTCCCGCGAGCGAACGCCTTATCGGCGTGCCCTTTTCGGAAGGCGCAGGGCCACCATGACCGGGCCAGAGCCGGTTTATTAGAACGCTTTTTTTGAAGCTCTGCCCGATGGGCACGTTGAACGACATCAGCGCGCAGGCTACCGAAAGTAATCTTCGGACTTCAAGACTAAGTTATTTCCCGCCACACTTCGGCATTCATGTTGGCCAAAGTCTTCTCCGCAGCCGTATTCGGCGTCGATGCCTTCGAGGTGGAAATCGAAGTCAACGGCGGTCGCGGCGACCCGTTGATCGTGATCGTTGGGCTTCCGGACACGGCTGTCAAAGAGAGCAAGGATCGCGTCACGACGGCGATCGACAACAGCGGCTACCGCTGGGCGCGCGGGCGGATGACGATCAACCTTGCGCCGGCCAATGTTAAAAAAGAAGGCCCCAGCTTCGATTTGCCGATCGCACTCGGCCTCGTCGCGGTCTCGCAGGATGTCGAACTTTCCCATTGCGCGGACTTTTGTTTCGTCGGCGAACTGGCGCTCACCGGCGCAGTGCGACCAGTCGCGGGAGTCTTGCCGATCGCACTTGAGGCGCGCCGCCAGGGGCGCCGCAAGATCGTCGTTCCGGAGGCCAACGCGCGTGAAGCCGCGATGGTGGAGGGGATCGAAGTGTATGGAGTCCGAAATTTGCGGGAGGCATTCGAGTTTCTGACCGGTGAGCGCGATCTCGCTCCGCTGCGCGAGGATCTCGGCCGATTTTTCGCCGAGCACCAGACCTACGACGTCGATTTTGCCGATGTCCGCGGACACGAGGCAGCAAAGCGCGCCATCGAGATCGCGGTCGCCGGCAACCACAACCTGCTCATGATCGGTCCGCCGGGTTCCGGCAAGTCGATGCTCGCGAAGCGCATTGCGACGGTCATTCCGCCGATGTCGCTCGAAGAGGCGATTGAGACGACGAAGATCCACAGCATCTGCGGGCTCCTGCTCGATCCCGCGAACTCCTTCGTCGCGTCGCGCCCCTTTCGCTCCCCTCACCACACCATCTCCGATGCTGGATTGCTCGGCGGTGGCACCAATCCGACGCCGGGCGAGGTCAGCATCGCCCACAATGGCGTGCTCTTTCTCGACGAACTACCCGAGTTCAAGCGCTCGACACTCGAAGTGCTCCGGCAGCCGCTCGAAGATTCACGGGTAACGATTTCGCGCGCAGCCGGCTCGATGACGTTTCCCGCTCAGTTCATGTTCATCGCCGCGATGAATCCCTGCCCGTGCGGTTACTTCGGCGATCCGAAACGCGAGTGCCGTTGCTCGCCGCGGCAGGTCGAGCAATACCGCAACCGCATCTCCGGCCCGCTGCTCGATCGCATCGATATCCACATCGAAGTGCCAGTCGTCGAGTTCCGGCAACTCGCCAGCCGCGAGCCCGGCGAGTCATCCGCTGCGTTGCGTGAGCGCGTCATCGCAGCGCAGGCCGTGCAACGCGAGCGTTTCGAGGCAAGCAGCCGCGTCCGCAACAATGCGCGCATGACGCCGAAACAGCAGAAGACATTCTGCGAACTCGGCGCGGACGCGGAAGGTCTGCTGCAGATGGCGATGAGCGAATTGCACCTCAGCGCACGCGCCTACGATCGCATCCTCAAGGTCGCGCGCACCATCGCCGACCTGGACGGCAGCGCGAGCATTCAGACTCATCACGTCGGCGAGGCTGTGCAATACCGGACCCTCGACCGCAATCTCTGGGCGTAGCCGGTGTCAGTTTTGTCACTTGCCGAGCGGGCCGATGCGCCCCTTACTCGCGCCCGAAAAATATGATCGTCACCACCGCCGAACTTTATCGGGTCGCTTACGGGAAGTTCGCGATCGGAGCCTACAACATAAACAACGCCGAACAGACCATGGGTCTCTTCCGGGGCTGCGTCGATTCACAGGCGCCTTTCATCATCCAGATTTCCAAGGGCGCCCGCAAATACACCGAGAAGCGAATGCTCGAGGCCATCATCCGCAGCGCGTCGGAAATTTTCCCCGATGCCATCTTCGCCGTCCACCTCGACCACGGCGACGAGGAGACGTGCTACGACTGCATCGATTCCGGCTTCTACTCGTCGGTGATGATCGACGCCTCGCACGATCCTTTTGAAAAGAACATCGAGATCACCCGGCGCGTCTCCGATCGGGCCCATGCCAAAGGAATCTCCGTCGAAGCCGAACTCGGCATGCTCGGTGGAGTCGAGGAAGACATCGTCGTCGAGGAAGGCAACGAGTGCCTCACCAATCCCGACGAAGCCGTCGAATTCATCCAGAAGAGCGGCTGCGACGCGCTCGCCGCCGCCATCGGCACCAGCCACGGCGCCTACAAATTCAAAGGCGCGCAAGGCATCCACTTCGACGTGATCGAAAAAATTCGCGACAAGATCGCCGCCGCAGGGATGCCGCCCGTGCCGATCGTCATGCACGGCAGCAGCAGCGTGCCGAAGGAGGAAGTCGCCCGCATCAATGCTGCCGGGGGCACGCTCGACCCGAGCGCCTGCGGCGTGAACGAAAACGAATACCTGCCCGCCGCGCGACTCGGCGTCACCAAGGTCAACATCGACACCGACGGACGCCTCGTCTGGACGCGCGTGCATCGCGAATACTTCCGCGACAAGCCCGGCGACTTCGACTTCCGCCCGCCCGGCAAGATCTTCCAGGACGAATACGCCAAGTTCATCGCCGGCCGAAACAAACTGCTCGGCAGCGCCGGCACACTCACCGAGATTCGCGCCGTCTTAAAGAAATAGCGTCACCATGAAACCACTCCTCACACTCCTTCTCGCATTCACCTCAGTCGCCTTGGCCGCGCCGCAGCTCCCGGTCGATCAAGCCGCGAAGATCGCGACCGACTACCTCAAGGAAAACGATCGCTCCGGCACATGGATCACTTCGATCACCTTCGACGCGAAGGTCTGGTCGGTGAAGTGGAACGCACCGGTCAATCTCAGCGACACAAAGCGCGAGACCGGCCTCGAGATCGCGATGGACGGCAGCATTGCCCGCTACACCGAGCAGGTCTCCAACGTGAACGCCCCGGGCGTCGTCGGCGTCCCCGCCGATCGCGCCCGCCTGCAAAATCACCGCACGCGCGCAGACCGTCCGAGCATCCTCGGCATGAAACACTAAGCGGCGCCGCAGGCGTCGTGGAGTTTTCCGCCCCCGCCAAGATCAACCTCTCGCTGCGCGTCGTGCGCCGGCGCGAGGACGGCTTTCACGAGATCGACAGCCTGCTCGTCCCGATCTCGCTCTCAGATCGGATCGACATCGAGCTGCGCGACGACGGCGGCCTCGACTTCACTTGCGACGATCCCGGTGTCCCCGCCGACGAGACGAACCTCGTCGTCCGCGCCGCGCGTCTTTTCTGCGCAGAGGCAGGGATCGAGCCGCAAATGCGCATCCACCTCGAAAAGCGCATCCCGCACGGCGCCGGACTCGGCGGCGGATCGAGCGACGCTGCCGCCACGTTGCTCGCGCTCGACAAACTTTCCGACGCCGCCTTCCCGCGAGAGACACTCCTGCGCCTCGCCGCCGAACTCGGCAGCGATGTCCCTTTCTTCATCCTCGGTCGGCCCGCACGCGCACGCGGACGCGGCGAATTGCTCGATGTGTCCCGTTTCCCGCATCGCCTCCCATTACTCCTGCTAAAGCCGCCTTTCGCCGTGCCGACGCCGTGGGCCTACCAGCGCTGGCGCGACTCGCGCGAACTCCCCGGCGTCCGCTACTCCGCGCAGCCGCAACCGTGGGGCGAACTCGTCAACGACCTCGAACGCCCCGTCTTCGAGAAGCACCTCCTGCTCGCCACGCTCAAGTCGTGGCTACTCCGCCAGCCCGAATGCGCCGGCGCGCTCATGAGCGGCAGCGGCAGCACCGTCTTCGCCGTGCTCCGCGACAAGGCGGACTCGAACCCGCTCGCCGATCGCGCCGCAGCGGAGTTCGGCCCGACGCTGTGGTGCTGCGCCACGGAGACGATCACCGCGTGAGCTACCGCTGATAGATCGGCAGGAAGTGATTCTTCACCGCGAGGCTCAGCACGGCCATCGCGGTCGCATACACTTTTCCGCCGCCGCGCTCCTCGCCGCCGAGGCCTTCCCACCAGCCTTCGCGCGATTGCAGCGGCAGCAGCACGTCGGTCGTCACACGCTCACCCTCGGTCGCAAACTTCCCGCCGCGCTGATACATGCTCTGCGCGTAGTAGTAGGTCGTGTAGAAAAACCAGCGCTCGCCCGGTTTGATCCCGTCCCGCAGCAGTCGCTCGCTCGCGCCTTTGACTTCCTCGCTCTCGTAATCGCCGCACACGAGCAGCGCGAGCAGACCTTCCGCCGTCGTCGAAAGCTCGCGTCCGCGGCCTTGATACCCGAAGCCCCCGAGCGCCGGCACGCCGCGCTTCGATTCGCGCGCCGGCTCGTAGCAGCGCTTGATGTAGCGCATCGCCTCATCGATCGCCTCCTTCGGCACGCTGAAGCCGGAGTTGCGCGCCGCGCGCAACGCCATCGTCTGCCACACCGTCACCGACATGTCGCTGTCGCCCGCGTCCGGTGAATAGCGCCAGCCGCCGCGGTTGTTTTCGTTCTTCGGCACCTTTTGCGCGCGCAGGATCAGGTCGATCGCCTTGTGCGTCTTGTCGCGCAGGGTTGCGTCCTGCTTGGTGTCCGCGCCCATGCCGAGCATCTCCGCGAGCATCAGCGAAGTGATGCCGTGCCCATACATTCGCGAGCCGTCCTTGCGGCCGTAGTAGCCGTCGGGTTCCTGATTGTCGGGCTGGAGCACGAAATCGAGCGCCCGCTTCATCGCGCGGCCCTCCAGCGTTTTGTCGGACGGCTGATGCCCGCACGAACCCAGCGCGAGGATCGCCAGCGAGGTCATCGCCGTCTCGTTGCGCATCCGGTTGTGGATCGCCCCGGTCACCGCGTCCTGTTGCGAGAGCAGATACTGATTCGCGCGTCGCAGCGCGTCATCGACACGTTCGTCACGCGTCTCGCCTGCCGCGAAAGCGGACGACGCGAGCGCAAGCAGCGCGGCGATCAGGCACGTCAGTCGTTTCATGGCTTCTTCGCCTTCTCCGCGAGCGCGCGGTAATAAACCGACACCTGCTCGCGGTATTCCGGCGCGACGGCCTCGCCCTGTCCGCGCGTGAGTTGCTCGGCCATTTGCTTCGGCAGCTTGCCCCACTCGCCCGCCTTCAGCGCGGCCGCATCCGGCAACGCACCGTGCGCCTTCCCGTCCATCTGCGCGAGTGCGCCCTGCTCGGACTTGGATTGCTGGTCGGTCTTCGGCGTCATGTTCTGCGGCGTCGGCTGCACATTCTGCGAACGCGCCTGACGCATCGCCTGCTGCGCGGCCTGCTGCGCCTGTTGCATCGCGTTTTGCGCCTGCTGCATCGACTGCGATTCCTTGCCCTGCTGCGCCTGCTGCTGACCTTGCTGTTGCTGTCCCTGTTGGTCTTTCTGCTGCTGTTGTTGCTGCGCGCCTTGTTGCCCGGCCTGCTGTTGTTGCTGCTGGCCTTCCTCGCTTGGTGAAGTCGGCGGCGCGTTCAGTGCCGCGTCGAGCGCGTCGAGTGTGCGCGCCATCCACGTCTGCTCCTGCGGCGTCGCCGTGATCAGCATCGAGGGTGAAAAGTCCGCCTCGCCCGGCTGCGGTTGCGACGGCATCCCCGGCTGCGCGGGCTCGGCCGGTTGCTGACCTTGCGGCGTCGCCGGTGAGGAAGGCGGCTGGCCTTGCTGAGGCGAAGACGGCTGAGCTTGCGCCGTCTCCTTGCCTTGCGGCGATGGCTGCTGGCCTTGTGGCGGAGATGCGGGCTGCTGCGATTGCGCCATCTTCTGCGCGGCCAGGTGCTGCGCTGCATTCATCTGCGTGGCCGGCGGCAGGTCGGGCACGGGCGGCGGCGCGTCCTCGCCACGCATCGCGCGGGCGAGCTGCGCGGCCTGCGCGGCGAGTTCCTGATTCGCGGTCGCCACCGGCTGCTGCGCTTCCTGCGCCTGCTGCGCTTTCGTGAGCGCCTCCTGCGCGGCTGGCACTTTCTCCGCGGCTGTCTTTGCGATCTCCGCGCCGAGTTGCTGGAGCTTCTCTCCGGGCTTCTCGTTCTCCAACCGCTGCTCATGCCGGCCCGCGCGCTGCACATCGGCCCCGGCTTCCGCCGCCGTGTCACGAATCGCCTCCTGTTGCTTCGCGGCGGCTGCGAGCTGCGGGTTCTGCTGCGTTGCGGATGGCTGCGCCGGTGGCTCTGGTTGAGCCGGCGCCGGCTGCGGTGCTGGCGGTTGCTGCGCGGGCGGTTGGTTTTGCGCGAGCGGATCCTTCGGTGGCTGCGGCGCGGTTTGCGCCTGCGCGGCAGCGCGCTCCTGCTGCGCGAGCTGACTCACGGCCTGCGCCACGCGGTCCTCGGCTTTGCTCGCTGCCTCGAGTTTTCGGTGCGCCTCGGAAAGCGTGCTCTGCGCGATGCCACTGAGCTCCTGCTGCATGAGCGGATTGATCGGCAGCGCCTTCTCGAGCTGCTTGAGCATTTCCTCCGGTGAAGACCGCGCGAGTTGCGCCATGCGCTCGGCCTTCGCGAACTGCTCGTCGAGCTGCTGCTTGATCCCGAGTTCATTTTCCATCTCCCGCATCGCGGTGCGGGTGTCCTTCGTGTCCTCGCCCTTCTCGAGCGCGTCGTAGTGCTTTGCGATCTGGTCGAGCGCCTTCTCGAGCTTCTCCTGCTGCCCGGCGGCCTGAGCCAGCGCCTCGGCCTGCGCGTCCTTGGTCTGTGCCTGCGCGGCGTCCTTGAGCGCATCCGACGCGGCCGGCGGCGGGTCCTTGAGCATCGCCAGCGCGTCGTCGGCATCGCGTGCCCGCTCGCGCTGATCGGCTTGAAGCACGTCCTGCTTGTTCGCATCGGCGCGGAGTTGGTCCTTCAACGCCTCGAGCTTTTCATTGAGCTGTTCCTGCTTCGCGAGCGCCTTCTCCGCGTCGGCCTTCGCCTCCTCAGCCGGCTTCTCCTTCGCCTGCGCTTCCTGCTGCTTGGTCTCCTGCTTCAGTTGCTCGGTCTGCTTGTTCAGCGCCTTCGCATATTCGCTCAGCTTCGGCGCGATCTGCTTGAGTTGCTCCCGCGCCGCCTCGACGTGCGGCCTCAGCAAATCGAGCGCGCGCTTCACCTCCGCCGCCAGCGTCTCCGCCTCGGCGCGGGTCGATGCCGGCACGTGCGTCGGTTTGCGGCGCTCTTTCATCTCGCGCTCGATGTCGCGGAAGGCGGGAGCCTTTTGCGCGTCGGAGAGGATGCGCTGCGCGGCGACGATCGCGTCGCGCACCGGTTGCTCGCGCAAGTCGAGCCGCGAGAGGTCTCCCGGCGCCTGCTGCATGCGGTCCTCCATCCATCCCCAGTCGCGCGGCGCCGCCGTGCGCGCGCGTGGCGTCGCGATCTTCCAGCGTTCCTCGGCCGCGATGACGATGAGACCGTCAAACAGCTCCTGCAAATCGTGAGAGCCCTCGAGCAGACGAAACGCGCGATCGAGCGCGGCGATGCGCTCACGCGTCGCGGGCAGGCCGTTCGCAGCAGCGAGCACCCGCAGGCCTTCGAGCGCTGCGGTGGTCGCGCGCACATCGCTCACGAACTCCGCATCGGAGGTCGGGCGGATTTCCTCGAGATCGCCATGCACCTTGAAGCCATCACGATTCGCGTCCCACCGCCCGCCCTGCAGCTCAGCGAGCCGCTCCGGCGGCAGCGCCTTGTTTGCCGCGACCTTGTCCAGTTCGCCGAGCAGCCGCCCGAAGGCCGCCCACGCGGCCTGCGAATCCTGCCGCATGTCGCGCACGACCTGCACCGGCTTGCGTTCGAGCTCCGCTCGAAGTTCCAGCGCGCTCCGCTCGGCACGCGTCACGCCCTCGGCGAGGTTAAGCGTCGGCGCGAGAAGTTCGCGCGTCAGGCCGCGCTCGGCGATCGCGCGCTCGACGGTCTCGCGCAGCTTCCGCAACTCATCCGCGAGCTTCTTCCCGCGGTCGCCGCCGAGCCCGCGCTCGCCGACGCGCACCAGGATGTTTTCGAGGCTCTTCGTCTCCGAGAGAATCACGCGCACCCGGCTGCCGAGCGCCGCCCATCGCGCCGGATCGGCGCCGCTCGCGCGCGCGAGTTCCGCGAGGCGCTGCTGCTCGCGGTTGATGATCTGCGCGTTCTCCGCGAGCAGGTCGGCCTCCTCGCTGTTGAGCAGGACGCGATAGCCTTCCTCGATCACGCGTGCCCGCTGCGCCGCCCGACTGGTCGAGTCGTCGGCATCGCGCATGAGCACCCGCGCGTAATCCATCATCGGGTTCGCGCCTGCGACCGTCGCGTTGAGTTTCGCGTTGCGCGCGGTGCCCGCTTCGACCTTCGAAAGCTGCCGCCCGAGTGTCACGAGATCGGCACCCTGGTGGCCCGGCTGCGCGGTGCGCAGCGCGGTCGCGAGCGCGACCGCCGTCTCCCCGTGCTGCTGCTCGAACTCCACATCCGCCGCCGTGAACGCCGCGAGCGCCACCGTCCGCTGCGGATCGTCACCGCCCGTCTGCTCGAACCGCTGCCGCGCCTCGCTCGTCGCCTTCGCCAGCGCCTCGACCGAGCCGCGCCACAGCTTCAGCGACTCGTGCAGCGCCACCATCGCGTCGAGCGTTTCGATCCGCTTGATCTCCATGCCCGCGGTCGTGACCGTGATTTGCAGCGGTCGCGACTCGCCTTTGTTTCCCTTCAGGTCGAAGGCCACGAGCTTCGTCGTGATGAGGTCGCCCGCCTTCGCGCCCAGCTCATACAAGTCCCAGCGCCGTGTGACGGTCGCCTTCAGCCCGCTCTCGCCCGCGAGCGGCGCTTTCTTCCACGCATCCTCGTTCACGCGGATGTGCTGCTCGACGCGCGCGAGCCCCTGGTCGTCGCTCGCCTCGCCAGCGATATCGACGACATCGTTCGCGGGAAGGAGCAAGTCGCGCTTCGGCTCGGTGATCTCGATTTTCGGCACGAGGTCCGGTTCGGCGCGCAGCTCGTATTCGGGGTCGAACTTGTTCTCGAAGTCCGTCGTCTTCGCCAAGAGGTGAACTCGATACGTGCCGCTCTTGTCCAGTCGCACGCTGCCGGTGAGCCGTCCGTCCTTGCCGATTTCGAGCGGCGCCGTCGTGCCGCCCTTGCCTTGATCAAGCCGCAGTTCCGCGGTCTTGATCGGCTGGTTCGTCTCGAGCGAAAGATCGACCTCGGTGCCTTCGATCGCGATGAGATCGCCGTTCTCCTCGGTCACCGTGCGCGGTTCGGCCTTCGTGTAGGCGGGCGAGCGGAAGGTCTTCGTGAACTTCACGATGTAAGGCCGCGCCTCGGCATCGAGCAGATACTTTTTCGTGATGCCGTCGCCCGCGCGCACCCGGTAACGCATGTCTTCGCGACCGACCTGGATCGCGCCGGAGAAGGTGTCCTTGCCGACGGCGGTGAGCTTCACCTTCTGCCGTCCGTCGCGCTCGGTGAAGGTCTCGAGGAAGGCCTCGCGCGCCGGCACGCCGGTGAGCTTCACGAGCAGCGGCACCGCGTCGCCGAAGGGCACGAGCGTCTCCGCCGGGCTCGGGCTGAGCACCTCGATCTGGGTCTTCGAGACGCGGGCGAGATTCACGCCGGGCATGAGCGCGCGCAGCATGAGCGTGCCGAGCTGGAAGCCGCTGGCGATGAAAAGCACGACGACCGCGACGAGGATCGCGCTCGCGGCGATGATCGCACGCCGGACGAGATTCACCGGGAGCACGCGATCGACTTCCATCGTGTCGATGCGCGCCGCGACATCCTGCTGGACCAGCGCTCGAAACTGCGGCGAGTCGAACACGCGCGACTCGTCCTCGCTGCCGAGCTCGACGGCCGAGAGCAGATCCTCGCGAAGCTTCGGCTCCGCGTGCTCGATCAGTCGCGCCAGGCGTTTCGGGCCCGGCGCGTGCGCGAGCAGCCGCAGGCACGTGCGCCACTCCGCGACCAGCACCGCGAGGTAAGCCGCGGCGCTCAAGCCGTAGCGGACACCGTCGGGCAGCACGAAGAGGTAATCCGCGGCGGCGACGAGCAGCATCGTCGCGAGCAGCATCCCGCACGCGGTGGCTGCGCCGCGGATGAGGATGAGCTTGCGCCGGCGCTGGGCGAAGGCGTTGAGCTTCGAGAGGATGCGTGGGTCGAGGTTCATGGCAGGATGACTTTGGGAGCGCTGATCGCGGCGGAGGCCGCTGCGCGGGGCTCAA
Organism: Chthoniobacteraceae bacterium; assembly: GCA_040081625.1. GTDB lineage: Bacteria > Verrucomicrobiota > Verrucomicrobiia > Chthoniobacterales > Chthoniobacteraceae > VFJQ01. The sequence goes on from JBEBGD010000023.1 coordinate 50,962, forward strand.
CTTCAAACGCCAAACGCCAAACGCCAAACGCCAAACGGGTAGTGCGCGCGCGTTTCGTTTGGCGTTTGAAGTTTGGCGTTTGGCGTTTGGCGTTAAGCCCGCCGCAGGCGCCGTGGCTTCGGAAAAATTGTCGAATGTTCATAGCATCCCCGCCCTCTTCCTAAGCAGCCACTCGATCGTCAGCAGCCCCAGGATCGGCAAAAACCACCACCAGCTCTGCCACAGCACCGTGTCGCTCTCGACCACCTTGCCCTGCGTCATCGGCGCGAGCAGTTCGAGCACGCGGTCGAAGTTCTCCTCCCGCACGTAGCGCCCGCCGCTCGCCGCGGCGACCTGCCGCAGCAGATCTTCATTCACGTTGAGCTGCGTGAGTTCGCCGGTGTCGCGCGGCTCGACCTTGAACGCCGTGCGCGCCTTGAGCTGGTTCTCGGGGATCGCCGCGGTCTCGACGGCGACCTCGTAGTTGCCAGGCTCGAGCGGCGCCGTCTTGCCGCGGAAAATGCCGCCCTCCTCTGCGCTCAGCCGGATCGACGCGACGCGGCGGCCATCCTTGAAGAGCGCGGCATCGACGGTCGCATTGCTCACCGGCTTGCCCTCGCCGTCGCGCAGCCGCACGCGCAGGTCGGCGGTATCGCCCGGCTGGTAGGTGATCGCGCCGGCGTCGAGCGCGACGAATTTGTCGCGCACCGCGAACGGCGGCTCGGCGGCGAAGGCGGCGATCTGGTTCCAGAACTTCACGTGCCACTGGTCGGCGACGTCGTGCCGCCAGCGCCACGAGTCGTCGAAGGCGTGGTAATAGACCTGCCCCGCGCCGAACGGGCGCACAACCGCGGCGGGCGTGCGCTGGCCATTCACCTCGGCCTCGACCAGCACCTCCGCGCCGGGCTGCGGCGTGGCGTCGGAGAGCCAGTGTGGCGCCGGGAGCGTCAGCCACGTCTCGGCGTTCAGCTCCTTTTCCGGCGTGAGCGAAAAGGCCGCGATCTGCGCGCCGCGATCGGTCAGCACGAGGTGCGCGATGCCATCGCGAATGCCGAGGCCGGGCTTGAACTGGACGGGGAAGACCGGCGCGAGCGGCGTGTCCTCGTATTCGCGGAACGAACCGCGCGCGCCGTCGATGAAGACGAGCGCGCCGCCGCGCTTGGCGACGAAATCGTGGATCCACTGAAGCTCGTCTTCCTTCCACATCATGCGCGGGATCTCGCCGAAGAAGATGAGGTCGTAGGCCTGGAGCTTCGCGGCATCGGTGGGGAATTGCTCCGACCGGTCGCCACGCACGAAACCACCCTGGCCGGTCTGCGAGCCGGCGATCACGCAGTTCACTTCCCACTGCTCGTCGCGCTCGAACATGTTTCGCAGGTAGCGCGTCTCCCAGCGCGGGCGGCCATCGACGATGAGGATGCGCCGCTTCTGCGTGACGGCGCGGAAGCGCAGCGCGCCTTCGTTGTTCGAGAGTTCGCGCTCGCCCTCGACGGGCGTGACCACCGCCTTCAACTCGACCGCAAACCCCGTGACCTCCGCGCCCGCGGCAGCCTGCCCGAGCCGCGCCTCGGTGATCTCCTTCACGGGAAAATCGAACGCCACGCGACGGGGCGAACGTCCCTCGGTGATCAGCTTTTGCTCCCACACGATCTTGTCGCCGTCGGTGATCTTGAGCGTGAACGGCTGGCCGGCGGGCACGTCGTCCTTGAGCACGGCCTCGCCGCGATAACGGTCGTCGTGAAAGACGGACTCCGGGCCGGTGACCTTCAGCACGGCGAGATCGCGCGGCTTGAACTGGCTGCCGACGCCGATCGGAAACACCGGCGTGCCTTTGCCGCCGAGCACCTTCGCAGCTTCGACGGGCGACTCGCCGTCGTTGTGCTGGCCGTCGGTGAAGACGATCACCGCGCCGTGCTGGTCCTTCGCCACGCCGGTCACGCCATTCTTCAAGCCGGTCGCAAGATCGCTGATGTCGGCGGCGGGCTTCGGCAGCTCCTGCGGAAGGGCGGAGTTGCGGGCGGTCGGCTGCCACAGGGGCTGCGCGGTGTGCCCGTCGAGCAGGAGCACCTGCACTTCGTAATTGGTCGCGAGCTTGCCGAGCAGTTTCTTCCCCGCCTCGCCATCGAGCAGGAGCGACTGCACGCGCTGCCAGCGCGGCAGCGCATCGAACTTCACGAGCGCGACGCGCAGCGGCGAATTGTCGTCGGCGAGCTGCGGCGCGAGCGACTTTTCGAACAACGCGCGCAGTTCGTCCTGCCACCGCCGCGCGGCGCCGCCGAGCAGACCGATGTCGCGGCGTGCGCGGGCGAGTTCGTCCGCGCTCGCGACGGAGCGCTTCGCGAGGTCGGGGAACGCATCGACGAGGTCGCGCTTCGCGCGCTCGATCCGCTCCGTCTCGACCGTGCCGGAGAGAAGCCCGCGCGCTTCCTCGACACGCGCGCTGAACTCATCGACGAGCTGTTTCCACGTCGCCGCATCCATCGCAGCGATGCTCTGCGCTCGCTCGGCGGCGCCCTGCGCCTCGGCGAGCGCCTCGGCGGAGCGCGGCAGTTCGGTCTTGATCGTGTCGGGCTTGAGCAGGCCGAGCCGCTGGAGCACGAGCACCTTGCGACCGGTGTCCATCGACGCGTCGGTGAGCGTCATCGATTGCGAGCCGTCGATGAAGACCCAGAGCTTCGCGAGTTCGCCGATGGTCTTGCGGTGGTGCAGCACCGGGCCGCTGAGCATGACGACGATCATCGCGAGCGAGGCCGCACGCATGGCCGGCAGCGAGACGCGCAGCCACCACGCGAGCGATTGCACGTCGCGCCGGTAAAAGACGAACGCGGCAGCACCAAGCAGGATCGCTGCGGGGACGCCGACCCACCAGGGCCAGTCGCCAACCCAGCGCAGCGAGGTTTCGACGCGCTCGTTCATCGGGCCATGACCGGGTGAAGCGGCGCGGGTTTCCGGCGCACGCCGGCGAAGATCTGCTGGAGCACCATCTCGGCGATGAAAAAGATCAGCAGCGCCCAGAGCAGCGGCTTCCACAGCTCCGTGCCGAAGCGCCGCTTCTGGTCGAGCTGTTTGTATTCCGCTGAAGACCGCACGAGCACCACGCCGTGGGACTTGGCGAGCGCGTCGATCTCCGCGCCGGTGAGCTTGCTGGTGTCGGACTCGCGGCGGTTCGCGTTCACGACGTAGTGGATCGGCTGCCCGCCGGGCGGCGTGAGCGTGTAGAGGCCGGGCCGCTGCGTGCGCGCAAACTCGGCGTCGCCGAGGCTGCCTTTCCGCGCGATCTTCAACTCAACCGCGTCGCCGCCCGGCAGCGTGAGCGTGGCTTTCTTGTCCACGTCGGCGGCGGGCAGGAAGGCGGCGATCGGTTTGCCGCTCTCGAGATTCCTCGGCGGGAAGATGGTGCTCGCGAGATAGACGGTGAGCCGCTGGAGCAGCGGGAGGTAGAACGGGCGCATCGGCAGGTTGCCCCAGTCGGCATCGAGCGCGGTGCTGCACGCGATCACGCGGCCTTCACCGAACTTCTTCTCGACGAAAAGCGGGTCGCCCGTGTCGAGCCGCGCGAGCACCACAGGCGGCTCGCCACCGCTGGCGGGCGCGTCCTTGGTCTTGAACCACAAGCGGATCGCGGCGTCGGCCATCGAGCCGTTGCGCGGGTCGTTGAAGAGCTCGAGCGCGGGATTCTCGAACCGCTGCGAGACGACGCTCGCGGGCGTCGCGCCGGCTTTCGCATCGCCGGCGAGCTCGGCGTAGGCGAGCGGGAGCAGGCCCTTGCCGTCGCGATGCAGCGCGGATTGATACCACGCCGCGTCGATCTTCGAGCCGGGAAAGACGAGCAGGCCACCGCCGTTGCGCACGAACTCCTCGAGCGCGCGGAGCTGGCCATCGTTGAGTTTGCGGACGTTCGCGAGGATCACGACGGCGCTTTGGTTGAGCAGTTGCGGGTTGATCGCCTCGGGCGCGATGACGCTCGGCTTGATGAGGTCGGCGAGCTCGACGCGACCGGCGGCGAAGGGCTGGAGCGCGATCTCCGCGAAGGCGGTCTCGCTCTTGAGCGCCTCCTTGCTCGGCTCGCCATCGACGAGCAGCACGGGCACGCGGTCGCGCACCTGAATGCTCGCGAGGTAGGTGTTGTCGGCCTTGAGCGAGTCGGCGTCGGCGCTCACCTCGACGACGTGCGAGCCCGCGGTGTCAAAGACGTGCGTGAAGAGCACCTGGCCTTTTTCGCGCGGCCCGAGCTTGATCTGCGCGGCGCTCTTGTCCTTGCCGTCCACGCGAAAATTGATGCGCAGCTCCGGCCAGCGCTGGTCGCCGAAGTTCCGGATGTTCGCGCGAATCTGCACCTTCTGCCCGACGCCGACCATGAGCCGCGAGAAGTCGAGCGACTCGACGGCGACGTTCTCGCGCACCTCGGGGCCGACATCGAAAAGCGTGACCGAGGGCGGCGACGCCTGCTTCTTCATTCGCGCGAGCATCTGACCGATCAGCGAATCCTCCTGCGGGGAAAAGCTAGCGCGCTGGAAGTCGGTAAGCACCACGACCTGCCGCACAGACTCGTGCATTTGATCAAATGTGTTCGCGGCAAAATCGAGCGACGCGGGCACGTTCGCGGGGCCGAAGCCGGCGTCGGCTTTTTGCAGCGCGCTGAGCACGCGACCGGTGTCGTAGGTCGGCGTGTCGAGCAGACCCGCGCCGCCTTCACCCATGAGGCCGATGGCAACTTCGCTGCCCTGCTTCAGCTCGCTGACGATGCGCACCGCTTCGTCGCGGGCGAGTGACCAGTTCGAGGTGCCGGCGCGGCTGGCTTCCATCGAGTAGCTGTTGTCGAGGAGGATGATCGTCGAGGTCTTCGTGTCGCCGAGCAGCTTCGCGGCGCCTTTCCAAAGCGGGCGCGCCATGAGCAGCGCGAGCAGCAGCGGGATCGCGCAGCGGATCGCGAGGAGGATCCACTGCTCCATCTGGATGCGGCGTTGGTTTTGGCGGATGACCGCCTCGAGCAGATGCATCGCGCCCCAGACGACGATCTTGAAGCGGCTCTTGTGGAAGAGGTGGATGATGATCGGGATCGCGAGGGCGAGGGAGCCGAAGGCTAGGGCGGCGTTCAGGAAGGTCACGGCGCTCTCCTTTTGCGGGTGGCTTTCCTGTAGTTCACGGGCCCTGCGGGCGGCTCAACGTTCAACGTCCAACGTTCAACTTCCAACTTCCAACGGTCGAGGTCGGGGGCATTTTCGTGGACGGAGGCGTTGGACTGGGCGGTGCGGATGCTGCGGTCGAAGATGCGGAACAGTTCTTCGGTTTCGCTTATCAACGGATCGAGTTTGTCGGGCTTGTCGATGAGCGGAACGCGCTTGATGAGGCGAAGCCAGCGGCGGGACTCGAGGAGTTCCTTGAGGCAGATCTTGAGCTTGTGGATGAAGTCGTCGCGCGACTCTGCGGCTTGGGCTTCGCCGTGATTCGGCAACGGTGAAGTGCCGGACCGAAGGAGCTGCCCGCCCACGTGATTTGCCGCCTTGGTAGTGTGAAGTGAATCGACAAGTCGAATGATGCGCGCTGCGTATTCGAGCAGCCGCTCCTCCAAATCGAACACGCGTCCATCCGCCTCCCCGTTGGAAGTTGAACGTTGAACGTTGGACGTTGAACGTTGAGCCGCCGGCAGGGCCGCAGCCTTCTTGATCGCGCCCTCCTTCATTTCAGCGCCAGCCTCCGACTGAGATACGCCGCCAGCGCCTCCGCATACGGCTGGTCCGTGCAAAACGGCACGAGGTCGATCTTATGCCGCCTGCACCCGCGCGTGAGTTCGTCACGGAACTTCCCGAGGTTCTCAAGATACGCCTGCCGCAAGAGCACGGGATCGAGCATGTGCTTGATCCCGGCGCGCTCGAGACACTCGAATTGCGTCCAGCCCTTGAACGGAAACTCCAGCTCGTCGCGGTCCCAGATCTGGAAGACGAGGATCTCGTGATACGCGTGACGGAAGTGCGCCATCGCCTTGAGGAAGGTCGCGACGTCGCCGAAGCAGTCGCTCAGGATCACGAGCAGGCCGCGGCGGTGGAGCTTCGGGACGAGGTCGTGGAAGACGGTGCCGAGCTCCGTCTCGCCGCCGGTCTTGCCGTTCTCCAGTTCGTCGATGAGCACTTTCAAGTGGCTCACGCGCGAGCGCGGCGGGATGTAGCGGCGGATCTCCGTGTCGAAGGTGACCATGCCCACGCTGTCGGACTGCTGGAGCATGAGATACGACAGGCAGGCAGCGAGCTTGGTCGCATACTCGAACTTGCTCGTCTTCGCGCCGTATCCCATCGAGCCGCTGCGATCGAGGATGAGCGTCGCGCGGAGGTTCGTCTCCTCTTCGTATTCGCGGATGTAAAAGCGGTCGCTGCGACCGAAAACGCGCCAGTCGATGTGCCGGATCTCGTCGCCGGGCACGTAAGGCCGGTGCTGCTTGAACTCGACGCTAAAGCCCTTGTGCGGCGAGCGGTGCAGGCCCGAGCAGAAGCCTTCGACCACCTGGCGGGCGAAGACTTGCAGATTCCCGATCCGCTGGAGATCGGAGGGTTTGAGGAAGTCGGCGACGTGGGACATTTAGGCGGGCCGGTTCGCTGCGGGGTGACCCTGCGGGCGGCTAAACACCAAACGCCAAACGCGAAACGCCAAACACCAAACGGCTTCCCGCGAAAACTGGTGAGCGTGCTGGGCGCGCATCGTTTGGCGTTTGGCGTTTGAAGTTTGAAGTTTGAAGTTTGGCCCGCCGCAGGCGCCGCGGCTGACAGCTTGCGCTCCTCCCATTCAAATCACCCGTTTCACTTCCCCGCGCGGCACCGCCTTCAGGATCTTCGCGATGATGTCGTCGGTCGTCACGCCCTCGGCCTCTGCGTTGAACGTGGCCACAATGCGATGCCGCAGCACCGGCTGCGCGAGCGCTTCGATGTCGTCGATGGTGACGTGGAAACGACCGCGCAACACCGCGCGCACCTTGCCGGCGAGCACGAGGTTCTGGCACGCGCGCGGCCCGGCGCCCCACTCGATGAGATCCTTCACGAACGCCGGCGCGTCGCCGGTCTTCGGCCGCGTGTAGCGCACGAGATCGAGCACGAAGTCCATCACGTGATCGGGCACCGGCACTTTGCGGACGACCTTTTGCAGCTCGAGAATCTGCTCGCCCGAGACGACCGCCTCGATGTCCGCGCCGAAGGTGCCCGTGGTCCGCGCGATGATCTGCCGCTCCTCGTCTCGCGACGGATAGTTCACGCGCACGAGAAAGATGAACCGGTCGCGCTGCGCCTCGGGCAGCGGGTAGGTGCCTTCCTGCTCGATCGGGTTTTGCGTCGCGAGCACGAAGAACGGCGCATCGAGCGCCATCGTGTGGCCGCCGACGGTCACATTGCGCTCCTGCATCGCCTCGAGCAGCGCGGCCTGCGTCTTCGGCGGCGTGCGGTTGATTTCATCCGCGAGCAGCATCTGCGTGAAGATCGGTCCCTTTTGGAAAATGAACTGCCGCCGTCCGGTCGCGGGGTCTTCCTGGATGATGTCCGTGCCCGTGATGTCCGCCGGCATGAGATCGGGCGTGAACTGGATGCGCCGGAAGCCGAGGTGCATCGACTGCGCGAGCGTGCGGATCATCGCCGTCTTCGCCAGGCCGGGAACGCCCTCGAGCAGGCAGTGTCCGCCTGCGAGCACCGCGATGAAGAGCTGCTCGATCACCTCGTCCTGCCCGACGATGAACTTGCCCATCTCGGCGGCGATGCTGCGGTAAGCGGCGACGAGTTGCGCGGCGATCTGCTGGTCGTCGAGTTCGTCGCCGGCGGCTGAGGTCTGGGGTGAGGATTCGGTGGTGGTCATAAGTGGATAAGGAAACGCCGCTGGGCCAATCGGGCGGCCCGGCGGCGTCTTGGGAGCTTTCGGCGGGACTGAGCGAATATCCAGAGGGAAGACGGAGCTTGATCTGCGCGGCTCAAGCCGCTGTGCTGCGGAAATTCAAAGGCCGACGATGCGCGCTCCGATTCCTGCCCTCACTCTCGTCGTCGCTCCCGGCAGTGCGACCTGCGACTGCACCACTTCGGCGAGTTCAGTGCCCCGAGCGCCGTCGAGAGCCGCCCCTCTCATAAGGGTCATCAGAGGTATTTCAACAGTCTCCTAAGTCGCGAAGCCTCTGCGGATGAAGCACACGCCAGCGCGCCAAATCATGAAATCCATCGTCCTCATCCTCGCTCTTCCCCTTGCGATTCTCGCGGCCGACGCGCCCAAGCCGATCTTCTCGGAAAACTTCGACGCCGCCGCAGTCGGCAAAATGCCAGAGGGCTTCACGTCGTTCGCCGGCGACTTCAAGATCGTGGAGGAAGGTGGGAAGAAATTCATCGAACTTCCCGGCGCGCCCCTCGACACCTTCGGCGTCCTCTTCGGCCCGAGCGAAAAACCGCCGCTCAGCGCGAGCGCAAAATTCTTCGCCACCAACGTGAAGCGCAAGTCGCCCGCCTTCGCCCTGAGCCTCGGCGGCGTCGGCGGCTACCGCGTGCAAGTCAGCGCCGCCAAAGGAACGCTCGAGATCTTCAAGTCCGACGAACCGCGCGCGAGCGTGCCCTTCGCGTGGACCAGTGGTGCGTGGACCGCGCTGCGCCTCCAGGTCCGCGAGGCCGGCGGCAAGTGGATCGTCGAAGGCAAAGCCTGGCCGGCCGACGGCGCCGAGCCCGCCGCGTGGACGATCAAATACGAAGCCCCCGAAGCCCCGCCGCAAGGCAAAGCCGGCGTCTGGGGCAATCCCTTTTCCGGCACGCCGATTCGATTCGACGATCTCGTCGTCGCGCCAGCGGCGTAGCGCCTCTTCATCCTAATCCTAATCTGCTGCGGGATCGCAGCGAGGGATGAGATTGCGATTAAGATTAAGATTAGGATTCAGATTAAGACTCGACCACTCACCACCACCATGACCCGCACCCTCCTCGCCCTCGCCCTCGCCACCTCACTCGTGCACGCCGCAGACTGGCCGCAATACCGCGGCCTCGTCGGCGACGGCTCCACTCCCGACAAAATCTCCGCCCAGTGGCCCGCCGGCGGACCGAAGGTGCTCTGGAAAGCCGACAGCGCCCTCGGCTTCTCCTCCTTCGCAGTCGCAAACGCGCGCTGCTACACCATCGAGGGCCGCGACATCGATGGCATCCCGCAGGAAGTGCTCGTCGCCCGCGAAGCGATGACCGGCAAAGAGAAGTGGACCGCCGCGCTCGGCGTCCGCAACTACGGCGCCAAAGGCGGCGACGCCGGCGCCAAGGGCAATGACGGCGGCGACGGCCCGCGCAGCACCCCCACCGTCATCGGCAACACCGTCGTCACCATGAACGCCGACCTCGCCGTCGAATGCTTCGACGCCGCCAGCGGCAAATCGCTCTGGAAACGCGACATCGTCGCCGACCACGAAGGCCGCAACATCCAGTGGAAAAACGCCGCATCCCCGCTCTTCGAGGGCGGCCTCATCTACGTCGCCGGCGGCGGCCCGGGCCAGTCCTTGCTCGCGCTCGACCCGAAGACCGGCGCCGTCGTCTCCAAGGCCTTCGACGAAGCAATCACCCACTCCACGCCCGTCGCCAGCACCATCCTCGGCCAGCGTCAGATCATCTACTTCCTCAAGAGCGGCCTGCTCGCCGTCGAGCCGAAGACCCTCAAGGAACTCTGGCGTTACGCGTTCGACTTCAAAGTCAGCACCGCCATGTCGCCCGTCGTCGCCGGCGACATCGTCTATTGCTCCGCCGGTTACGGCGTCGGCGCCGGCGCGGTGAAGATCACCCGCAGCGGCACCACCTGGAAAGCCGATGAACTCTACCGCATGCGCGGCGACAAACCGCTCGCCAACCACTGGAGCACCCCCGTCCTCCACGACGGCCACCTCTACGGCATGTTCCAGTTCAAGGAATACGGCGGCGGCCCGGTCAAGTGCGTGGACATCAAGGACGGCAGCGTGAAGTGGGAAAAGGAAGGCTTCGGCCCCGGCCACGTCGTGCGCGTGGGCGAACACATCCTCGCGCTCAGCGACGCCGGCGAGATCGTGCTCATCGCCGCGAAGCCGGGCGCCTACACCGAAGTCGCGCGCGCCAAAGTGCTCGACGGCAAATGCTGGACGACCCCCGTCGTCAGCAACGGCATGGTCTTCCTCCGCTCGACCAAACAAGCCGTCTGCCTCGACCTGCGCGCCGGCCTCGCCGCGCGCTGAGGTCGCGCGAAGCCGCGCCCCCACCATCCGCCAAGCCGGGTAGCAGATCCACTATCACAGGGCAACTCCGGTGCGTTCCACGCAGCGCATAGATGGCATGAGAGGGCGCGGGTGAGCTGATTGGCTTGCCGGCTCTATGACTAAATACATCATTCATCAGGAAGGGGCGATCGCAGACGC